>NZ_JADD01000051.1 GCF_000518205.1 Hutsoniella sourekii ATCC 700629 | reverse complement strand
GAGGCTGTAAGATAAGTCAATCTAAAACCCACCAAGAGTGTTGATATATCAACATTCTTGGTGGGCTTTATGGTATAATTAAGTTAGTAAAATTAAAAAACAGAGGATCGGACCCTCTGTTTAAAGATAATCCAGAAAGGACTACCTCCAATGTGTAACCATTATAACATAAACCAACTCACTTTAGAACTCTCAACTCAATATTCTCCAGAATCCAATCATATTGTCTGGACCATTCACGAATTTGTTGAAGACTTAGAAATTCATCACCCCTATCTCTTTGGTCGACCGAGAGAGTATGATTTTTCCATGTTATTAAAACTTCTCCTATACGCTTATTCAAGAGGCATCTTCACCAGTCGCCCTATCGCTCGCTTTGCACAAGAAAATTTACCCGCTAGATGGCTCACACAAGAACAGTGTCCCAGTCATGAGACCATCTGCCGCTTCAGACGATCTGACGAATTATCGGAGATTCTGACGGATAGTTTTGACTATTTTGTCTCATTTCTGAAAAAGCAGGGACTCATTGATGATAAAGTATTTGTTGATAGCACCAAGTTACTGGCAGATGCCAATAAGTATACCTTTGTCTGGAAGAAGAATACGATTCGTTACGAAGAAATGAATCGCCAACAACTCGTGACATTGTTAAATGAACTGTATGATTATTACGGTAGAGCGTCAATCCCTGAAGATACACCGCTAACCGTGGAAGACTTAGGAGAAATCATTACGGTGCTAGAAGTCCAATTACAGGATCTTGAACAACAAATCGAAGCCAATCCCAAGCCATCACCTAATCCGGATAAGCAAGAACGACGCTTTCTAAAGAGTCGAATCAAGCAGGTAAAGGAACGCCAATCGAAAGCGATGGCTTATCAAAATCAGCACGAAAGACTCGGCACCCGTAATTCTTATTCTAAAACCGATACAGATGCGACTTTCATGCGAATGAAAGAAGACCCGATGCGTAATGGTCAACTCAAGCCAGGTTATAATCTCCAAGTCGCTACCCGCAATCAATTCTTTCTAGCCTACCAACTGTTTCCTAATCCAACGGACACAAGAACGTTAATCCCTTTTATGAAGACCCATCACACGTTATTTGAACAGAGTTCGGTGGTCGCGATGGATGCTGGTTACGGTTCACAGCCAAACTATGAGTTTTTAGATGATACCTTCCCAAATTTAGTCCCATTAATCCCCTATAACACTTATCGCAAGGAACAGAGTAGAAAATGGCGTGAAGATGAAAAAAAGGTCATGAACTGGGATTACTACGAATCGGATGACTATTATATGGATCCCAAAGGCGTCCGGTTTAACTTTCATGCGTATCGCACTCGAACGGATAAATACGGTTATATACGTCAGTTCAAAGAGTACCAGGCGGAGAAGTCCGATGCCAATCAAAATCTGATCGAATCCGCACTCACCCCTAAAGGGTATCTTAGGAAGGTAACCATCAATCCGGAGTGGGAGTACTACAAAGCCAAGCAACGAGAGCTCTTGTCAGATCCAGAATACAGCTTAATATACAGCCTTCGAAAAACGGATGTGGAACCCGCATTCGGACATTTGAAGGCGAATTTAGGGTTCAACCGATTCCATGTAAGAGGAATTGATAAGGTTCATAATGAGATTGGACTGGCGTTAATGGCCACGAACATGAGAAAATTGGCTCTGATCTTTAGAACAAATCAAAAGACCCAGCATTTTTATTCTTGTCGAATAAAAATCTGGGTTTTTT
>NZ_JADD01000050.1 GCF_000518205.1 Hutsoniella sourekii ATCC 700629 | reverse complement strand
GTCCTTTAGTGTGTGTTAATGCTTCAATGAAATTAACTGCAAAGTCCGCGCTATCTTGGTCGTAGTAAGAATCATCTGCCATAAACTGTGATGGTTCATAATTCTTTAACTTTCGAATGATTCTCACCTCCCTAATTTTGTGCAAAAAAATAACCACTTGGTCAGTGGTGTACGAGAAAAAGAGCTTTCGCTCCTTTTTGTATAAAGTAATTTGTGATTTTAAGGTGGATTTTAACTTTGAACTTCTACTTTCTTGAGAAGGATTGCCTTCTTAATTTCTGGTACTTCTCCTCGAGAATTGTAGTTATAAATCATGTTTCCAGTTTCAAGTTCTAGCATGCCTTCAATTTTATATCCTCTTTGGTTAAATTCCCATAAATTCTTCATTAAGGCGGTTGAGTGGTCTGTTATCGTAAATTCCTCAATGCCAAATTCTTCAAGGCTTTCTACAATTTCCTCAATCGAACCTTCTCTTAATATGTCGTTGAAGTTTAGTTTCTGAAGCTTGCCCCTTTGCGTAAGCATATAGGCACTTAAAAAGTCAATTGGGTATCCTTGGTTTCTCCAGTCTAGTAATTCGATGATAGCGTCTAGTTTTTTAATATTTTTCATGGTTAGGTTCCTCCTTTTTTTACTGTGTCCATATTCCCGTACAAACACATCAATAGCAAGGTTTACCAACCTGTTAGACGCTTCAATCTTTAATTAACTCTACTTCATCCACTTGGTCAATCACATTAAGTGAAGAACCATTATCCCAGTTGACTAATAGAGAGCCTATGTCATCCACGCCAATAATGGTTCCTTTCGTCCCCAAAGGCGGAGCTTGTAAGTCATCCATTTTAATCAGACGAATCCGACTCCCAATTGGATACTTCTTTTTTAATTGAGCAATACGTCCCTTTAGCATTTTAATCACCTCCAGGACTATATATCACTCAAGAGTGACTATAAATCAAGTCATAGGAGCTATTCATTTACTAATCGATACATTGAATTTCCAATGGATAACACTCTGGCATAGTATTGTTGTTTAACGAAAGTCTCTTGATGTCGAACCATAAACTCTTCTCGCATGTTGTCTTGTGTCCGAGCTGGTCTAAATTGACTTCTAGGCTTCTCATTTTCAAAGACATAACGGTCGCCTAAAAGATAATCATCACTATTCAACATGTAATTCACAACCTGTGCGTAGTAATCTGGTGTGTTCTCAAATTGTTGCCATTGCTTTTTAAGTGACACTTCAGTATTTTGAGATGCCTTTTTGTAAAACATGCTGTAAACAAATTGAGCTAAGTCATCATCACTAGTCATTGCCCATTTAAGGGGAATATAAGCGTAAGGTTCACTTTCTATTTCTTCTCTTAATGAATCAAAATGCGAAGTACCACCAAAAATAATGTTTATCATCTTTGATTGATTCGGTTGAGTGAAGACATATTTTGTCAATGAGTTGGATACCATACTTAAAACTTCATTATTCATTCAGTTATCCCCCAAGTTTTATCGTTAATCCCATATTAGAATTGTAATTCTTCTATATCAAGTATTTTCAACGATTCCTTGTAAGATAAATATCACGCAGGGTAAAGCTACCCCATTGCCCCATAATTTATACTCAACAGAATCTGTGTGGGGCTTGGCTAACCATTTCCGTATTTGTTTTTCTGTCTTCGATCGCTTGAGTCCTCTTACTCGTTTGTCCGTTTCAAAGACTTGTTGCCAAAAATTTAGTTCTTCAGGACTAGGATTTATTTCTTCCAAATCATCACACCAACCATCCGAAAACCCTTGTAATCTTCCACACTCTTGCGGTGTAAGCCGCCTAACTTGAGGCTGATTGACGACAGGCGGGTCCTTATAATCACAAGCGACTAAGGGG
>NZ_JADD01000049.1 GCF_000518205.1 Hutsoniella sourekii ATCC 700629 | reverse complement strand
ACAGGTCCTCCGTGTGTGTTTTTGTGGTTACTAACATTTTACACGAACCTGTTATGGGTTTTCTTGTTTGTCGCAATTAATTTTACAATCTATCACACAAAAAAAGCAGATGCTATCTAATAAGAATAATATAACTTACGCATTTGATGATAGCTGGGAATCTATTGACCATTACAAAGAATTTTTAAGAAAACGTTTTTTTGAAGTAAGACGAATTTTAACAGAAGATGGGACATTTTTTGTTCACTGTGATAGAAACGCGTCTCATCATATAAGACTTATACTTGATGAAATATTCGGCGCCAAATATTTTCAGAGTGAAATTATTTGGCGATATAAAAGATGGTCCAATGCCAAAAAAGGCTTATTAAATAATCATCAAACTATTTTTATGTACAGTAAAACTAGTGAATATAAATTTAATATGATTCTTGAAGAATATTCAGCAACTACTAATGTAGATCAAATTATGCAAGAACGTATTCGAAATGAAAACAATAAATCTGCTTATAAAACAGATGAAAATGGGGAAGCTGTACTTGCTGCTCCTAAAAAAGGTGTTCCGCTTAGTGATGTTTGGGATATTCCATTTCTGAATCCTAAAGCAAAAGAAAGAGTGGGCTATCCTACACAAAAACCCATTGCTTTACTTGAAAGAATAATCAATATTAGCACCGATGAAAATGATATAGTATTAGATCCCTTCTGTGGCAGTGGCACGACTGCTGTAGCAAGCAAATTATTAAAAAGAAATTATATTGGTTTTGATATTTCTGAAGAAGCAGTAAGTATTGCCAAAAAAAGGCTTGAAAACCCTGTAAAATCTGAATCAGATCTTCTGAAAAAAGGAATCGATGCTTATAAACATAAATCTCAGTTTGAAATAAGTATCTTAAAATCTCTTGACGCCACTATTGTTCAGAGAAATAAAGCAGTTGATGGATATTTAAAATATAATTTTAAATCTAAACCCATACCAGTTCGAATTCAAAAAGAAGGAGAAACCATTGAAGATATTATTGGAATAATGAATTCCAGTGCAAAAACAAAAACGTGCAAACTTAAAGTTATCATAAAAGTTTCTGAGCAAGGGTTATTTGAGAGTATAATCCCAAATGACTTTTTATGTCTAAATAGTTTTGATTTATCAGTTAATCAATTTATTGATAAAAATTCAGATATATAATCAATTTTATAATTATATTTTCGTCACTTTGTGTTCTATTCAATAAGTTAAAGCGGTTATTCTCTTGACTAACTATATGCACAAATTTTTGCTATGTTTAGTATTATACATCAAAAAGTCCTGATATTGCTTCCTTACTCTTCAGTAAGATCGCTATATCAAGGCTTTTTATTTCTTTTAAATTATACTATTAGAGTGATTATCTTTTTATTTCAGTATCACGCCATCGACCTGTTCCCACAGACCAACCTCTATTTTCCCTCAGTAAATCATCTTCTAGGTCAAATTTTCTACTTCCCAAGCCAAAAACGAGGTCCCTAGACATCCATCGAACGCCCAGAAACCCCGCCCTTATGCTGTTTATCACTTAGTTTTTTCAATCAATACGATGCACTCGACGTGCAAATTTTAGGCTATTTCTTATCCTCCAAAACGCTGTTGTATCAATATTTCTACGAAATATGAGATAAGTAGGCTATCTGGCTATCATCTTCAAGTAGAGTTCTACCTCACTAACTGTGAGGGTGGTTAAACTTTTATCCAATCAGTGACCAAAGATGTTGAATCGTACCATTCTCTAACAGAATAAAAATACCCATGCCGATGAAAACGACTGGTACGATGACTTTTTCGTAACGCTCAACTACTTCACCAATCATAGGAACCGAAGCCAGTCGTTTGGATAAATAACATAAGATAAAAATCCCAATGATAAAAACAAGGATCACAACCATGACTTCCTGGAAGGACATTCCAGTAAAGTAAGGAATATAAATCCCCAAATTATCTCCGCCAAGGGCAATGGTCAGAGCAACCACACTCGCAACTTCTGACTGTCTATGCGACATCTTTTCTTCCAAGTCCTTTTCATCTACATCTTCATCTATGAAGATAGCCCGAATCCCTAGAATCAAAGGAAGTAAACCAAGTAACCCGATCACCCAATCTTGTGGAATAAAGTTCAGGAAATACGCTGCAATGAGACTAAAGCCAACGAGCAACCCCGTTCCAATATATTGGCCAATATAAATTGATCGTTGTTTACCAGTATTCATGGTAGAGAAAAGAATCGTTAAAACAACCAAATAATCAATGGACGTAGAGATAAAAACTAACATTGAAGATATAATTATTTCCATAAGCTTCCCCTTTCAATATGTTTATTAGAATTGGTGGTTTTCACACAAACACATCAACTTGGCCAAAGCCAAGGGAGAATGTTTAATAAATTGCTTCATATAAAACATCCAACTTTCATATTTTTTTCACATGACTCATATGCTTTCTAAACCAACGTTTATGAAGACGCTTTGTTCCCTCATGAATTATACCATTAAACATACAATGTTTCAGCCACTCAGCTTGCTCATTCTGCTTGTCTTCTTGGGAAATTCGTGCATGGGTAGGAGATCTACTTCTGCGAAACTAACGTTTCTTCTCAAGTAGTGTCACTGTCTCAACATG
>NZ_JADD01000048.1 GCF_000518205.1 Hutsoniella sourekii ATCC 700629 | reverse complement strand
GTAAATGTTTAGGTTTTAAAACGCCGTTTGAGATACTAATGCACGAACTTGAAAAGATGAATTAATTTGTCGCAGTATTTATTGCAATTTATCATATAATTTTCTTTATTATCAGATTGTTTCTCCCCATTGCGAAAGACCTTCATGGGTTCTTCCATCGTTTTCCAAGAATCTAGACTCCCCTGATTAGTTTCGGGATAATCAAAGGCTAAGTATACTTCCAAAGTTAAATTCTCCGGTAGCTTCTTTGAAATATTTTGATACAAGGTATCATCCGTTAGGAAAGAATCTTTTAATGCTTCTTTTTCAAGAAATTCTGTGTCCACATAAGATACATTATAATCCCGGAGCAATCCCTTAGGGACTATCATCATATAAACTTTACTAACCTGATCGCCTTCCTGATCTAATAAAAAATAAGTCATGTAAGCATCAGGTAATAATCCATTTGATCCTAAATCTTCCTCTCGAATTTCTTTAATTCGGCTTTCAACTTCATCAAAATTTGCCTGGGCATGAACAGGCTTTACTACAGAAAACGTTAAACTTGCTAATGCTAACAATAAAATACAATGCTTCATCTAATCCCCCCAATTACAATACATTATAGCATAGCACTATTTAGTTATGCTATAATAATAAAGAACTCTATAGAATAGGAGATAATATATGAATAAAATTTTTACAACTACATTATTGATATCATTGATTTCAAATTTTGCTTCACCGGTATTTGCTGAGGATAGTAGCGAGCATTCGTCTGAAATGAGTCAAGAAGAAACTAGCTTAAGTAGCCAATCCTTTAATAGCGATCTTTCAGAAGATGAAAGTTCAGCTGGAGAGGTCCGCGTTATTGATCAATTTGGATCCAATCTCGATGAAGGAAATATTTATAAGACGGACGATAATTATTATCCTTATATCACACTTGGTAATATTCGTTATAATAATGAATGGCTCTTAATTGATGTTCGAATTGATCTTGGTTATAATAATTATAATGAAACCTTAGATGATGCTTTGCAGAATAAAAATATATTAAATATTTATCAAGCTGATACAGCTGGTAATAACGAAGAACCTGTTCAGCTAAAACCAGAATACAACAATATCCCACGTGAGTTAGAGGGCCAGCTTGAAATACCGACTGTCAAAACTATAATTGAAAATGATGCTGACACTGACAAAGAGATTACCCACTATGATTATTCAATTCCATATAAGTTTGAGCGACCTCTTGATACCGCCGCCAAACTTATTATTGAAATTGGAGAAGAACAAATTGAAGTTGAACTAGAGACTGATAATCCTGTCCTTTAATTAAATTACCCCAATACTAAATACTTCTCCTTATAGAACTTTTGTAACTAAAGGTTCTATAAGGGGAATTTTTAATTATCCTGCTAAATCCTTTAGACGATTTAGGTAACATTTTTATTATCAAAAAGCTCGAATCTAACGTAAAATCAAACTATTTATTTTCTTACATTTTTCAACCTATGCTTACTCTGACAAATCAACAAATGGAGCTAAAAATAAGTACACCAGGATTAGACTTACAAATCGTTAAACTTTTTCGCATTTGAAATAATATTAAAATAGAAAAGTTAATAATAGCTAACAAAAATAAATATTCCCTCAGCAGTAGTTTTAGGACAATTGGCTCACATCTCTCCTTTACGCGCCTTCGGCGCTTAAGGAGAGAGTCGCCAATTAAGCCGGAAGAGCGGGTACGCTCTGAAGGCAGTTCACTACAGCTGAGGGAATATTTGATTTTTGAAGCTTTATAACGATCTCTTCTTGCTTATTTCATCGCTAGGCTTGTCTTAGAAGAACCAGTAGGGTTCTTCCAGCCACTTATGGGTTGCTGGGAGTTGGTTGAGTTTCGTGAATACTTGCGGCTGATTGATGAAGTATTCGGGGTAGAACTTCATCACTTCGAAGGAGAGCCGCTCTTCTAAGAGCGGGATGTCGCTGAGTTGAGCGAGCTTCAAACCTCTTTGAATTTGGCTGGCAGATTTTTCCATGATTGCCCGACGGACGGTGAAATAGATAAAGTGCCGGAAAGGCAAGTGCTCAGGCGGTAGCTGGTCCAAGTGGGCAAAGACTTGTCTAGCCAGGTCCCGGTCATAGGTCCGCATGCAGTACAAGGATGCTTGCATCAGAAACTCAATATAATATTCCTGATAATCAGGATTTGGCAAGTAATCCTGATAACGTTCTTGGCAGGCTGGATAATACTCGGCAAAATGGCGCAAGGGCAACATGCGTAAGGCCAAGTTCAACAAACACAAATCCGCTAAATAATAAGCCTTGGCTTGGTCAAATTGGTCCTCAAAGGCTTGGGCTTCAGACTCTAGGATAGTTAAGAGCGTCTTAGAATCAATGTCTCCTCGCATAAAGCCTAAGTAATGGAAGACATAGCCAGTCAAGTAAGTGACAAGTGAATCGTGTGGATGGGCTAGGGCAAACTCATCCAATTCAAAGTAGGCCGCTTCCATCTGCGCCAAATCGCAAGCATACCAAGCTTGATCAAAGCGGTTCAAAAGGGCCCGTCTGGTATCTATTTGTTGATCTCTAGCTAAAAATAGGACCTCTTCGACATCCGTCTGGAGGGAGTGGCTATATTTAATGAGATTCTCAACACTTAGGACCTGTTGGCCATTTTCATGCTTAGAGATGCGAGAGGAGGAATCCTTAATACCAGGCAATTCATATTGTTTCAGGCGCCGGTTGATTCGGATTTCCTTGAGGGTAGCACCTAACTTCTTATTCATTGCATCCAAAATTTACCTCCTTCCTAAGTAGCTTAAGTGAATACTTGTTCTAATAAAAACCGAAGCCCTAGGGCTTCGGTTAGTCTACCTTCTTAATAAACTTATTTTAGTCTTCCTTACGACGAGGAGCAACTAATCCAAGTCCTGCTAGTACAGATAAGGCAGCGGCGCTGAATAAGGCATAGTCTTTAGCCTCACCTGTCTCTGGTAGTGATTCACTATCTGATTTAGTAGCTGATGAAGTAATTTGACCTACATTAGCTACATCTTCACCTTTAGCATCTGATCCATTGTCATCGCGACCTTTTTCGTGGCCGTTAACTGGAACTTCAATCTCGACTTTACCTCCTGGTAAGTCTGGGTCTTCTACAATGACTGTAATTGGTCCATCAACGTTGGTTCCTGG
>NZ_JADD01000047.1 GCF_000518205.1 Hutsoniella sourekii ATCC 700629 | reverse complement strand
CTGGGCGGGTAAACCATTCGAGTTGATTGATTGGCAAGAACAAATTATTCGTGATTTGTTTGGAATTATTAAACCAGATGGCCACCGTCAGTTTAATACCGCCTATGTTGAGATACCTAAGAAACAAGGTAAATCAGAATTAGCAGCTGCCGTTGCTTTGCTCTTAACTTGTGGTGACGGTGAAGAACGTGCTGAGGTTTATGGATGTGCAGCTGACCGACAACAAGCAATGATAGTATTTGATGTGGCAGCTGATATGGTTCGCATGTGTCCCGCCTTAAATAAGCGAGTAAAAATACTTACTTCACAGAAACGAATTATTTATCAGCCGACAAACTCATTCTATCAAGTCTTATCCGCTGAAGCGTATTCCAAACATGGTTTCAATATTCATGGAGTGGTGTTTGATGAGTTACATACGCAACCAAATCGAAAACTATTTGATGTCATGACGAAAGGATCTGGCGACGCAAGAACTCAACCACTATATTTCTTAATTACTACGGCAGGGACGGATACACAATCAATTTGTTACGAAACCCATCAAAAAGCAGAGGATATTATTGAGGGTAGGAAAACAGACCCTACATTTTATCCTGTTATCTATGGTGCTGAAAAAGAAGATGATTGGACGGATCCGGAAGTTTGGAAAAAGGCTAACCCCTCTTTAGGCATTACAGTACAGATGGATAAAGTTCATCAAGCATGTGAATCAGCAAAGCAAAACCCCGCAGAAGAAAATGCCTTCAGACAATTAAGATTAAATCAATGGGTTAAGCAAACGGTACGCTGGATGCCTATGGATGTATGGGATGCTTGTGCTTTCCCATTTGATCCTAAAGAATTAGAAGGTCGTGTCTGTTATGGCGGACTGGATTTATCTAGTACATCAGATATTACAGCCTTTGTGCTGGTGTTCCCACCAGAAGATGAAGATGATAAATATTATATTTTGCCATACTTTTGGTTGCCTGAGGATAATCTCGACTTGAGAGTGGCCCGCGACCACGTAAATTATGACTTGTGGGAAAAGGAAGGTCACATATTAACGACCGAAGGGAATGTTGTTCATTATGGTTTTATCGAACAGTTTATTGAAGAACTAGGCACAAAATATAATATTCGAGAAATAGCGTTTGACCGTTGGGGTGCCATCCAGATGGTTCAAAACTTAGAAGGTATGGGCTTTACAGTGGTTCCATTTGGACAAGGTTTTAAGGACATGAGCCCACCTACAAAAGAATTGATGAAGATAGCTTTAGAGAAGAAATTTGCTCATGCTGGACATCCTGTTTTACGTTGGATGATGGATAACATTTTCATACGAACGGATCCAGCTGGGAATATTAAGCCTGATAAAGAAAAATCGACAGAAAAAATTGATGGGGTCGTAGCAACTGTTATGGCTTTAGACAGATCCTTACGTCACGGATTGAATCAAGTGGAGTCGGTTTATGATGAACGAGGGTTATTTTTAATTTAGGGGGTAGAGGTGACTTATGAATCCAATCAAGCAATTATGGTCGAAGTTAATACGGAGTCCAGTAGAGAATAAGACAATACCTAGTAACCGTTTTTATTTTGGAAATAGTTCAGCAGGGAAGAATGTTAATGAACGGTCGGCAATGCAGATGACGGCAGTTTATGCCTGTGTGCGAATACTAGCTGAATCGGTTGCCAGTTTGCCACTTCATTTGTATTCAAGTAATGAGGATGGAAACAAAGAAAAAGCAAAGGAACATCCATTATATTTTATTTTACACGATGAGCCCAATCCCGAGATGACATCGTTTATCTTTCGTGAAACCTTGATGACTCATTTGTTATTGTGGGGAAATGCTTACGCACAAGTCATTCGTAATGGGAAAGGTGAGGTTGTCTCTATTTACCCTTTAATGCCAAATAAGATGAAAGTAAAACGAGATAATCTGACTAAAGAAATCATTTATGAATACTATCATGAAGATGGGAAAGTGGAGTTAAGCGATTTTGATGTGTTACATATTCCCGGTTTAGGTTTCGATGGTTTGATTGGATATTCACCCATTGCGATGGCTAAAAATGCTATAGGGATGGCTTTAGCTACTGAGGAATACGGAGCGAAGTTCTTTGCAAATGGGGCCCAGCCTGGCGGTGTGTTGGAACATCCTGGTATCATTAAAGACCCAGAAAGAGTGAGGGATTCTTGGTCGCAGTCCTTTGGGGGATCAAGTAATTCTAATAAGATTGCGGTGCTAGAAGAAGGGATGAAGTACACTCCCATTTCGATTTCACCTGAACAAGCTCAATTCTTAGAAACAAGAAAATTTCAAATAACTGAAATAGCTCGAATTTTCCGAGTACCACCTCATATGGTTGGTGACTTGGAGAAGTCGAGTTTTTCTAATATTGAACAACAATCGTTGGAGTTTGTTAAATACACCTTAGACCCCTGGGTACTTCGCTGGGAACAAGCAATGAATCGCGCCTTAATTTCTAAGAAAGATAAACCTTCCTATTTTATTAGCTTTAATGTAGATGGCTTACTTCGAGGAGATTACGAAAGCCGTATGAACGGGTATGCTACTGCCAGACAAAATGGCTGGATGTCAGCAAATGATATACGAACCTTAGAAAATCTAGATTTAATTTCAAAAGAAGATGGCGGGGACTTATATCTAGTCAACGGGAATATGTTGCCTTTAGAAAAAGCCGGGTCATTTTATCAAAGTAGGGAGAGTGAAGTAGACAGTGAATTATAAAAAGTTTTGGAATTGGAAAGAACCAGAAGAAAAGGAACCAAGGACACTCTATTTGAACGGGACGATTGCGGAAGAATCATGGTTTGAGGATGATGTGACTCCAGAGTTGTTCCGCGAGGAGTTATACACAGATGAAGGAGATATAGCTGTTTGGATAAACTCACCTGGAGGTGATGTGATTGCTGGGGCACAGATATATAACATGTTATTAGATTATCCCGGGCATGTCACGATAAAGATAGATGGCATCGCAGCTTCAGCTGCTTCGGTTGTCGCGATGGCTGGTGATTTGTTATTTATGAGTCCTGTTTCAATGTTGATGATTCATAACCCGATGACGGTTGCGATTGGTGATCATGTTGAAATGGAAAAGGCCATCGATATGTTGGCTTCTTTTAAGGATTCAATTATCAATGCTTATGAGAAAAAGACTGGTTTATCACGAGATGAACTCTCACAGTTAATGGATGCTGAGACTTGGATGGATGTAGGGAAAGCGATGGAGTTAGGCTTCTGTGATTCAGTGCTTCAAACACCATCTGATTATGTTTACAACGAATCAAAACCAACAATGTTGTTTTCTAGAAAAGCAGTAACCAATTCACTTTTAACTAAGGTGAAAGAAAGTCATGCAATTTCTGCCAAAGAGTTAGTCAGTCGCTTAGATACTATCAAAAACCAATGGGGGTAATTAATATGATGCAAAAATTAATAGAACAGCGTAATGAAACTTGGAATCAAGCAAAGTCATTTGTAGAAAGTCACCGTGACGAAAAAGGGTTAATGTCTGACGAAGACCACAAAACGTATGCTCAAATGGAAGCAGAAATTGAAAACTATACTCGTGAAATTAAACGAATGGAGCGTGAGAAACAAATGGATCAATCGTTAGCACAACCAACTTCGAAACCATTAACTTCTATGCCAGGAAACGTCAATGAATCAGAAAAAACAGGTCGAGCTCGAAACGAATACAAAGAAGCGATGTTAAATGCTTTTCGTTCGAATTTCCGAAATGTTTCGAATGTTTTGCAAGAAGGAATTGATACACAAGGTGGATATTTGGTTCCGGAAGAATATGACGAGCGCTTGATTCAAGGCCTAGAAGAAGAGAATATCCTGCGTAAGTTAGGTACAGTTATTCAGACTTCTGGAGAACATAAGATTAACATTGCGGGAACTAAGCCAGCAGCTGCTTGGATTGAAGAAGGAGAAGCTTTAACCTTTGGTGATGCTACTTTTGACCAAGTAGTATTAGATGCGCATAAATTACATGTCGCCATCAAAGTGACCGAAGAATTACTCTATGATAATGCCTTTAATTTAGAAAATCATCTCATGGACCAATTCTCTAAAGCATTGGCCAATGCGGAAGAAGAAGCTTTCCTAAATGGCGATGGTGTCAACAAGCCGTTAGGAATCTTTGCGACGGAAGGTGGCGGTGAAGTGGGTGTCACAACCACAAATGAGAAAATCACATCAGATGAACTTTTATCACTGGTCTATGCCTTAAAGCGTCCATACCGCAAGAACGCAGTGTTTATCTTAAATGATGCGACCTTAGCGTTAGTTCGCAAACTCAAAGATAACAATGGTGCTTATATCTGGCAACAATCATATCAACAAGGAGAACCAGATCGCTTACTAGGTTATCCAGTTTATACTTCAGCCTTTGCACCAGAAGTGACTAAAGGAGAACCTGCAATCGCGTTTGGAGATTTTTCTTACTATAACATTGGCGACCGTGGTATTCGTTCATTCCAAGAGTTGAAAGAGTTGTTTGCTGGTAATGGCATGGTTGGATTTGTAGCGAAAGAACGTGTGGATGGTAAATTGGTGCTACCAGAAGCCGTACAAATTCTGAAAATTGGTGGGGCAGCTTAATGCTGTCCTTGGAGGAAGTTAAAGGCTATTTGCGGGTAGATGATGACCATGATGATAGATTAATTGAAAACTTAATGGCATCAGCAACGGCTCTTTGTTTGGATGTAGCTCGATGTAAAACGAGTGAACAACTAGCCGTTTACCCGCATGCCAAATTAGCATTGTTGTTTACAGTCGCTTACTTCTATGAGCACCGGGAAGAAGCTGACCATCGTGAATTAACCTTGACTCTACGTGCATTTTTATTTGGAGTACGGCAGGAGGGG
>NZ_JADD01000046.1 GCF_000518205.1 Hutsoniella sourekii ATCC 700629 | reverse complement strand
TAGGACGACGTCCTTTAAGAGATTTATGTTCAGTGGCGTTATCTTGAGCCAGTTGGGCATCATAACTAGCTGATTGAACACGTTTAAGTTCACGATAAATTGTTGAGCGGTGTCGCCCAATGGCTTGAGCAATTTGACTAGCTGTATAGCCCTCATGATAAAGTACTTCTATTTTTGAACGGTCTTCTATGGTAAGATGTTTGTAGCTCATAACAGGTCCTCCGTGTGTGTTTTTGTGGTTACTAACATTTTACACGAACCTGTTATGGGTTTTCTTGTTTGTCGCAATTAATTTTACAATCTATCAAATAAAAAAACTCTCCAAAAGGAGAGTTTAAGCGATACTTTGTTATTTACGGCTACGGTAAACTAAATAAATACCACCAATAATTAAAAGAGCTGCCAAGCCCATTAAAATTAAATTATTACTTTCACCCGTTGCCGGTAATAATGTATGCACCATATTTTCCATTGTCGTTGACTCCTTTTCTTCTTTTAATTGATTTTTTTCTTCTATTAAATTAGAAGCAGTTAACTTATCCGTCTCCACTGACCCGTTCTCAGCCACTTGACTAGAGCTAGCTTGAAGACTTTTTCGATCCAATTGGTCATTTGTGCTATGATCTTTTTTCTGGTCCTGCTCTTGATGGCGAGTCACCTGTTCAAAGATCTCAGGATAATCTTTTATTAAGGATTGATATAAAGTCATCAAATAATCATGACCCAACCCTGCTACATATGCATCTTCAACCTCTGCTTCTAGCCTCTCCTTTGGTAAGGCGTCCAATTGCTGGCGACTCATTGGCGTTTGGTCTAAGAGGGCTTGCTTGAGTCCAAGAAGACCTGAGCGACTTTCTTCTCTATTATATGGCAGTATATTTTCAGAAGGCTCGATGATTGTTGTTTGTATCGGCTCAGAAAAAACATCTGGATAGCTTTCTCGGGCCAATGCAATCAATTGGCTGGCATCAGTATCATTCATGGTCTGCCTTTTTAATTCAAAGAGCTGAGCCATGGTCAATTGCTGAATGTTTCCAAGATAATCAGCTTGATGGGCGACTACTTGGTCAATGATCGCTGCGTGAGTAATTCCTTGCTGGTACTCCGTGAATAAGTCAGGTTTGGCCACGACTAATTCATAAAAAATTTCCATTACTTCTTCATTGTAAGAATCACTTTTCAAAGCGCGAGTTTCTAACTCTAATAATTGAGCATCGCCTATCTGATCTAATTGTTCATCAGTCATCCCAGCTAATTCTTTAAAAGCGGTCCGAATAGTGACCGATTCATCAGAATCAACCTGATCACTTAACAGGGCTCCCACTACAGGGACAGATTCCTGTCCTAGAACCACTGAGGGCGTTAAAAGGCCCATTACCACAATCAATAAGATAGTGCTTCGCTTTAAGGAATGCATAGCATTTTCCTCCTTTTCTAGCTAGTTATATTCTAACTTTGCTACAGTAGGATTTCAATGCTATTTCAAGAATTTCAATATTTCTTCGTGAATTTACCCAAGTTTCAGGAATCAACGGATTTATCAAAATTATGATTTAACTTATAAATGAAACTTTCTTAAGATTATTGATGTTGGCGACGATCAACTTTTTATATGTCGCTATTGTCGACATCATATGAATATGTTATACTTATGTCGACCTATCATGAAATGCAGGCATATAAGGAGGCGACAAATTGACTGTCGGTGACAAAATTAAAGCAATTCGCAAAGAAAGAAAGTTAACTCAACAAGAGCTCAGTGAAATCATCGGGCTGTCTAGAAATTATATTAGCGAACTTGAAAATAATAAACGAAATCTCAGTAATGATACTTTGACCAATTTAGCCAACAAGTTAGGTGTCTCAAAATCTTACTTGCTTGGAGAAACTGTACAAGATAGCCAATCAGCCAAAAATGAGCAAAAAAATTGGGAAAAAATACTAGATATCGGTCAATATTACTTAGCCGAATGCCGTAATGTGGACCAACAAGTGGACTATCAGGAAAAATATTTGAATTTAATTGAAACCTGCCAAAGTATTATCTCTACCATCTACTCTTCATTAGGTAAAGTGGATAGTTATACTCAAGACTTATTTGCTACCTACCAAGAGACACTTAATCATATGTATGAGAAAGAGTCTTTACAAGCAAAAGACCATCATTTAATTGATACTCAATTATTAATAGAACAAATTCAATTAGCCCAAGAAGAATTAGATCGTATCCAGAATCAAGCCTAATGATCTATGTATAGCTCCCATAAAAAATAGGGCCAAGGGAAAGTGTGGAACTTCCCTTGACCCTATTTTTATTGACGGACAATCAACACATCACAAGCGGCATGCTTAGTGATATAGTCTGATACGGATCCAATCAACATTTTTTGAAGTGCACCCTTACCAGTCGAACCAACTAGGATTAAGTCACAATCTTGTTCTTTGGCGTATTTAACAATTTGGAAGCGAGGATCCCCGATCAATAGCTCTAAATCAAAAGACGGGCAAGCTAATTTCTCTGCTTGGCCTTGATAATCTGCCAATAAACTTTGACCTTTCTTGCGATAAATATCCAAGACCGCTCTAAATTCATCATGAGGTGAAGCCGTTGTCAAATCTTCAACAGCATGAACTATTTCCAAGTGGGCTTCAAACTCTTTTGCTAATTCAACAGCTCTTTTAAAAGCCAAATCTGATGTAGGTGATCCATCAATAGCAACGAGTAGCTTCTTATAAGGTGCAGTCATTTCAATCATCCCTCCTAATCCTTTTCTAAGTAAACGTTATCACGAAATTGCCTCTCTGGCAAGCTTTTTCACAGTCAAGTCACTTAGAAATGCTTCTTTCTTATCCCCCGGCGATAGAAATAATAAATGACGATCAGGTAGAGAATAATAGCAGTCCCGGATGTCAAAAGACTATATTCTCCACCTGTTAAATAAGGATTATTAGACCGCATCAAATAATAAATAGGAGCATAGGACAGTTCTGTTTCCACAGAAGGATTGACAAAATAAATCACTGATGGAATACCGTTTAGTAGAATATGACAGAGACTAGATGCCCAAACACTTTCCTCAACATAGGCAATCAGTGAGAACATCACACTAACTAAAAAACCTGATACCAATAATAAGATCATCGATTGATTATCCAACGGCTTATTAATTAGATGCATCGTTGAAAATAAGGTGGCCGGCAATAGTATTCCCAACCATTTATTTAAAGACGCACTAAATAAATCCAAGCCAATGCCTCTAAAGACTAACTCTTCTTGTAAAGCACCACCAATAAAATCTACAAATAAAAGATATAGGATTTGATAAAAAACTGATTGATCCCTTTGCCAACCAATTTCCCACTCCCCTGGGACCAAGAAAAATGTAGCCCCCAATAAGACAAGAGGTAGGAGTATAGCTAGGATTAGCCACTCAATTTGAAAACGGAACAGATATAACTGACGATTGAGAAGATGATTTGTCCCCAAAACTTTTAATAATATGCTATAAAGTATCATAAATATAATCAGACTACTAATTTCAAAAGCTAGATCAGCACTCTCATTAAACAATGGAATTAAAAATACAAATTGTGATGCCCATTGAGAGACGACAATTAGTAAAAAAGCTATCGCAAATATTAAAAAAGCTTGAATAACCGATAATTTCTTCATCCTTATAACTCCTACCCTATTTGAAACTTTAAACTTATTTTTTGTTAAAAAAATAACACACAATACGTGTGTTAGATGCCGGCTAAAGGACTTGAACCCTCGACCCTCTGATTACAAATCAGATGCTCTACCAACTGAGCTAAGCCGGCCTTATTTTATATTTAATTAACATATTTTTCTCCGGGGCCACTTTGATTCAGAACAGATGTGAGAGCCTATGTCAGTTCCTTCCTACGCTCTCAGTAATCACTGAGCTAAGCTCGCGAAATTGGTCTCAAATTTTAAGAGAATGCTTAATTAATCAAGCATTAAATGACCTGTGCAGGAATCGAACCTGCGACCCACTGATTAAAAGTCAGTTGCTCTACCGACTGAGCTAACAAGTCTTAATTAACAACAGATTTCATAATAACTAATTTCTTAGAAGAAGTCAATATCTTTAGTTGAAAAAAATAAAAAATATCAATGCCGGCTAAAGGATTCGAACCCTTGACCCTCTGATTACGATTCAGATGCTCTACCAACTGAGCTAAGCCGGCCTTATTTTTTATTTTATTAACATATTCTTTCTCTGGGGCCACTTTAATTCAGAACGGATGTGAGAGCCTATGTCAGTTCCTTCCTACGCTCTCAGTTCCGACAGTACTAATCTGATTCTGAGAACTCTTCTATAATACGCCTTCTTAAAGGAACTTGTCAATCTACTTAAGAAAAAAAGCAGCAAATTCAATCAAGAATTCGCTACTTTTTAATTTTACAAACGGTGTTTTTCAATAAAATCCTGACGACCAGAAGCCTTAGCGTATCGCTGATAGTGCTCAGGATTTTTCTGATAGAAATCTTGGTGATAATCTTCTGCTGGCCAAAACTTTTGACTCGGTTCAATGGCAACTTTAATAGGACCTGAAAAACGACCACTTGCTTCTAAAGCTGTACTGACCCCCAAAAGTTAGAGTTAAAAATCTAACTTTTGGGGGTTATTTTATGTCCAAAAAATATTCTTACGAATTTAAATTACAAATTGTACAAGAGTACTTAAAAGGTCGGTTAGGGTACGAGTCACTGACCAAAAAATATGACGTTTCCAGTTCTTCCTTAGTCAAAAAATGGGTAGCTCAGTTTCGAGAGGAAGGCCCGTCAGGGCTTAAGAAAAGGAAGTCAAACAAACACTATCCATTGAATTTTAAACTGAATGTATTAAGATTTAAGCAGGAGACCGGCGCTTCTTATCAGGATGTAGCTATTCATTTCAACATTCATGA
>NZ_JADD01000045.1 GCF_000518205.1 Hutsoniella sourekii ATCC 700629 | reverse complement strand
TAGCAGCGTCCCACGATTTGTTCGGGAGACCAAGTCCATTCTAACTTTGTTCGAATATCTTGAATAAACTCAGGCGTATGTTTCGGGCGACGCCCTTTAAGAGCTTTAAGCTCAGTGGCGTTATCTTGAGCCAGTTGAGCATCATAACTAGCTGATTGAACACGTTTAAGTTCACGATAAATGGTTGAGCGGTGCCGCCCAATGGCTTGGGCAATTTGACACACTGTATAGCCCTCCTGATAAAGTACTTCTATTTTTGAACGGTCTTCTATGGTAAGATGTTTGTAGCTCATAACAGGTCCTCCGTGTGTGTTTTTGTGGTTACTAACATTTTACACGAACCTGTTATGAGTTTTCTTGTTTGTCGCAATTAATTTTACAATCTATCTAATATAAAAATAAGAAAATCGTCGTTAACTCGTTTTATTTAATGATTCTAAAATCTGAAAAATAATTGGTACAAGTCTAGCGATCTAATAGTGAGGAATCCAAAACAAGAAATATTAGGATCTTACAATCCAAAATATATATTCTAAATAAGAATTTAAAGTAAGTGTAAAAAATAGTAGAAAAATAAAAACTATAATAATATCACACCCAAATATCTTCAAAATCAAAAGATAATGACAATTAGAGGGGAAATTCAATCTTATTAAGTGTGTTACACAATTGTAAAGTTAAAATAATACTGAAAATTTAGTTTAGCTGAATTGAATGTAAGTGTTGATAGAGCAACAAATATAGTAGTTATTTAGCAAGCAGCTATCAATATATTTATTATTATAATATCAATTATCTGTTAAATTCTCAAAAAGTTCCGGAGGGTGGAAAGATTTGATACAAAATGTATGTTGAATTAAATATTGAATATGGTGTATACTTAAAACATTAACCAAAATGTCATCATGTTCTAATATTGAACGAATTGTCTAAATGATGACACCTTGTGTTTAATGCCATATAAATCAAAGGGGGAATGTATCTGAATGGTAGGAAAAAATAATAAACGACCAATTGAAACGGAACGCAAGTCCCGGGTCAAACTACATAAGTCAGGTAAGCACTGGGTAACATCTTGCATGACACGCATTGGTCTCTTGCCACTTATTTCTAAAGATGATATTCAAGCAATTAACGAGTTGGAAGAAGAAGCTCATAATCGTACATTGGGTAATATGGTACGAACAGCTGCTTCGATTGGGGCTATTTTAGGGGGAGCTCAAGTTACAACAGCCTTCGCCCAAGAAGAATTACCTGTTGAACGTGAGACGGAAGCGGCTGAAGGAAACTTAGCCACTAACACCTCAGCAACCTTAGATACAGAAGTGCCAGCTTCCCAAGCTAGCGATGCTCAAGCATCTGAAGCGGCTGTTGAAGAACCAGTAAGTTCTGAAGTTGTGGAGGAACCGGTTTCTCAAGCTTCAAGTTCATTAGAATCTGGATCTGAGTCTACTTCTGAATCAATCGCTGATTCAACCTCTGAATCCGCAAAAGCAACTAGTGATTCTCTTGAATCTCAAAGCACTCCTCAGGACAGCCAAGTAGCACCGAGACGAGCTGCAACAGATGCTGGTCGAGAAGAAGCTAGAAGAATGTCGGCTGCACCGTCAGCAACTACTGAAGCGCCTAAGGCTGAAGTTGCTGAGGAGTCAACCGCTAATGATCCATCTAATCAAGTAGCACCTCTGTCAACCGACCGTCAAGCATCTGCCGAGTTGAACAAGGAAGATTCAACAGTGGATACCACTCAGGTTGATCCAGTAGCAACCATTAATAACGTTGCCACTGCTGGAACCCTTACCGCTATCAATACAACAGGTGCAGACAAGAGGGAAGCGGATAAGAAGCAGGATGTTGTCGGTGCTGAAAAAGCAATTGATGCGCCACAAGGTGGGGATAATCTAGAGAACCCTTCAGAAGCAGACTTATCATCATTGTCCTTCTTTGCTCTTAATGAGCCAGCAACTGCATTTCAAACTGACAATGCAGTTGCTAACTTAAAAGCATCAGCTAAAGAAACGATTGAGGAGTCGGGTATCTCTGCTCAAGAAGTTCAGTTATATAAGATTAGAATTGATAAAGCTAACAGCTCCGAAGAGATTCAGAAAATTCTCAATGAGGTCAAAGAAGCTAATCCCGATGCAGCGATTGAAAAAGAGCTAACGCCAGCGGAGAAAGAGGAATTAGCTACACAATTATCCTCAGCTAAAGAAACTGGAAAAAATGAAGCAAAAGCTGAATTAGATAGACAGGCCAATGCGCTAGCAGCTGGCCAAAAGGCTGATCCTGAACATGTTAAGGCTATTCAAGCTAAAATAGATGCAGCTGAGTCTATCGATCAGGTTAACAACATCCTTTCTGATGTGAAAGCCTCAAAGGATCAGATTTTTGTTCCCGGCCAGGATACAGATGGTAGACGTTACTTTGAAGATGTCGAAACAGGTAAGAAATATTATCTTGATCCTAACTGGTTTGAAGATTCTGTAGCAGGCCAAGGACTGACTCGGTGGGAATTAGCACCGGGACAAAATCTGCGTGTGATCAACAATATGTCTGAGCCACTCTCACCTGCACAATTGAATTATAAAGGGACTCACGAAGGTGCTAATGGCAACTCAGTTATTGATGTGGTTTACAGTTTCTTTTCGAGATCAGCAAATGCTTGGGACAGAGTCAACCTATGGATTTCGGATGATTTAGCTAAGAGCATTGATTGGGCCAAATCCTACTATGTAGGAAAAAATAATGTTCGTCACCGATTCACTAATGGTTTCACCTCGCAAGATAAAATGATGACCATATCGGATATGCTGCAAGGGGCATACTCACAGCATACACCTATCAAATTGTATCTAAGAAATACTGATCGAGCAGCTTTAGACAAAATTGATACGACCATTCAATCACGAATTTTGGACGCTAATAATAATGTTTATACCAAGACAATGGGGAATACAGCTGATTCTAACATCAAACTCACAGGTTACGGCTCTTACACATCAGCTTCTGCTATTCCTAAGACAACAGACACCAACCTCAAGGAAGGGCTTTCGCCATTCTTACAAGAAGTTGGATCTTTTGACCAAGCGCCAGCATTTATACTATCTCAGAACAACGTGTCTTATAATCCGGTTGAAAATAAATTAACCATCGCTAGCCAGATTATGAAATCGGCTACGAATAGTACGAATGAGCAACAAAATGGCCAATACTTTGCCCACCGTTTAGCCTTTGATAAAGCCTTGCTAGATACCTTAAAGGAAGATGAATTAGGATTTATCGGTTATGTGGAGCCTTCTAAGACATCTGGGGCCCAAGCAGGTATTAATCCAAACAATGCCAGAACCGGATTTACCCGCGACCAGGTAAATGTTGAAGGTAATATGGCTTATGTTATTTATGCTCCAAATGGATTCAAGTCAAACGCTGAAACCGGTCAAATTATTTATACTGAGAAAGATTATGACGGGTTTACTGATAATTTAGGTTCTCGGGTTTCAGATCAAATCTTTACTCTAACGACCTTAAACGTTGACTCTGATAGCCTTAAGAAACTATATCCAACTACGGAATCTGGTGTTGAGCCAGAAATGGTCAACGTTGATATTCATTCGTCTTATATTATTGAAACACCTGCTGACAAGGGGATTGATCGGGTTAATGTTCAAACGACTGCTGAAGGCACAGCCCTAACTGGTGATAAGATTGAAATTCGCTTTGCCAAGCCAGTCGATAATAAAAATCCAGGCGGATTATCTCTTTCTAATAATCTTTATGTTGGTGATACAGCACGCCGTTTAGCTATGAAGATTGGTGACGCACCGATTTTTGGTCATTTGGGCATTTATCCTAATTCAACTGGAGCTCGCGGCGTATATGACCGCTACGACTTCCAAATTTCCGGTGATAAGAAGACCTATACCTATACCATGCCTTACGATATCAAGGTTCCTGCTGGAACGGATATCAAGCTTTATACTGGTCAAGGTGGAGACTTAGTTGATAACCGAGCAGAAATCTATATCAATGGTACTAAAGTCGCTGAAGTGAATCCTGGTCAAGCAGAAACATCCTTTGCACCACGTGTACTAATCGGGACTGAGAGTCAGTCTTCTGCTTTACTTAACCGTACTCAGTATATGCCAGCTATCTTCGACATGTATGATACGGATAAGGTCATCACAGGTTATACTTATCAGCCAGACCAAATGGTAGAGATTGTTTATGTCGATGCGAATACAGGAGAGAAAAAAACCGTTACAACCTTCTCTAAAGATACAGCTGAACCAGGAGCTAGCTATTCTCTTCTTGGTAAGCAATATCCAGAAGCTGGTAAGGGACTTTATAAATTTGAATACACTATACCGGAAACTGACCGGGTGACTAAGGATTCTCCATTATTGGCACGTTCATATAATTATCGTGCAAGTGGGGTTGACCGGGCGAGAGCACTTGAAGATGGAGAAGAAGCTATCCGAACTTCTGTCAGTTCAGATGCAGCAATCGGCCGAGTATTAATTAAGGTTGCCTTTGATCTTAATCACGGCGCAAATACAACTGCTAGAATGATGACTTATGCAGCACCTAGAGCTGAAACGGATGCTCAAGGTAATACAACGAAGGTTGAGTCAACTGATGTGCCTAAGAGTGAAGATTTCTCAACTGAAACAGGCTATCAAAATGGTGGTTTAGGCAATAACATGGCAGAAGATCCAGTCCGTGATGGATATCGTTTCTTGGGTTGGAATACAGAGGCAAATGGATTAGGTGACTGGGTAACATCTACGACTCCTCTTGAAAACTCTACAACCCTATATGCTCAATGGGAGAAAGTCTATATGAACGAAGAGTTCGAACCGGGATACGACAATATCTCCGTTAAAGAGGGCGAAGCAGGAAGAATAGCAGCGCCAACATTCGTTAAAGAGGGGCAAGTAGCTAATCCAACAGTTAAGAATTTTCAAACCACTCTGTTGACTGGTGATGTGACCCTGAATGATGATGGATCAATTTCTATTAGCGCTGAAAAAACTGCAGATAGAGCCGGTGAAACAATTGCTGTACCATTAATTGTTACCTATAGTGATAATTCAGAAGATTTCCTTACTGCATACATTACCATCACTGCTAAAGACAATGAGATATACGAACCATCTTATCCACCAGCAAGTACTGAATCAGGTTCAGGAATTCCAGCTGTTTCAAAACCGACCTTTAGTAAGAAAATTACTGATCCTAACAATCCAGACGCCGGATCAACGACTGAAGATTATGTAACACCACCTGCTGGTACAACATTTACCTTTGGAAATGGTACAACAAATTGGGAAGATCCAGACACTGGAGATACAGCAACTATTAATCCTGAAAACGGAAAGGTTTCCTTTACACCAGGTCCGAATAGACCAAAGGATGGAGAAGTCTCTATTCTGGTGATAGTCACTTATCCAGATAGCAGTGAAGATAATAAAAATGTTATTATCAATGTAACAAAAGATAATAACAGTATTTCGGCATCAACTTCAGCTGTAGAACTAAGTCAATCTCAGTCAACTTCAGCTGCAATTGAGACAAGCCAATCTCAGTCAACTTCAGCTGTTATTGAATCAAGTCAATCTGAGTCCGCAGTAGTGAGTCAGTCACAATCTGAGTCCGCAGTAGTAAGTGGATCGCAATCCGATTCCGCGGTAGTGAGTGCGTCACAGTCTGAGTCCGCACTAGTAAGTGAATCGCAATCAAAATCCGAGTCAGTGAGTGC
>NZ_JADD01000044.1 GCF_000518205.1 Hutsoniella sourekii ATCC 700629 | reverse complement strand
AATAAAGTAAATAAAAAGAGGAAGAAGAGAGTGGCAGCTTATATACGTGTCTCAACTGCAATGGATGCGCAAACTGAGTCTTTTGATGCTCAAGAAAGGCATTATCAAGAACTGTTTAAACAGCGTCGTGACTGGGAACCTGTGGGAATTTATGCCGACGAAGGTATTTCAGGAACAAGCATGCAGAACAGACAAGGCATTCAGCATTTATTAGATGATTGTCGTAACGGAAAAATTGACTTGGTGCTAACAAAGTCTATTTCTCGCTTTGCTAGAAATTTAACTGAGTGCCTGGAAGCTGTTCGAGAATTAAGTACGTTGGGTATCGCCATTCACTTTGATAAAGAAAACTTAAACACTCAGCAGATGGACGGTGAATTATTACTGTCGATGTTGAGTGCATTAGCAGAAAGTGAATCGAAATCAATCTCTGAAAATAGTAAATGGTCTTTTAAGAAACGAGTTGAAAATGGTACATTCAGACATTCTGTTGCACCGTTTGGATATGACCTTAATGAAGGCCAACTGATTATTAACGAGGAGAAAGCAAACATAGTTCGAGATATCTTCAATTGGTATTTATCAGGGGACGGGGCTTATGTGATTGCGGGACGATTGAATGAGATGGGAATCGACCTTGAAAAAGGCAGACAGTGGCGAGATAATTCTGTTCTCTATATATTAAAGAATGAGCGATACATAGGGGATGCTTTATTTCAGAAAACCTTCACGGATGAGAATTACCAGAGACATTGGAATGACTACGATGTTGATTTGCTTTATATCGAAGGAAGTCATGAAAGTATTATTTCTCGAGAAGTATTCAATCAAGTTCAAACTTTGCTAGACGAGCGCAAGGAACGAATATGTAATAAAGATACGACAGTCTATACTAACAGGTATCCCCTCACGAGTCGGATTCAATGTCAGAATTGTGGTGTGAGTTTTATACGGCGCACTCACTATACTAATGACCAAAGCTATATAGCCTGGACATGTTCCAATCATTTAATGGGTGCTGAGTCGTGCGGCATTAAGTTCATTAAAGAACTGCATCTGGAAGAAGCCTTTGTTACGCTATTAAACAAATTAGTGTTTGGACGAAAGGAGATTATTCAAGATACTATTAAAAAGTTAGAGACATCTGATTCTGAAGCTAGTAATAGCCAAAAGGACTTAGAAATGGAATTAAAAGAAATTCAAGATAAGCTTTATACACTATCAAAACTGTTGAACTCGAAAACGGTTGATATTACTTTCTATCATAAAGAAGAAACAGCGTTACAGCAGGAGAAGAAAAAACTACTAGCACAATTGCGTCGTATCGAAACCCAAGAGCACCAATATAGTTATCAACTTCAAGCGTTGAAAGAACTTTATGAGGTTGTTAATAGAAGAGAATACTTTGATTGTTATGATGCGACCCTACTAGAGCAATTCGTAGAAAAAATACATGTGTTCAGTCGAGATTCAGTTGTGTTTGAATTAACTTGTGGACTACGGTTAAGAGAGAAGGTGAGAATATAATGGCCCGCATCTATTTTGGCTATCGAATGGTCGACGGAAAAATAGAAGTGAATGACATTGAAGCAGAGCAGATAAGGAACTTATACCAGAATTACTTATTAGGGGATGCGATAAAAACAGCAGGAACGAAAGCTGGAATCCTTAAGCATCATGGCTCCCTTGGACGTATCCTCCAGCATAAAATTTATACAGGCACTAAAAGTTACCCTCAGATTATTCCAAAAGAAATATACCAACAAGCTCAAGAGGAAAGAAGCAAGCGACGGGATCAACTCGGAAGAAACTTTGAACCGAGAGAAAGTGTAATGATTATACAAACTTCTTTTGAGTGGAAAAGCAACAAAGTGAGCCAGATGAATCCCTGGGATGAAGCAGAACAGTATTATCAGTTAATTGAGGTGATTGAATGAGCCAAAACAAAGTAAAATTAACCTACATTCCAGCAAGAAGAAAAGTTAAGAGTGATGAACTTGGGGAAGAAAACACCAAGCTGAAGGTCGCGGCATATTGTCGAGTATCGACTGAAAGTGAAGAACAATCCGGGAGTTTTACCACCCAAGTAAATCACTACACTAATTATATTAGCAAGAATCCTGAATGGCAGTTGGTTGATATTTTTGCCGATGAAGGAATTACAGGAACAAATACTAAGAATCGTCGAGAGTTTAATCGAATGATTGATGAATGCATGGAAGGGAACATAGACTTAATTATTACCAAGTCCATCTCGCGGTTTGCTAGAAACACGGTTGACTGTTTGAATTACATTCGACAGTTGAAAGAAAAAAGTGTAGCAGTATATTTTGAAAAGGAAAATATCAACACTTTAGATTCTACAGGTGAGGTACTCATTACTATTATGGCATCTCTCGCGCAGCAAGAAAGTGAATCCATTAGTAAGAATATCAAGATGGGCCTTCAGTACAGATATCAAGAGGGGCAAGTATTTATCAACCATAAAAAATTCTTAGGATATACCGTCGATGACGAAGGCAAATTAATTATTAATCCTAAACAATCGTGGATTGTTAAGCGGATATTTAAAGAATACCTAGAAGGAAAAGGAACGGGCATCATTGCAAGAGAGTTAATGGAAGATAAAGTGCCGACTGCTACAGGAATTTTGAAATGGACGAGTAACGATATCAATCGAATTATCGCTAATGAGAAATACATGGGAGATGCCTTGTTGCAGAAAACTTACACGGTTGATTGCTTAACTAAGAAAAGAGTACCTAATGATGGCAGCGTTCCTCAATATTATATTGAAGATAACCATGAAGCGATTGTCTCTAAAGAAATTTATAACTTAGCTCAAAAAGAGAAAGCAAGAAGAAGTAATCTCTACTCAGGGAAGAAGAAAAAGAAACGCCTCTATCAAGGAAAGTACGCATTATCAGGTATTACAAAATGTGGTAAATGCGACGATATTTATAGACGCATCACCTGGACATACAAGGGACAAAAGACTTATGTTTGGCGGTGCGCGACAAGAGTAGAAAAGCTGTGTGAGTGTGAATCAAGAACAATAAATGAAGATGAGTTGCATCACATAATCATTGAGGCGATAAATCAGTTTATGACAGATAAGAGCAAAGCTATCCAAAATATTGAAGCTATTGTTCGAGATGTACTAGATGAAAAATATGATGAACCTCTTGATGATATCGAGGATGAACTGCATCAACTCCAAAAAATGTTGTTAGAAAGACTGAGTGATGAGGAGCATGACCGAATCGTTGATGAACTCGAAGCCATGCGAAAAGTAAAGCAAGACATTTTAGTAGAAAATGCTAGTCGAGAAGAAAAGCGGAAGCGTCTAGCGGACATTAAAGCATTCTTGAAGTCAGCTCACGCTGATATCGATGAGTATGAAGAAAGTCTAGTAACACGGCTAGTTAACAAAGTAATCATCCACGACGACTATGTAGAAGTTGAATTAAAAACCGGTGAATTGATTGAGGTAAAACAATAAAGAGAGTTAAGGCACTGTGCATGAGAAGCATGGTGCTGTGACTCTCTTTATTTTCAATCAAATTAATTTCTTGAAGCTTTATAATCTACGTCAGTGTAAGTAAAATCAAATAATAAATCTAAGATAGAATTGTAGTGCTCCTCGCTCATACTTTCCTTAAAGCTCTCATAATCATTAATAGTTGAATTATCATTGCAGCAAGTGCATGTTCTTCCAATATGGCTTCCACGTTTAGGTTCTTGTCGACACACTAAAAATATCCAATCATGCTCGTCAGGATCTCCAGATTGAGTACGGCGAAACCTTAAGTGCGGTGTGACATCTAGAGCATCTAATTTCCCCATGAATTCTTGTAAACTAACGTTTCTATTTGGTAACAATATAACCACTCCTCGTTATTTATTCAATCAAAAAAGCACAACGAGATTCGTCGTGCCAATAACTGGGTTCGACTCATCTATCTCTTGCGAGTTGGATTTAGCACCTTGCCGATCGGTAGGTTGCTGAAGCTTCGTTGGGCCAATTCCCTCTGCTTGCTCTGGATAAGTTGTGATTTTTAATTGTAGCTAAAATATACCATAACTTTTCTTTTAGAACAAACTATTTTTTGTATTGTTTTGCAAGAAGAGCACTTATTAATCTGGTATAGTATATGTAATCTAAGATGTTCAATTTTTGGAAAGGAGCCTTTAATTGGAGTTTCAATTACCGACACCGACTATAGATGAAGTAGAAAAATATTTAATGTCGTGGGATTCAATGGAAAACTATGTTTTACAGGAAGAAAGTTTAAATAAGTTGTTCTTTGAAACTTACCCAGAAAATAAAGATATTAGTGATATCCTCATTAAAGCGTCGAGTCTCAATGATTTTTATAGTACTAATATCTTCTCTATATTCCCAGTGGCCAAAAATATTTTGAGTTTAAATATAGATGAAAGACTTAAATTAGGTGATGATACTCTTGTTAACGAAATTGCATTGGTAGAATATAATGATGGAAAAGTAAAGAATTTTTATTCCTTTGCAACGAAATATTGTAGTCATCACTATCCAAATGAATATCCGATTTTTGATAGTTATGTTGAAAAGGTAATCATGCATTTTAAGAGAAAAGATAAATTTAGTAAATTCACTAGTCAAGATTTGAGAGAGGATCCTAGATTCAAAGAAGTAGTTGAAGAATTTAGATGGTATTACAACTTGGAGCAATTTGGTCTTAAAGATATCGATCGTTATATTTGGCAACTGGGAAAAGAGTACTTTCCAATAAAATACTAATGAGGAGAAATATATATGGCTGACTATGGATTTAATTTGATAACCGAAGTAATGAATAATTCAGTTTCAGACATTTGGGAAGAAGCGGTGAATGAATGGTCTATCGTTGATTGTGAATTGGATGAAGAAGTAGAGTCTCGCTGTATCTGCGGTAAAGAAAATATAAAGTACCTCTTTACAATTACCAATAATTATAATGGGAATAAATTGAAGCCTATAGGAAGCAGTTGTATCAATAAATTTGGAAGAAGGGACCTTAAAGAATCAACTGACATATACCAACAACTTTACAGATTACTTTCTGAATTTAGAGACAGTAATTATATTCAGTTTTCTTCAGATTTATTTTCTAGAAAGTTAATTGAGTATCTGTACGAGGATGGATGTTTTATACCGAATCAATATAATTCTTATGATCCAGAAAGAGACTATCAGTTTTTGATTGACATGTTTAATAAAAGGTCGCCACTTTCAGAAAAACAAGATAGAAAGGTAAAAGCGTTAATTATGGGAAGCGTTCGCCCTTATCTATCAGAAAAATTAAAGATTAAATCAAATGAATAGTCGTTATATAAATGTATCGGGAATGCTTAAAAGACTGGAGAAAATCTAATGGATGCTAATGCATTTAAAAAAACGTTATTTGATGTATTGAAATATGATAACACATACAAAGAGACAGGCTACAGGGATAGTCTACTGAAAATACTCACAAGAGGTAAAATAAATTTTGTTCCTCAATTTGCATTTGCAACACGTTCTTATCAACATTGGGAAATAATAGAGCTTAGAGTGCCGGTTCCCTTATTAAATGATGCGAATTCTTTAAGGAAAGAGATTAATCAACTTTTTGATTATATTTATGAGGAATCTGATGAGTTTGCTTTACAAAGAGTAGAAATAAAACCGATGGTTATAGATTCTCCAGAAGAATTTACAGAACATGAAGTTTATTTTGATGAAATAGAAGATACAATAATACAAGGTATAAGGGATGCAAAATTTATGATTTGGGCCGCGGTTGCTTGGTTTAGTAACGATATGATTTACAGAGAGTTACTTGTAAAAAAAGAGCAAGGGTTGAATGTTCGTTTAATTATTTCTGAAGAAGAATCTAATGCGAATATGATTACTCAATTAAAACTGAATGGTTTTGATTTGAAGGTTATAAAAAAGTTCGGGTATTATGGTAATAACAGGATGCATGATAAGTTCTGTATAATTGACCTCGACTATGTAATGCACGGCTCATATAATTGGTCAAAAGCAGCGAATTTTAATAAAGAAACTCTCGCGACAGCCTTGGACCGTAAATTAGTGACAAACTTTGCTGAAGAATTTATGAAACTTTATAAAGTGGGTATATAATCACAGCTAAAAGCCATATTCCACATACCATATTGCATTAATACCTTAACCACAACACATGT
>NZ_JADD01000043.1 GCF_000518205.1 Hutsoniella sourekii ATCC 700629 | reverse complement strand
AAGAAGTCCTCAAAAGCTTCACCTCTGACCGTGGGAAAGAATTTGCTTGTTATTCTGACATCGAACAACAAGAGATCGCTTTTTACTTTGCGGATGCTTATAGTGCTTGGCAGAGAGGGACTAACGAGAACGCCAACGGATTACTGAGAGAATTCTTTCCTAAACGCACAGATCTAGCTAAAATTACGGAAGATGAACTTTTCAATGCGCTATGGTTGATAAACAATCGACCTAGAAAGTGTTTAAATTTTAAGACGCCCTTTGAGGTATTCATGCACGAACTTGTTCAGTTAGAATGATTTTTTGTCGCAATAATTATTGCAATTCATCAAAAAGATAAGGCGATACCTGTTGGTAACCTGCCCAAACGTTCGGTAATACAGAATCCATGACTTTGATGGCAATCAAAACAAGAAAAATAATAGAAAAGTTTCGATTCGTATTAAAGGCCCATGAGACATGTAAGGACAAGAACATCACAAAGTAAGGTAGGCAGCCCCACATGATATCAATAAACACAATCTTCAAATACTGGTCCATCGGCCCTCCAAAAGCAATGGCGTAAGCCAATAAATACATCAAACTCACCGCAAGGAGATAGATCAAGCAACCGATAAAGGCTGCTAGCCATTTAACGCTATAGACTTGTAGCCGGCTAAAGCGATTGCTTAAAGTATTAATGAAGGTTCGATTTTGATTCTCATTATTGAATAAAGCATCGACCAAGCCACCAATAATAAAAGGACAAGCTGACAACATAATTAAGAAGAAAAATTGGAAAGTCATCACAAGAAAATCTGAAGAATTTGAAAAACCACCATCATATTCTATTTGAACGACTGACGAATGCGTAATCACCCAACGTAAGATAAAAGGTGCCAAGAAAGCCAAGCCGGCAAAGCCTAGAAATGACATCCTGGTTGTGTTACGACATTGCCACTGGTAGCATTCTGCTTTTAAGTAATTAAGCACGATCCATTCCTCCTTCAGTTAATTCACGGTAGAGTTCTTCCAAGTGCACTTGGTGATAGGTGAGTTCTCGAATAGCGATACCACGAGTCACGGCTTGTTTGTTTAGTTCAGCCATATCAATCGATAAATCATAGATCCGAATCTTACCCGTTTCATCTACTAAGTAGTCATTTGTTTGAAAAGCTTCTTCAAGTAAGGTAGCCAAGCGCGCACTTTCATCAGCATCCACTCGAATATAAGACTTGATTTCTTCTTCCAGTTGATCGCGAGTAAATTCGCGTACCTTTTGTCCCTTATTAATAATCACAAAACGACTAGCTAGTAGTTCCAATTCGGATAAGATATGGGAAGATACTAAGATCGTTAATCGTTTCTCCCGGGCTAGCTTTAACAATAGCTCACGAACTTTAATAATTCCTGAAGGATCCAAACCATTAGTTGGCTCGTCATAGATTAATATTTCTGGGCGGTGAATCAAAGAAATCGCAATTCCTAAACGTTGTTTCATCCCCAGAGAAAGTTGCTTGGCCTTGCGATTGCTTTGCTCCTTAAGCCCGACTAATTCAATTAACTCATCCACACGATCTATCTCTGGGATGCCTCTTTGAATGCGGTAATAATTAATATTTTGAAAGACGGTCATATCTGGATAAATAGCCGGGGCTTCAATAATAGTCCCCAAGGCTTGACAATTCGCCTGACGCTCTGATTGGATAACAGAGCCAAAGTAGCTAAATTCTCCTTGATAATCAGGAATCAGACCGGTAATGATCTTAAAGAGCGTCGTCTTACCGGCTCCATTAGGGCCGGCAAGCCCTACAATATCGCCACGTTTCACATCCAGACTAAAGTCATCCAAAGCCAGATGGTCACCGTAACTTTTGCTGAGCTGTTCAATCTTTAATACTGTTTCCATATGCTAACATCCTTTCCTTAAGTCTGAGCTCATTATAAGGAATAAAATCTTAATAAGTCCTTGGCTAAACTTAAAGAAACTATAAAGATTCATCTGCCAGCTTAAATCCAATGCCCCAAACCGTTTGGATATAAGGGTCACTGCCAACAATTGCCGCTATTTTTTTGCGTAAATTCGAGATATGGACATTGATTGAGTTATCCTCGATCGCTTGATCATCGTCCCAAACGAGTTGGTAGAGACGGTCCTTAGTGAATACCTCTTGGGGTTGAGACATTAGTACTTGCAAAATCGCAAATTCAGTAGCCGTCAAATTTAGTTCCTGTCCTTGCAAGGAGACATTATGCTTTTTAGTGTTTAAAGTTAGGTCTTTAAAGGTCTGATTTTCTTCAGGAGAGGCGTCTTTGTCCGGCGAATGACCATATCTTCTTAAAACACTTTCGATTCGCGCTAGGAGCTCATCTTGGTGAAAAGGCTTAGTCATGTAATCATCTGCACCTAACTTAAGCAAGTGAACCTTGTCTTCTAATTCACTCACAGCTGAAACCACAATCACCCCACCCTGGTATTGGCCCTTGATCTCTTCTAGTACTTGCCGGCCATTCTTACCAGGTAGCATTAAATCAAGGATCATCAAATCAAAATGATTCTTTTCTAATAATAAAATCGCTTCTGTACCTGAATAAGCTGACTTAACTTGATAATTTCCCTCTTGCTCAAGAATTGCTCCAATTAATCCTTGAATGGCTACATCGTCTTCGATAATTAGTATTTCATACATAGCGGACCTCCTCACTTACTCCCTCAGTATATCACGACAAGCACAAGAAAATTGCCAGAAAATCACTAAAAAACCTGAAGAAAGTTTCAACACTTCCTCCAGGTTTGACTGATTAATTAGCTTGCAATGTCTTCATGTAATCTTGTAATTGTTGGAATTGGTCTTCAGCTAATTGACTGGTTGCTTGCGTGACTTCATTAGCGTGATAGTTATTTTTATCTGAACCTTCTTTGATCTTAGTTACCCAGTCTTGGTGTTTCTGATTGGCCTCTTTTTCTAAACCGCTGATAAAACTTCTTAACTTAGGTAATTCCTCCTTCTCGTTAGAGAGAACTTGTGTGAAAATTCGACTGACTGTCCAATAATATGATTTCTCATCAAAAGATTTACCTGAAACCTTATAAGGAGTAGCCGTATCGGTAATATTAGCAAAATAAGGCAAGAATGGTGATGCATTGGGACTACCCATCGCTAACCACATAGTTCCTGGCACCTTATCTGGCATCGAAGCATCCATCTGGAAGATATGAGCTTCCATTGTTGATACATTACCTACCGGGTAGCGAGCATTATCGGGTAAGTCTTCTTCGTATTCAATCGGTTCACCTGTTGGACTAGCCGCATTATCGGCCGGAATAAATTCACTGCCTTCAAAGCGGTTACGCATCATATCCTTAACTTGTTGCAAGCTGATTTTCTTTTTAGCGTCTCGAAGGAGCGGTGTTTCCTTACTATCCATAGTTAAGTTAGCATCTGGATCCAATAAATTAACACCTTGAACATAGCGTGACTTTGTCCCCGCTTCAATCGGATAGCCATAGGAGGCGGCCACTTTAATTTGACCTTTTTCTTCCACTAATCGCCCAGCTTCTTTGGCAACTTTAATTATATCCGGAGATGAGATAACATTTTCTTTATCTTTAATATCAATTGCACCTAAATAGTAACCATTGGGGAAAACGGCATATTTATCACTCGGCAACTTAATAGCCGCATATTGATGACCGGATAAAATTTCCATATACCATGTTTCTTTCTTGTCAGAAAGAATTAAGCTATTACCCTCGGCTGCTCCTTTCTCAGTGACTAATTGAGCGATTAATTCAATTCCTTCACGAGCAGTTTTGACATGTGGTAAAACGACATTCGTGATGTTAGATTCACTGAGACCATTTTTTACTAATGGGTCTTTTTCTAAAATATCATGATGGGGATAAGCCGTCACAGTGGCATCCATCGCAACTCCATGCTCATTGAAACCCGCTTCGTGGAAGTCTCCCTGGTCTGGAGTCGTATCTGGAATCGCTGTATATTGATAGCTTTCTCTTGGTAAGTCAAACTCAAAGCCGTTGGATAGGTCCTTGTATTTATCGCCAGGCTTGTTTGTCTTAGCTGGCACTACGATAAAATTCTTGTTGTGATCGGGTTCTAAATCTTCCGTCCGACCAAAAATAGTCGTCCCATCAGTTGTTAGATCCTTCCCTACATATACCCCTGTACAAGCTAGGACAGGTTGCTTGACTATACCTAGACCCAGAAGGGCTAGTAGACTGTATTGAAGTAACTTCTTCATCTCTTTTCTCCTTACACGTTTAGAATGTCATTAGTATAAACAGAAAATAAGTAAATAATAAAAGTTAAAAGCTAAAAATAATGGATAAAAATTTGAATTTTTATGGCTGTAATGGATAAACACACCTAAATTCCTCACACCAAATAGGAGTAGAATCTGTTAATTCCAAGCCCACTTCCCTTAACCACTGGGTAAAAATCTCATCATGCGCTTGATACCAAGCCTTGAGCGATCGGTCGTCTTCTCCTTCTTTGTAAGCATGACCCGCATCAATTTTACCATAAGCTCTTTGATAGACCTGAGTATTTTGAATAATACAAGCCGCTTGATTGTTACCATCTAAGATGACACTGAAGTCCCCTACTTGGGGGAGGGCTTCCTTTTCTAAGGCATAAAGTTGATAAAGACTCGATGTTGCTGTCTTGTGGCCCGATTTTACTAGTTCGGCCAACTGATCAGCCTCTACTCCAAAAGACCAAACTTGATAATCCTGATGATTGATATTATTTTCCTGGCAATATTTACGCCACATTTCTTCGGCTGTCATTATGGATTTATCCTTTCTTTAATGAATAACTAACTCTATTTATGTCACCCCAACAAATTCTTGGCTTACTATTCCAAATCGTAGTTTGAATTCTAGTTCGTGAAGGATTATACTTAATGAGGTATTATTAAAAGGAGATGACATTATGTTACAAAAAAATCAATTAGCTGGTCTAGGGCTAGCCTTACTACTTGCCGTCCCCGCTTGGCTGTTGGGTCAACAGTTTCCAGTAGTAGGTGGCCCTGTCTTTGCTATTCTAATTGGTATGGTCATTCGTTTGTTCTGGGAACCGACTAGCCAATTTCAACCTGGCGTTCAATTCGTATCCAAAAAGGTCCTGCAATATGCTGTTGTCTTGTTAGGATTTGGTCTGAACTTGCATGTCATTCTTGAGACAGGCTTGGAATCCTTACCAATTATCATTTCGACCATCTTAACTGCACTTATAGTTGCCTATATCATGACCAAGCAATTAAATCTGGACCCTGAAATTGGTACACTGGTAGGTGTAGGATCATCCATTTGTGGAGGCTCAGCTATTGCTGCCACTGCACCTGTTATTGAAGCCGATGAGGAAAAAGTAGCTCAGTCTATTTCTGTTATTTTCTTCTTCAACCTACTAGCTGCCCTACTCTTTCCCATGTTAGGCCAATGGTTAGGCTTTGATACAACCAGCGGTGGACCATTTGGTATTTTTGCGGGTACGGCTGTTAATGATACTTCCTCTGTTACCGCGGCTGCTTCGACTTGGGATACGATGTTTAACCTCGGTACCCAAACCTTGGATAAGGCCGTGACTGTAAAGTTAACCCGGACCTTGGCTATCATCCCTATTACTCTTGGCTTAGGTTGGTGGCGTAATCGTCAAGCAGCTAAGACTAGCGGAGTCAATAATAACGATGAGTCCTTTGGCCAAAAAATAATGAAGGCCTTACCAACCTTTATTATCTATTTCGTCCTAGCTTCGATCATTACAACGGTTGCTATTTCAATGGGAGTCCCAGAATCTATCTTTTCACCTTTCAGTAAGATTAGTAAATTCTTCATCGTCATGGCGATGGCTGCCATTGGTTTGAACACAGATCTTATCAAACTACTAAAAACTGGATCCAAAGCTTTGATTGTCGGTGCTGTTTGCTGGGTATCGATCATTATTGTCAGCTTAGGTTTCCAACACGTTCTTGGACTATGGTAATCATTTAATTATTAATGAATAATCAAGCGATAGAGGGCTTTGAGTAAATCTCGATAAAGCCTTCTATCGCTTGTTAATATTAATGAGGATATTTTTCTAAAGCTAATTCAAGAATATCCATTGCTCGGTTGATCATCTCTTCGTTGACACAGTAAGACAGTCTGATTTCATTTTTGCCTTGTCCGGCTTCTGTATAGAAAGCTTCGGCCGGCGTGGCGAGTACCGTATAATTATCCACTTCAATATTCTCCAAGCACCAAATAATAAAATCTTCGGCATCTTCAACTGGCAATTGAATAATATTATAAAAGGCTCCCTCAGGTTCACTTGCTAGAATTCCTGGAATTGCCCGCAAACGTTCACTCAAGAGGTCACGTCTGGCTTGGTAGATCCTCCGATTCTCATAGACATATTCATCATCAACAATATCCATGGCCCCAGCTCCGACTTGATCTAGAGTAGAGACAGATAAGCGAGCTTGACAAAGCTTCATGATATGATTCATCAGTTGTTTATTCTTGGATGCCAGGGATCCGATTCGGGCCCCACAGGCAGAATATTTCTTAGAGATTGAATCCACCAAAATAACTTGCTGGGCCAGTTCCGGATAATCACCAAAAGAAATAAAAGGACGATCGGTATAGTTGAATTCGCGGTATACTTCATCTGCAATCACGAATAGTTGGTGTTGTTTGGCAAAATCAACCACCCGATCAATTTCCGCTTTCGTATAAACGCGTCCGGTAGGATTTCCTGGACTAGATAAGAGGATGGCTCTGGTTCTGTCAGTCAGAGCAGATTCAAAAGCTGTCTTTTCTGGCATCAAAAATCCGGTCTCAACCCTTGAATGAACGGCCACTAATTTTCCGCCTGCCATTTTGACGAATGTATCATAATTAGGATAGAAAGGATCAATGGTCAAGACCTCGTCCCCTTCATCTAACAAGGCCATAAAGGTAAATAATAATCCTTCACTCGCGCCTGAGGTAATAATCAATTCATCCAATTCGAAATCTAGGCCATAGTTATGCAAATAAAGTTGCGTTGTCTTTAAGGCCTGATCAATTCCTCTGGAATGGGCATATTCAAGTACACTCACGTCATAATTAGATACCGCCTCATAGAACTCCTTGGGTGTTTCAATATCAGGTTGACCAATATTTAAGGGTATCACCTGGATCCCCTTCTCTCTTACCGCTTGTGCATAATCATTTAAGCGACGGATCGGAGAATTTTGCATCCTTTCAACGCGTTGAGAAAACCTCATCTTTTGCTACCTCCATCTCATTGATTTTCTAATAATAGCTGATGAGAAGTTGGGTGACAAGGCTTCCAATTTATTTTTCTATAAAAATTCTCATTTAATCCAAACGCTGTTAAAATGCCCTTTTAGCATCCGATAAGCCAAGTTGTTAGGTAATGAAACTAAGTGACCCATCAAATGACCGCATTGAGGACAAGCTAAGTCCTGAGGAGGATCTTGTAAGTTAATTTCACTATCTATAATTCGTGGTAAATGCATCCGTTTCAGGTTACCCACGCCAATTTTTTGATACTTAAAAAGATCTTTTTTACAAGCGCCACAGCGAATCATTAGCGGACGACTATTTTTGATCTTTTTGTAATAGGGGTTTTTATATTTCATTTTGGACACTCCTTTTTACTATCCTAACATGGCTGGCCAAGTTTTTAAACAAAGCAAGCCAGACCCATCATCCGGTTAGATTTATTCTAAATTATAATATAATGAATCTTTTCTTCTCTATTTTTTATCTTTGACAGATATTCTTATTTCATAGCCATCAAATCCTTAGTTTATCCACCGCTTCAAGCAAACTATTTGTGTTATGATACTCCAGTATATTTCTTTGTAAGGATGATTAAATTGAAAATTAAAATGAATGATATACTCATCACTGGCCTCGCCTTATTTGCTATTTTCTTCGGGGCCGGTAATTTAATATTTCCACCCTATTTAGGGGTCTTAAGTGGGCAAGACTGGTGGAAAGCCATTGGCGGCTTCTTAACCTCAGATCCCTTCTTCCCAATCCTGGGTGTCTTAGTAACGATTTACTTGGGTGGTCAAGCAGATGACCTGGGTAAACGAATCCATCCAAAATTTGGGCTCGTTTTAGCAGGGATTGCTATTTTACTGATTGGACCATTGTTTTCTGTTCCTAGAACCGGGGCTACTACGCATGAGATTTTTATCCAGTCTCTCTGGCCTCAAATTCCTATCTGGGTAACCTCGCTAATATTCTTCGGCTTAACTGCCTATTTGGCACTGAATCCAAGTAAAGTTATCGATAACATTGGCAAGTACCTAACCCCTGCTATATTGCTAATTATTTTGATTCTAGTGATTACCATCTGGCTTAACCCTAGCCCCACTCTAGGACGTAACCACTTAGAGCATCCTTTTGCCTATGGATTCAAGGAAGGCTATCAAACCATGGACGCCTTAGGTGCTTCCCTGATGGCTAGTATTGTTATGAATGATCTAAAAAACCGAGGTTACCAAAAGGGAGCACACCAGATCAAAGCTGGGACCTTAGTGGGTATTGTGGCCTTTATCTTGTTAGCCTTGGTCTACTTGGCCCTTGCCTATGCTGGTGCTAACGTTTCTACTGCCTTTAGCTTTAATGATGGTCGCACGGACGTATTTAACGGCATGGTCACAATTATTTTAGGGAATGGTGGCCAACTTCTGATGGGGATCTGCGTGGCCCTAGCCTGCCTGACAACTGCAATTGGTCTTACTTCTGCTTGCAGTAATTTCTTTCATGATGCGTCTAATGGCCGTTGGTCCTATCAAGTAATTTGCTTGATTTGTGTGACGGTTGAATTTATTATTTCTTTGATTGGTACTCAGCAAATTATTGTGATCGCTTCATCCGTCCTCAACGTCATCTATCCAATCGTTATGATCTTAATCCTCTTATCGGTCTTCGATCGATGGATAACTTATGACTTAACCTACACCGGTGGTGTGATTGCCGCCGGGAGCGTTGGATTGGTTCAAGTCTTAGCCAACCATGCCCCTTCTGCTGTTCAAGAACTTGTTCAGCCTTTAGCGGATTGGACCTATCATCTGCCACTGAGTCATTTAGGATTGGAGTGGCTGACACCAGCCATAGGATTAGCTTTGATGGCTAGTGCCTTTAGTTATTTCAATCAAAGGCTCCAATACTAATGATGCTAGAATTTTTTATCTAAATAATCTTTTCTTTATTAACGATAAATTGCAATAAATACTGCGACAAATTAATTCATCTTTTCAAGTTCGTGCATTAGTATCTCAAACGGCGTTTTAAAACCTAAACATTTACGAGGGCGATTGTTTAATAGCCATAAGGCCTCATATAAATCTCTTAAGTTTATCCTGGCCAAATCAGTTTTCTTGGGAAAGAATTCTCTTAATAAACCGTTTGAATTTTCATTTGACCCTCGTTGCCACGCGCTATAGGCATCAGCAAAATAGAAATCGATTCCTTTTTCCTCCACCTTTGGATAACAAGCAAACTCTTTGCCACGATCAGACGTAAACGTTTTTAAAGCTTTCAATGGAAAGGAATCACATAGTT
>NZ_JADD01000042.1 GCF_000518205.1 Hutsoniella sourekii ATCC 700629 | reverse complement strand
TGGTCACCAACTTTTACAGTTTGGTCTTGGCCTACTGGGTCGTAATTAGCAGCATCTTTATCAGCAACCTTGATTGGTGCCTTCACTTCATCAGTTGAGCCATCAGCATATTCTACAACTACTGGAATTTCAACTGTAGTACCTGCATCTCCATCAGTTGGTGTGTAAGTTACAGTACCTGTAGCTTCCTCAACTGTAGCGCCTGTAGGAGCATTTGGCCCTAACTTAAACTTAGTACCTTCTGGTTTGGTAACTGATTGACCGTCTTTATCAGTAAAGGTTGGTGCTGCAGAAGTAGCTTCTTCACCAACTTTACCGGCTGTTTCTGTATAGGCTGGCTCGTATTTTGCGGCGTCTTTTTCATTTGCATATCCTGCAACTAGTGTTACTGGCACGCCATTTTTTAGTCGGCCATTAGCATCTGCTAAGTCTTTTAACTTAATGTTAGATGCATCCAATGAACTAAATTTATTATTTGTATTTAGTTTCCATCCATGGAATGGATATGCATTATCAGCTGGTGTTACATTAGGTATCTCTAATGGAACGGCAGAATTTTTAGCTGCTTCCTGAGCTTCTTTTAAAGTATAGTTTTCCAATATATCATAGTAGACAGCTCCACTACCATTATCAAAGCTACCGTCTTCACCTGGTAAGAAGGTTACTCGTGTATAACCCTTCTTAACTGGATCAGCTTGGTTAACTTTCTTAACTACTGGTCTTGCAACGAATGAATCAGCATAAAGTGCATTCGCCAAGTTATCAGCTTTGTCATTTGCTGTAAATACTGCAGATGTATAAACAGAATCATCTGTTAGATCATCTGATACAGTAACTGGAACAGAGCCAAATTCACCCAAGTTATCAGATCTCATTTCCACAGCTTCGCCTATAGCTTTACCATCTTTGAACCATCTAACTTTGTAAACTTGGTTAGGATGCAAGCCTTTTGTATGAGATTCAGCCGTGTCACCTGGTTTTGCCCAATTTTCATTTGTATCTTTATTGGTTACATCATGAACTGGCTGTGCGGCAAGGATTGCAAACTGGATACCGGAAATACTCGTACCTGCATTTAATTGTCCCCCAATTGAGTAGGAAGATTGGAACATGTTATCCTCATACATTTTCATCCAAACATCATTATTACCTACAAGTGGGTAAACATATGAATAGTCATAGTTAATATGACGGTTTCTTAGGTTAACAATTCCATCCCAAACTCTTGAATCAGAGTGATTTACTTCTTCATCTCTTACAAGTTTACCAAACTCTTCATCAGTAATTTTATTAGATACTTGAGCTACTGCATTTTGTCTATTTCTAGAGACACCATATAAACCTCTAAATGGAATTCTATAGTTACCATCTTTGTCCACCTTACCTACTACAGTTTCAGCAATAGCAGATCCTTTACCATGTTCGGCTTCATATGCAGCAATGATATCTTTTTGTGCTTGTTTGAATTGGTCATGGGTATAGCCTTTATTATTATCTTTCCATTGGTCAAACTGACGAGCTACTTCATCATTAACATAGGAACCAACGACTTCCATACCGGTTGCCCATACATCACCATTTCTTGGTTGACCTAGGTACTCGTTTGTAACCCCACCATTGGTTTCGTTGTTTTCATACCAAACTTTACCACGCATGACTCCGTAGTTACCATTATCTGGCCAGTAGCCATCAGTCGTTTCAGGTCTTACCCACTCACTTTCTGGTTTGGCTAACCAACCTTCAACATTTGGTTTTCTTTGATACTGAACAACACCACCAACAATTCTTTCAACGCCGATAGTGAAGTCCCAGTTCTCCTGAGTTCTATCAGTTCTAGTTTGGAATCTAGCACCGTACATATCTCCTGATTTTACGACAGAATATCCTTCAAGAGGTTCTGCCCATGTTCTAACACCCGTCTTAGCTCCATTAATACCTGTAAGGGTAAATTTAGTCATAGAACCATCGGCATTTAATACAGGTCTTGATAAATCAAAGATAAATGTTCCATCTGCCTTAGTAGTTGTATAGAAGATTGGAGAAATAATACCTTTGTGATCCCGCCATTGAAGGTAGATTTTTTGTCCAGCTACAGGTTGGTCGCCATCATCTGGGCCACCACCAAAGCTCGGTTCATTTTCAATCCAAGCTCTACCTTGATAAGTGAAACTAGCTCTTGGATCATTTCCTGTTGCTTCAATAGCATCTGCTTCGCTAGTACCACCTGATGTGATGACATTTGAATCTGGATCATCTTCAGGTCTATTTGGCGTTTGAACGTTAACCTCTAAGATGTCATAAGAACCATCATTATAAGTGACTTTGACATGAGCTTTTGTGTCGCCAATTTCAGGAGCTTTCACCCATTCATATGATTTAGCCTCAGCTAATTCAGATTTATTAGCTACTGCCTCTGAGGCGTCTTTGCTGATGATATTTCCATCTTTATCTTTACCAAAGGTTAATTCATTGGCTCGAGGTTCAACTTCGTTTCTTGTTTTTACGGTTTCCCCTTCTTCGCCTTTTTCAATCAGATTCTTTGGTTCAATACTTGAAGCTGGTTTAACTTCAGGTTGTACCGGCTCCTCAGCTGATCCATCTGCTGGTGCAGCATAAGTAGTCGCTCTAGTTGCTGTCACTCCTGGTTCTGATTCAGAAGCTCTTTCATTAATTGGAGCCGTCTCAAGATTAACTTCGGTTGGTGCTGTTCCATCATTTGATGGTGTTTCAGAAGCACTTGCTGTTCCAGCCTCTGGTTCTAGCCCTTCATTAGCTTCTGAAGCTGGATTTGGTGCTACGTTAGGTTCAGCTGATGGAGCTGCTCCTTCAGTTGCTGATCCATCTGCTGGTGCACCCGCTTCTCCTGCTGGATCAACAGTGACATCTGTTGTTGCCACTTCTTCAGCTGCTTGTGCGATTGCTGCATCGCTAGCAAATAAGAGTCCCCCAACAGCAATTGAGGCAACCCCAACCGTTAAGCGACGAATAGCATAGCGTGTGACCTTACGGCTATCACGCTGTCTAATTACATGTTTGTTATTTTTTCCTACCATGTACATTCCTCCCATTTAGAGTATTCAGTAATAGAAACAGAAATATTAGGTCTAAAAGTAATCCAGACCCAAATAATTTCAGAGTGTGATTTAAATCATAAACATTTCTATTCATAATTTAAATAATCCATTGGATTCTGAAATCATGTTATTATTATACTATACTTCTCTTTGATTTCCACGTTTATTTTGTCCATAAATGTTCCTAGAAGGGAAATTTTTGATTATTACAGAGAAATTATAGTGAATTTGTTTTTTTCTATTTTTTCTATTTTCGATATTTATTGCGCCTCCTCCGCTATATTTACCTCATAAACTTACCGAGGTGATTCATGAAAACTGTTTTTCATACTTTTAGCAGCTACACTATAATTTTTGAGCTTCTTTATCTGATTGATATCCTCACTCATATTTTAGATTATAATTGAATTAGTATGATTATAAATGTTTAGCATTGTAGACCTGTTTTTAATGTAAATTTTTTCATTTCTCATTTAAGGGCCTTTTTCGCCTTTACATAATCTTTACAATTCTCCCCAAGCTTATTGCTCATTCATTTACAGAATGAGAAAAGTTTTATTTGTTCATAACCTTTTTATCATAATTGTATTATATTGCTATTTTCTAGTGGTTTTTTCTTGTTTTATTTCGATTTTTGAGTGATTTTCAGAGGTTTTTCACGGCCTTTACATTATCTTTACCTAAAATTTGCACAATCTTTACAAAAATCTAATCATAATGCCCTTGTAAATTTTGATTTGCTGGTTCCTATACTTGAATATTATAATCCTCTTGCATAACCTGGACCAATCGCTTACATTGGACTCAGAAACAGCTGCTTCTAAAAAAATACCCTTTGGAGGTTTATTATGATTTTCAACAGAGAAGAATTCCGTGACCTGATTATCCGTAAGAATATTGACATTCATGCCTTGGCCGAGACCTGTAATATTAGTATTTCAACCATTCGTCGCTTAATGAACCCCAACAACCAGACCCTGCCTAATCCGACACTTGAAGTGCTCCATATCTTGTTTACTCACTTAGAACTAACAGCAGAAGAAGCCACCTTGATTGCCTTCCCCTTCTTAGCCCAGGACTACACTTAGGGGGGATTGACATGGGTATCAAGCGTATTGTTGACCGTGACTTCTGGTTGGATCCCTTGGTATTAGATTGCTATAGCCCGGAGGATTGTCTCTTCCACTTGTATTTGATGACGGGACCTGAGTCCAGTCAATTAGGGATCTACCGCCTACCCAGGCGGCGGATCGCTTTTGACTTGGGCTTTGAGGGGGACTTGATTGACCAATTGTTGACTCGCTTCCAGGAGGTCTACCAGGTGATTGCTTATGACTCACTCACCCAGGAGGTGGCCGTCTTGGACGCCTTGACTTATAACATAGTCCGCGGGGGGACACCGGTAGTGACTTGCTTGGGCCGTGAACTGGATGCGGTTAAGTCCTTGACTTTACTGCAGGTGACTTACCAGCATTTGTTGGATTTTTGGCGGCAGTCGGCTCGACCCTTTGACCAGAAGGTCCAGAGCTTATTCGAAGACCGCTTGAGTCGCTCTCAGGGCTTGGCCGAGTCACTTGTCAGTCAGGAGCCAAATGACAAGGAGAAGAACAATGACAATGACAATGTAAATGACAATGAGAATGAGGTATCGGGGCCCGAATCGGGGTCCGATTCCCTTAGCGATTCGCAAGGACTCCATTTGCTGGAATCAAGGAGCACTAAGAAGGTCTGGCAGCAATTTCTACTGGATTCTTCCGACCTACCGGCTTACTTGATTAGGTTATCGCTAGACTTGGGGCACTTATCTATTCAGCAAGTGGAAGACTTAGCGGATCTGGCGGATGAATTCGGAGACCAGCTCTTGACTGAAGCAATTAGCCTAGCCAGTAAGGCTAGGGAGCCTTATCCATACTTCCATGGCATTATTAACAATTGGCGCAGCGAGGGAATCAAGGACTACCAGACCTACTTGAACCGTCCGGGTAAGAAGGCCCATTCCTATATCGAACCGATCTCGACTTGGGCCAAGGCAAGGAGGGTAGCCGGATGAGAGAAGAATGGTACCGCGAGATTCTCGACCAGTTCGAACCCTTACTGCATAAGACCTTGAACAGCTTAGGCATCTATGGTTATCACCCTGATCGGGATGATTACTTACAAGAGTTACGGCTCAAGCTGATTGACCTAGCCCTTAGCTTCCAAGGGGACCTCAAGGACTTAGATGTCGCCCGCCAATTTGTCGCCTACAGCCAACGCGGCCTGCGCTGGCATTTGATTGATCTGTTGAGGCAAGACGAACCAGATAGAGTTGACCTTACAAGCGAAGTTCTTGACCACTTACCTTTTCCAGAAGCTAGCGACTACTTAGAACGTGACCTGCTAGACCAATTGCGTCTAATCTTAAATGACACTGAGTTCAACATCGCCCAGCTCATTGTCCAAGACCAATTGACAATGGGACAAATTGCTGACCGGCTGGCCATGACTCGCCAAGGTCTCCACAAGCACCGGCAGAATATCCAAGCAAAACTAGCACCCTATAAGGACTTTCTTTTAATCCCCTAATTATTTTTGATAATTGGTTGACATTTTTGCCAAAAATTTCGTGTATAGGGGTGTAAGCTAGTTTACAAAAAAGCAAAGGAGTCGATACTATGAACAAAGAATTCTTTACCAGCCAGGTGGTCATTGAAAGCTTAGACCCGATCACCGACAAGTCCCGCCGCTTAACCTTGAAGCACTTGAAGCAAGAGGCCACGGGCCAAGCCGTCGCCAGCTTGCGCGATGAGTTAGCCAAGCTAATTCTTGATCCGATCACTAAGACTCAAGTTCAAGAAACTTACCAAATCGCCTAAGGAGGTCCCTCATGACAATCACTAAACAACTCGAACTTCAATTCAAATCCCAAGCCGGCACTTCCAAGAAAATCGTGATTAGTAACCCTGCGGATAACTTGACCCAAGCAGAAGTGGCAGGCGTTATGGACCATGTGGTCGCCAATCCCATCTTCCAAGACGGCCTAGTCAACCCCTACCAAGAAGCCGTCGCTGCACGCTACATCACCCGTCAAGTAGACGAAGTCTACACCGCCATCTAAACTCCCATCCCTCCAACCGGATACTGTCTCTATAACTCTCCTTCTCACTCCAAGATTTTCCTTTATACCTTTTCCTATACCCTCCCCATGCCTGCCTTCGGGCAGGCATTAAGTTTAGGCTGTGGAGCTTGCCCTATCGACCTCATATGGATTTTTGAAGGGCGATGGGAGCCTGCCTATTCACCTCATAAATATTTTCATGGGTAATGGAGTCCCCCTATTAACCTCATAAATATTTTCAAGGGTAATGGAGCCTCCCCATTCACCTCATAAATAATTTCAAGGGGGGATGGGGCGCGCCTATTAACCTCTTAAATAATTTTCAAGGGGGATAGAACCCGCCCATCGATCTCATAAATATTTTCATGGGTAATGGAACCCACCCATCGACCTCATAAATAATTTCAAGGGGGATAGAACCCGCCCATTAACCTCATAAATAATTTTCAAGGGTAATGGAACCCGCCCATCGACCTCATAATTATTTTCAAGGGCGATGGGAACCGCGTATTCACCTCATAAATATTTTCAAGGGTGATAGAACCCACACCCTTTTTTCCGATCTCTTCTATTATATGTACTCATTTCGAAAGGATGGTTGTTATGTCTTTGATTGAGTATGGTTCTTATGCGAGTGCATTGATTGCGGTTATGACCCTGGTCAAGCAGTTGATCGACTTGATTCAGGCTTTGCAGAATTTGATTGCTAGAATTGATGCCATGCATGAGGATCTCTCCCATCATAGTGAGTCGCTCGCTGATATTGAGCGCACCTTATTCACCCATGACCGGCGTATTCATGACTTGGAGGAGGTGACGGCCTATGCTTATGCCTAATCGCGCTTATGACGGGCTCAAGTGGTTGGCCCTAATCTTCCTGCCGGCGCTAATTGTTCTCCTACAAGGCTGTTGTCAGGCCTTCGGCTGGCCCTTAGACTCCCTGGTTACCGGGCTCAACTTGCTGGCGGTCTTTCTAGGCAGTCTACTTCAAGTGTCCAGTCATCATTACCACGGAGGAGGTGGCGGCCATGGCCTGTCCCGTTACAGCCCAGCAAGTGCTGACTAAGGCCCGATCCTACTTGGGCCTTCAAGCCGGATCCAGCGGTCACCGGCAACTCGTCGCTTCCTACAACCAAGTCCAACCCCGGCCAGCCGGCTATGCCGTCCAAATTAGCGACGCCTGGTGTGACCTCTTCGTGACTGTCGTAGCCGACCAAGTCGGCCTCAGCCCCTGGATTGGCCGAGAATGTGGCGTCCAACGTCACATCCAAATCTTCAAGCAAAAAGGCATCTGGCTAGGTCGCAAGACCCGGCCTCAAGCAGGCGATATTATCTGCTTCGACTGGGACGGTGGTGGATTCGCTGACCATATTGGTTGGGTGGAAGCCTGGGCCAGCGACCAGGATGTCTGGACCCTTGAAGGCAACAGCCGCAACCAGGTCGCCCGCAACCGCTTCAACTGGCAGGACCGCCGCATTATGGGCTATGCCAGACCACCCTACCGCCCCGACCAACCAGGCAAAAAAGCGACCCCCCACTCAAATACCACCCCGCCCGTCTCGCCTGACCTGGTCAATCAAGTCATCCAAGGCTTGTGGGGCAACGGACAAGACCGAATCCGCCGCCTTCAAGAGGCTGGTTATTCTGCCTCACAAGTTCAAGCAGCAGTCAATATCAGGCTCTTGGGTGGTGGACGCCAGTCACAAGCGACAGAGGGCGGAGGAAAGCCTACCGGTGCCCCGCAAACTTCCGCTAGCCACCCGGCCACAGCCTCTAATCAGGCTTCATCAACCAGTCATCCAACCGCCACTTCCACCAAGGCTCCTACACCCAGCTCCCAAAGCCCTTCAACAAAAGCAGACCAAGACCTGACCCTCAACGGCCACACCCTGTCCCGTGATAAGATCCAAGCCATCCAGCAAGCAGGCTTGAAGCAGGGGATCTTGCCCTCCCTGATCCTTTGTCTTTTTTACTTGGAGAGTCATTGGGGCCATTCCAAGTTGGCCCAGCTGGACAATAATTGGGCCGGGATCACCTGGTCCAGTAGTTACCAAGGCCACCCCGAGGTCCCCAAGACGCCCGGCTCGCCCAGACCCCAGTCTGAAGGGGGTGTCTATGTCCACTATGCCAGCTTCCAGGACTTCCTCCAAGACTGGGTCCACCTGCTTCGGCCCCACCATCTCTACCGGGTGGCTGGGGTGAGTGACTTCGACTTGGCTGTCCGCGGCCTCTTCCAGGTGGGCGGCGCCAAATATGACTACGCCGCCAGTGGCTACACCGCCTACAGCAAGGCCATGCGGTCCATCCGCCGCCAACTGGACCGCCTCTACCCCGGCTACTTGGACCAACTAGATCAAGCCTTGCTGCAAAAAGCTGGCCGTAGCCCTCGTCCAACCCCACTAGCAGTCGGCCAAACCGTTACCCTCCACCCCGACACCCAGACTTGGGCCAACGGCTGGGCTATGCCGGCTTTTGTCAAGGGGCGACGCTACCAGATTGCCCAGACCCGCCCCGGTAGTTCCCTGATTCAGTATCTGGATACCATCATGGGTTGGGTGGATAATGAGTGGCTGGTCTTGGACTAGTGGTTGCAATCTGTATTTGAGAGGGCGTGTAATTTCTTTTATGTGATTTATCACACTTTATCTCGCCTTCTAATATTCTTGATTAGAATAATATTATATTTCCATTTGTTTCTCATCGTGTTATAATAATCCTAATACGAATGAGAGGATGAAGGACGTGAAGAAGTTGAACTACATTATGATCTCGCCTCATTTTCCCCAGAATTTCATCGCTTTCTCGACGCGCTTGAAGGAGGCGGGGGTGAATGTCTTGGGAATTGCGGCCGAGCCTTATGAGTGGCTGCCCCAGGACTTGAAGGAGGCCCTAACGGAATACTACCGGGTGGACGACATGGAGGACTACCAACAGGTCTACCGGGCAGTGGCTTATTTGGCTTTCAAGCATGGCAAGATTGACCGGATCGAATCTCATAACGAGCACTGGATGGAACTGGATGCCAAGCTGCGCACCGACTTCAACGTCCCCGGCGTCCACTTAGACCAGCTCCCTGCTTATAAGTACAAGTCCGGCATGAAAAAAGTCTTCATCGACCACCAGATTCCTGCTCCTAAGGGCCGGGTCTTCAAGGACGCAGCCGATGCCCGAAAGTTGGCCAAGAAGCTGGGCTATCCCGTTGTGGTTAAGCCCGATGATGGGGTGGGAGCCAGTGACACTTGGCTCTTGAAGGACGCTCAGGCCTTGGATGAATTTCTGGCCCAGCGCCAGGACCTGCCCTATATCATGGAAGAGGCCATTGATGGTGACATTGTAACCTTTGACGGCTTGACCGACCAGGAGGGGCAGATTGTCTGCGAGTCTTCGATGGCTTACGAAGTGCCCGTTCTGACGACCATGTCTGGTGGCGACGATCTCTTCTATTATGTGGACCCGAATCCGCCGCAAGATATTTTGGACCTGGGCCGTCAGGTGGTCCAAGCCTTCCAGATCAAGGAACGTTTTTTCCATATTGAATTCTTCCGCGTCAAAAAGACCGGCAAGCTCCTGGCCTTGGAGCTCAACTGCCGGCCGCCGGGTGGGGCTTCTGTGGATATGCTCAACTACGCCTACGACATCGACGTCTACAAGGCCTACGCCCAGGTGGTCACCCAGAACCAGTGCTCGCTTGAGATGGGACCCGGCTACTACACCGGCTACCTAGCCCGTCACGACCAGCTGGCCTACCAACTCTCCCAGCAAGACCTAGAAGCCAAGTACGGTCCGGCCATTGTCGAGATCAAGCGCAACCCGCAGATGGTGGTCAAGGTCATGGGCGACACCGGCTACGTGGTCCGCACCCAGACCTTGGATGAGTTAGTGGCTATTGTGGAAGACTTTCGACGGAAAAAGTAAAACCCAATTACTCTCTAAGCTTAAACTTAATTGTTACAGGAAATCCCATTTAACAGGAAGAACTGAGTTCTTCCTGTTTTTTGTGTAACTAATCCCCACAAAAAACAGCCCCACTCTATTAGAGGGGGCTGTTGCATGGTCGAGTCTCTAGTTAGAAACTACTCTATCTTATTTTTTATTCTTCTTCCTTCTTGCGTGGTGCAATCAGACCAATACCTGAAAGAATAGACAGAATCGCTGCGCCTAGAGCTCCATAGCTTGTTGTCTCACCAGTGGCAGGCAAATCACTTGCTTGTGAATCTTGACTCGTTGTCTGAGATTCGGCAACTTGACTTGCTTGACCAGTGGTCACTGCTGGATCTTGGGCTACTTGCTTAATGCTTGCTTGACTAGCCTGCGTTGCATCTGTGGCTGGCTTCGAAGCATCAGTATTAGCTGCTTGCCCAGCATCTGCTGCTCGTCTAACAACAAGTTGATCAGCAGTAAGCGTGATCTCTTGACCATCAATTGTCACGGTAGCTGATCCATTTGGATGTACAACTATCATAGCGTCAGCTAAGTTTGGATTAGCTTGGCGAATAGCTTCCTTAATCGCAGCTTGTTCAGCTGGGGTTAAGTGGGCTGGATCAGTTACAGTCGTAACTGCTGGTAGGTTAAGCTTGCCTGATTCTGACGCTTGACCATTTAGGTCAGCACGTGCTTCTTCAAGAACCTTCAAGGCTTGATCAACCTGTGCCTGAGTGGCATTTGGATCAGCTAAAATGTTGCTAGCTTCTTCTAAAGCTTTATCGTATGCAGCTTGTTTAACTGGATCCGCCTTCTTGTATGCATCAGATTCTTTGACTGAAGTTTCCTTGCCTTGTTCAGTTTCAAGTGCTGATTTATCAACAGTCATTCCAGCTTGTTCAACAGTATTGGCTGGACTGATAGTACCAGTCTTATCGCCTACTGTAACTGTTACTTCACCATTGTCGGATACTTCAATTGTCGCGTCAGATGGTAGATCTGGGTTGGCCTGGCGGACAGCCTCTTCAACCGCTGATTTCTCCGCATCGGTCAAGTGGGATGGATCTTGAACTTCGGTCTTAGCTGGTTGGTTAACCTCTAAGTTCGTATCCTCTTCTACCTTGCCTGTGACTACTTGGTCGGATGGAAGGTTGCCTGTCTTGTCGCCTGCTGTGACTGTCACTTCACCGTTGTCGGATACTTCAATTGTCGCGTCAGATGGTAGATCTGGGTTCGCTTGGCGAACAGCTTCCTCAACAGCTGATTTCTCAGCGTCAGTTAAGTGAGCGGGATCTTCAACTTCGGTTTTAGCCGGTTGGTTAACTTCTAAGTTCGTGCCCTCTTCTACCTTGCCTGTGACTACTTGGTCGGATGGAAGAGTGCCGGTCTTGTCACCTACTGTGACTGTCACTTCACCATTGTCGGATACTGTGATCACGGCGTCAGATGGTAGATCTGGATTCGCTTGGCGAACGGCTTCCTCTACGGCTGATTTTTCAGCGTCGGTCAAGTGGGCGGGATCTTCAACTTCCGTCTTAGTTGGTTGGTTAACCACTAAGTTCGTGTCCTCTTTCTCCTTACCTGTGACTACTTGGTCGGATGGAAGATTACCGGTCTTGTCGCCTACTGTGACGG
>NZ_JADD01000041.1 GCF_000518205.1 Hutsoniella sourekii ATCC 700629 | reverse complement strand
TCCTTTCCATTGAAAGCTTTAAAAACGTTTACGTCTGATCGTGGCAAAGAGTTTGCTTGTTATCCAAAGGTGGAGGAAAAAGGAATCGATTTCTATTTTGCTGATGCCTATAGCGCGTGGCAACGAGGGTCAAATGAAAATTCAAACGGTTTATTAAGAGAATTCTTTCCCAAGAAAACTGATTTGGCCAGGATAAACTTAAGAGATTTATATGAGGCCTTATGGCTATTAAACAATCGCCCTCGTAAATGTTTAGGTTTTAAAACGCCGTTTGAGATACTAATGCACGAACTTGAAAAGATGAATTAATTTGTCGCAGTATTTATTGCAATTTATCATTTAATAAAAACAAACAGCCAATCTTCCCATGAAAAATAAATCCATGGTAAGATTAGCTGTTTTCTAATTGATTATAGATTAATTAAGGACTAAGTCAGTCACATCAATTACCACCGGCGTCTTGTCATCCGAATCGCGATCTCTAAGCTCTAATTCAACGACTTCAAAATCTCCATTAAAGGCAAATGCTTTAACACTATCAATACCCCGACCTGCGGAGACATTCTCAAAAACGGTTTGTTGATTATGGTAATTGTCTGCTTTCTTTCCGTCCACATAAAGTTCCAGTTCATCAGACGTATATTTCTCTTCATCTGAATGATTAAAGAACTCATATTCAACAATAATTACATGATCGTAACTTTTATCTTCATATTCATCTCTCTCGTCAGTTAGATAAACATCCGTGAGCACGATGTTCACATCTCCATGCTCATACTCCTCACCAAGAACACCATTTGACTCATCTTTATCTGTAGATGATTGAGAAGTTTCTTGGGACGAAATCGATTCATCTGTTAAATCAAGGGTGTCTTCGGCAAGTACTTGTACAGTAGTAAAATTTGAAAATACTAGTAGGCCCAATATCAACTTTTTCATAAGAACACTCCTTTGTACTTGATACCTTCATGCTAAATTATTTAATGACAAGTTTCAAGTAAAGATACATATATTCTAAAATATTTACTTTCGTGATTAGCCTTTATCTCCTCGTCTCTATGGCCCTCACCCTAATTATTAGTAATCCTTCATCATAAAAATATTCATTAAAAACATAAAAGCAGGAAGCCCACTTCAATGTAGGTTTCCTGCTTTTGCATTACAATCTTTTACCCTACTGCTTCCCCTTCAACTGACTGCAATTCTACTAATTCCTTCACTTCTTTCCCATTAGGCCCTTCATAGCGTCGGCCAATGCCGGTAAGGATAGACCCTAGAAAGACTAAGAAGAGCCCGTAACTATGGAAGAGATAAGGGGCGATCTGAGTCACTGATAAAGGCTGGACAAAGTCATAGCCTTGAGTCAACTGAGACCCGACAAAGATAAAGACAGATAAGAAAGGAACCGCCACACCCAAGCCATTAGCAAAGCCATCCAAGAGATTGGCTCGGCGGTATGGATGTAGACCCGCTCTTTGCCCTAGTTCGTTTTGAACCTTACCGAAAGTCGTCATCGATGCGGAGGAGACCCCGCCAAACAAAATCGTAGTAACCGTAATGCCAATCATCATCGCTAATTCAGTACCGGCAACGGTCTGGCAGAGACGGGATTGATAAAGATTTTGAGTTAATTGATCTAGTGCTCCAGCCGCATCCAAGACGCCCATGATTCCATAAACAGACAAGACGAGAATACAAGTTCCCATCATGCCATTAATACCGTCAGTTAAGTAACCAGTCAAGTGGCCATCTTGGTTGGCTAGAATATCACTAGGAAGAAGGATACCGGAGGCAAGACCTAAGACTGTCCCAACCACCAAGCCCAGGCTAATAGCCAAGTACAGGTTATGCGAGCGAACAGACACAATAAGCATGACTGCAACCGGGATTAACATAATGAGTGGTAGTAAGTCTTGACCCGTATGCGTCAAGACCTGACCACTAGTAGCTACTTCTCCCCCACCCCCTAGAATCACGAAGAGGATAAAGGAAAGACTCCCGGCAATCAAGGAATACGGCAGGCGACTACGCACCGCTCCCCCTACATCACTAGGCCGCTGGCTCTTCTTGAAGTATTGGGTACCCGCTGAAATAATCGTAGTGTCGGAGATCGGTGCTAAGTTGTCCCCAAAGACTCCACCAGACAGGATAGCTCCAGCTAAGGCAGCTGGATGAGCTCCCAGGAGAAGCCCAGCTGGGTAGAAAATGGGAAAGCAAGTAAAGAAGGAACCAATCGATGACCCGGTCGCCGTCGCAATAATGGCTACGAAGAGGAAGGTCACCCCTGTGTAAAGGCCACCTGTTACCCCTAAGGACTCCGCTAGGTAGACAAAGCCTGCTGATAAGTTAGCTACCTTAATCATCTGGGAGAACATACCGATTACTAGCAAGAGAACCACCACCGGAATGGCTTCTCTAGCACCTTGGTAGACGGCTTCCCAGTAGGACTCGCTGTGGCCGGGTTTAACCAATAGGGCTCCTGCCATCAAGCCCAAGATGGCTCCCATGGCCAAGGCATGCATCTCGAAGGCCTTCATAATCACAAAAAATAAAATACAGAAGAATAAGAAAATCAAAAGTGGCAGGTAAGCAGTTAGATAACCCCCTCGGAGGGCTAAACGTTTATTTGTAGTCATGGGTATCCTCCTTAGCCATTGGCATTCTCATGCCGGCGAATAATTGATGAAAAGACAGAGTTAGGATCGCGTTCCAATTGATAACAATCCCCTTCTAGAACTGGATATTGGTCCAAGAATTCTTTAATCGTAGCCAAGTCTTCCGCGTCTAATTCGAAGTCAAAGATAGCAAGGTTGTCCTGGATATGCCGACGATTACGGACACCGATAATAGCAGCGGCCACCCCTTTTTGTTGCAGAATATAGCGGGTAGCTACATTAGACAGGGAGGCATGGTGCTTATTACCAATGGCTTGTAGCAATTCCAATAATTTTTGGTGGCCAAGGTGACCTAGGGTCTGGTCAATAACTTGTTGGTACTTGACCTGGGACCGGGTCTCAGCTTCTATTTGGTCAACACCTAGATACTTATCTGACAATAGGCCTCCAGATAGGGTTCCAAAGCAGATCTGTTGGATCTCGTTTTGGATCGAATAGTCTAGGAGTTGCTTTTCTGGTCGGCGATCAAACAAGGAATATTGCGACTGGCAAGAAATAACGGGGATACCGGCTTCAACCAGCTGGTCTAAGTGCTCGGTATCAAAGTTAGTGACCCCGATATGGCGAATCTTGCCCTTTTCTTGTAAGCGAACCAAGTGACTAGCCACTTCCACATACCGATCCACCTCATAATCCCACCAGTGAAACTGCATCAAGTCAATATAATCTCGGCCCAACTTACTTAGAGACCGATCAATAATGGCTTCAGTATCTTCAAAGCTGACTGTTTCTAAGACATCAAGATCAGGCACATATTTCTCATGGATTTGGATATCATGAACCGTCAGACTAGAATGCCTAGATAAGTCCTTCAAGTAACGACCAAGAGCTTCTTCAGCCCCCGTGTAGATATCCGCTAGGTCAAAGCTTGTAAAGCCCAAGTCTCCTAGTTGATGGAAGGCCTGATTGATCTCTTCTAAGTCCAAGGTCCCCTTCAAGGTATGGCCTGGCGATAGTTGCCAGAGACCATTCAAGACGCGACTGATCGTATATCCTGGGGTTAACTCAATTCTTTCTAACATTCTTCTCCTCCTTGGTAAATAGGTTCAACAGTTGTTTCTTGGTGACTGAATTCACGCTTTTGGGTCCGGCTAATCCTGAAGGCCGCCCCACAATTAGGGTCCGGACAGGCAATGACAGCATCTGATAGCATCCAATCATTGGCCTGTAAGAGGCGCTGCTTAGCGGGTAGTAGGGGTAAGAGGGCCGACAAGGCGTACATTGAGAAGGAATGGGTCTCTTCGAAGACCAAGTTCTCTCCTACCACTAAGAAGTAGTCGCCTTCTTTGTGACTACAGACAAAGGGCCGTCCAGTCGCAACCACTTCTACCTTCAAATCATATAAAGTAAATAAATCATCCATTTCAATTCTCCTCCTATACAAAAAAACACTTATCCTATCAAAAAGGACAAGTGTTCAACCTGCGGTACCACCCTTATTGGTAGATTATCTACCCACTCATGGGAGTTAATAACTCCTAGACTTGTTAACGCTAGTCAAGCGACGCGGCTACTCATTTCACCTTGCCTTCCGGGACCCAGCCACAAGTTGGATTCGAGCGTTCTCAGCCACCGCTCTCTCTGTTGAATCCCTCGACTTGTTTTATCTTCCCATCATCAGTTTAATTTTTTATAACAAAAAAGACTTATCCTTGTTCACAATCAATTATGAACAAAGGACAAGTCTTTCAACCTGCGGTGCCACCTTCATTGATGGATCTATCTATATCCATCCTCTCTGACAAGTACTATCATACTTGCGACTTCTGTTAACGCGAGTCTAGCGGCCAGGAACATCTAATCACTGGCTATCCGGTGCAGGCACCCTGAGGCCCATCCACCAACCATTAGCAGGTGACTTCCACTGGCACACCCTCGCTTAAGCTAACTTCTGTTGATATCTTTCCTCATTGGATATTTACTTGATTATGACCAAGGGTCATCTTCGATTTTAACTCGAGATCAAGATTGATGATTGACCGAGTCAAAACTTATTGAATGTATTATAATCAACTTCTCATCTTATTGCAAGTCATTATTAATAATATTTTTGCCTTTGAGATAGATCCATATATGACCTGCTAGTGCTAAGAGTCCTAAGATAAGAGCAGACCACTTCACTAGCTGATTACCAGCCATTTGCTTAGTGAAGATACCATAGAGAGCCCATAAGGCTGGCAGGGTCACAGCAGGATTATGGTAGCGGCGGAAGAGCGCTAGAACGCTTAAGGACGCCAAGACCATCAGAACCACTGTTAACAAGGCACCGCTACTGGATAAACCAGCAAAGCCCCACTTCACCAACAAGGTCATAACATTGGTATAAGAGGCAAAGGTCAACCAGCCCGCATGTAAGCCCAGGGGTAAGACCAGGGACCAGTGCAGTAAGGGACGTAGAGGCCCTACATGTTCCAAATAAGCGACTAGTCGAATCAAGCTATAAGTATAGGCCAGAATAGCTAGTAAGGCCAAAGCAATCCAGTCAAAAGACCAGAGAATGATCCAGAGACTATTAGCTAACAGCCAAGGCAGGTAACGAGGCATCACTTCTTGAAAGTAAACTTGCTTCTCCCAAGTCGATAATTGGCCAAAAGCTGGCAAGGCCAAGCTCAAGGTCATCCCTAGGTAGATCAGACCCCAAATAGAAAAGGTAAAGCCAGCTGGCGCTAGATAGTTGGCATAGTAATCAGAGATCTCTGCCTGATTGTATGGAAAAATAATACCGGTAGCTGATAGATAATTCAGGGCAATAGTCAGGATAAATAAGCCGATCGCTAGATAGTAGGCGGGTTTGCCTTGTAATAATTTCATAGTATGTCTCCTTATGATTGATTCATTTGTCTTAGTCGCTGTTTGGCTTCTTGGACTTTCCTAATTTTGGTTAATTGACTGGTGTGACACTTTTGGGTCAGGCAATTGTAATTAGCTTGGCGAACTTGGTCTTGAATGGCTTGATAGATCAAGGCCGCTGAAGCAAGTGGGACTTGCGCTTCGGGAGCAAAGGCGACAAGTGCCGACCAAAAGGCCTGGTAACAGTCATCAGCTAAAGTAGCTAGTTCTTCCCAGACTCTTTGGAATCGAGGTAAGCGGTCTGGATCTTGGGGATCGGCTATCAAATTGAGTAAATCAGCCTTAGCGAGACCGTGTTTATGGAGCACTTCTTCAGGGATATAAACCCGATTCCGCTCCTTAAGGTCTTCCCCGACATCCCGCAAGATATTAGTCACCTGCATGGCAACCCCTAGGGACAGGCAGGCTGCCTCTAAGTCTTGACCTTCTTCTTCAAGGTCTGAACGCTTAAGAATCGGTAACAACATCAGACCTACAGAACCAGCTACATGCTTGCTGTAAGTCACGAGGTCTTCCAGGGTCTTTAAGTCACTAAAGTTTAGATCCATAACCTGGCCCTTTAGTTGCAGCAAGAAGCCCTTATCTGGAATCTGATAATTAACCAAAGTCTCTTGAAAGGCCGGCCACCATTTAAAGGGCAAATCAAGTCTTTGACCGCTGCTTACTTCAATGATCGCCTCCTTTAATCGGTCCAGTTGATCCAAGATCGCTTGCTGATCAGTGGAGGTTTCTTCATCCACTAGATCATCTGCCGTCCGACAAAAGGCATAGATACTCGCAATGGCTTGAAGACGATCATTCGATAATTGGCTAAAGGCATAATAAAAGCTCTTAGAGTGGTGTTTCATCACTTGAATACAATAATCGTAGGAATCTTGAATTAACTTAGAATCAGTCATGCATCATAATCCTTTCTCACTTCGCTGGCACAGATACGCCCTCCTTCTATAGCAATCGGCACTCCCGCCCCGGGATGTGTCGATGAACCGGTGAAGTAGAGCCCTTGACAATCAAGGGATTTACTCTGTGGTCGCCAATGATTACTTTGTCTCAGTGTCGGCTGTAAGCCAAAGGTGGCACCGCGATAAGCAGAGAATTTATCAGCAAAATCCATAGGAGTAAAAATCGCTTCCTCCAAGATTGCTGATTCAATATCTTCTAGACCAGGCAGGTTCTTAAGATGGCGGTAGGCATGGTCTCGGTAATAATCAATGGTTTCTTGGTCATATTGATATTGGGCTGTTCCTAATTCCGATACTGGAATCAGACAATAGAAGCTAGAACGGCCTGGAGGAGCCATTTGTGGATCTAGCTTGGAAGGAATCGACAAGTAAATCGATGGCTCATCAATCAATTCACCAGAGAAGATCTGCTCTAAATTCCGATCCAAATCTTGGCTAATAACAAAATTATGGCCCTCTAATTCAGGGTACTCGCCATCAACCGCCCAATAAAAGACTAGGCAAGAGCAAGAGTAGTCCATCTGATCAATCTTTTCTTGATTATATTGACCCTTAGCCTGTGGATCTTGAATGAGATGGCTCATCGTATAAGGGAAGTCGGCATTTGAGATCACAATCTCACCAGGAATCAAGTTTTCTTGACCAGCCAGACGAATTCCTTTGACCTTCCCTTCAGCAGTCACAATTTCACTCACCTTAGCCCCATAATGGATCCTACCGCCTAAATCTATTAATAATCGAGCCATGCCCCGTGCCATCGCATGCATGCCGCCTTTTAAGGTCCACACCCCGTAGAGCAATTCAATCATCGGAATAATATTATAGAGAGAGGGACCATTCTTAGGCGAGACACCTATATACAGAGTCTGAAAGCTCAACATCTCTTGAAAATCAGGATTCGGGATATATCTTGCCATCATGGCTCCAGCAGAATCAAAGGTCTTGAGTTTGAGGGCTTGGTAGATCATCTTGGGATTATACATGTCTCGTTTATGGCGGAAGGGACGTCGGATAAAGTGCTCCAAGGCCACCTGATAACGATCATAGATATCGGCTAGATAGTGGAGAAATCCGGCTGCATTCTCACTTCCCTCTTCTTCAAAGGTCTCGATCAGATGAATTAAATCAGAATCAACTTGATAAGACCGGTAGTCATCCGCGAAGTAAACAGCATACATGGGATCAACCTTCATGAGTTCGATATAATCATCTGGATCCTTACCCACACTGCTATACACTTCCCTGTAGATATCCGGCATCATCACCAAAGTCGGCCCTACATCAAAAGTATGACCAGCGAAATTCAAGCGATGCATCTTACCACCTGGTTGTTCGTTCTGCTCGTAGAGGTCAACTTGATAACCTGCAGCTTGTAGTTGAATAGCTGCCTGCAGACCACCCATTCCAGCACCAATTACAATCACATTCTCTTTCATTGACATCTCCTTTACTAATGACCTGCCATCAAGTTATCACTTAACTGTTGACTCACCTGATTGAAGACTTGCCAATCTCCGTCTTCAACTCCTGCCAAGCACTGATCCTGCCAGCGAGTCAGGATTTCTTGAAGCTGGGGTACCAGGGCTTCTCCTTCTGGAGTCAAATAACATGACTTAGCCGTTGCCTCTTCTTGCCGACGGATCCAAGAACGATCTTCGATTCGCCCCAAAAATTTAGAAAGATTCCCCTTATCCATGGCCAGAAATTGATTCAAACGACTCTGGCTAATCCCTGGCACTTGATCAATCACCAGTATGGCAATTAACTGCATCATGTCCAGACCCAATTCCTCCAACATCTCTTCTAATAATTGCTTACCAAAGCGATAAAAAATATTAATATAACAAATCAAATCCATCCCGAAAGCCTCTTTCATTTCCTGATCTTATGTTGTATTTTACAACTATTATAGTTGTCATTAGCAAACATGACAAGCAAAGTGGCTTGGTGGATAGTTTTTTAATATCGCTTCATTCGATATTTAAAACGAATTTAAGTGCTTTTCAAATAGAATCAGACTGATATGATATTTTTATCATCAAATTTTAATTATCAATCAGAAAGAGGTGCCTCTAATGGCCATTATCGAATTCAAAAATGTTAATAAATACTATGGTGACTTCCACGCCTTGAAATCTATTAATCTAAGCTTTAATCCAGGCGAAGTGACAACGCTCATTGGTCCTTCAGGTTCAGGTAAATCTACCCTTCTCCGCTGCATCAACGGTCTAGAGACTGTTCAATCTGGAGACTTATTAGTATTTGGAGAAAATATCGCCTCTTCCGATACTGATATTCGAATGGTTCGTCAACGTATCGGGATGGTTTTCCAACACTATGAACTCTATCCTCATATGACTGTCTTGGATAATGTGACGCTTGCCCCACAACGCGTACACGGAACCCCTAAGAAGGTCGCTGAGGAGGAAGCCATGCACTACTTAGAGCGCGTAAATATGGCCGACCGTGCTAATCGCAAACCTCACCAACTTTCAGGAGGACAACAGCAACGGGTGGCTATCGCTCGTGGATTGGCCATGAAGCCAGATGCCATGCTCTTCGATGAGCCAACTTCTGCCTTGGATCCAGAGACCATCGTAGATGTCCTCGATGTTATGAAGGATATTGCTAAGCGCGACCAAATGACCATGTTGGTCGTCACTCACGAGATGGGATTTGCTAGAGAAGTCGCTGACCGAACTATCTTCATGGCCCAAGGTGAGATTATTGAAGACCGACCTTCCCAAGATCTCTTCAAGAATCCTCAAGATCCAAGAACGCAAAAGTTCATCCAACAAATATTTGCTTACTAGAAAGGAGCCTAGCCATGAAAAAGAAATATTATCACTGGGCTGTCTTGGCTCTAGCCAGCCTGAGTCTAACTGCTTGTCACCAGTCTTATGCTGATCTAAACATTAATGATAAGATCCAAGAACAAGCTCATCCCACCTTAACTTGGGGAGTCAAGGCAGATACCAACTTATTTGGCTTCTACAGTCCAGCTGCCGGTGAGATTACCGGATTTGAAGTAGACTTAGCCCGGGCACTGACCGATGAATTAACCGACGGTCAAGGAAAAGCCGAGTTCGTTGAAATCAACTCCAAGACCCGGATCCCCATGCTCAAGCTCGGTAAGATTGACGCTATTATAGCAACCATGACGATTAATGAAGAAAGAGAAGGACAAGTGGACTTCTCAGACGTCTACTTCCGCGGTGGCCAATCCTTACTAGTTAAGAAAGATTCTGGTATTGAAGGAATTGATGACCTGACAAAAGACCACACGGTCATTGCCGTTAAAGGATCCAGTTCAACGAAGAACTTCCGTAAACTCAAGCCCGAAGTTAACGTCTTGGACTTGGAGAATTACTCTGAAGCCTTTGTCGCTCTACAATCTGGACAAGGGGACGCCTTAACAACAGATAACGCCATTTTACTCGGTATGATGGCCAAGGACCCTAACTATCATCTAGCCGGTGCCAACTTCACCAAAGAGTTTTATGGTATTGCCATTAATGAAGACCAAGATGACTTCCACCAAGCTGTTAATCAAGCTCTAGATACCCTCCAGGCTAATGGGGTCTATGATGAGCTTTATAATAAGTGGTTCAAGGACCTATTACCGGCGGATAGTATTCAATCGGCCTCAACATCCACCCATCCTAAGACTTATTACCCAGTACAGGAAAGCCGTGAAATGATTGAAGCCTTCACCCAAGAGATACGCCAAGCCATCGGTGAGGCAGAGCCAGGTCAAGACAAGTAACACCCAAACGACGAAAGGAGATATCCATGATTGATTTATTAACAAGCTACTGGCCTTTCTTCTTGGAAGGCTTCACCAATACCCTACTCGCTTCAGCTATTGCTCTAATAGCCTCCTTACTGATCGGAAGTGTAATGGCCATCTTACAGCTATCGGACCAGTCGCTGGTTAAGTTCTTAGCTAACTGCTATGTCGAATTCTTCCGGAACATTCCCTTACTAGTGATTGTGATGTTCTTCTTTATCGCTGTTCCACTAATGGGATGGCCCTTAAGTAACTTTCAAGCAGGAACGATTGGTTTAACCCTATATACATCGGCCTTTATCGCAGATAATGTTCGCGCAGGGATTCTAACGATTCCCAAAGGTCAGATGGAAGCAGGCCTAGCCAGCGGACTTACCAAAAGTCAAACGATGAAAGACATCATCCTACCACAAGCCATTCGGATCATTATTCCACCATTGGGTAATCAATTTATTAATTTGGTCAAGAACTCTTCGATCTTAGCCATGGTGGGTGGTCTTGACTTAATGTATTACGGGGATTATGTATCCATGGAGACCTTTGAGACGATTGCAACCTATGTCCTCGTCGGCTGTCTTTACTTATTAATCACCCTACCAATTACCCGCTTGGTTCGTTATTTGGAAGCTAAACTAGCTTACCGTTAGAAAGGAGCTCTTCATGTTTGATCTATCTGGAGCCTTACAGGCTGCTAACCTTCGTTTTCTTATGGATGGATTATTTGTAACCCTACAAATCTCTTTCTTTACCATTATCTTTTCGATTATTCTAGGAATCATCTTAGGAAGCTTGCGCTATTGGCGCATTCCTTTCCTGAGCAAAATTTTAGCGGTAATTATTGACTTGATTAGAAATCTGCCACTACTTTTAATTATCTTTTTTGCCTACTTTGCTCTTCCGCAAATTGGTTGGTCCTTGAATGTTTTTTGGTCTACGGTGGTCGCTATGACTATCTTTGAAGCGGCTATGATCTCTGAAATTATTCGAGGTGGCCTAGAAGCCTTAGCCAAAGGTCAGACAGAAGCCGGGTTAGCCAGTGGCTTAACCAAGCAGCAAGTGATGTTTGATATTCTATTGCCCCAAGCCTTGCATAACACGCTGCCTTCCATGGTCTCACAATTAATTGCTTTGATTAAGGATACCTCCTTAGCAACAATTATTAACTTACCAGAGTTGACCCACAACGCTAAGATCATCTATGGTCAAGATACCGGCTATGTACTACCTATGTTTGCGGTCCTAGCCTTGTGTTACTTTACAATCAATTTTGCTTTAACCCAATTCTCCCGATACTTGGCCCGCAGATCAGGTGTCAAAACTATGGTCGATGGTCAAGGAACACCTATTAAGCCACAAGCTGCTTAAGAATACACAGTAAAAAAGCCAGTCTACATTGTTAAATTGTACTGACCCCCAAAAGTTAGAGTTAAAAATCTAACTTTTGGGGGTTATTTTATGTCCAAAAAATATTCTTACGAATTTAAATTACAAATTGTACAAGAGTACTTAAAAGGTCGGTTAGGGTACGAGTCACTGACCAAAAAATATGACGTTTCCAGTTCTTCCTTAGTCAAAAAATGGGTAGCTCAGTTTCGAGAGGAAGGCCCGTCAGGGCTTAAGAAAAGGAAGTCAAACAAACACTATCCATTGAATTTTAAACTGAATGTATTAAGATTTAAGCAGGAGACCGGCGCTTCTTATCAGGATGTAGCTATTC
>NZ_JADD01000040.1 GCF_000518205.1 Hutsoniella sourekii ATCC 700629 | reverse complement strand
TCTAATGAAAATATCTAACTTGAATGCTCGAATTGAAATTCAAGCATCCCATTCTACTCGAGATGAAATAGGCAATTGGAATGAAGAATGGGAAACTTTTCATACTTGCTTTGCCTTCGTTGATTCTCGAGGTCAGTCTAGTGGCGAAGTCGCTGTGGCTGGAACGGTTGTTGACCATAGTGACTTAATCTTTACGATTCGATATACATCCATCTTAAAAGACATGACGACCAATGCTCATCGTATCCTATTTCAAAGTGATTTATATGATATTAAGCGAGTGGATTTCATGAACTATAAGAATAAAACCATGAAGCTATACGCAAAGAAGGTGGAACGATGAAGAAAATTGCCATTGATCAGTTAGCGAATGAAATCATGGCTGGCTTGCAAGAATATGCTGAAGTAGCAACGGAGTCAGTGAAGGAAGCTGTGAAGAAATCTGGCCAAACGGTCCGTAAAGAAATTAGAGCTAATGCTCCAAAGGATACAAAAGCGTATCAAAAATCATGGTCAGTTAAAAAGGAACGGGAAACCGCCACACAACTTCATTTAATTGTTCATTCTAGAAACAGGTATCAGCTCGCTCATTTATTGGAACATGGACATGCCAAACGTGGAGGCGGTAGAGTGAAAGGTCAACCACATATTTTACCAGCCCAAGAAGTTGGGATGAGACAACTTGAGTCAGATATTGAGAAAGAATTGAAAGGGTGAGCGAATGAAACAAATGATTCAATTGTTAAAAGAGATTGGCTTACCCTATGCTTATGACCATTTTAGTGAAGGAAATGCGCCAGACCCACCATTTATTTGTTATTTCTATCCTCAATCGGATAATTTCTCGGCAGATGGTGTCGCTTACCTAAAGAAGAATCAAGTGAGTCTTGAACTTTATACGGATCAAAAAGCTGTTACTTTGGAACAACAATTAGAAGCCATTCTGGATAAAAATCATATCTTTTATAACAAGTCAGAAGTCTATATTGACTCAGAAAAAATGTATGAGGTTCTTTATCAATTTACCTTGGAGGTTGATTATGAAAAATAAAGTCAAATATAACATATCAAATGTTCATTATGCTCTCATCACATCAACGGATGAGGGCTTTAATTTTGGGATTCCTGTTCCTATGCCCGGGGCAGTGTCCATTTCTTTGGATCCAAATGGGGAACCTGAAGCCTTTTATGCAGATGGAATTGAGTATTATACCATCTCAAATAATATGGGATACGATGGTGATTTAGAAATTGCTTTAATTCCTGATTCGTTTAGAACAGATATCTTAAAAGAAACGGTCGATGCCAATAACGTCTTGATTGAAAATGCCAATTCAGAAACGGCCAACTTTGCAATTCTGTTTGAGTTTGATGGTGATAAACATAAAATTCGTCATGTTATGTATAATTGTTCCGCCGCTCGACCAAGTTTAGCAGGTCAAACAAATGAAGATAGTCGGGAAGTCCAGCCTGAAACCCTATCCTTATCTTCACGCCCACTACCAAATGGGTTGGTCAAAGCTCGGACAGGAAATGACACAAATACAGAAGCATATAGCGCTTGGTATAGTCAAGTCTATTTACCGGTTGAAGAAGTGGGGGGACCGTAATGGCCATTCAAAAGAAAATTACAATTGATGGGCAAGAAGTAGCTTTTAAAGCGTCAGCAGCCATTCCTAGGATTTATCGCTTGAAGTATGGACGAGATATATTTAAGGACTTATCCAAATTAGAGATGGGTGTGAAGGAGAATAATGAGGGGCAATCCACACTAGATATTGAATCTTTAGAATTATTTGAAAATATTGCCTTTGTAATGGCCAAACATGCTGATTCGAGTATTTGTGAAGATACGTCAGAGTGGTTGGAACAATTTAATACCTTTTCGATTTATCAAGTGCTTCCTCAGCTAATTGAGTTATGGGGGCTCAATGTAAAAAGTGAGTCTGAACAGCGAAAAAAGTACAAGCCACCGAAAGGGAAATGAGCACACCGCTCTTTATCCTAAGGGCAATACAGCTCGGATTAACAATGGCTGATTTAGATTTTTTGTCAATTGGGTTAGTGAATGATTTGTTTATAGAGAATATGAATGATGAGTACCCTTATCAACAAGTTGCGACACAAGATGATTTTGACAAGTTCTAGAGTGAGGTGGTTGTATGTCAAAACGAATCAAAGGTATCACAGTCGAGATTGGTGGCGATACGACCAAACTCCAGGATGCCTTGAAGGATGTCAATAAAGAAATCAGAAGTACCGAATCTCAACTTCGGGATGTCAACAAACTGTTGAAATTAGACCCAGGGAACACTGAATTACTTGTTCAAAAACATAAATTGTTAGGCAAAGCAATCGATGACACTAAAAGTAAACTATCATCATTAAAAGAAGCTCAAACAAGTGCGAATCAAGCCTTAGCTCAAGGAACGATTAGCCAGGAACAGTACGATGCTTTACAGCGTGAAATCATTGAAACAGAACAAGCTTTAAAGTCTTTAGAAAAACAAGCACATGCTTCGAATAGTACATTAGCAAATGTTTCAATTGCCGGTGAACAATTTCAAGTAGCTGGAGATAAGGTAAAATCAGCGGGACAAAAGATGATGCCAGTTACAGCAACGATTGCTGGTTTAGGTGTAGCGGCAGTTAAAACTTCTTCCGATTTTGATACTGCAATGAGTCAGGTTCTAGCTATCTCAGGTGCAACTGGAGATGAGTTTGATGAACTCCGAGATAAAGCACGAGAGATGGGAGCGAAGACAAAGTTCTCTGCAACTGATGCAGCTGAAGCAATGAACTATATGGCCATGGCAGGTTGGAAAACCTCTGATATGATAAGTGGTATTGATGGCGTTATGAACTTAGCGGCTGCTTCAGGAGAAGACTTAGCTTTAACTTCTGATATTATCACGGATGCATTAACTGCGTTTGGACTACAAGCTTCAGACTCCGCTCACTTCGCAGATGTTCTTGCGGCTGCATCATCGAATGCTAATACGAATGTGTCGATGATGGGTGAAACCTTTAAGTATGCAGCGCCGATTGCTGGGGCACTTGGGTATACCATTGAGGATACGGCCTTAGCGATCGGACTCATGGCCAATGCGGGGATAAAATCTTCTCAAGCAGGTACGTCACTGCGTACGATTATGACTGAGCTTCAAGGAGACTTGGTATTAACGAGTAGTTCATTCGGTGAAGTGATGGTTCAGACAATTAATATGGATGGTAGTATGCGTGGTCTGACTGAAATAATGACTGATTTACGTCTCGCATTCTCTCAAATGACTGAAGCAGAACAAGTGGCTAATGCTGAACTTTTAGTTGGAAAACAAGCTATGTCTGGATTTCTAGCCATCATGAACGCAGCTCCGTCAGACGTCGACAAACTGACACAATCTATCATCAATGCAGATGGCGCAGCAGAATCCATGGCAACGACAATGCAAGACAACCTTGAAGGAGAATTAGAAGAATTAATGTCAGCCCTAGAAGAAGTGGCCATTTCTTTTGGGGATATTTTAATGCCGGCAGTGCGAGCGATTGTTCGTGCTTTGAATGGATTTGTAAATGCGATCAATGCACTGCCAAGTCCAATAAAAGCAGTTGTGGCAGTCATATTGGTACTAGTGGCGGCGATTGGACCACTTCTGATTATAGTGGGGCAAATGATGACAGGACTGGGTTCAATAATGATATATGGACCAAAGCTCATTGGTATGTTGAGTGGAATAGTGAGTTTTATAACTGGAAGTATGATTCCAGCGGTCGGTGCAGTGATTGCTGCAATTGGCCCCATACCTTTAGCGATTGGAGCCATTATTACAGCGATTGTTCTTCTTTGGAATAAATCAGACGCCTTTCGAGAAGGTGTGATTTTAATCTGGGAGAATATCAAGCAAGCGACTATTCAAGCTTGGGATTCGATTGGTTTATTTTTATCTGAGACTTGGACGGCAAAACTTGAAGGTGGAAAAGAACTTTGGAATAACTTTACGACTTTCATGACCAGTTTTTTAAGCAATCTCGGTCAACAAATTCAACAAACTTGGCAATACATAACGGTGACGACACACGAGATGTGGGCGGGCATCAAGGAATTTTTAACGTCTACGTGGCAGTCAATTCAACAAACGACATCTCAAATAATAAATGGTATTGGTCAATTTATATCGAAATCTTGGAATTCAATCACACAAACAACATCTCGGTTTATGAGTGGCTTGTTTAATATTATTCAGCAAATCTGGCATTCTATCAGTTCTACAATTAGCAACACGTTGAATGCGATCAGTCAATTTATCTCAAGTGCTTGGAATAATATCGTTTCATTTATCGGGAATATATTAAGTAATGCCATTTCAATTGTAGTAAATGCTTTTAACGCCATCTTGAATAATAGTGTCAGTGCTATGAATAATCTTCAAGACATTATTTATCAAGGTTTCATGGGTGCTGTGAATTTTATTCGAGACTTAGCGTCACAGGCGGTCACTTGGGGTTGGGATATGGTTATAGGGATAGCGAATGGTATCAATCAAGCTATTGGCCATTTGGTCAATTCTGTGAAGAATGTTGCGAATATCATTTGGTCTTACCTTCACTTCTCAGTACCTGAAGTAGGTCCCTTAACTGATTACGAAAGCTGGATGCCTGACTTTATGCAAGGCTTATCTAAGGGAATTGAACGGTCGCGCCATCTAGTCAGAGGATCCATTAATAAAGTGGCACAAGATATGATGATATCACCACAAGTGGCAGGGGTAGAGATTGCAGGTGTAGCAAGTAATATTCCGAACAGCAATCGTGAAAGCGGTTCGTTAGTTAATAAACTAACAGACAACAATCAAGGACAAGGAGATATTATTATCCCGGTATATTTAGGCGGGAACTTGCTCGATGAAGTCATCGTAAATGCTCAAACACGACAGAATATAAGGAGTGGTGGTAGGTAATGAGTCATCAAACGTATTTAATTATTAATAGCGTTACATTGCCACTACCGACTTCCTACGCTATGGAATACCGTGATATTGAAGCGGATACAGGTGGGGAAACGGAAGCGGGTACTGTTCAACGGGATGTGATTCGACATGGGGTCGTTTCTATTGCAGTTTCTTTTAATTGTAGTCCGAAGTGGGTAAAGCAACTGTCAGAACTTAAAAAGAATGCGATGTTACAGGTGAGGTATTTAGACACAGAAACTTTGTTACTGAAAACAACCAATATGTATATTGAGGGATTCTCAGCTAATTTAATAAAAGACACTTCTTATAAAGGTCTATGGGAGGTGTCTTTTTCGTTGCATGAATATTAAGGGGGTAGGGTATGCAGCTGACAACTAAACAATTTCAAGAAGTGATCAATCAGCCCTCGCGAAAGTTTTCTTGGTCAGGCAAACTCTATCTTCAGGATGGAGAAACAATCGATTTTACAGATGCAGAGATACTTAAAGGGACGGGATACATTCAACGCTCCTGTTCAGGTTCATCTGAAATAGAATTGGGCTCGGTTTATGCGTCAGAGTTTGGGTTGAGTCTATTTACCAATGTAGACCGTTACCGATTAGAATCAGCCCAGATTTCACTGAGGTATCACTTGCACTATGCAGATGGCAGACAGGAATCTATTCCCATGGGGATTTTTGAAGTTTCTGAAGCAAATCGCTCCAATAAACGGCTAGAGCTCAAAGGCTATGATTTCATGTTGCGGTTCGATCGACGATTAAATGTTAAGGATACATTCGGGACTGCTTATGAATTATTGACTTTTATTTGTGAAAGGTGTCGAGTTCAACTTGGAATGACTGAAGCAGAAGTGATGATATTGCCGAACGGAACAGAGATGTTATCAATTTACCCGGACCATGATATCGAAACCTACCGAGATTTACTTCATTATTTAGCATCAACGCTTGGGACAATTGCACAAATTGACCGTCTAGGCCGTTTGGTTCTAAAACAGTATGGCAATACCCCCGTTACTCAAATTGAAGCCAAGCACCGTTTTGATTCGAGTGTTTCTGATTTTAGAACGTATTATACCGCGATTAACTCGACCAATTCTAAGACTAAAATAGCAGAGTACTATGCTTTAGAGAATGATACTGGGCTAACGATGAATCTAGGAAACAATCCATTAATGCAGTTTGGCTTGTTAGATAAACGTGAACGCATGTGTCAAAAATTATTGGAGGCGGTCAGTCAAATTGATTATACACCCTTTGATGCGACCACGATTGGAAATCCTAGTCTAGATCCAGGGGATATGATTGAACAAGTTTATGAGGGTGAAGCGCTTCGAGGAATTATTACGAAAATTGAGTACAAAATAAATGGGAAGCATCGTATTTCTGGAGTAGGGAAAAATCCCACCTATACGCAAAGTAAAAGTAAGCATGATAAAAATTTAGTCGGGATATTAAATCAAATTCAATCGGAACACATGGTGGTACATTCCTATAGCAATTCAAAAGAGTTTGAGTTATCGACAGAAGAAACACCAATTATTCAGATAGATTTCGCTTCAGATAAAGAAACGCAAGCGCTTTTTAATGCATCAATCCTACTAGATGTGGAAACAGATACTTTGGAACAAACTAGACAGGTCAGTCTGCTTCCATTAACAACTCCAACAGAATCAATAACATATGAGATGACAGAGAATGTGGAACAACCGACAAGAGTTATTGTGACCTATATTCTTAACTATGAACACATTGATTATCATGTGCCGATAGAAACTTATTTTAATGGGAGTCATGTGCTCAATTTATTTTTCCCCTTGACTAATTTACAAGAAAACACAATGAACCATTTCTCGGTACTATTGCGATTAGAAAGTGGAAAAGTAAGGATTGAAAAAGACCATGCGATTGCTGTAATTAGTGGTCAATCTCTAGGCTCTACAGAGTCTTGGGACGGCAGATTGGATGTTAATGATTGGTGGCAAGCTATTCCAATGAATCGTATTAGCTTGTTTAATAGACAATTAAAAGAAAATGTCAACATTCAGAAGAGTAGCCCGGTTCAAAATAGTTTTAATTATGAAATCAAAAGATTTCGTTATAAGGGTATATCGTTACGAGGTTTTGTGGGGCAGCCAGAGACTCAACTAAATGTAAATATAGAGTGAGGTGGAGTATGTTAAAAGGGCAAACATCGATTGAACTTACCGATGTGAAAACAAAGCAAACAGAAGTGTATCAACATAATAATTTGGTTACCAATGTTGTAGCAGATATTTTAAGTCAGAATCCGTCAGGCTTATTATATCCCATAGAAAGAAGCTCGACAGGTATAAATCAGGAATTGTTTCCAATTTCGGAAATTTGTTATGGAGGGATTTTATTATTTGAAGATAGTCTTCTTGAAGATGCGACGCAATATTACCCCCCAGTGGATAATAATATAGTGGGATATGCTTCTAATGATGTGAATGATACTGCTAACCCCAATCGGGGTAGTTTAAATCTGAGTGAGTCCACAATAATTGATGGAGGTTATAAGTTTGTTTGGGAATTTTCAACATCTCAGGCAAATGGTCTCATATCTTCTCTCGCATTAACACATTATAGTGCTGGTAAATCATTTTATGGAGATGGTCATGGTAGTGAGGGTAGAGCGATTTTGTTAAACCGAGTAAGTTTCACTCTCAGTAGAGCAGAGATGAAGCTTTACTTATGTATGGTGGAGGCTGATCCAATCAATAATATTTTTGTTTCAATCATTCCTAATGAAGATAAATCCATCGACATCACTCGTGTTAAAGAACCAATGACTAGTTTAGGACTTAATGATCCTGTAATTAGGGTATCGCCACAAACATTAGAGACGGTAACATTGCAAGTAGACTCTTTTTTTGTGGGGACGTCTCCGACAATTCAAGTAAATTTTTATGATGGTAAGGATGGTTACTGGTATGGATTTAATAGGAGATCAGACTCAAATAATAATAAGACAACTTTAAATCGACTAAGAATAAAAAAAGAAGATTATTCCACAACAATAGACCAGTGGGAGCTAGAAGGAATAATATTAAATGTTCCAGGAGGTTATTCCACGAATTCCTATAATTATTTTACGCGAACAAACCACAGTCTATTGTATGGAAAGTACTTATATATTTTTAGTTCTGATGCTACCAAGATTTATAAAATAAATATAAACAATCCGGTCGATGTCATTAGTATTGAATTGGGATTTAAAAGTAACTATTCTGCAGGTGAGAATACAAGAAATTACATTTATCAGTGGGGCGATTATATTTGTGGATACGATTTTATAATTGATCAAGATGACCAAGTTATGAGAACAGCGGGGTACGAATTATCTTATATTTCCACTCCCTTAATAGAATTTGGTCCATTACGTTTAGGATACAATGTGCATACAAATTACAGTAACGCGACATTTAGTAAGACACTCTATCTCCACGCGCCTTATTTAGGAACGATCAATAACTTACCGACACCTGTATTAAAGACGGCAGATAAAACGATGAAGATTACTTATACATTGACAGAAGTGGAGGAGAACATGTGAAAGTTTGTATAAAATATATCGATGCGATTGCAGCAAGCATCGGTGTACTACTTGGTTGGTATTTAGGGAGTCCAGATGGATTCCTTTTTTCTTTGTTAGCATTTGTAGTTGTCGATTATATCACAGGAGTGCTTCGTGCAGGAGTAGAACGAAAATTGTCCAGCACGATTGGTTTCAAAGGCATCGCTAGAAAAATTATGATATTCATTATGGTAGGTATTGCCCATATGATTGATGTCTATTTACTTACGGAAGCTAATGGACTGACTCGAACAGCCGTGATATTCTTCTATATTTCGAATGAAGGTTTGTCAATCATCGAAAATTCAAGTGCGATTGGTTTGCCTATTCCGAACAAATTAAGGCTTGCACTGAAGCAATTAAATAGTGATGAAAGCTCGGATTCTAAATCTAAGGAGGAAAAATAATATGGGCACATTATTTTCGATTAAAAAAGATTTAACCAAAGTAAACCGGGGTGCAAAAGGAGCTAATCGACCACAATGGATTGTGATTCATTTTGTGGGTGCATCAGGCCAAGCACAGGCAAATGCTGATTATTTTAGACATACCTATCGATCAGCATCGGCGCATTATTTTGTTGACCCAAACCGAATTATTCAAGTGGTTGAAGATGATACACCAGCTTGGCATATCGGTGACGGTTATAATTCTGGATTAGGTCAATTCAATGGTTACCATCGTTATGGTGCAACTAATAATAACTCGATTGGTATTGAAGGATGTCAGGACACCTCAACTGGCAAGAATGTTTGGTACTGGGACTTTCATCCAAAAACTTATGAACAAATGTTATTGTTAACTCGTCACCTTCAGAAAAAATATAACATTCCAGACAGTCGGGTTATTCGTCATTATGATGCGTCAGGGAAGATGTGCCCCGGAAATTGGCAGTGGAACAATTGGGCTAAATGGCATAAATTCAAACGAGATTTAGCAAATCTAAGTGAGCCTGTTAAAGGTTCTGATTTGACATCCGATTCTAAGGGTGGTGACGGCTCACAACAACTTCCTTCTACTTATACTATTCAAGTGGGAGACACACTTTCCAAAATTGCTAAAAATCATAAAGTGTCTGTGGATGATTTAGTTTTATGGAATCAAATTGAAAATAAGGACTTAATTTATCCAGAGACGAAGTTATTCGTTCAAGCACCAGACAAAGTGAAAAATGAATCATCTACCATTAAACAAGGAGGACACGCTGTTCCTAGAAAAGGTCAGTTTGAGTTTACTGAAACTGTGAATGTAAGAAATCAGCCAGGTGCTTATGGGAAAGTACCAGCTCAATATGAACCGGGAGAAACAGTTAACTATGATGAGGTACTTGAAGCAAGTGGGTTTATTTGGTTGAAATATCAGTCATATCAAGGAACGACTCAGTATGTAAGTGCGGGGACACCAACAGTGCCTTACGGGAAATTTACATAATCAATTTGAACAAGCCTACATTGATCATTGTATCGGGTAGGCTTTTTTATTTTGCCTTAAACCATCCGATTCGAGAGACGCTCTTGGCTTATTGTAGAGGGTACTCAAAACCACTCTAAATGTCCTAAGAGAGTTGGAGGTGGTTCGATGGTGCAGGAATTATCAAATGAAGAAGCGTTGAATGAAATTAACTTCATCAAGAGTTTGCAAATCATCAATCAAATGAAATCAGTAGGACTTATTGACCAAGTTGAGTTCAATAAAATAAAAGTTTCATTAATAGAACTTTATAAGCCTTACTTAGCAGAATTGATGCTATAAACGTTGATGTATAGCTGATTCAGAGGTAACATGTCACATGCCGAAGGAGGTGAAAAGGTGAAGAAAGTAACCAAAATTGAAACTAATAAAGTAAATAAAAAGAGGAAGAAGAGAGTGGCAGCTTATATACGTGTCTCAACTGCAATGAATGCTCAAACGGAGTCTTTTGAAGCCCAAGAAAGACATTATCAACAACTATTTAAACAAAAACCTGAATGGGAACCAGTAGGAATTTACGCTGACGAAGGTATTTCGGGAACAAACATGCAGAAGTAGAACCGAATAAGCTATTCTTTGGTTCAGCCCTCGATTTAAATAATCTTGAAAATATGTTTATATGATCACCTCCTAAAGTTGGGCATGAAAAAAGCACCTCTTGTGAGATGCTTTAAATTAATATTTTACAAATGGGCCTTGGCTACTTAGTTGTGTGGTTAACCGTACCGATTCTACTCGTAAAACTTATCTTGTAGTATTGCTATAATTCATCTGGATCAAACAAATTGTCTACTAGTGTATCTAAAAATTTTGCTAAATTAAAGGCTAGTTGCAAAGTAGGATCGTATTTATCATTTTCAATGGCGTTGATTGTTTGCCTTGTCACGCCACATAGGATTGCTAATTCTTCTTGGGATAATTTCTTTTTTTTTCGTAATTCCCTTATATTATTTCTCATTAACTACCTGACCACCAAACTATCAATAACATAATAGCCATTAATACAATCGTAAGTGCAACAATCTTTATAAAACTACGATCTTTATTTACTTTTGATAGATAGAAACGCTCTAAGAAAAGATTTAAAATCACCGATGAAGATGCAATAACTAGGAAAATATTTCTTTCACCAGTGTTATACAATTGAATAAATCCAATAATAAACAAAGTCATTACTGTTACAAACCATGTTATTTTCATAGACCTATTCGACAGTTTCTGTTCCATTTCATCTTTTTTACGCATTATATTCCTCCTTCGAATCTATATGTCAAATACTTTTGACATTTTCATTGTATAATAACTATTTATAAATGTCAAATACTTTTTACATTTATCACTTAGATAATTAGAGAGTTAAATAATAAAGATGATAAACACCTTACAGAAACCACTCTAGTCTAGGGTTGAAAAATATCATTTTAAGTGGAAGTAATGAATCTTAAGATCTTAAAGCATAGAATTCTTCAACTTACTAAGAATAATCTAAACTTTCAATATGAACCTGAATAATTCATAGTTTTACTAATATTGTTTCTAAACATTGATTTAATAGTATTTAAAGCAACATACTTCATCACCTAATGGGTGATGAAGTAATTTACTACAAGTACTATAATCACAACATTAATTGACATTTTTAGAAAAACTATGAATTATTCAGGTTACCATATATTCCTGAAAAAATTGAAGGATATATCGACAATGCATTTGAGGGAGATTATCGAAATGCACTTATTATGAAAAAAATGTTAATTGATTTTCGTAACAAATAAACGTAATACCAATATATTGATTTAAGCCTGTCTGCAATACCAGATAGGCTTCTTTATTTTGTCTAAAACATCCGAATTGCACTAATTTTCTGGCTAATTGTAGAAGGTTACTCAATACCACTCTGAATGTCCTAAGAGAGGTGGAGGTGGTTAAATGCTTCAAGAATTAACGACGGATGAAGCGATGAATGAAATACAATTCGCCATAAGTTTACAAGTCATCACGCAAATGAAAGAAGTGGGGCTAATTAGCCAAATTGAATTCAAGGAAATGAAAATTGCATTCATTGAACTTTATCGCCCGTACTTAGCGGAATTGATGCTATAAACGTTGATGTATAGCTGATTACGAGGTAACATGTCACATGCCGAAGGAGGTGGAAAGGTGAAGAAAGTAACCAAAATTGAAACAAATAAAGTAAATAAAAAGAGGAAGAAGAGAGTGGCAGCTTATATACGTGTCTCAACTGCAATGGATGCGCAAACTGAGTCTTTTGATGCTCAAGA
>NZ_JADD01000039.1 GCF_000518205.1 Hutsoniella sourekii ATCC 700629 | reverse complement strand
AATCAAAATCTGATCGAATCCGCACTCACCCCTAAAGGGTATCTTAGGAAGGTAACCATCAATCCGGAGTGGGAGTACTACAAAGCCAAGCAACGAGAGCTCTTGTCAGATCCAGAATACAGCTTAATATACAGCCTTCGAAAAACGGATGTGGAACCCGCATTCGGACATTTGAAGGCGAATTTAGGGTTCAACCGATTCCATGTAAGAGGAATTGATAAGGTTCATAATGAGATTGGACTGGCGTTAATGGCCACGAACATGAGAAAATTGGCTCTGATCTTTAGAACAAATCAAAAGACCCAGCATTTTTATTCTTGTCGAATAAAAATCTGGGTTTTTTTGAGGACTTACCTTACAGCCTCCTTGGATAAAATTAAGCAACTGGATAAACAGATACTTGTTTACGGTTGCGTCCTTTACGTTCAAATTTAACAACGCCATCACATAAAGCGAATAAAGTATCATCGCCACCGCGACCAACGTTTACACCTGGATGAATCTTAGTTCCACGTTGACGGTAAATAATTGATCCACCGTGGATCGTCTCACCATCAGCAGCTTTAGCTCCTAAACGTTTCGCTTGAGAGTCACGACCGTTGGCAGTAGAACCGCCACCTTTTTTAGTTGCGAATAGTTGTAAGTTTAACTTTAACATATCGAGCACCTCCTGTTAGTATTCATAATTGTCCTTGACCTGAACAAATTCCGGATAAGATTCTGCTATCACACTCAATGCTAAATGCAAGTGTTGCATTAACAACTGACTAGCCTGAATCTGATTCTTGCTGTGGCTATCATCCAATTGGACAGATAAATAACCGCCTTCACTCTCATTAACCTCAACTTGAACCGGATAATGGAGAATGTGCTGAAGCGAATTCTCTACCGATATCACTTGAGAAGAAACAGCAGCACAGACAATATCATAGCCAGCATCGGCGTAACCGGCATGACCAGTCACGGTTACCCTCTGAATTTGATCTGGTTGGTTGAAATCAAAGTTTATTTGAATCATTAAGCATTAATTGCGTTAATTGTAAGTTTTGTATAAGGTTGACGATGACCCTTCTTAGTATGAGAGTCTTTACGACGACGGTATTTGAAGATAGTAATTTTCTTGCCGCGTCCTTGCTTTTCAACAGTTGCTTCAACTGTAGCTCCTTCAACTAATGGAGTTCCAACTTTAGCATTGTCTCCTCCAACAAAAACTACTTCATCAAAAGTCACCTTATCTCCTTCTTGAGCATCTAATTTCTCAACAAAGATTGTTTGACCTTCTTCAACTTTTACTTGTTTTCCGCCTGTTTTAATAATTGCGTACATTCAAGCACCTCCTATTTTATTTTTCGAAGCATAGCTTCTACACCGAGACTCGCCACGTTACGTGGGATGGTCCACTTAAAACGTAATATGTGCGGTTGCAGTTTGTGGTGCACAAATACAACAAGACTATACTATCAAAAACTCCTTAAAGGGTCAAGATATTTATCAAGAAACACTAGCTTTAATTATCAAAGGAATCATTCATAAATTTAGCCAAGGCAATTGAAATCAAAATAGTAATAACAATAGTTCCTATCCAGGCAAAGGGACCGTCATCAATGGGAAGCTCCATATTCATCCCAAAGAAACCCGTTACAATTGTAGGAACTGTCAATAAGATTGAAAGTACGGTTAGAATACGCATGGTTTCATTAAGGTTGTTATTTAGCACGCTATTATAAGTGTTTGATAATTGAGCCAATATTTCAGAAGATAATTCAGTCATTTCAACTAATTGCTTGGCTTCAATCACGGTGTCTTCTAATTGTTCCTCTTCTTCTTCGGTGATGGTGCGGATAAATTGTCGAGTTGTCAACTGATCAAATAAAGCTGCGTTTTGTCTGGCAGCGGTTCTAAAATAAGTAATACCTGTCTCTAAATCTGATAAATGGAATAAATTCTTCCGGGTCGTGCGCTCTCTTAGTTCATTAGATAAATGAATTCGTTCCCGGTCCATCGATTCAACGAGCGGGAAGTATCTCTTAGTAACTAAATACAGCGTTTGAAAAAGAAACTTCGTTAGACTTTCTTTTTCGTGTCTAGAAATATAGCGTTTCATCTCCTCAACAACATAGCCATTTTGATCATTCGAAATGGTGATCATCGTCTGATCCTTAATGAAAAAGGTCATCGGCATAATATTATAGTGGAAATCACTAATGTCCCGGCTCGCAACGTTATAAATGATAATAAACATATCGTTATCGTCATCATATTCAATCCGGGCACGTTCATTATCATCCAGGGCATAAACTAAAGCTTCTTCACTGATTCCTGTTTCATCGCTCACTTGTGAGATATTTTTGATCTCACTTTCATTAAGATTAAACCAAGCGTACTCTTTATGTGGACCGAATCTTTGTACTAAAGACACTCAATCACTCCTTTTATATAGTTGCTAAAGCTAGATAAGCCTCGGTCAGTATTTGACCTAATAAGCTTATCAAATCTAAGGTCATATATTCATCCCGTTGGTGGGCCAAGTTAGCCATTCCACTTTCGTCAAAATGAGTGCCAAAGGCGACCCCACGTTCTTGAAACACTTTGCAATAAGTCAAGCCAGCACTATAAAAGGGTTGTCGCTTTAAGTTTGGCAGGTTTCTTTGGCACACTTCTAATAAGGCTTGAACATAATCATTTTCTAATGATACTTGAGTTACAGGCATATCAAAGTGGCAACTGATATTTTCTGGTTGGAGATGACTTTCCAGTCTTTCCTGTAATTCTTCACGCGTTAAGGGATCCGGGTAGCGAATATCAATCACTAGTTCAAAATAATCAGCGCTTAATTGAATCTGCGAAGGGTTCAAGCAAACCGCTCCCATAGGTGAATAGTAGGGCTCTAATCCAAGTCCTGTACCATGAGGATCGGCTAAGGCTTGATAGTAGGGTTCCGCCCAAGTTTGGTCCAAGTGATTAGTTAAGAATGCAAAGGATCTGGTGAGTGCATTATCGCCTAGATCTACTTTTGAACTATGGGCTGCCTTTCCAGAGACTATTAATAGATGATCTTTTAACTGGAAATGGTGGTCCAAGTCGGGCATTATCGACTTCACTCGCTGATAACCTTCAGGGGTTAAACCTATCTCTACATGATCGCAGACAATATTTTCAGAGTTAGAAGTAGACATAAATTCAATCATTGACGAATGATAGCATCCCTTAACAGTGAATGTTGCATCGCCAAATTCACCTAGACAGATCGGAAAAGAAGAGTCAGGAGTAAACATGAAATCCGGCAATCCTTCTTGCTCAACATAATAGACCATATCTTGCATGGTCCGCTCTTCATCAGTACCAATCACTACTTGGAGATCATTGAAGCGGGATACGGGTAAGTCCTTTATAAATATTAAGCTAACCAGCATCAGCCAAACTTGAGTCTTCATATCTTGACTACCACGCGCATAAATTTTACCTTGGTCTATTTGGGCACCGAAGGGAGGATAGTGCCACTGGTTATCCACACTGACCACATCAATATGTCCAACTCCATCTATACGCTTCTTACTATTTGTCTTAGCATTAGCCGGTAAGCTGACTGTCAAGTAATAGCCATCCCCCCATTGGGTCGCTAATCCTCTTTGTTTGGCAAAAGTTTCCAACCATCTCAAACAATCATGAATGGCCATCCCGTAAGGAGCCTGATCTTGGATGCTTGTATCATCATAAATGGTTGGGAATTGTAACAACTTCTGTAAACCAGATACGATCCAATCCAAATTTTCACGGTACCAATCATTTATTTGACCTTGATTACTATCCATCTTATCACCTCAATAGAATAAAGCTCATTCCATTATACCATGGAATGAGCTTGATAGTTGTCTTAATTTGAGCCTTGGGCGTTTAATTGAATATAGTGGTCAACCCACTGGTCGATTGTTCCCTCAGCCATTTGTTCCTTGAGAACTTCATTTATAACAGCTAGTAAATCTTGACTCTCCTTAGCAGTCACAACTGAAATCCCCTGATCCTGATTTTCAATTTCAAGATCTGATAAGATGGTCAACTTATCAGGATGTTGGGCCACAAATTGTTGAGCCACTAAGCTATCAAACAAAGCCAGATCTAAGCGATTCACCAAAATAGCTTGAATCAAATCAGGGTTATCACTCATCATCGTCAGCTCAGCGTTCGGAATAAATTCCTTGGCTAGGCCTTCTTGGATGGAACCTTTTTGCACACCCACGCGATGTTTCTCAATATCTTCAAAGCTTTGGAAATGATCCGCTATTTCTTTTGACGTTACAAATTGATTAGCATTTGAATAATAGACCTCGGAAAAAGCAACCTCTTTTGCTCTTTCTTCAGTGTAGGCCATTCCTGCTAAAACCATATCAACTTTACCCGTTTTAACACTTTGAACTAAACTATCAAAGCTAGTATTAACTATTTTTAATTGGACCCCTAATTTTTCAGCAATCTTTTGTGCCAATTCAATATCAACACCAACTTCTTTTTCCTTACCATCTTCTAATACAACCCATTCAAAGGGGGGAAAGTCCGCACTAGTTCCCATGACAATTTCCCCGCGGTCCTTAATTTCTTCAACAGTAATTGCTTTAGCTTGGTTGATTGGAACAAAGGCTAAAACAAGTAAAAACAATATAGTCGATAGTTTCACTAACTTTTTCATATTTGATCCTCCAAAATTAAATTTTAATTAGTTTACCATTTAATGCTCTTTTAATCAAAAATAAAAAAGAGGCAGGGCCTCTTTTTTAAAATAATTTAAACTTAGTATAGCCTAACCAACCCAATAGAGAGTTGGTTGGAAAATATAACAAGATAAAAGCCACAATATTAAATATTAGCGTTGGACCCAAGCGATTTACCAAGAATAGACTGCCAGCTAATTGCGTGACTCCCAGTTCACTGTAAAATAAATAAACCAAAATATCAACAAAACTAATGGCAACAATAAATAGCATCAGGTGGATCCAAACATTGTGTGGGAAAAATTTCTTAGACTTATGAATGATATAAGTCGTGATTAAATAAATCACTCCGTATAAACCCAGAAAGGTCGTGTTATATCCATCATAAAAGAGACCGGCTAAAAAACTCCACGGTAAAATACTGCTATCTCTGAGAAAAAAAGCAAAAGTGACAATCCAATAAAGTGTTAAATGTGGAATAATCACTTGATTATGACCTAAGAAAGCAACAGGGAATACAGCAGGCAAAGCTGAATCGAAGATAGTAGTCAAAAATAAGATAAATGGGATCGTCCACCGAATTCTTTGGCTCCGTGTCGACTTGATCATGAAACGGCCTCCCCTTCTTCTTGACTCGCTTGATCAGCTGGTTCAAGTGGCTCAGCAGTAGGATCTTCAAGTTCTGAAGCTTCTGGTTCAGCAGAATTAACTGATCCATCCCCTTCCCTTGCTTCAGGTGAGGATGATTCCGCACCGGAGTCAAGCACCGGAAGAGTGGCTGGCCCTGTTTGGCGCTTAATAATAGTCACAAATCGAATATCCGTTAACTCACCAGCAGGCATGATCTCTACCACTTGGAACAAACCATGGTCATCTGTTGAGGTTTTAACAACTTCACCTATTAATAATGAAGACGGAATAATTCCTCCCAAGCCGGATGTAATCACCATGTCTCCTGCTTCAATTTTGGCTTCAGGGTTCACTTGGGTCATGATGTAATGGCCGCTAGAAGGATCATAACCTGAAATAATTCCATTGGCCGAGCTATTGTCTCGAGTTTGAATCGACGCAGCGACTTTTCCTTCGTTAGATTGTTGAGAAGTCAAGAGCACTACTTTGGAGCTAGTTGGATTGACTTCAATGACCCGTCCGATCAGACCATTTCCAGCCATAACAGCCATATCTTCTTCTACCCCTTGATTGGAACCAACGTTGACAGTCAAAGTTTCAATCCATTGGTCTGGGTTACGTGAAATAACTGTCCCATGGATAATTTCATAGTTACTAAGAATTTCTGATAGATCAAGCTCTTGTCGCATCTTCTCATTTTCAGCTTCTAAGTCGGCAATTCTAACTTGTAGCTCATTTACTTGATTAATACTCTTTTTAAGCTTTTGATTTTCTTCATGTGTATTAATCAACTCATCAACCGAGTCCACAAATCCAACTACTCCATTAGCAGGTGCTGAAAAGATCCGTCCAACCCAACCACCTGCATCATTGACTGCTCCTGTCACCACATTGTGAGATCCATTTAATAAAGTAAAGGTAATTAAGGCTGCTATCGCAATACCTGATAGAAGAAGTGCGATTAATTTTTTATTATTTAACATCTGGAACCCCATTTCTATTCTGATAATGATTCATTTATTAATCCTTAATTGTTTCTAAATGATCGACAAGTCGACCCGCTCCGATAGCCACAGCATCGATAGGCGCTGAGACTAAATCAAAAGTCAAGCCGATCTCATCAGACAAGCGTTCAGGTAGTCTTTTTAGTAGAGAAGCTCCCCCACTAAGAAGAACACCTCCGTCCATCAGATCAACCATCATCTCCGGCGGTGTTACTTGAAGCACCTGCTTGATGGCAGTAACAATTTCTTGGATCACTTCATCTAGTGCCAAAGCTACAATCTCAGCCCTAATTAATTGATGCTTAGGTTTACTATCGATAATTGTTAGACCATCAATCAATAATTGGTCGTCCTTATCTACTTCACTATATTGGGCATTGCCAATCTCTTCCTTAAGTTTTCTGGCAGTTTCAATTGAGATTACTAGCTGGTACTGATTACGAATGTAGGTTTGTATTGCTTCATCCATCCGGTTACCAGCAGCACGGATCGTAAGCTTATCAACAATATCATTGTAAGATATGGTTGCGATATCAGTCGTTCCTCCACCAATATCGACTATCATTCGTCCCTTGGCCTGATTAATGGCTAAGTCGGATCCAATAGCTGCTGCAAAAGGTTCTTCAACAATGGAGGCCTTTTGAACCCCCAAATCGCGAATCACCTCAACAACTGCCTGACGTTCAACTTTGGAGATCGTACTAGGAATACAAATCACCACTTCCGGCTTCCGAAACGATTTCTTGATAAAATTTGATAGAAAATGTGCCAACAATTCTTTGGTTAAGGTGAAATTATGAATGACCCCATCTTTAATGGGGCGGATAATCTCAATTTGATCCATATTACTGCGACCGATGAGGGCTTCCGCTTCGCGACCAAATGCAAGAATTTCCTGGCTTTCTCTATCTATAGCTAAAAGGGTCGGTTCTTTTAGAAAAATCCCTTTATCTCTAAGGTAAATGATCGTATTAACCGTTCCTAAATCTATTCCCAAACCTTGCTTCTTGAAAATAGACATATCCAAGCCCCCTTTTGCATCAGATGAATACTCCAATCATTATAGCAAATATCAAGTAGGAAATGCCACCAAACTTTACTTGATAAACTAGAAATTACTAGTTATTAGAGTCAAGCTGAAAAATTTTTCAAGGAAAAAGTCCCTAAGTCGCCAAAGGGTTATTACCCTCATTTTACTACTTAGGGAAGTTAATTAAATTTCTCAGGAATGATGAGTATTAATTCTTCATATATATATTTATGAGTAAAATAAAAAAACCAGACCGAAGTCTGGTTAACTGAATTATAATTTTTCAACATTAGCTGCTTGAGGGCCACGTTCTCCTTCTTCAATCTCGAATGAAACTTCTTGACCTTCTTCTAAAGTCTTGAAACCTTCACCCTGGATCGCAGAAAAATGAACGAATACATCTGCTTCACCTTCACGTTCGATGAAACCAAAGCCTTTATCAGCGTTAAACCATTTTACTTTACCTTGTGCCATAATCTTACCTCCTCTTTCATATTTATTCTTGATAGGGTACGAAAGAGAGCTTATTAGGCTACACCTCAACAACTAATTGCAGTATTTATCTTAAACTTATCAATCAATAATAACTTCAAGCAAATATTCTTACCTATTACAAAAACATAAGTTTATTCTATCATAACCATAACTTATTACAAGTCTTATGATTCAGATTCAAACTTCAATTTCATTGATGGTATATATTGCTCAACAAGTGACTGATAATTCTCATGATGGAGCTTGTCAATCTCATCAAAATCATAAGGAATAATCTCAGCGACTTCTTCCAAGGTCATTTCTTTGTCTACCCAATAGTCAATCAAGGTTTTCAAAGCCAATACTTGTCCTAATGCCATTCCCTCAAGAATTCCATCGACTCTGCCGACTTTCAAGGCCCTCATGGCAATGGTCTGTTGGTCTTCACTAAGTTTATCAAAATCGACTTTTTCATTCTTTAATTCAAATTCCAAAGGCAGTAACCATTTATTTGTCATTTTATAGCTCCTAGTCTTCAAAAATATCGGTTTTTTCTTTTAAGCTTAAATATGCTTGATCGCCTATAATTAAATGATCCAATAATTCGATTCCCATCATTTCTCCACATAATCTAAGCCGTCTCGTAAAGATTAAGTCAGCATGTGAAGGCTCTGTATTCCCAGAAGGATGGTTGTGGGCAACGATTAGTCGGGCCGTTGGATACCTAACCGCCTCTTTAAAAATTTCTCTAGGATGAGCAACAGAAGTGTTTATGGTTCCTTTAAATATCGTTCGATATCTGATTATTTCATTTTTACTATTCAAAAATAGAACAGTCATCACTTCTTGTTGCAAATGTCCCATTTCTTTGATCAGCCACTGACCGGCTAAGTGAGTAGATGTAACTTTTCCATGCTTGGGTAAATGGCTAGAGGCAATCCTGACTCCTAATTCGATCGCTGCTTTTAATTCGATCGCCTTTATCGGCCCAATACCTTTAACTGATTCGTACTCATCCAGGCTAGCATTTTTTATATCTTGAAGGTTTTCAAATTTCATCAAGAAATACATCGCTAACTCCATAACGTTATAATCCTTCGTTCCCGTACGAAACAAAATGGCTAGTAACTCCTGATTCGATAAGGCTGCGGCCCCGTATATTTTCAGTCTTTCTCTGGGACGCACGTCTTCGGGAACTTCTTGCACGTAAGATTTTATTTTCAACAAACAACCCCTTTCTGTCCCTCTATTATATAAATACACATTTTTTCGAAAAATACATTAAAAATTTTTATTTTTGTCTTTTGATTACAATATTAATCATTAATTGTACATTTAACACAAAGAGTGATGAACGATAACAAAACTCAAGCCTCACACTGGTTGAAGAAAATTATCCTTTACCAATGTGAGGCTTGTGTTAATTTTGATTATGATTTATTTCATTTTGGGAAATATTACTTAAATTAATTCCTGTAATTGCTTGATTTGATCTTCAACCGCTTTGAGTTGCTTATGATAGTCTTCACCTTTCGTTTTTTCTTCAGCTACAACCTTTTCAGGAGCCTTGGCAACAAAGTTTTGGTTGGCTAATTTCTTTTCAACCCGTTCGACTTCTTTTCTTAACTTAACTGCTTCAGCTTCCAAGCGTTTGATCTCATCTTCAACCTTCACCAAACCCAACAATGGCATCATGATTTGAGCAAAAGAAGTTGTTTGAGTGACAACTTGGTCAGAAATTTGTAAATCTTCATCAATTATTAGTTGGGATGGATTACAGAAGCGTTCCAAATAGGCTTGATTTTGAACTAGGATATCCTTGGTAGTTGAACTGTCAACTTTAATATAAATATCAACTTCTTTAGATAGAGGGGTGTTCATTTCATTTCTAATCAAGCGAACTGAACGAATGACTTCAATTAATTGTTGCATGGCCTCTTCGGCTTGTAAATTTTTCCAATCTTCTACAATTTGAGGGTATTCACTAACAACAATAGATTGACCATGAGGGGCAATATGTTGCCAAATTTCTTCAGTAACAAACGGCATGATAGGATGCAAGAGTCGTAAAAATTGGTCCAAAACATAAATCAATACACTTTGCGTGGTTTGATTATTACTTGAACTATCTTGTAAAGCTTCTTTGGTCATTTCGATATACCAGTCACAATAGTCATCCCAAATAAAATGATACAGAATCCGACCCGCTTCACCAAATTCAAAACGGTCAAACAAACGAGTCACGTCTTCTATCACCGCTTGAAGACGCGATAAGATCCACCGGTCTGCAATTGTCAGATCATCACCGATATGAATATTATCGATTGTCATTCCTTCGTCCAAGTTTAGTAAAACATATCTCGAAGCATTCCATATCTTATTGATAAAGTTCCAGGCTGCAGCCATCCGATCTGGGCTATAGCGGATATCTTGACCTGGTGTAGAACCGTTAGCCAAGAACCAACGTAAAGCATCCACCCCATATTCATCAATAACATCCATTGGGTCGATTCCGTTCCCGAGAGACTTGGACATCTTACGCCCTTCTGGATCTCGAATGAGACCATGAATAAGTACATTATTGAACGGACGGCGTCCCGTAAACTCCAAAGATTGGAAGATCATTCGGCTCACCCAGAAGAAGATAATATCATAGCCTGTAACCAAGGTGTTGGTTGGGAAGTATCGCTCTAAGTCGTGCGTTTCCTCAGGCCATCCCAGCGTTGAGAATGGTAACAAGGCTGACGAGAACCAGGTATCTAATACATCCGGATCCTGTTCCCAATTTTCCTCGTCTTGAGGCGGCTGTGTGCCTACATAAACTTCACCTGTTTGCTTATGATACCAAGCTGGAATCTGATGTCCCCACCATAACTGACGGGAAATAACCCAATCATGGACATTCTCCATCCATTGAAGGAAAGTATGGTTAAATCGTGGCGGGTAGAAATTAACCGCATCTTCACTGGATTGATTGTCGATAGCTGCTTGGGCGAGGGGCTTCATCTTAACAAACCATTGAGTAGATAAGTAAGGTTCAACTACAGCTCCGGATCGCTCTGAATGGCCAACCGAATGAAGGTGCTCTTCAACCTTAATCAGATAGCCTTCAGCCTCTAAGTCAGCGACAATTTGCTTACGAGCTTCAAAACGATCCAAGCCAGCATATTTACCGCCCCGATCGTTGATTGATCCATCCTTGTTCATTACGTTGACTCGAGGTAAATTATGACGATTACCCACTTCAAAGTCATTAGGATCGTGGGCAGGTGTAATTTTAACTACACCGGTTCCAAATTCACGATCTACATAGTCATCGGCTACCACCGGAATTTCTTTATTGACCAGAGGCAGGAGAACTTTCTGACCAATTAAGTGTTGGTAGCGTTCATCTTCTGGATGCACAGCAATGGCAGTGTCTCCTAACATGGTTTCAGGGCGGGTGGTAGCAATTTCAACCGATTCATCACTGCCAACAGTTGGATAATTTATATGGTAGAAGGCACCTTGCACTTCCTTGTGTTCAACCTCAATATCCGACAAAGCCGTTTGCGCTTCTGGATCCCAGTTTATAATATACTCACCACGATATATGAGACCCTTCTTATACAATTGGACAAATACTTCTTTTACTGCCCGACTTAAATACTCATCCAGGGTAAAGTATTCTCTTGAGTAATCAACAGAAATCCCCATCTTGGCCCATTGCTGACGAATGATACCGGCATATTCTTCTTTCCATTTCCAAGTTTTCTCTAAGAACTTATCTCGCCCTAATTCTCGTCCAGAAATTCCCTGGTGACGCAAACGTTCTTCTACCTTTGCTTGAGTGGCAATTCCTGCATGGTCCATACCTGGTAACCAGACCGTATCATATCCTTGCATCCGTTTTTGACGGATAATCATATCTTGTAAGGTTACATCCCAAGCATGTCCTAAGTGCAATTTCCCTGTCACATTGGGAGGTGGGATCACAATCGAATAAGGCTCTGCTGCTGGATCTTCGCTTGGTTTAAATACATCCGCGTCCAACCATTTTTGATAGCGTCCTTCCTCAACTTGATTGGGATTATATTTGGTAGACATTTCCTTCATTAAATTCCTCCTCAAAATAAAAAAGTCCTATTTCTAAAGAAATAGGACGTCAATAACGTGGTACCACCTAAATTTAGATTCTATAGAATCTCTCAAACTTTGATAACGAAGAAGTCTCCGTAAAATACTACTATTACCTTCATATTTTAAAGCTCCGAGCTACTTTCATTAGCATGAGAACTTGCAGCCTAGGTTCTCTCTCTGCTACTTGCTAATTACTTCCTCTCATCAACGCCATAACTATTGACCTACAGTTTATCATTAATTTGAGAGCGGAACAAGTCCAATCGAGTAGAGCTCGCTTCACCATTTAGAATGCTCTATTTAAATCGATGGGCTATTAATTGAGGCTGTAAGATAAGTCAATCTAAAACCCACCAAGAGTGTTGATATATCAACATTCTTGGTGGGCTTTATGGTATAATTAAGTTAGTAAAATTAAAAAACAGAGGATCGGACCCTCTGTTTAAAGATAATCCAGAAAGGACTACCTCCAATGTGTAACCATTATAACATAAACCAACTCACTTTAGAACTCTCAACTCAATATTCTCCAGAATCCAATCATATTGTCTGGACCATTCACGAATTTGTTGAAGACTTAGAAATTCATCACCCCTATCTCTTTGGTCGACCGAGAGAGTATGATTTTTCCATGTTAT
>NZ_JADD01000038.1 GCF_000518205.1 Hutsoniella sourekii ATCC 700629 | reverse complement strand
TCATGAATGTTGAAATGAATAGCTACATCCTGATAAGAAGCGCCGGTCTCCTGCTTAAATCTTAATACATTCAGTTTAAAATTCAATGGATAGTGTTTGTTTGACTTCCTTTTCTTAAGCCCTGACGGGCCTTCCTCTCGAAACTGAGCTACCCATTTTTTGACTAAGGAAGAACTGGAAACGTCATATTTTTTGGTCAGTGACTCGTACCCTAACCGACCTTTTAAGTACTCTTGTACAATTTGTAATTTAAATTCGTAAGAATATTTTTTGGACATAAAATAACCCCCAAAAGTTAGATTTTTAACTCTAACTTTTGGGGGTCAGTACAGGCTTCCACATGGAAGAGCGGTTCTTTTTTTATCTTATTATGGATCGTTAGATGGGTGAATTGAATTAAGATGCACTGAAAGAGTTTCCATGCTAAAATAAAAGGAGAAATTATAGCTAAGTATTAGAAAGAGGAGATCTTATGTACCCAATCCACAAGCTATTAGATCAATTAAAAGAATATGAGTGGATCAATTTAACTCATCCAGTGACAAAGGATATGCCTGTTTACCATGCCTTTGATCCACTGATTGAAGAACAATTAACGACATTAGAAGAGACGGGATCCAACAATAAACAATACACTATTGGAACTTCCCACGGAACCCATATTGATGCTCCGGAACATTTCGTAGGGGGATTGCGAAAGTTAGAAGATTTATCGACTCAAGAACGAGCATTGCCTCTGTATGTTCTGCACCTTGAAGCAGAAGTCAAAGAAAACCCAGATTACTCAGTATCTGTTGAAGATATTCTAGCTTTTGAAGAAAAATACGGTCAGATTCCTGCAGGCAGTTTTGTTGCCTTCTCAAGTGGTTGGCACCATCGCTTTGATACGGCTGAAAATTATGAAAATCCCGATTCTGACGGTGTCCAACATACGCCAGGTTGGTCGGTGCCGGCTTTGGAATTCTTAAGTCGCGAGCGTCAGATAACGGCTATCGGACATGAATCGTTAAATACAGATACTGGAGTAGAAGCAGCGGAAGCAGGAGATCTAGTGGCTCAACGCTTCTGGTTAGGGGAAGATAAATATCAGGTAGAGAACATGGCTAATTTGGATCAAGTGCCAGCGGTAGGTTCGATTATCATTGTAGCTATGCCTCATATCCAAACGGCTCCAGCATTCCCTTGTGAAGCCTATGCCATTGCTCCTGAGCGCCGGGATCCCAAAGTATAAGATAAGAAGTATAGAAGGGCTATTTCGCTTAGGAATAGCCTTCTATTTTTATTAACTGTTAACCGATTTATGAATACCCAAAGGAGATAAATTAAATGAAACGCTTTGGCTATACGAAATTAGAGTGGTCCTGGATTATGCAAGATTGGGCCAATTCTGCTTATTCGCTCATTGTCACAACAGCCATCTTCCCTTTATTCTTTAAAGCGATGGCAGAAAGTAATGGTGTTACAGCCTCGGACTCTACCGCCTTCTTGGGCTATGCTAATTCACTTGCTACGATTACTGTTGGCTTATCAGCCCCCATCTTAGGCACGATGGCTGACTTTGAAGGAAGGCGCCAACCGATGTTTACCCTAGCCACGCTCTTGGGGGCCTTGTCCGTTCTAGCGATGGCGTTTGTTCCTGACCATTCTTACTCTTGGATCTTGTTATTAATCTTATATGTTGTGTCAAGTATGGGCGCAGCGGCTGCTAATATTTTCTACGATGCCTCCTTACTTGATGTCACCAACCATCAGCGGATGTCACAAGTCTCAAGTATGGGCTTTGGTATGGGCTATATTGGCTCAACGATTCCGTTTATTCTTGTTATTTTCTTAATGAAACAGTTAGATGGAACGGCTGTGGTGCGTTTTAGCTTCGTATTAACGGCATTCTGGTGGCTTTTGTTTTCTGTTCCCTATTGGAAGAACGTTAAGCAAGTTACAGGTAAATCAGCCAGTCATCAATTGGTCAAAGATAGCTTAAACCGGCTAAGAATCACCTTGTCAAATGTCCGTCAGTATAAAAATGTCTTGATCTTTCTATTGGCTTACTTTTTATATATAGACGGTGTCGGGACAATCATTAAAATGGCTACTTCCATCGGTGCAGATTTAGGAATTTCTGCTAGTACGCTTATTCTAGTTCTTCTACTTGTGCAAATCGTTGCTTTTCCTTGTACCATTATCTACGGTCACCTGGCTAAGCGTTGGGGAGATAAACGCCTGATTTATGTGGGTATAGGGACCTATATTGGTATATGTGTCTATGCTTATTTTATGCAGACAAGTACGGATTTCATGATACTGGCCTTTCTTGTTGGTAGTGCGCAAGGAGGTGTTCAATCCTTGAGCCGATCTCTATTTGGTAAGTTAGTCCCAGAAGGGCGTAACAATGAATTTTTTGGACTTTATAATGTTTTTGGTAAATTTTCTTCTTTAATAGGAACTAGTCTGCTAGGAATTATTTCCCAAGTCACTGGGAATTCTTTAAACGGTATTTTTGGCTTGATAGTACTCTTTATCATTGGAGGTCTTCTATTATGGCCTGTTCAGGTTGAGTCCAATCATTAGTGCGAATTGTGTGTGAGATAGAGCAAATAATAAGCGGCGATGCAAATAGCCAATAGAAAGAAGCTAAAGAGACTGATAAATAGATAGTCTTGGCGGAAACGTTGTTTGGCTGGTGATTTTGGATCGATTGTTTGAACTTTATAATGATAGTCTCTAGAATAACCTAGCCAACCAAAGACAAAAGCCAAGAGTCCGATGGTAATAAGGGCATAGGCCAAATAAGTCGATACATTGGCATAGGGACTGGACTTTAATAATTGACCCAGAGCTGTTCCAGCACTGGTAATTGAAAAGCCAGTTCTCACCCAAGCAGCATAAGTTCTTTGAGAAGCTTGTGCAGTACGTAAGGTGGCTTTATCTGTTCGTTCACTAGCCAGAAAGGTTCTGATTAGGGCTAATTGTTCATTGGTTGAAAGGTCTTGATTGTTGAGTAATTGGTCGAGTTCGAAATCATTTATCATTTTATCTTCCTCCTATAGTCTTTAATGGTTGATTATTAGTTAAATCAGTCTTAAGTCTGCTGTATCTTAGTTTGGGTTTATTTATAATTATAGCATGGAGGAGATCAATGATAACAGATAAGGATTTTTGGATCCGGGTATTCCAGCTTACTTTTCAAAATATTAAGCGCTTAGCCCGGGCGGAGTTTAAAGTTTTAGGGCTGTCAATTATTTTGTATGGTCTAGCCTTTTATTTACTGGATTATGCTTACTTCTGGTTGATCGGTGTCGGGATTGCTGTCTTTTCCTTACTGCCGGTGCTAGGGGCAGGGATGATCTTTGTTCCTTGGATTATATATGAAGCCTTCTTTCACAGTCCTAGCCAGGCCCTATGGTTATTCTTGGTCTACATTGGGGTGGAATTAGTTAAGCAAGTAGCCGAAACTTGGTTTCTAGGTAAAGACTTAGCTATTCCCTGGTGGATGCCAGTGATTATGATGATTGCTTCTTCTCTATTGTTTAATGTTTTTGGGGTCATCATTAGTTCATTGCTGATTCCATTTATTGCTGCCTTCAAGGAAGTTCAGCGGAACTACTAGTTTTGGAAGCCGTTTTCATTGAAGACAGGAAGGAATTACGCTACACTTATCTTATAAAGGAGGGGTTATCAATGGCCTTATTTGATCAAATTGGAAGCTTAGTGGATATGTTTACTCAAGCTAATCAAACTCAGCAAGACTCTCAAGTATTAGCCAACCGCGCAGGGGTTGATATCAAAGACTTATCCAAAATCGCAGCCTTAGGACTACCTGCCATCTTGCAAGGATTGAACCGTAACAATCAATCTCAAGAAGGACTGGATGCCTTCAACCAAGCCCTCAACCAGCATGAACAAGATATTGATCGTTATTCTAGTTCCAATGATTTAGCAAATCAAGTAGACGAACAAGATGGTGACAAGATTCTCGGGCACGTCTTCAATGATAAACAGTCAATCATTGATCGAATTGCTGATACCTTAGGCATAGAGCCCGCTGCTGTCAAGCGTGTACTTATCTTATTGGCACCGATTGTCTTAAAGTATTTGGCGGATCAGAAGAGACAAGGTCAATTAGATGCAGATGGTGTTCAAAAGCAAACAGAACGTCTAGCCAGAGAAACCAGTCAACAAGTCGAACAAGATTCATCTATTTTAGAACAAATTTTTGGATCAAACCAAGCAAACGACTAATGATTCTCAGTCTGGCGGATTATTAGGAAATATTTTTGATCTTATTCGCTAGTAGTTAGATCTGTCCGAGAGATTCGGACAGTTTTTTTATTGATCGAGTCTATTAGTGAGCTTGCTGGAATTTTTAAACTTCTTCTAAATTAAGAAAAGTTTTTTGTTGACCCATTGGTTGCTTTCTATTAATTTAAGAAAGTCTAGTTAATTAAGTAAGTAAAGTGAGGAAGTTATGTCGAACAATCTTGGACTTTATATACACATCCCCTTCTGTCAGAAGCAGTGTCATTACTGTGATTTCTTAACGTTTGTTGGCCGTGAGGACCAGATGCGCCCTTATATTGACCACCTACGAATGGAGATCAAATTGCATGCCCGCCGGTCAGAGCGAGTAGATACAATTTATTTCGGCGGGGGCACACCGTCCTATTTACCGACTCATCTGATTAGAGAAGTGATGACAGCGCTAAGAGAGAACTTTGCATTGAGTCCAGATTGTGAGATCGCAATCGAAATGAACCCTGAATCGGTGACTGAAGAAGCTTTATTAAGTTACTTAGATCTTGGTTTTAACCGTTTTTCAATGGGCGTCCAAAGCTTTGATGATCGAGTTTTAAGATTAATGGGACGACTTCACAATAAAGAAAGTGTGCTCCAAAAGATTGATCTCATGGGAAAGTTAGGGATTGACAATTATAGCATTGATTTGATGTTTGCTAATCCGGGCCAAGATTTCCAAGTATTGGAGCAAGATATCAAAACTCTCAAGAATCTACCGATCAACCATGTTTCCTATTACTCATTGATGTATAAGGAGAATACGGCCTTCTACCGCTGGCTCAAGACGGGTCAAATAAAGCCGTATAACGATGAGGTTGAACGCGAAATGTATCACTACATCCAATCAGAATTAAGAGCTTGTGGCCTTCAGCAATATGAGATTTCAAACTTTGCTAGACCGGGTTATGAGAGCCATCATAATATGAAGTATTGGCAATTAGAAGATTATCTAGGACTTGGTATAGGAGCGTCTTCTAATATTGGACTCGTCCGAACCACTAATGTCCCTACCTTTGAGAAATATTATCAAATGGTGGAGGAAGGCCAGTTCCCTTGTCAAGTAGATGAAGAATTAACCCTAGAGGACCGTGAAAAGGAATATATCATCTTATCCATGCGCTTGTTGAAAGGATTTTCAATTGATAAGATCAATCAGCGCTTTGGCATTGATTTTGAAACCAAGTACCAAGAAGCCATTCATAAACACTTGCAGACGGGCTTGGTGCAAATTGATCAGGGTCATTTTCAATTTACCGACAAGGGATTAGATATCGGCAATCAATTTTACTTAGATATTATTTAACAAAACGGTCCCACCCCTCACTAAATGTGGGCGGTGGGACCGTTTTATGATGGATAATAACAGATCAAGCCTTTCTAACTTCCTTTAGCCAACTAACTGCTAGTGGGAACCATTGGGCAACGTGGTCTTGAATCTGGCTAGGACGCTTAGCAATGTCGGGGGTTGCTAAGGAGAGGCCATGTTCACCCGGTTGGAAGAGATGAAGTTCAAAGGGAACCCTTAGTTCATGGAGTCGTGTGGCTAACTGTAGGGAATTGATGGGATCGACTAAGCGATCTTCTCCGGTGGTCCAGATAAAAGTAGGAGGCATGGATTGGTCGACCTTGTTAAGTGGTGAAATTAGGTTAATTTCTTCTTGTGTTGGCTGACTGGTTCCTAGCGCCATCTGATAGTAGAGGGCATTTCTTCCTTGCATAATACCTTCTTCATTAAGGGGTGGATAGGCCAAAATTAATTGTTGGAAGCTGAGATCCTCTATTTGGGCATGGACTGCTTTTTGGAGCCAAGCTTCTTTGGCGTAGACGGCAAATTGGCAAGCCAAATTAGCCCCGGCGGAAAATCCGATAAGTGTGACGTCATGAGGGTCAATGCCCAAGTGATCAGCTTGTTGATGAACTTGTTTAAAGAGAGTAGCCACTTCTAAGAGTGGTTGTGGAAACTTAGAGACGGGGTTATCGATTAGTTCGCCTTCAACGCCTTCTGTACTATAATCCAAGACAATAGTGGAATATCCTTCTTGATAGAAGGCTTCTGCCACTGGTTGGCCTTCACGGTGGGAGGTCACCGCATAAGCTCCACCCGGTAGGATAATGAGCAGTGGATTCTTTTCAGAATTTTCCTGTATGTAGTAGCTGACTTGTCCTTTTTTGCCAATGCTTTCTTGGTAAGTCTTCATAATAAATGGCCTCCTTCTGATGATAGTTCTAGTTTAACAATAAACGCCATGAATGTCTTTATTTGTTAGCCCATCTGATTATGATAGAATAGTGCATATGAAATTTAAGATGAAAGGAGTCGCTATGTTAATACAAGATATTTTGATTCGTCTAGCAATTGCTGTTTTTGTATCAGCAGTCATTGGTACGGAAAGAGAAAATAAGAATCGTCCGGCAGGAATTCGAACCCATATTCTAGTCTGTGTGGGAGCAACGCTGATTGCCTTGATGCAAGACCAGATCAACTATGAAGCCCGGATGTATGCCTTGAGTAACCCTCAATACATGGGAATTGTTCAAGTGGACCAGGTCCGGCTGATAGCCCAAGTGGTGAGTGGCATTGGCTTTCTTGGGGCTGGAACCATTGTTGTTACCAAACAGTCTATTCAAGGACTGACAACAGCTGCAACCATCTGGGCAGTTGCTTGTTTAGGACTTGCTATCGGTGTAGGCTACTATGAGATTGCTCTTATTGGCTTTGCTGTAATCTGGTTTGCCTTAACAATTGTCAAGCGTCTGATTGGGATTAAGGTTGAGAAACGCTTAGAAGTTAAGTATCAGCATCGATTAGAAACCAAGCAGGTCTTAGAAGACTTTTTTATAAATAGGAAAATCAACATTAAAGACAGTGAGTTTTCCGTAGAAGGTAGAGGGTCAGATAAGATTTACTTTAACTCTTATGACTTCGAACTACCCAAGGGTATGACACCAGCAGAGATCGTCGAAGACTTGTCGCGGATTGATAGCATCTTGTCAGTTCGTGTCATTGGTATTTAAATCTTCAAGTTCAGCGGAAGGGTTCGTATTCAATGAAGAAACTATGGCAAAATCAAAAACTATTACTTAAATTATTATTGATGAGCTTGACCTTGGTGGTTGTTTCATTATTAGTGATGTATGGCGTCTTAATAAATGGGACTAAGCAACGAGTCCTTCATGACCAGGGTCAGCAAATTTTGGCTGTTGGCCATGAAGTGGCCGTAAATCCACAGGTGATTCAAGCGATCGAATCAGGCCAGACCTCCCAAGGAATCCAAGATTATGCGACCAAAGTTGAAGAAAGGTTCCAGTTAGATTATTTAGTGATTATTTTAGCGGATAGTATTCGCTTAACCCACCCTAATAAGAGCTTGATTGGCAGTCATTTTCAAGGAGAAAACGACCAATATCGGGCATTGGATTTAGGAGAATCCTACTATCATACAGGGAATGGTCCCCTGGGTCGGTCATTGCGAGGCTTTGTTCCTGTCTACAATGATCAAGAGGAAGTTATTGGGGCGATTTCATTAGGGATTACCCTCCCTAACTTGCAACGCTTCATTGATCGGACCAATCGATCCTTAGTGCGGTCCTTGATCGTTTCATTTATTATTGGTAGCTTCTTGTCTCTGCTGCTAGCTCTTTCCTTAAAGAACCAAATGTTAGGAATGGAGCCTCAAGAGATTGCCAGTGTTCTTGAAGAAAGAAATGCGATGTTTCAGAAGACACGCGATCCGATTCTATTAATTAACACACAGGGACAAGTGACCTACTTGAATGAGGTAGCGCGTAACAATTGGCCAGATATTGAAGGGCAAGATATTCAGGCCTTATTTGATGGGATTACTTTAATGAATGATTCAGACTTACAACTGATCCATGATCGCCTAAACAAGCACTCCTATGTGGCTTCGCTAGCTAAAGTGAAACCTAGAAAGCAAGTAAGGGGCTATATCGTTATTCTTAGAGATACGAGTGAACTACAATCACTGGTCACTCAATTGGATCATTCGGAATACTTTGCCAAGCAATTGGCCAAGCAGAATCATGACTTTATGAATAAACTTCACGTTATATATGGGCTTGCTGATTTTGAAAGGTTGGATGAATTGAAAGATTATCTCACCCAGCTAAGTCACAGTGAGGTTAACTTCAACCAGAATATTCAACTCTTAATAAATAACTCTGCCATTGCTGGTCATCTCTTGATTGACCAAGCCAAGCGGCAACTATACGATGAGATTTCAATTGAAACGGAACTACCCAGCCCGTCCAACTACCAGGAAACAAGCAATTGGTTGAATGAAATTCACTATTTTGAGTCTTGGTTACAAGAATTAGAAGCTAAGAGCTCTCTTCCAGTGATTGCTTCGATTTCAATGAATTATCAGGAGGGTGAATTGATTACTGATATTTGGTTGGATGACTTAGGAGCTAGATTAAGAGAGCAAGCAGCAAGTGATTTTAAAGAGCGGGCTAACTGGCAGGTAGATTTAATTATGGAACCAGCCGTACACCTAAGATTACTGATTGATTATGGAGGATAAGATGACTTATCAGGTATTATTAGTAGAAGATGATAAGATGGTTCAAGCCATCAATGAAGATTATGTTAATCGAACCCAAACCTTTCATGTAGCTCAAGTCGCCGCAAGCTATGACGAGGCCAAGGAAGCTCTAGCTACAAACACTTATGATCTAATCTTAATTGATGATGACTTAGGGTCTAATCAATTGCCAGGTAGCGCCTTAATTAAGGAGATAAGAGTGGCCAATCTTGCGACCCATATCATTATGTTAACTGCTCAAGATGATCAAGCAACCATTCAGGAAGGTTTGAATTATGGTGTTCACGACTACATATTAAAGCCCTTTAGTTATCAACGCCTTAAATCGAGTTTAGATCAACTAGCTAGTAAAATGAGTTTACTTGAAGGAAACAACCGATTGACTCAATCCGAATTGGATCAACTTTATCTAACAAAGAGTGGGGCGCTCGCTGTTAATCAGAGCCAATACGCAGACTTGATTGAGGGCCCCTTGGAAAAGGGGATCACACCCGCCACCTTAGAATTAATTCTGGAGGCAATTGATATAGCACCAGAAATTTTCACCATTGCGGACCTAACCAAAATGACAGAAATTTCACATGTCACCGTGCGCAAGTATATTCATTTTTTGACACAAAAGAAAATTTTGAAGACACATCAAGAGTATGGAAATACCGGCCGTCCGACGATTTATTATTTAAAAAACAAAGAATAGAACTTCATTTTGTGAAATAAACATCAAATTATTTAAAAACTTTTTTTAAGTTAAATAAAGTGGTTTGATGTTTATTTCACATGTACACTAATCTTAGTTATTGAACCGGATCAATAAATAATGATTAGGAGAGAAATTTATGTCAATTGGTGAAATTTTAAGTTCGACTTTTACAAACATGAATTTTATTAGTGCGATTGTATCCACTATTGGTATTATTCTTATTGGTTATATTTGTCGTCGTCGAGGAGTCTTCAACGAACATGCTTCCAAGGTCTTGTCAAATGTTGTATTGAAGTTGGCTATCCCGTGTTTGGCCTTTAATGCTTTTATGCAAGATTTGAATACGGAACAATTGAATCAGAGTATGAGCATTCTTGTTTGGGGCTTTCTAGTCTATATTCTATTTATCTTTGTGACCCGCCTAACCTACGGTAAGTTTAAGGGAGATCAACAGATGGTTCTTAGAATGCTGACTATCTTTGGATCTACAACCTTCTTTGGTATTCCAATCGTTTCTGCTGTTTATGGAGCGGATGGAACCATCTATGCCAATGTCTTTAATATTGGTTACCGTGTCTTTCTTTATTCTTATTGCTATATCATGATGAGTGGCTTGAAGTTCAAGAAAGAAAACTTAAAAGAAATCTTCTTGAATCCAACGATCTTATTTACTGTTGCAGGTCTACTAATTTGGGCCTTCCAAAACTATTTACCAACGATTACTGTCGAAGCGGTGGATAAGGCAGGAGAGGCTATTGTGCGTCAAGCACCTATCTTGCGAACAGATTTAGTTTTACCTCCTCTCTATAAATTAATGGGTTACCTAGGAGGCTTATCATCTCCACTAGCATGGTTGTCAATTGGTGCCACGCTTGGTGAGACCGAGATTGGACAAGCTGTTGCTGATCGAAGAGTTTGGTACTACTCACTCAACAAGATGGTATTGGTGCCACTCATCTGCTTAGTAATTTCAGCTTTATTATCAGGAATAGGTATCCTTCCAATGGATTATGCCGCAATTGGTACGACCGTTGTGATGATGGCTACGCCTCCAGCAACCGTAGCCGTATCTTATGCGATTGGATTTGGTAAGGAAAGTCAATTAGCTTCAAACTGTTCATTTGTTGGAACTTTGGTTGCGACTATTGCGATTCCATTATGGTTGGTCGTTATTCAAGCTCTACAAGCTGCCGGTATTATTTAATTTAGAAGAATAAGGAGAAGATAAAGATGACATTAAAGATTGCTTGTTATGGTGTACGTCCTAATGAAGTCCGTATTTTTGAAGAAAATAATAAATATGGTTATGATTTAACCTTGATTGAGGACTTGTTAACTGAAGATAACATTGAAACAGCCAAAGGCCATGACGCCGTGCTTCTACGAGGAAATTGTGTGGCTAACCGAGCTAATTTGGAGAAGATGAAAGACTGGGGGATTAATCTTGTCTTTACCCGGACTGTCGGCTTTGACCATATTGATCTTCAAGCCATTGAAGATCTCGATCAATTAGTGGCTCGGGTGCCTGGTTATTCACCAAATGCGATTGCTGAATTAGCGGTAACGATGGCGATGACCCTACTACGTAATGTAACTTATACAACTGATCGTACTGCTCATGACTTAGACTTTAGAGTGACACCACGTATGTTCAGCCGGGAGATTCGTAATTGTACGGTGGGGATCATTGGCTGTGGCCGTATTGGTGTAACTGAAGCACAATTATTCAAGGGATTAGGTGCCCGAGTGATTGGCTATGATATCTATCAATCAGACTACGCCAAATCAGTGGTTGAATTCAAAGATACCGTTGATGAGCTTTTAGCTGAAGCGGATGTTGTCAGCTTGCATGCAGCTTATATCAAGGGTGAAAATGATCAAATGATTAATGCTGATTTCATCTCCAAGATGAAAGATGATGCAGTCTTGATCAATACTGCTCGTGGTGAATTACAAGACAATCAGGCCATCATTGATGCGATTAAGGCTGATAAACTTTATGGGTTTGGGACAGATGTCTTACCTAACGAACGACCAATCTTCTTCCAAGCGTTTGATCAATTAAGCGATATTCCAGATGAAACGGTTCGTGAATTAGTCCAATTATATCCGCGCGTTCTGATTACTCCACACGTGGGTTCAAATACAGACGAAGCAGTTAAAAACATGGTAGAAACATCCATGGATAACTTCCACGAATACCTAGAAACTGGATCTGTAACCAACCGCGTTCAAAAATAAAGTTATCTATACGTTAAAATAAAAATTCAATATCAAAAGAACAAGAAGAGTCGAATCTTCCTAACCGAGTAAGGGCGTCGAGACAAGGTCTCAGAAACTCTTAATATCTTGGTTAGGAAGATTCGACTTTTTCTGTTGAGTGAAATAAATTTCATTATTTGCTAGAGCTGTAGACGACTGATAGAATAAACAGCCTAGAAAAACTTTTTATGGTAGAATCACCCGAGCCTTACCGGTGATTACCTTCTGACCATCTTGGTTGATAATGGTTGTTTTGGCATCAACGAACTGGCCCTTATCCTTCTTGGCTATAATCTCAATTTGGCAAGTTAACTGATCACCAATATAGACAGGTTGGCGAAAGCGAAAATCTTGTGAAACATAAATCGACCCTGGGAAAAGAGTACCTACTAGTCCCGTCACCATGGTAGCACCAAACATCCCATGAGCAACGCGGGCGCCATAACGGGAGGCCTTGCCTGCTTGTTCGTCCAGATGGATAGGGTTAAAATCACCTGTGGCTTCGGCAAATAATTGAATGCGTTCGTCGCTCGCTATCAAGGGCTCTGATTGAATAGTATCGCCTACTTGTAAATCATGGTAAGAAGTTGTTTGTGTAATTTCAGCCATAATGATCTCCTTCAGTAAAGTTTTCTTTACTTTATCATGGCTGGAAATTAGATGCTATAATGGAAAGTGATTAGCGCAAATATGAGTTGCTTGATCTGATATACTGGTAGAGTAAAGGAGCTTATTATGAAGTATATGAATCCAAATATGCGTAAGACTAAGAACACACACCCGCTCAAGGTGTCCTGCAATAGCTGCAAACAGCCCATCCTTATCTACCAAAAGGGCGGTAAAAGCAACTTAATTAAATTACAATTTCCTCGAATTATTGAATCTGAATTCCCCCTAGATCCTGAACAAAAGGGTTTATTTTGTCCTTTCTGCCACAAGCAACTAGGGTCTTTGAGAGATTTTGAAGGGAATCCTACTTATTATCTCATTCGAGGTCTCACTAATAGTCAGCGCATGGGGTATTATAAGTACCCATGATGAATTTGTTAAGCAGTAATCCTGTCGTGAATCCAATAATTTTGAAACAAAGAGGTGTCAAATGGCAAGAAATACCCATCCTACAGAAATATTAGAAGTTAATGTCCAAGGGCTGGATGATAAGGGAAATGGCTGGGCTCATTACCGCCATCCTTCAGAAAAAGGCCCATATGGACGCAAGTTAAAGTTAACTCTTCCTTCCACCTTACCTGGTGAAAAGGTTCGAGTGACGGTACCTAACGCTAGGGGAAGAAAACGGGCAACAGTCCACTATGATGAATTATTAGAAACTTCCCCGGACCGAATCAAGGTTATCGACAGTCCCCAGGACCATCCTGGCGGAACTCCTTTGGAGATTATGTCTTATTCTGCCCAACTTCAACTCAAAGAAAACCTAGTGAAACATTACTTGTCTGAACAAGGTTTCGATGAGAACTTGGTTGAACCTATCATTGGTATGGAGGATCCGCTTCATTACCGGAATAAAATGGAATTTACCTTTGGCTTGAATTATGCTCTTGGTATGCATAAGCAAGGTAATTTCCGTCAAATAGTCGACTTGGAAGAGTCACTAATTGCAACTCCTGAGATGATGGCTATTAAAAAGATTGTTAGCCAGTGGCAAAGGGATTGGCAATTGCCTCATTACAATAAGGAGGACCGAAGCGGTTTACTGCGTCACTTGATGCTCCGTCAATCCTTTGCGACTGGAGAATTGATGGTAGCACTCTTTGCGACAAGGACTAAGCATGATGAAGCAGCCACAGACTTGAAGAATCGTTTGCTGGAATCCTTCGACCAGTTAGCCTCCCTGTTATGGATCAAGAACGAAGACATTGCTGACCGAACTCAAGCCGATGAAGTAGAAGTACTACATGGTCGAGACTATATTCTAGATGAATTATATGGCTATCGCTACCGGATCTGGTTTGATACCTTCTTCCAACCCAATCCCAAGCAAGCCCACCGCATGGTTGATCTTGCCTTGGATCTGGCGCAAGTAGAAAGGGACCAACGCGTCCTTGACTTATTCTGCGGCGTGGGAACTTTTAGTCTGCCCTTTGCTGGACGCTGCCAGGAATTAGCTGGTATTGAAATCGTTGAGACATCGATCGAATCCGCTAAACGCAACGCCCGTGACAACGGCTTAGACAACACTTACTTCCTCGCCAGAGACGCCCGTAAGGGGATGGTTGAAGTCCAAGAAGAATGGGGTCAACCGGACTTACTCTTACTGGACCCACCAAGAAGCGGTGCCGGTGGCAAGGTTATGCGCCGCATCGGACGCCTGGCTACTGATAAGGTCATCTACATCTCCTGCAATCCCAAGACCCTAGCGGAAGACTTGGTCTGGCTGAGAGAATTTGGCTATGAACTACAAGTAGCTTACCCGGTTGACCAATTCCCAATGACGATGCATGTTGAGAGTGTGGTATTGATGGAGAAGAAAAAGTAGTGTAAATGTGATTGAATCAGCCTTTCTGCTAGATAGGATTTCTAGTGGAGAGGCTGATTTTTTGATAAAAGTAAGAAAAATTATAAGAAAAGCCAGATTACTGACCGAGTGTTTGGGAAACTGGTCGATGAAAAGATATTTGATGAGATGAAGACCTTCTAAGGATATGGTAAGATTTAATCACTGACAGTCAATTTAGAATATTTGGAAGCGGCAGAAAGGAGAATTTTATGTTAAAGGAAACTTATGAAGAGAACGAACATGTAAAAGTTAACAGCAAAG
>NZ_JADD01000037.1 GCF_000518205.1 Hutsoniella sourekii ATCC 700629 | reverse complement strand
GTGATCAGGGGTTTCATTATCAAAATTGGCAATGGACTGATAAATTAAAGGATAATAAGATATATCAGAGTATGTCCCGCAAGGGAAATTGCTTAGATAACGCAGCCATGGAAAATTTCTTCGGTCTACTTAAGCAAGAAATGTACTATGGAGAAGAAAGAGTCTCATTTGACGAACTCGAGAAAAGAATCAATAATTATATTCACTACTATAATCACAAGCGAGTTAAACAAAAATTGAGTGGCCTATCTCCAGTTGATTACCGAAAACAGGACACTCAATACGTTGCCTAAGTATTCAATTATAAACTCCAACTTTTGGGGGTCACATCAGCCGCGGTTCAGGGTTGAAGGATCTTTTTTAGGCTTCTAGCTAGCCATTATAACGGCTCTATTTCCAATAAGATCGGTGTATGATCCTGTCTAGTTCCTGAATCGATCATATCTGATTCGACCACCTGGTCCTTGATTCGATCACTGACTAAGAAATAATCAATTCTCCAACCAGAATTATTAATTTTGCTGGTCTTCACTCGTTGAGCCCACCAAGTATAGCGTCCTTCTACGTCTCCGTGTAGGTGGCGGAAGGTATCCGTGAAACCTCTAGCTAATAGCTGAGTAAAGCCATGCCGTTCTTCATCTGTAAATCCAGCAGAACGACGATTAGATTCAGGATGAGCTAGGTCAATTTCATGGTGAGCAACATTAAAGTCCCCTGTAGCAACCACTGGTTTCACCTTGTCTAAGGACTCTAAGTAATCGGCATATTTGATATCCCATAGTTGACGATCTTCTAAGCGGGCCAAGGCATTACCTGCATTGGGGGTATACACTTGGGTGAAGTAGAAGTCAGGAAATTCCAGGGTAATAATCCGCCCTTCTGCATCCATGGTGGAAGGGGCCCCAATCTCAGGAAGGCTAACAAGTGGATCTAAGCCTTTACGGTACAGAACCATATTACCTGCATACCCCTTACGAGCCGGTTCTCTGGAAGAGACCCAAGCATAGTCATAATCACTGAACCAAGAGGCGAGATGCTCTTGATGTTTCTTAGTCGGACCCTTGCTAGACAACTTGGTCTCTTGAATAGCAATAATATCCGGTTGATAATGGTTGATAGTCTCAAGTACCTGTCTAGATAATTGGGCCCGATTAGAATCACTAGTCAAGGCCGCATTTAGCGAATCAATATTCCACGAAATAAATTTCATTTTACGGTCTCACTCCTTACTCATCTAAGGCTAATCGAAATGTTTTTGATTAGCAAGTTTTTTGCTGATTAGGCAATCAGTTGATTAATATCGTGTACCGCTTTCTGCTTGGTGACAATAACTACGGTGTCTCCGACTAAGATTTGATCCTCGCCCCCTGGAAAGATCAATTGATCTTGACGCAGGATCCCTGCCATTAGGGTGTGATCTTTAAGTTGTAAGTCTTTGAGAGGCCGGTTGGTAATCGGTGACTCCCGGAGCACCTTAAATTCCAAGGCCTCAGCTGCTCCTCCTACGATCTTATGCAAGTTCTCAACGGCAGAATCCTTAGTAGCTATCAAGCTCCTAACTTTACGGATAATCCGCTCAGACACCAGGTGTTTAGGTGTAATTAAGCTCTCAAGTCCCATATGAGCAATCGGCTTGAGTAAGTATGGGCGGTCCACCTTAGCAATGACTTTTCTAACTTTTTGTGAATGGGCGAATAATGAAATAAGTATATTCTCTTCATCAGCTAGAGATAAGCTAACTACTGCATCATAGGTTTCAAGACCTTCTTCAATCAATAAATCCTGGTCAGTCTCATCACCATGGATTACTTCAACATTTGGATAAGCTTCAGCTATTTTAATAGCCCGCTGGTGATCACGTTCAATCAATTTGACGGTCATGCGGGGTTGATTGAGCTGGGCTAGCAAATAATGACTAATATTACCGCCACCAATAATAAGAATTCGCCGGCATGGTCGGCTATTGGCTCTTATTTTCTTATAGAAATTCTTCAAGTCATCCGGCATACCTGTCACAAAGACATTGTCATCCACTTGAATGTGATCAGTCCCTTGGGGAATAATGACCTCTGAATCACGCTCAATAGCACAAACTAGGACCCTACCATCAAAAATATCGGTCAAATCCACTAGTGATCGATTAGCCAAAGGACTATTCTTGTCAACGGTAATCTCCACTAATTGCGCGCGGCGTTTAAGTAGCTTGTCAATACTATTAGCTGAAGGGAAACGAAGAATTTGACGAATCAAGGTTGCGGCATCTTGTTCAGGATTAATAATCTCAGCGACGCCCAAGGACTCCTTCAGAAATTGAATATCCTCATAATATTTAGGATCTCTAACTCGAGCATAGACATGATCAACTCCTAGATTCTGGGCTAAGAGCGAGGCTATGATATTACTTTCATCTGAATTGGTAACTGCAATGAAGACATCGGCAGACTCAACTTCAGCCTCACGCAAAACATTGATACTTACAGCCGAACCAATAATTCCTTGAATATCGTACTTGGAATAATTACTATTCAAAATTTCTTCATTAGGATCGATCAAGGTGATGTCGGTTGATTCCCATAATGAATCAACAATCGCCTCTCCGACTTGGCCAGCCCCACAAATAACTATTTTCATATTCTACCTCAATGACTTTCTTTCCAAACACTTGGCATCAATAACATTAGCACCGGATATATCTCCAACCGTCCCGCAATCATTACAAAAGTTAAGACCATTTTGGAAATAGGTGTAAAGGAGGCAAAACTCCCAGTGGGCCCTACCAGACCCATACCCGGACCAATATTGTTAATAGTTGCAGAAACGGCACTAAAGGCGGTCATAAAGTCATTTTGCGACACAGAGACTAGTAAGACTGCCATCACAAAGATCAATAAGTAAACCGCTAAGTAGATAAAGACTGACAACAAGTAATTAGGCTCTAGTGTCTGTCCATCCACTCGAATGGGGATAATCCGGCGTGGATTCACTGACCGCCGAATTTCTGCCTTGAGTGTCTTCAAGTAGATGAGGACACGGGATACTTTAATACCTCCTGCTGTCGACCCTGCCATGGCCCCTGTAAACATGATAATTAGCAAGACAATATGTGAAAATAAGGGCCAGGCACCAAAGTCAGCAGTCGCATAACCTGTTGTAGAGATGATAGTCGTTACCGTAAAGAAAGCATCACGGAACAAATGCTCCAATGATCGGTAATCAGGGTACAGGTTCATCATAATAAGGCCTGTTGACAAGGCAACAATCACTAAAAATAAACGCAACTCTTCGTTGGCCCAAACCTTACGAAAATGTTTTTTTAGAAGTAAATAATATAAGTTAAAGTTAACCCCAAAGATAACCATTGCCACTGCTAAGATATATTCAGCTAGCGGATTATTAAAGGCCCCGACACTCTGCGCTTTATTTGAAAAACCCCCTGTGCCTGCAGCCCCAAAAGCATGAATAATCGCATCAAATGGCTTCATACCAGAACATATTAGTAAAAGAATTAAAACTAGCGTCATAACCAAATACATACCATACAAAATCTGTGCACTTGTGCGATTCTTAGCCGACAACTTACCAAATTCTGGACCTGGAACTTCTGCGCGCATAATATTAACCGAACCTTGCCCTAATTCAGACAAAATAGCAAAAGCAAACATGAGAACACCCATCCCACCAATTAAATGGGAAAAAGACCGCCAAAATAGCATCGACTGGCTTAAGGCTTCCACGTCAGTCAAGATACTAGCTCCAGTCGTAGTGAAACCTGAAGCCATTTCGAAAGTGGCATCAATCACAGAAGGAATTTCCCCTGCCAACACAAATGGCAGACCACCAAAGAAGGCTAATAAAAACCAAGCCAAGGCGGTCACTGCAAAACCTTCCTTTAATGTATATTGGGGGCTTTGGGGCATCAGCATGCGTAACAAAAAGCCTATTACTAGTAAAACCCCTATTGTTATCACAAATGAATAGATAACACTTGAAGAATCTTGATAATAAAGACCTACAAAGATGGGAACCAAGAGGAGAATGGCCTCCAACCACATGATGTAACCCAAAGTACCAAAAACTATTCGTTTATTCATTTATCCTTTGCCTCACTTGTCAAAGATTACAATACTCTATAAAATACCGCACCTATCATAACGCACTTCAAGTCAAATGAACAGACCCTGATAGCTATGAATCCGCTTAACTTAAGCAAGATGGTCCAGTCTTTTCAAATTATTATTCAATAAAAATTAAAACATTTATATTTTATGGCCTCTTGACATCTGTTATAATAATATTCATTAGAATTATAAGGAGCCCCATATGAAATCAAAGCATAAGAATTACCTTATACTTGGCTTGTCGGTCACATTGATCGTCTTGGCAGCCAGTAGTATTATTTGGTTATTCACTAATATCAACCGGTCCACAATTCAAGAAGAATTAGTAGTTGAAGATTCAGCAGAGTCTGTTGTTGAAGAGCCCCTACTACCCAGTCATGAAGAAGCCCTCAAACAATTCAGCTTCAATGATCCTGACAAGGTCGCTACCCTTCAAAAAGTCGCTACAGCTAAATACCGAGGTGATATTCTTCCCCACCAAGAAGAAATTGTTAAAGAAATCGAAAAAAATAAACTTAAAATTGAAAACTTAGGCTATGCCTATTTTCCAAGCCATCCCATGGAGTTCACTCCGGTTGTGGAGTCGGCTCGGCAGATTAATGTACCATTGATGCTACAATCTGATCCGCGTTGGGCTAAGCTAGATTATGGTCCAACAGATGAAGATAATATGCGTCTAGCTGGCTGTGCCCTGGTTTCTCTAGCTATGGTAGATGCTGGCTTCAATAACCCTCAAACTACCCCTGTTGATATTTTAAACTGGAGCAAGGATGATTATTGGGTAGATGAAGCGGGAACCTCTTGGCAAATATTCCCTGATTTTGCCAAAGCATTCAATTACACCTACAAGGACCACGGCAATGATCTTGAATCAGCCCTAGAGGCTATCGACCGTGGCGAAATTGTCGTCGCCTCGGTTGATCCTGGATACATTACACCTGTCGGTCATATCTTGGTAATTCGAGGGTACGACCCAGTCAATAAGACTGTCTATCTGAATGATCCTAATGATAATCCTAAGAATATGTTTTCACTTCAAGCTTTATCAGAGGACTACTTGTTAGATGAAGCTATCAATTATTGGTCATTCGGACAAAAACAAGCCTCATAATAGCATAGAGCTTCCGATATGTTTTGGAGCATTTTGATAATTCCCTTGCCTTTTTTGAGGAAAGAGCGTATGATGAACCTACAATTAAATAGTCTATTTCTGGGGATGTCGTATCCGGCACGAGAGTAGGTAGTTAGCAGCCTTTACCCACCGAACCTGTCAGTTAATACTGTTGTAGGGAGCAAATAATCAATTCGCGTGGTGGAGAGTCCTAGACTTTCCACCCTTTTTTTGTTGGGAGGGATCTCTTATTTGAAGAAAAGTTTATATACAGCATTAAGTCTAATTTTATTATTACTAATCTGGCAAGTGGCTGTGACACTCTTACAAGTGCCAGATTATATCTTACCCGGTCCTGGACAGGTGGGCCAAACCTTACTGGCTAATGATGCTAGCTTTTACCAGCATGTCTGGACAACGTGTTTGGAAGCTATAATAGGGCTTACGATTGCTTGCTTGACGGCCTTTATCACTGCATTAGTGATGGACCGTTTTCAACCCATTAATCACTTGCTCTATCCCCTACTGGTCGTGTCACAAACAATACCAACCATGGTTCTAGCTCCACTGTTAAGTTTATGGTTTGGCTTTGAGATGACCCCCAAGATTATCTTAGTTGTTTTATCAAGCTACTTCCCGATTGTCATTGGCTTTGTCGATCGGATGAAGCAAGTCTCAAGCGACCAGGTTAGCTTTCTGGCTACCTTAGGCGCCACTAACTGGCATATCTACCGCTTACTCAAGATTCCTTACGGTATGGTTGGTTTCTTCTCAGGCTTGAAGATTGCCAGTTCCTACTGTGTGGGTGGAGCGATTATTGGTGAGTGGATTAGCGCTGAATCTGGCTTGGGTTATTACATGATTCGGGCGCAGAACAGCTTTGCTACTGATCGAGTCTTTGCCTCGATTGTCTGGGTGATAATCTTAAGTTTGACCTTTAATACGGTCGCTCGTTGTCTGGAGTATCTCTATTATCAATTACTGAAAGGAAGTCATTAATAATGAAACCCAAACGTCTTCTATCACTTCTAACTGTCTTGACAATTTTAATGTGTCTTCTACCAGCTGGACTCATTAAAGCTGAAGAGTTACAGACCTTAACTCTAATGCTTGATTATGTTCCTAATACCAACCATACAGGTATCTATTGGGCCTTGGAAAAGGGGTACTATCAAGAAGCAGGTATCGACCTCAAAATTATCGAACCCGGCAATGACCTTACTAGTATCAATGCAGTAGCTAGTGGTCAAGCCCAACTTGGCGTCAGCTACCAAGAGGACTTAACCTACGCCCACGCCAACAATGAAACAATCGGCGTTAAAGCTATTGCCACTATCATGAAGGAGAACACATCAGGCTTTGCTAGTTTGAAAGACAGTGGCATTCAAAGTCCGGCTGATTTTGAAGGAAAGGTCTATGCTGGTTGGCAATCACCTAGTGAAGAAGCCATACTGAAAGAGAGTATGAAGCTAGCTGGTGCTGACCCAGATCAACTAAAAATCGTTGGAGCCAGCGGGCAAGGACCACGCGGACTAGGTAAACAGTACGATATCCAATGGTACTTTGAAGCTTGGGATAACGTTAAAGCGGAATTGGACGGCATTGAATTAAATTATATGCCCCTTAAGGCGATTGATCCACGCTTGAATTATTATACGCCAATTATTGTTGCCCAAGATAAATTAATAGATGAAGATCCCGACTTGGTCAAAAAATTTATCCAAGCCACCAAGAAAGGTTATCAAGAGACCATGGCTCATCCTCAAGAAGCGGGCGAATTGATGGCTAACCGTCTCAAAGAATACGACCGTGATTTCATCTTAAAATCCCAAGAAATTGCTTCTAAACTCTACACTGATCAAGCAGACCAGTGGGGACAGATGGAAGCTTCAGTGTGGGATGGGTATACTGATTTCATGCTTGAACATCAATTAATCGACAAAAAAGTCGACAGCCAGGCTCTGTTTACCAATGACTTACTTAACTGAGGTCAAGTATGAGTGTAGAAATAAAGCAAGCCAATCTTAGTCTAGGGGGACGCTTGGTATTAGACCAAATTAACCTGAAAGTTCAAGCAGGAGAATTCCTGTCGATCCTAGGACCTTCTGGAGCGGGTAAGTCTAGTCTCCTGAAGGCTATGGCTGGTATACTTTCCCTGGATAATGGCGAAATAGTTGTTGATGGCAAAAAAGTAACATCACTCAATACTTACTTCTCTTATATGCCTCAAGAAGCGATGCTCTTGGACTGGTTAACCGTTAGCCAAAACATCACCCTCTACCAGAGTATCAACCAGATTCCTGTTGATCAAAGTGAATTAATGGAAATGCTTGAGATGGCCGGTTTAATAGAGTTCAAAGAGGCCATGCCCCATGAACTATCAGGTGGGATGCGACATCGGGTGGCGTTTCTAAGAACCTTAATGAATCCCTCCAAGTATTTACTTTTGGATGAGCCACTAGGCGCATTGGATGCTATGACTCGTAACTTGATGCAAGATTGGTTATTAGAACTATTGGATCATTATCCACGAACCACTATTCTCGTCACCCATGATATTGATGAGGCCATCTATTTATCGGACCGAATCTGCCTGTTAAGCCAACGACCTGCTCAAGTTGAAAGAATCTATAACATAGATACCAACAAGCGGAGCCGACAATGGATAGCTGGACAAGGAGCCTTACGTAATGACATTTACCAACAACTACAAGCCAACTCCTATTTGTGATAGCCACCTTCATTTGGGGGCTAGTCATTTGTTAGCTGATTACTTAGCTAACCATCAAATTATGAGCCTCATCAATTGTCAAAATAAGAATGAGTGGATCCTCAACCATTCACTCTTTGAAGAAACAGAAGCTCCTGTCTTCTTCTCCTACGGCAACCATCCCTGGGAGGCGGATGAAATTGACCAACATCCTCTTGAATACTTCCAAGAGGCAGATGTCATCGGAGAAATCGGTCTGGACTTACCATGGACAGACCTTGATCTGGATGTTCAACTTAGGAGTTTTTACAAGCAATTGGCACTGGCTCATCAACTAGAAAAACCTGTGATCCTCCATACAAAAGGATATGAAGATTTGATCTTAGACATTATTCATGACTACCCCAACCGTTATTATGTTCATTGGTTTTCCAGTTCGAACTTAACAACCTTGAAGTCTTATCTTGATTTCGGTGTCTACCTAAGTGTCGGTCCGGATATTACTTCTAATCCCGCCGTCCAGCAAGTTGCTAAACAAACACCGAGTGATCGATTATTGATTGAAAGTGATGGTCTGGATGCCATCATCTGGGCCCAGTCTCATACCAGCCAAGCCTTAGATGAAGTCAGTTTCTATCAACAAGCGATGAGATCGAATATAAACGCTCTAGCCAAGATCAGGCAAGTAGCACCTGATCAATTAGTCAGTCAGCTACATAAGAATCTACGTGAATTTATCGGGCAGTATTAATCCATAAAAAGAACTCCAAACAAGTATTCTTTTGAGAATCTTGTTTGGAGCTCTTTTTTCATTTCTAGGCATCCCACTCTTTTAATTGAGGGCCAGCAGGTAGGACTTCACGTCCAAAATAATCACGGCCGTTCTTACCTAAATAAGAACCTTGGCGTATCGCCTCAATGTGGGTGGAATCTTTGAAGGCTGGAATTTGGTAGAGTTTCTGTAAATAAGCCCATAAATTCGGATAATCTTGTAAGCGGTGTTTATTTAAGCCAAATGATGGATAAAATAAAGGTTCAAAACGAACCAGTGGTGTATATAAGACCACATCTGCTAGGGTTAAGGATGATCCCATTAAATATTCTTGGCTAGCCAGACGCTCATCAATTTCTTCTAGAATTCCGAAGAAAGTATCTGAGTGCTGATCATAACTCTCCTGGTCTTCTGCTCGTAAGACGCCATAAGGACTAGCCATCACCTCGCTACCAATCCGGCTAAACCATTCATCAATCTCTGCTCGTTGGTCTTCTGGGTAAAGATCTGGAGCTCCAGGTTGATGCAAGGGTTCAAAGCGGGTGGCAAAATCTTTGATAATATCTAAGGACTCTTGATTAACGACCTGCTTACTGGCAACATCCACTAGTACTGGAACCGAATAAGGTCCGTCATAGTCAGGGTTGGTATTTTTGTATAATTCACTGACGTATTCAACTTCTAAGACTGGATCTTGACCTTCAGGATCCTGAGAAAAGTCCCAAATCTTATCTGTCTTAATGGGACCAGTCACCCCTAATGAGATGACTTCTTCAAGTCCCAATAAACTTCTAGTAATATCTGTCCGTTGAGCAAAAGGACAAGTTTGACTGATTACCAGACGGTATTTATTAGCTTCAACTGGGTAATCATAATCTTTCTGATATACGGTTGTCATCACTACACACTCCTTTAAATTAATTCCCCTTTATTGTCGCAAGGATAAGGTTTAATCACAAGCGATTCGCTCACTAGCATTCAAGCTAACCTACAAGTGACACCTGCTCATTCTATTTAATAATAAAACCACCGCTTTATTTAAAGCGGTGGAATAGGCAGCTACTTATTTATTGTCACGCAACCAGTTTGTAGCAGCTGTTGCCATGGTTGCAGATCCAACCACTAAGGCTTCTTCATTAAATTGAACTTCCGGATGGTGAACGGCAAAGGTTTCACCCTTATCGTTAGGTAATGGACAACCAACGAAGAAGTAGCAAGATTCTGGTAATTTGCTGGCGATATGTGCATAGTCTTCGGAAGCTAGGAAGCTACCAATTTCTTTGACCTCATATTCTGATCCGATAGCTTCTTTGGCTGAAGCAAGTACTTGCTCTGTTATTTCTTCTGTGTTAATCAAGGCTGGAACATCGGCCATCACTTCAAATTCAGTTTCGGCTCTAAATGCCTTACCAATGTGTTCAACGATTTCAGGTAAACGTTTAGCCACATGTTCAGCTGAATCTGGGTAAAGTGAACGAGAAGTTCCTTCCAAAATTACTGTGTCCGGTATAACATTGATCGCTCCACCTGGCGCTTGGAAACTACCCATTGATAATGAAGCCCCACGATTAGATGGTAATTCACGGGCCAAGATCCCATTGGCTGCATTGATAATTTGACTAGCAACAAACACTGGGTCAACCCCCATATGAGGCATGGCACCGTGAGCTCCAACACCCTTCACTGTAATCTTGAAGTTTAAAGCGGAAGCCAAGGCTTCGTTGTGAGCCACTTCAATATCTACTTTCTCAGCTACAGGCCACATATGTAAGGCCATCCCAGCATCAGGGGCAGCTTTATCTAGGAACCCTTCTTCTATCATAACTCGACCGCCATTAAGTGTTTCTTCTGCTGGTTGGAAGAGGAAGCGAATTTCTCCTTCTAATTGGTCTTCCTTTTCTTTTAACATTTTTAGAACCATTAATAAAGTTGTGGTATGCATATCATGGCCACAAAGGTGACCATTTTCATTTTTGGATACGAAGTCATGCTTGGATTTTTCCGTGATTGGCAAGGCATCCATATCCGCACGAAGTAATAATGTCTTACCCTTCGAAGAGTCACCAAGGGTTCCAGTAATGCCATCGCTGTCACCGACCATGGTATATTCAATGCCAAACTCATCCAATTTAGCCTTAACTGCTTTGACCGTTTCCGGTAATTCAAAACCGATTTCCGGATTTTCGTGTAACTGACGACGGAAAGCTACCGCCGGTTCAAATAATTCACGCGCTCTTTCAAGATAAGACATGTTAACATTCCTCCTAAATTATTCAATTGTTTCAACAGATTAATTATACTCCTATTTTAATAATTGTCTAATCAGACATCTTTATTAGACTCACAGGAACAGTAGCTTACTAAGAGAAAATCCTTCTAGTTAATAGATCATTAACTAGAAGGATAAAAACTAATTTCTTAATAATCGAAGACCGTTGGCAATTACTACTAAGGTAGACCCCTCATGGATAATAACCGATAAGACCATATCCGATAGACCCAAGAAACTGACAGTAATAAGGAAAACAACAACAAGTAACGCGAAGATAATGTTTTGCCATATAACTCGGTTCATCTTTTGAGCAGTCTGATGAGCATACACCAGGTGGCCTAGATCGTCCTGCATTAAGACCAGGTCAGAAACTTCCACTGCTACATCCGTTCCATGCCCCATCGCTGTCCCGATATCCGCTTGCACTAAAGCGGGTGCATCGTTAACTCCATCACCCACCATGGCAGTTAGACCAAAACGATCCTGTTGGTCCTTGATATAGTTAGATTTATCCTCTGGTAGGACATTTGCAATCACTTCTTGAAGACCTAACTGATGTCCCACTGCTTCAGCAGCCCCCTGAGCATCCCCAGAAATCAAGGTGGTATGAATACCGGCTTCATTGAAATAGCGAATCGCTTCTTTGGCATTTTCCTTAGGAAGATCCATCATTGAGATCACCCCAATGACTTCCTGGTCACGAGCAACATATACTGAGGTCTTGCCTTCACTGGACCATTGGTCCGCTCGGCTTGATATTTGTTTATCTACTCCTTGGTAGAGACTTGGCTTACCAATGCTATATTCATGCCCTTGATAATGACTCACCAAGCCCTTACCGATCTTATTATCAACTTCTAAATCAAATGTTTGATAATCTGTAAAATAATTCATTATAGCTCGAGCCAACGGATGATTGGATTGGGCTTCCATCGAAACTACAATCGGTAAAACCTCCGTCTCATCAACTGAACCAGTAAAGTAATAATCTGTTACTTCTGGCTTACCATAAGTTAAAGTACCTGTCTTATCAAAGGCAATGGCATCCAATTCCGCTAATTGGGATATAAAGTGTGATCCCTTTGATAAGATACCATGTTTAGCCAGATTAGAGGTTGCAGATAAAGAAGCAGAAATCGTTGCAGCAGCTAGAGCACAGGGGGAAGCAGAGACTAAGATCGTCAAGCCACGATCGAAAGCCTGCTGCCAAGACCAATCAAATAGGACCGGCATCAATAACATAAATGCGATCACACCAACTAAAACAATATTGACATAGGTCGGCTCATATTTTTTGATTTTGCTACCAATAATGGTTTGATTGTTTTTATTCTGGTTAACCAACTTCAAGATATTAGCAAATACCGTGTCTTGATTATCTTTAGTGACTTCTAAAACAATGGTTCCTGTTCCATTAATAGTTGATGCAAAAACCTCATCCCCGACCGTCTTTTCCTTGGGAATACTCTCTCCATTAATTGAAGATTCGTCAATACTGGTGTTCCCGGAGAGAATCTTACCATCAATGGGTACTTGACCTCCGTTGAGAACTTGAACTTGATCGCCTACTTGTAAATCCTCAACCGGGACTACTTCGATACTGCCATCGTCTTTGACTAGACGAGCTTGATTGGGGTTCATCTCCATCAACTTGGAAATCTCACGCTGAGACCGTCCCTGAGCATAGTCTTCCAAGAAGTGAGCGCCCGCAAAAATCAAAATCAAGAGGGCTCCTTCCCAATATTCACCTAATAGGCAGGCACCTATCGCTGCTAGTCCCATCAATAGGTGGGAGTTGGGTCTGAAAGTTCCTGATTGTTTCGATTGCTTAATTGTATCTGATACGCCTTCAATAAATACAGCATGATAGCCTGATAAAATCATAGCGGTAATAAACAAGAATGGTTTAATCGAATTAACACTATCCGGCAAGATTAAACCTATAATAGCTAGTGTCAATCCAATGGCATAAGCAATCACTGGTGCTTTGCCGTGACTATGAGTATGTTCGTGACCATGGTCCTGGCTATGTTCATGATCGTGATGGGTGTGTTGCTTATTAGACATGATAATCCCCCTCTTAAATGATTTATATTTCATATGAATATATATTCATTATAGATCTTATTAAAATTTTGTCAAGTCTATAAACAAAATAAGCTGGTGATTCTACTAATCACCAGCTTAAAAATTAAGTTAAGCCAACAGCCGTCCCTGAACAAGTAACCATTAACATCCCGTTATCGGCACCCAATACTTCATAATCCATCTTGACGCCTACTACGGCATCGGCACCTAATTCTAACGCACGCTGTTCCATTTCTTTAAGGGCCTCTTCTCTTGCTAGAGTTAGCTCATTCTCGTAACCTTGGGACCGTCCACCAAAGATATTACGCAGTCCCGCTCCCATATCTTTAAACATATTAATCCCAGTAATTACTTCTCCAAATACAATTCCTCGGTAATCAACGATCTGTCTTCCATCAACTTGACCCGTAGTCGTCATAATCATATTAATCGTCCTTTCTGATATTTCTTACCAAATAATCTCAACAATAAAACAATCTGCTTCCATGTGTGCTTCAACCTGGTGGCCAAGTTGTTGACATAAATCTTTGACAATAGACAAACCGAGGCCACTATTCTTGTAATTTCGTTTACCAGATCCCGTATAATGTTTTTCGAAGATTCTCTCCACTTCAAGCGTTTCTATATCCTTCACTTGATTTTGAATTCTTGTGATGATTGCACCCGCTTGCTGCTTATGGCTGATCTCAGTTCGTCCTTGACCATGTTGGATAAAATTTGCAATTAAATTCGCATAAATACGGTCAACACCTGCCAACTCAGTAACCACTGCTTGTGTCTCTTCGATACTCACTTGCAGATCCATTCCATGGTTAATGATCTGTTTATAGGAGGCAGCGAGCGCCTCTTCCAGTCGAAGATTCAAGTGAACAGCTTCTAGATGATAGGTAACTCCACCCGTCTCTAGCTTGGATAAGAAGAAGAGTGACTGAATCAACTGATTAAGAAATCGCGTTCGTTCCTGAATAGTTGCCAAGTAACGATGCTGATCTACTTGTGACAGTCCTGGTTGGTCTAATAATTCCAAATACCCACTAATGGCTGTTAGAGGAGTCCTTAAGTCATGAGATAAACTAGCCAACTGACTTCTTAATTCATGTGCTTGCTGTTGATCCTTGCTTAGCTCCTCTTGGTATAAATCCAATAACCGATTCAAATCAATGACTAAATTCGCCCATGTCAAATTACCGTGATCTAAGGTCAAGCGCCGAATCGAATAGGGTTCCTGAAGAATCCCTTGGATTTGCTGATGAAGAGACTTTGACTCTCGCTTGAACCAATAATAAGCCAGTGCAAAACCTAGACTCATCCCCAGTATCAAAACAAAAAATAACATGGCTCCTCCTGCATCATTTTATTTCACGTCTAGCAAATAATAAATAACCTAAGCCTATAAATAACAAACAATAGGTTAATGATAAAGGTACATTCACTAACGCCTCTCCCTTACTTTCATAAAAAGTCATCGCATTAATAAAAGATAGATTGTAAAATTAATTGCGACAAACAAGAAAACCCATAACAGGTTCGTGTAAAATGTTAGTAACCACAAAAACACACACGGAGGACCTGTTATGAGCTACAAACATCTTACCATAGAAGACCGTTCAAAAATAGAAGTACTTTATCATGAGGGCTATACAGCTAGTCAAATTGCTCAAGCCATTGGGCGACACCGCTCAACAATTTATCGTGAACTTAAACGTGTTCAATCAGCTAGTTATGATGCCCAACTGGCTCAAGATAACGCCACTGAACATAAATCTCTTAAAGGACGTCGTCCTA
>NZ_JADD01000036.1 GCF_000518205.1 Hutsoniella sourekii ATCC 700629 | reverse complement strand
GATTACTCAATTAAAACTGAATGGTTTTGATTTGAAGGTTATAAAAAAGTTCGGGTATTATGGTAATAACAGGATGCATGATAAGTTCTGTATAATTGACCTCGACTATGTAATGCACGGCTCATATAATTGGTCAAAAGCAGCGAATTTTAATAAAGAAACTCTCGCGACAGCCTTGGACCGTAAATTAGTGACAAACTTTGCTGAAGAATTTATGAAACTTTATAAAGTGGGTATATAATCACAGCTAAAAGCCATATTCCACATACCATATTGCATTAATACCTTAACCACAACACATGTAGAAGCTTGTGTTCTCTTAACAAAAAGCCAAGCTTGACTTTAAAGTCCAAAACAAGGTCCTAGTCAATGATTTTATTTAGCAAATATCTTATGACATAGTAATAAATTCACTATAAGTAAGAATGGCTTATATTTTAGAAGGTGTATTGATGAAGAAATTTCTTAGAATATTTTTAAAAATAATAGTTTTCTTTCTAGGATGGATCGTCTTATCGGTTATAATCGAAATACCCGATGGGCCTCCAGCTGTTTGGAGATTTTCGGCGGAATTGATCCCTTTAACTGTCATCATACTATTTACGGTTCTTTTCTTGAAATTTGATCAACGATTGATACAAATTCCTCATAAACAGGTCATGCTAAGAGGGAGTTTGCTAGGTACAATTGTGGGCATCTTCTGGATTGGATCGATCGTAGGTATTCTCCTATTAACTGGAACTATTGTCAATTTTATAAATAATCAAGTGTCCTTCTTATGGCTATGGATTCTTTCAGCATTTATTAATGTTGTGATGCAAGAACTTCTCGTAAGAGGTTATATCTATCACCTTCTAAAAGATACTTATAACCTTTTAGTTGCGGTAATAGTGACAACGATGATTTTTACTCTTTTACATGGTGGGGCCTTTGAAGCGGGTATTGTTCCAGTGATTAATGTCATAACCATGTGCTTATTTACATCTGCCTTATATGAAAGTGAAGAAACTTTGTTAGCGCCGATTATGGCTCATGCTGTTTGGAATATTATCGGTTCCTTAATTCTCGGAGGAGTAAATTTAGCCGAAGACTATCCAAACCTTTATTCTATGATCTTGTCTGGGAACACACTTCTATCTGGAGGAGAATATAAAATAGAAGGGAGTGTATTAGTAGCCGGAATAAACATTCTCTTAATCTTATTCTTTTATGATCGATCCAGACGTAAACTTAATTTGATATAAATAGTCTTATTGGGTTACAATATCATATCCATTTAGGAGGAAGCTGATGTCCTTAATTAAACAAGATGTTAATAAATTCTCAACCTTGTCATTGGTTTACCAACTAGCTTTAATTATCTTTGTTCTAGGAGTGGATTCGAACCAAGTGCAACTAACAGCTGTTCCGATCTTCCTTGTTATTTATTCTGGTTTTCTAGCCCCTATCTTTGAAGAGATTGTCTACCGGGGTTCAGGGAAGAACTTGGTCAGAGGCCATGGGAAACTATTAACAATGGTTATTTCAGCTATATTATTTGCTATGATCCATTATCATATTCCAACACTACTGGCGACTTTTTTTGTGGGAATAGTAGCCTGTTATATTACGATGGAATACTCTTTAGCTTGGGCAATCCTTTTGCACTTTATCAATAATTTTATCTACGGCGGGATTGTCGATAACTTGATTAACAATCTTGATCCAAGTCTTGCTGGTCCAGTTGAATGGAGTATATTGTTGTTGATCGCTGTGGTCACATTTACCATCATCGTCATGAATCGTCAAAAGATCAGGACTTATTTAATTGCAAATCAGTCACCCAGATCAGCCTATAAAGAGGCCTTTACGGCACCTATGTTTATCGTTGCTGTGATGTATTCGCTAGTGATGATCGGCCTTCAAGGGATCTTTATCAAGTAAGACCAGAATTTATAACGAAAGTAAATAAGGTGTCAAGCCATTCTCTCTGAATGCTTGACACCTTATTTGCTCTTCAAGCCATAGAGCCATTACCAGTCTTCAGTAATGACTATGCGCCTACTCATCTTCATATTCCTTGACTCTGCGAATCGCAAAATATCTTATTAGGAGTCCAAATATAATACTGGAACCGATTACCCGAATTAGGGTAGTCCATTGGAAAAATGAATCAATGCCTCCGTTAGGATTCACTAATTCAAGGAGAAAGGTTAGGAAAAACATTCCGATTAAAAAAATTAAACTACTCCGTAAAACGGAACGATTAATATCACTAATTGTTAATTTATAGTGGCTTGAATCGGTCTCGATCATTAAAGCACCGGATTTACGTAGCTGATGTAATGAGTAGCCAGCGATACCAGCACCAAAAATGATATTTGTGATAATCAAGTAGAAGAAAGCCACTTGATAACTGATATTGCCCAATAAGATTGCAATAAAATTATTGATAATCCCAATCGAGAAGGTCAGCATATAGGCCCGGTTGCCAATCTCATTAAGGATAGCCTGCTTATACTCATCAAAGCTTCCATTAATGCCCCAAAAACGTTTTTTATATGTGGTCCAAGACTTATTCATGCTTATCATCCTTCCAAAAAAGTGTATTTAAATCTGTATTTAAAGCCTTTGCTAATTTAATACATAAGTCTAGTGAAGGGTTAAACCGATCATTTTCAATAAGTGATAAGGTTTGCCTAGCAATTCCTACGATAGCAGCTAGTTCGCTCTGCTTTAGCTGAGCTTGTTGCCGAAGTTCTTTTACACGATTCACATACATGTCCCTCCTTAGAGTTTAATGTCATCTATAAATGACTTACTATGTCTATTATACATGACAATAAAGAGTTGTCAAATATATATGACATTATTTAATAAATATGCTTACCAAATCAGTTTGAGTCTGTTTAGGATAAATTTTATTTTGGATCAAAAAATCCCCTCTCACAGAAAGTGAGAGAGGTCAGTTAGTCGTATTGGATTCAATTAGTTAAGTGATAATCCACCATCAACAATTAAAGCTTGACCTGTTAAGTAAGAAGACTCATCAGAAGCTAAGAACAAGATCGCATTAGCAATCTCTTCAGTTTGAGCTCCACGTCCCATTGGAACATTTGGAAGAACAGCTTTATCAAAGTCATCCCCTGGTTCAACCATTTCTGAATAAGTTAAGCCTGGACAGATCGCATTCACTCTAATGCCTTTATCAGCATAGGTTTTGGCAAGGTTTCTAGTCAAGTGAAGCATGGCCGCCTTAGAAACTGAGTAAGGGATATTAAACGGTAGTGTAGATACAGCTCCAACAGAAGCAGTATTGACAATAGATCCACCGTTTTCTTGCTTAAGCATTTGTTGAATAACTAACTGCAAAGCTCTAAATGGTCCGCGTAAGTTAGTGTTGAACAAGCGATCATAATGGTCTTCCATATCAACTTCTAGAAAATCATCTTCATAAAGGACACCGGCGTTGTTAGAGAAAATATCAATGCGGCCATATTTATCAACAACATAATCAACTAGTGCTTTACATTGTTCTTCTGAAGTGACATCAGCTTGGAAGAATTCAGCGTTTCCATATTGAGCTAGTTCTTTTTCAACCTCTTTACCTTTTTCTTCTCGACGTCCGCAGAAAATGACACTAGCTCCTTCTTTAGTAAATAGTTCAGCAGTGGCCATTCCAATACCAGAAGTGGCGCCGATAATTACTGCAACTTTATTTTCTAATCTCATTAAACATTCTCCTTTTCTGCCTTTAGTATCATTACACTATTTATTATAGTGCAAAAAAACGCTTACCTCAAATAAGGACCCTGTCTTTTCTGGAATTTAGATACTTTAAACAGTCTAAACTTTATCATATGTAGAAAATAGATAAAGAACGTCTTGGGGATTTCTGACCGAGAGACACTCGCTTTACAAAATTTATCAGTGATTGAAATCATTACTATCATCTCTTGCAAAAAAGAGTATAATATTAAAAAATATTATTCTCTTTATAAGAGAAGTGTCGAGGAGTGATTCTAATGGATCGATTAGAAGAGTTGTCAGCAATTGAAGAAATAAAACAGTGTAAGGCTCGCTATTGGCGTGCCATTGATTCCAAGAATTTTGATTTATTGGAGACGGTCTTTGCTCCAGAATGTCTATTCGATACCTCTCAGGTAGCTTACGACCCTGTTAAGGGTCAGCACCCCTTAATCCCTGCCAAGCGAGAGCCTTCAAGATCTTGTCAGGAAATTATCGCTAACGCCAAGCGGTTAATGGGTGATAATGTTCAAAGTGCCCACATGGGTCACATCCCAGAAGTAGAAATTCTATCGCCGACAGCAGCTCGAGCAATTTTTCCCTTTGAAGACCGGGTTCTTAATCATGGCATTGCTGCTTTTGATGGCTATGGATACTACCAGGATACCTTTGAGCGGATTAAAGGTCAGTGGCTAGTTAAATCAAGCGTTATTCACCGTTACCGCGTGATTTTTGATACAGTTGAGTGATTACTCAAGTGTGAATGGGCCATGTTTGATTAGGTGAGGTCCCTTCTTAAGAGAGAGATAGGCTTATTTTTCATGAGTAGACTAGCTGTCAATAAGAGTAAAGTTCCAGCTAACACGAAGAGTAAGCCAATCCCTCTACCAGGACCGATACCAAGCCAATTATCAATAGGAGTCGAAGCTAATAATCCACCTTCTAGTAAGAGGGGTTCAAAGACATAATCAGCCAAGGGACCTGATAACAAGTAAGCGATCAAGTAACCCATCTGAGACAAAAAAGAAAGTATGCCCCAAACGCGCCCCTGGATACCTGAAGGAATAACTAAGCGCATCAAGGTCTCTAGCGAACTAGTCATAACTGGTAAAGTTAGAAAAATCAAGAAACAAGATAAGGTCAAACTAGCCACACTTCGACTGAGACCTAGTCCAATAATAAATAAGCCACAGATCACCATACCCATTCGAAGAAGGCTCAGTTCTTTGCCAGCAGGAATCCCTCTCCAACCCACTAATAGGCTGGATAAGAGCATACCGATAGCTCCTAATGAGATGACTTGACCTAAGGTTTGGCTGTTAGTGATGCTCAGAGCTAAGGGCTGAATAAGAATTTGAATGCTTCCTAGATAACAAGTCAGACTAGCTGCTAGTAGCATTAAAGTTAGAATGCCACTGTGTTCCAATAAATAATCGCTTCCAGCCTTAAAATCTTGCCATAAGCTTTCTGATTGCTTTTTGAATTTGACCTGGCCAAGCCGGTGGCGAACCCATTGGGTAGTAGCCAGTGTAACAAGAATTGTTAGGATATCTAGAAGTAATGCCAGGCTAATACCATTGGGTCTGGTCATAAGATAGCCACCGATAGCTGGTGCGACTAGGAATTTGGCTGAAGAAGCTAATTGAACCAGACCAGAAGCATTAGCATAATCTTCCTCTGGTAAAATATCGGATACTGTTGCTCGGTAGGCAGGTTCTAGAAGTGCTTGAAAAACAGAAGAAAAAGTGACCCCCATCAAAACATGCCAAACGTGTAATTGGCCCAAATAATAAAGCCATAGAATGCTAATTAAACCAAGCGAACTAACCCCATCAGCCAGCATCATTAACATCCGCCGATCAAAACGATCGGCCAAGATACCTGCTAATGGAGCTAGGATGATTGAAGGTAGGAAGGCTGCCAGACTTACCATGGAAATGGCAGTGGCCTGCTGACTGAGGCGATAAACGTAAATACCAATAGCAAATGATGAAACCCCATGCCCTGTTGCAGCGATTAACTGTCCAAGCCATAGAATAAGGAAAGTTCGGTAGTGTTTAGCCTGTTGACGCATAACGTTCCCCCTTAAATCCCCAATTTTGCCATCTTATCGAGCACAGCTTGAAACTTATCGGTTGTCTCTTCTTGATCGAAGCGGAGATCAGTTTCTAGCTGGCCGTCTTTCATGAATAAGATTCGCTTAGCCCGAGCAGCAACGTTCGGATCATGAGTCACTAACAGAATAGCCATACCTTCCAGATTCAAGACTTCAAAAAGAGTAAGAACTTCTTGAGAGCTTTGGCTGTTAAGAGCGCCAGTGGGTTCATCGGCAAAGAGGAGGGCAGGCTGATGGAGAATCGCACGACAGATGGCAGCTCTTTGTAGTTGCCCGCCTGAGACCTCATGAACCATCCGTTGCTCCAACCCCATGATACCTACTCGCTGCATCAGTTGTTGAGCTTTCGAATAGAGTTGGTTTTTGTCGCCAGAATAGTCGTTATAGCAAGGCAACATAATGTTATCGATAATGGATAGTTGCTGGATAAAGGTAGGCTGTTGAAAAACAAAGCCCATTTCTTGCCGGCGAATTCGAGCTAGTTCTTCATCAGAAAGGTCGTTCAAATCATTCCCTTGAAAGCAAATATCTCCACTATCAATCTTGTCCATACCTGATAAGGCGAATAGCAGAGTTGACTTGCCTGATCCTGAAGGGCCCATAATGGCAATGAATTCTTGGGCTTGAATGTCGACAGAGACATCCTGGAGGACATGTATTCTACTGCTTGCTTGGTCGAAATATTTATTGACTTGCTGAGCCTTAAGTAACGTTTGCATCTCCATCACTCCTTAATATATTCAGAAACTATCATGTCGGGGATTTCTCTGACACTAAGGGCGGTTCCTAACCCTACCCAGGCTATGAAGAATCCTCCTTGAAGCAAGTATGTGACCCAATCTGGATTAGTAAAGTTAAAGTGACCAATCCCCAGTCCCTGCATAAAGCTAGAAGCCAGCAATTGACCTAAGTTCTGAGTGAGAAGGAATCCTATAAGCAGACTAATTGAGGCAACGATGATGACACTTAAATAATAACGATAAGTAATTTGATAGGATAAGAAGCCGACGGCCTTGAGCGTAGCATTTATCGATCGATCTTTAACGACCATCAAATAATTAAATAAAATCGCAATTAGTAATAGTAGAATCGCTGCCGTAATGAAGGCAATCCAAGCAACTTTATTCAAGTTATTCAAGGTTGCACCCAATATTTCCTGGCGGTAATCATCCACTTCGATGATTTGCAAGTAGGGGAAGTCCTGTCTTAAATCTTGCACAAGGTCAGTGACGTCCCTATCTCCCTTACAACTAATATAAAGCGAATTTCTTAAGCTAGGTAGCTGCCAACTTTGTGCTAGGGCTTGACCTGTCCGACCCCCATTTGTGATATCTGAATAGATTCCGACAATAGTCAGGGGAATCTCTTTGCCATCTATTAATAACTGTATTGCATCCCCCAATTGCTTGTTAAGCTCAGTGGCTAGCAAGTAGGATAAGGCAATCTCATCATGATTCATGGGTGGGCGTCCCTCCTGGTAATGAAGAGGGAAGACTTGATGGTCGCCGTGGTTGATCCAGATTTTACTTGTGTCTTCTGTATTCAGTTTGAAGGGATAGCTTGCTTGAGCGAACCGATTATATCGATCCACTCTTAGATCTTGATCCAAGCGAGCTTCTAATTCTTGTAGCTGACTTTGTGAGAAGTCAGACTGAATCGATAAGAGGATATCCGCATCGCCGATCCCCATATACTGAACAAAGTCTCGATTATTTAGGCTATGGGCCAATTGTTGAGGCACCAAGGTTATAAAGCAGGTAATAACTAGAATCAGAGCAAGTGTTGAATAGAGCTTCAAGCGACTGATTAGATGGACGAAAGTGAGATAACCTTGACTGGTCCTAACAAAGGGGCTAGTTAAGTGAAGAGGTGCTAGTCGGTAATTTTTATCTTGTAGTTGACCATTCATAGCTTCTGCGGGAGTCCGCCCCTTGAAGCTATTCAATAAATGATTGAGATAAAGCATGACCAAGAAGAATACCAAAACACTGGCCAGACTGCCTAATAGGTAACTGGTCTCTTGGTGATCATTAGGGCCAAAGAATAGATGGATACGATCTACTATTATTGGACTAAAAACAAGGGCAAGTAGATAGCCAATGGCTCCAGAAAGAAACGTGATCAAAAAATATTTAGCCAAATAAAGCGACTTGATCCTGCGGATGGAAAGGCCAATAGCTCGCAAAACCGCTACTTGCTGACTCTCTTGTTCCAATCTGGCCAGCAGCGTAAAACGAATGCAGAGAAAACTAATCAAAAGAGTGAGAAGAGCGATAAGTGTTAAGATAGCTAACATGATTCCTTCGGTTAAGCCATTTACAAGACGGATAAGCGGGTAAGTAATGGTCGGCCCATTAGCTTCAAGACCGGCTTTAGCATAATCTCCTTGAAAGGAAGGCAAATAATCTAAATCCGTCAGCAAAAACTCAATTAAATATTCACTGCGACCTTGTTCTTTAATAGTTATGAGGTCCTGAGGATGAACCAAAAAGCGTTTGGAGCTTGAAAGAGAAGAATTCATCTGCACATCACGGATGGGGCCTTGGACTTGTAAGTCCAGTCCCAGGATATTTATTTGGTCTCCTATGGATAGGTGCTCACTTAAGTAATAACTAATCGGTACATAGACTTGACCCACTTCTGGCTTGACAATCTGATTATCCAAACCAATTAGAAAATCAAAAGATTCATTCTGAGTGGAAAAGCCGATATCTTGCGAATCCATGGTCCAATCTTGACCATTAATACTCAAATCACTGGAATCAACATTGATAAAGGGTTGGACTTGATATGACTGGATCTGGGGATGATTACTAGCAAAGTGCTGGATGCGGTCCATGTCCACTTCCCCTAAGTGCATTTGAATGAAGTGTGGGGCTTGAGCTTGAGTCATGAGTTGGTCAATCGAGGTCAATAATTGATAGGAGGATAAGAAGACCAAGCAAGTCAGAAAACTAGCTAAGATAACAAAGAGAAAAATAGTAGCACTAGACAGCTTACTAGACTTTAAGTCATTGATAATCAATCGTCTATACATGATTAGCCTCCTTCATAATTAGTAGCAGGATCGAAATTTGGACCCTCAATCTTGATTAGCTGGGTGAGCCTCTAGCATGTGGTAGCTATTCACTAGAAGACCTGGATCCGCCCCTAGAAGTAGCTCCATATGCTTGAGTAAGACCTGCAAGCGCCGGGCTTTAGCTAAGTCATCTAAGGCTAATGAATCGCTATCAATAACCTGGGTGACATAGACCACCATCATCTCAAGCGCTTCATAAGGGTAATCGGTAGCAAAAAGTCCCTGCTCTACTCCTTCTTGGATGACAGGGAGGAGTATTTGGGGGAGTTGTTTGAGGATCTGAGTTTGTATCTTATGGTGAAGAAGTAGGTTCTCTTCTTGATGAATATGATTCATTAATTCATTGCCGGCCAAATCTTCCGCATTAAGTGAGGCAATCACGCCCCAGAGACGGGCTAGGACCGGAAGATCTAATTGATTGGCTACAGATCTAGCCTGGTCAAATAAATCTTGGCTCACCTGATTTACCAAATCATTTAGAATTTCTTCCTTAGAATGGTAATAATGGTAAAGCGTTCCCCTAGCAATGCCTAACGTTTGAACGATATCATTGGTGGAAGTATGGGCCAAACCTTTCTCCTCGATTAATCGGGCGGTGACGCTTAAAATTTGCTCTCGACGGTCCTTGTTTTTTGAGTGCATGACAGGCCTCCTTTTAAACCGACAACCTGTCGGTTTCTTTCTTTTATTTTATTACAGTTTTCTAAAATTTTCAATGAGGAACCCATAAAATAACCAGTATTTCGATTAAAGAAAATGCGCAATTGTAAGAACAAGATGATTTAAATTGGCTTGAGCTTGACAGGATCTTTTCTTTTTTTTTGAAGCTACCTAGTAATGGTAGGTTCTGCATTGAAGGGATTGTGTGCCTACAGCTTGTCTAATTAGATATTATTTGATATCATAATGATATCAAAAGGAGGTATCATTATGAGTGAAAAATCTAATGCGATCGTTTCGGAACAGATCTTGACTGGTAGAGCCAATGGTTTAATGGTATTAATAACTTATCTCGTTCTGCTAGTATTAGCGATTGTTTCATTATTTGTAGCTAGTCCAGGCTGGATTAAGGGCCTGTCAATTGCCTATATCGCAATTGCTTGGATTGTCTTATTTGGTTTAAAGATCTTGAATCCACAAGAGTCACTGGTTTTAACCCTATTTGGTCGTTACATTGGCACGCTTAAGGGCGAAGGTTTTTATTTTGTGAATCCATTTGCTCAGGCGGTTAATCCAGCAGCGGATACACGCTTAAGTCAGAGTGGCGATGTTCAAAAGAAAAGTAAAAAACCTAAAGAGGTTGATGGCTCTAGTGATGTCTCATGGCCGACAAGTAAGAAAATCTCACTCAAAGTGATGACTTTAAATAATAGCAAACAAAAGATTAATGATGTCCTAGGGAATCCAGTAGAAATTGGTATTGCTGTTATCTGGCGGGTGAATGATACGGCGAAAGCTGTATTCAATGTCGATAATTATAAGGAGTACTTATCGCTCCAGACTGACTCGGCCCTGCGCAACATTATTCGCCAATACCCTTATGACGTCAATCCGCTCTATGAGATAGATACGACAGGTGATGGCGAGCCAGATGATGGTTCCTTGCGCGGTTCTAGTGAGATTGTGGCTCAGCGAATTAAGGAAGAGATTCAATCGCGAGTCAATTTTGCGGGGATTGAGATTATTGAAGCTAGAATTACTCACCTATCTTATGCTCCTGAGATAGCAGCAGCCATGCTGCAACGGCAACAGGCTTCTGCTTTAATTGATGCTAGAGCCATGATAGTGGATGGCGCTGTAGGGATGGTTGAGATGGCACTGGATAAGCTTGAATCGCAACAGGTCGTTGATCTAGATGAAGAGCGCAAGGCAGCCATGGTTTCTAATCTGCTTGTTGTTTTGTGTGGGAATAACGATGTCTCACCGATTGTTAATTCGGGTAGTCTGTATTGATATGGCTGAGAAGAAACAGGTTCCACTTAGAATCTCTAAGCAATTATATGATCAGATTGCTGCCTGGGCAGAGGATGATTTCCGATCCATTAATGGTCAGATTGAGTACTTGTTAACAGAATGCGTCCGTCAACATCGTAAGAATGGCGCTTATGTCAGTGACCGACTCGATCAGCCCTTAGAAATAGACTTGGATCCAAGTGATTTGCTTTGATTTATTTAGCGACTATCACAATTGACTAAAATCTATTTATTAAAGAGAGATACCAGTGAGTTTGCTCACTGGTTTTTTTTATTATTACTATTTTGGACTTTCTCTATTGTACAAGATGAATTAAAATAAACTTATATATATTAATTAGAAAACGAATGGAGGCTTTGTGATGAGAAGCAGTCAAGACTGGGTGGAATCTTTAGGGCTAATTCCTCACCAAGAAGGGGGCTACTACCGGCAGGTATACAAGAGTTCAGAGCGAATAAGAGGAGATCAGCGAGCTTTATACACTAGTATTTATTTCTTATTAGAAAAGGATAATCCCTCCCACTTCCATCGCTTAACGTGTGATGAAATATGGTACTACCATGCAGGACAGGCTTTAACCATTCATATGATTGACCTTGAGGGACAATACCAGCGGGTAGTACTTGGATCTTGCGTGGCCCAAGATCAAGTTCTATCCTTTGTGGTGCCACAAGGGTTTATCTTCGGGTCTACCGTTGAAGAAGGCTATGCCTTAGTTAGTTGCTTATGTGCTCCTGGATTTGAATACGCGGATTTTGAATTGTTTGATGAGAAAGAATTGTTGACTCAGTATCCAGAGCATGAGGCTATTATTAAACGTTTAACTAGATGATAGCTAAACCTTCGATGTCATTCAGGCATTAAAAAGGGTCGTTTAGGCAAGTTGTGAACTTATAGTTCAGGCATTGGACTATAATGAAGTCAGATAAAAGGAGAGTCAATATGAAGGAGTCGATGAAATGAAAGGTCTATTATCCAAAGGAATATTGCTTACGCTTATAGCGAGCTGGTTGGCTCCGATTCAAGTGATAGGTCAAGAGGCCTTGCCGGAATATTATCAGGAAGTTATTAGTTACTTAGCGGACAACTATGATCAAGTATTAGCTGGTGGGGAGGGACTGGATCCAAAATATGTCCCAGAAAGTTATACCAGTCAGGGGGGAGTGGACCATCTGTCTTATGCCCTTTATGATGTGGATATGAATGGGGTGCCTGAATTATTTGTGGGTCCTGATGCTGCGATAGCTGTATATACCTATGCTCAAGATGATGTTCACTTAATTGCTGACTATTCGCAGACCATGTATATTACCAACCGAGGGAACATTGAGATATATGATACGGGGCGGGTGTTTGGTAGCTTTTCTGGTGGGGCAACCTTTGGTTCCAGCTATGAACTAGCCTTTAATGAAGATAAGACTGCTTGGGTTAAGATTCATGAATATGAACATAATTTCCAAGAAAATCCAGACCAACCTTATCTTGATGTGCAATCAGGACAAAGAATGACGGAAGAGGAATATCAAGCTCTAAGAGAGAGTGAAGATCACCTTGTGGATCCTTCTACCTGGAATTGGACACCAATAACAGAGGCAAGAATCAATGCAGAGCCTGAGAGTGGCCAAAGTGTGGCATCGATTAGTTCACAAGAGGCTAGTCCCACAGACCAAGAAACGAGTAGTCAAGATCTGACAGCCTATTTAGAGCAGTTGCGACAAGCTAATGATCGCTGGGCTAGTCGCTTGAATCAATTGCTTGAGTCTGGATTGCCAGCGGCTAGTGATTTAGTTCCGGCCAATCCGTCGGCTGAAGGGCGTCATCAAGCTATTCAGGCTTTATATCAGGCATTTAATGAGGCTTATGCTAGTTATCCAGGCGACTCCCCTGATTTGCTTCCTTTTCGTGAACTTTATTCGGATACCTTTGTTCTAGAAAAGATCTTGTTACCAGAATTACAAGCCGAGGATCTGGATGCCTTGGACCAACTCAGAGAATGGTTAACTTCAATTGTCTATGAGGGCTATCAAGTTCGTTCCACTGATGGCTTTGTAACCTCTGGCTTTGCCATGGATACTTTGGACTTTGCCAAGCAATTAGCAGATGTAGCTGGGATGTCTGACGAGGTCTTCGATCAATCCAATCGGATTGCTATTCAGACCGGTATTGCTTCAGAAGCCTATAACACAACCATCAATGGAGATACTCCTTGGATGGCTTCGGTCCCATTTGAGGGGCATTGGTTTAGTCATATGGTGAATCCACATTCAGCAGATGTCGGTTCTACTCGCATTCAAGCCTATCAAGTAGAAAGCGGTCAAGTATGGCAAGGAGTTCCCTTAGCTGGGCCAGTGGAGCCAGTGCTCCCGGTTAACTATCAAGATCGTTACGGCATTGAAATCAAAAACCACTATCCGGGTGGCTCAGTGGCTACTAGTAGTTCCGTCTCTACTTCCTCACAGGATCCGGAAGCCAGTTCTAGTTCTACCTGGTCCGCTCAGAAAACTCAATCCCTTGCCAGCCAAGTGCGAGCTTGGGGTGAAGAAATGGGACAAAGCTACCAAGAATACTCACCTGGTCAAGAAGTTGACTTCTATGGGGCTCACTTACCGAACGAATCATTTGTGATTAATCTGGATGGTCAGACCAGACAAGCTCATTACCAGTCAGAAGGAGACCTGGTGGTTCTGGCAGTCTATAGTGATATCGAAGATACAGCTAATCCGCTGGAAGAGCGTCATCTCTACTTATTTGCTGAAGACCAGGGACAACCAAGAGTTTTGATAGCGGTAAATGGACCCGATTCTCAAGGAAATTTATCATTCAAGGATACGGCTAATCAAGACTTACGGAATCGCTTCTTAAGCGTCTACAATCAATAAAGAGACGTTCCCCATTCTAGTTTAAATAGAGTGGGGAACGTCTCTTTATTGATTTTTTAACTGTCTGACATAGAGACCAAGGTCACATAAAAGATTTTCAAAGGCCAGGCCTTCTTGCATGGAGTTTCCTAATTCTAATGTCTTCTCGATGATGCGTGGAACAGTGTCTACGGCTAGTTGGACGGCTTGATGCAAGCTGTCTCCATTCACCAAGGCACCAGTAACGATGGAAGCAAAAATATCCCCGGTTCCGTGATAAGCACCTCCAATGTAATCTGCTTGGATCAATTGGCCGGTTGATTGGCTGTGCGCTTGATAGTAGGCGCCAGTCTTGACCCCGTCAAAACCAGCTCCTGTTAAGACTAAGTCTGCCTGAGTCTCTTCCTGAACCAGATTGACAAGATTTTGAATATCATTTTGCTCCCATTGACCTTCCTTGTAATCTAAACCGTATATCTTACTTGCTTCGGTTATATTAGGAAGTAAGACATCAGCTAATTTAGCTAATTGTCTCATTTCATCGGCATAGGACTGGTCAAAGCCATGGTAGAAGTTGCCCCCGTCAGCCATTACAGGGTCGAGAATGACTTGGCCGTCTTCCTTGATTAGGTTAGGAATTTCTCTTTCCAGTAGTTGGATTTGTTGGATAGAGCCTAAGTATCCAATATAGATTGCATCGAACCGCAATTGATATTCTTTCCAATGATGAATAATTTTACCCATTTCATCGGTTAAGTCTAAAAAGGTAAAGCCTTCAAATTCGGGTCCAGTATGTGTGGACAAAAGGGATGTAGGTAGAATCGTCCCAGCCAATTCCATCGATGAGATGATCGGTAGAGCTACTGTGGTGGAACACTTACCATATCCGGAAATATCGTGAATTATCAAAACATTCTTCATTGTTGACCTCCTAGATCATTTGTAATGAGTGTATCACAGATCTGGACCTATCATAAGCGCCAGATATTAATAAAAAGTTAGTGCCAGATATATCACGTTGGATACTGCGACGATGGATAACTTTAGGATTAACAATCAAAAAAGTCGAATCCCTGACGTATAAGAACGTCTAAAGATTCGACTTTTTTAGTTAGATAGATTGTAAAATTAATTGCGACAAATAATAAAAACCCATAACAGGTTCGTGTAAAATGTAAGTTACCACACCAACATGAACACGGAGGCCTGTTATGAGCTACAAACATCTTACCATAGAAGAACGATTAAAAATAGAAGTCCTGCATAAAGAAGGCTATAAAGTTAGCCGAATAGCTGATATTATTGGCTGCCATCGCTCAACGATTTATCGAGAGCTGAATCGTTGTCACTCAGAAGCCTATCAAGCTAGATCAGCGCAAAAACATGCGAATAAAAAGAAGGCTTCAAAAGGT
>NZ_JADD01000035.1 GCF_000518205.1 Hutsoniella sourekii ATCC 700629 | reverse complement strand
GGAAAAATCATACTCTCTCGGTCGACCAAAGAGATAGGGGTGATGAATTTCTAAGTCTTCAACAAATTCGTGAATGGTCCAGACAATATGATTGGATTCTGGAGAATATTGAGTTGAGAGTTCTAAAGTGAGTTGGTTTATGTTATAATGGTTACACATTGGAGGTAGTCCTTTCTGGATTATCTTTAAACAGAGGGTCCGATCCTCTGTTTTTTAATTTTACTAACTTAATTATACCATAAAGCCCACCAAGAATGTTGATATATCAACACTCTTGGTGGGTTTTAGATTGACTTATCTTACAGCCTCTAATCTTTCGAGGCATTAATGGTTAACTTGCGTCAACTGCTCATTATAGAAAATGGGATTAAGATAATTTGTAAGGGTTAGAGGAGTGACTGTATCTTGACTAGGGTCGTAGTAAGCAAGCATGACCAAACGGTTAGGAATTTCATTAAATATGGTATTCAAAAGATGAATATTATTTTCTGTCGCTTTCTTTTCAGCTTCTTGGTAAGTCATAGGGATAATGACGCGTAAAACATAGGTTTTTTTACCAGCAATTTCAATTTGAACTTCCTCAACATGGGCTTGTAAGTCTGGAAACTCCTCATCTAGTACCGCTTGTACTTGTTGGAGGGTTGATGAATCGATGGATTGATAATTGACTTCTTGTTCCTCTTGGGTGTAGGTATTTTTGAAGTAGTCCGTCATAATATCTCGCAATTCTTGGATATCAATATCGTGCTCAATCGTAGCTACTGGATAAGGACTATCTTCAGGTAACACTTCATCAAAAGGAGCCTTCAGAATTTGTTGATTGGTACCTGATTGCTCAGTAGCTTGGTTGTCTTCAGCAGATACACTTGGATAAATAGGAGTGGTCAAGCTTAAGGCAAAGGTCATTAATACGAGAGATTTAAATAATGGTTTCATTCATGGAACATCCTTTCTTATAGAGATACATTATAACCAAAATTTGGTGAAAGTACATAACAGGGCGGTAACAATTTGTCGACAGTGGATTGTTGACCGCCAAGTTTATTTGCATTATTATAAAAACATTAGAAAAAGATTAAAGGAAGGGCGATTAGATTGGAACATGTCACACCAGATCAAGTAGATTGGACGAAGCTAGGATTTGACTATATACCTACTGGGAAAAGTTTTCGAGCGGAATTCAAGGATGGTCAATGGCAAGAAGGAAGCATAGTTAATGAAGCGACCATTCAAATTCATGAGGCCTCTCCCCTGATTCATTACGGGCAAGGTTGCTTTGAGGGGATGAAGGCTTACCGAACCAAAGAAAATAAGATTCAAGTATTTCGTCCAGAGCTCAATGCTCAAAGAATGGTCGACTCTGCCCATCGTCTAGCGATGGAAGCTTATCCGGTTGAGGACTTTGTCCGTGCTATCCATCAAGTGGTTAAGGCTAATAAGGATTGGGTTCCACCTTATGGATCTGGAGCCAGTCTATACATGCGCCCTTATTTATTAGGGAATGGGCCGATGACAACAGTGGCTCCAGCAGAAGAATTTGTCTTTGGTATTTATGTAACACCAGTTGGTCCTTACTTCAAAGGAGGTTTGAAGCCTTTTAACTTTTTAATTAGTGATTATGACCGTGCTGCACCTAAAGGGACGGGTAGGGCCAAGGCAGGAGGTAATTATGCCGCAGGCTTTATAGCCAGTCAAGCTGCCAAAAAACAAGGTTATGCGGACGCTATTTATCTGGATCCCCTTACGCACACAAAAATTGAAGAAGTCGGGGCGGCCAACTTTTTTGGTATTACTCCTGATGGTCAATTTATAACGCCAGATTCGCCCTCAATCTTGCCTGGCATAACTAAACGGTCTCTGTTATGGTTGGCTGAACATCGCTTAGGTCTCAAAGCCGTTGAAGGTGAAATTTATGTAGACCAATTAGACCAGTTTGCTGAAGCTGGGGCAATGGGGACAGCAGCGGTGATCACACCGATTGGATCTATTACCCATGGAGATCACGAGTATGTTTTCTATTCCAAGGACGAAGTGGGCCCGCTGACACTCAAATTGTACCAGGAGCTGGTGGGGATCCAAACGGGTGATATCGAGCCACCAGCAGGCTGGATTCAAGTAGTAGATTGTTAAGAAGTTTTCGATTTTATTCAGCTTAATCCTATTTGTTCTTCTCGTGTATTCTTGATATAATGCGGGAACGAAGAATGATGATGGAGTTGGCTTATTTGAGCAAATTATTGAAATGGGTGAAGCAGGTGGTGCTTGCAGGGAGCGTTCTGATTGTCTTGGGATTGCTAGCTATTTTGCTGATTAACTTGTGGGTTATTGCTAGTTCCTGGCCCCAGAGAGAATCAATTGAATCATACCTATCTAAAGATTACCAGGAGGCCCCGGCGATTGTCTTAGGAGCTGGTGTCATTAATAATGAAGAACCTAGCCAAGTTTTAAAGTTGCGCTTAGATAAAGCAATTGAGCTTTATCAGGCTCATCCCCAGCAAATATTTATTATGAGTGGGGACCACCGGGAGGCTAACTACAATGAGGTTGCTGTCATGAAGCAGTATATGGTAAATCGAGGAGTTCCCAGTGATCAAATTTATTTGGACCATTTAGGCTTATCCACCCTAGCCAGTGTCTATCGTGCTAACCATATTTTTAATCTTGATCGAGTGGTCTTAATCACCCAACCTTATCATTTAAGTCGTGCCCTCCTCTTAGCAAGAGACCAAGGAATTGAAGCGATCGGTATTGCTGCAGAAGAAACGTCTTCTACACGGTTTCAACGAGAGTTTCGTGAGGTGCTAGCCCGAGTTAAAGACTTTGCGGTTGCTTATTTACGCTATCCTGCGGAGCCAGTTAGTGATCGTTATGAGTTTAATTTAGAGGAAATTGATGGCAATCAGACCAATCATAAAAATCAATTCTCAGACTAGGACGGACTGGGAATTGATTTTTTGATTATTGGAGAAAATGAGTCGAAATTTCGCTCGCTTTCCCCCTATAAAAGTGTTACCTTTAGACTCAGTAAGCCTGATTGTATGGATACTAGTCACAAAATGGTCAGTTTTTTCGATTGGTTGGAGGAGAATATCAATGAATACATTAATAATAGCCCATAGAGGTTACAGTGGTGCTTACCCAGAAAATACAATGTTAGCCTTTAAGCAAGCGGTTAGTTACCAAGCTGATGGAATCGAGCTAGACATTCAGCTGACTAAGGATCAGGAAATTGTTATATGTCACGATGAAAAAATTGACCGAACTTCAAATGGTAAAGGCTGGTTGAAGGATTTTACTTTGGAGGAGTTAAGGTGTTTTTTCTTTAACAACCAGATGAATTATCAAGCAGATCAAATAGCTGATCTAAGAATTCCTACTCTAGATGAATTCTTAGCCTGGTTTAGTAAGCAGTCCATCTTGGTTAACATAGAATTTAAGACTGGAATTATTGATTATCCGGGCATCGTCGCTAAGACGATTAAATTGGTTCGCCAGTATGGAGTGGAAGAGCGAGTTATCTTTTCTTCGTTTAATCATTATACAGTGATGGAAGCTAAACATTTAGCTCCTGATATTCGAGCTGGTTTTTTGACAAGTGAGCAACTTTATCAGCCAGGAAATTATTGTGCTCATCATCAGATTGATTATTACCACCCTCACTATCTAACCCTAGAGGATCAAGGGATTAGTGATTGTAAGAAGCATGGAATTGGGATAAATACTTATACCGTCAATGAGCCAGCTGTTATGAAGCGATTATTGATGAGTGATATCCACTCGATTATCACGAATGAAGTGGAGCTAGCTGTCCAAGAGAAAATGAGTATCAGTTAATAAACTTCATTAAATTCTCAAAATCTTCTTGACAACGGATTAGAATTTGATTATGATTAACTTAACAATTAACCAATAAAGAGGGAACTACAATGATTAATTCTATATTATTACCATTATCATCGTTTTACTACGGCTACTTTAGATAGTGTTTGTATCTAGTTATAGATGCAAACATGCGCAAGTTTGCATCTATGAGGAGCCGAAGTTAACGTTGCCCACATAGATCGATTATCTAAGAATCTAATGTGGGAATAATTTAGAGTCAAATTCATTTTTGTTCTCAACAAAACCTGCATTAGTCTTTAGAGATTGATTGCAGGTTTTTTGATTTTATCCAAAAAAGGAGAGAGTAAAAATGTATCGATATTTGAAGTCAGTTTTAGTTACCGTATTAACAGTCGCAGGGGTAGCAGCTAGCTTTGCTAGTCCGGTTCGGGCCCAAGAAGAAATATCAGTAGGTGTGCTTCAATATGTAGAACATGAATCCTTGAATCAAACATATGAAGGTTTTAAAGCCGGTCTTGAAGAAGCCGGTTATATCGATGGGCAAAACTTAAAGATAAACTTTCTGAATGCAGCTGGTGATAATGCTAATCTACAATCAATGAGTGAAACCTTAAGAGCCAATGATTATTTATTTGCTATTGCGACTCCCGCTGCCCAGGGTTTGTCAAATATTGTAAAGGATAAGCCTATTTATTTCTCAGCGGTAACAGATCCAGTTGCCTCAGGTCTTGTAACAAGTCTTGAACAGCCTGGAGCTAACGTCACCGGTACGATTGATGCCGGCCCGGTTGAAAAACAAATTGAATTGCTTCAATCCATTGCCCCTGAGGCCAAAAAAATCGGTCTGATTTACAACTCAGGAGAAACCAATTCTCAAGTTGAAGCCGAAAAGGCAATGGCTATCATGAAGGAAAAGGGATTGGATCCAGTTGAAGCGACCGTCACTTCTACCAATGATGTATCTCAAGTTATTGGGTCAGTAGCTAATCAAGTGGATGCCTTGTTTACCGTAACTGATAATACTATTGCTAGTGCCATGACCCTAGTAGGAGATATTGCTATCGATGCTGGTATCCCATTGATTGGTGGGTCTAAAGATATGGCCTTGGAAAATGGTTTAGCTACCTACGGTCTAGACTATTATGAACTTGGCAAGCAAACCGCTCAAATGCTGGTTCGCCAAATCAATGAAAATCTAGAAACAAAAGATATCCCTGTCGAAACAGCCGCAAAGTTAGAATTAGTTGTTAATAAAACAGTAGCAGAAAAGCTTGGAATTGATCCCAATTCAATTCAAGCTCCAGAATAATTTTAGAAAGAGGAAAATGAAATGAATGTTAGTGACTTTAAAAAGACCTTAAAAAGACTAGTGATCGGTGTAACCGTTGGCGCCCTAGCTGGATTAGGACTTGCTCATCCATCAACCGGGCAAGCCGAGGAGCCGATTAAAATCGGCGTACTCCAATATATTGAGCATGACGCATTAAATGCGGTTCTTAAAGGCTTCACAGAAACCTTAGATCAGTCCAAATATGCGGACCGTATTGAATGGAAAATAGAGAACGCCAGTGGCGACCAATCTGCTCTTCAATCTCTGGCAGAAAAGCAGACGCGTGAAAATGATATTATTTTTGCGATAGCAACACCAGCAGCTCAAGCAGTGGCTACGGTCGAGCAGGAAAAGCCAATCTTTGTAGCAGCAGTGACAGATCCTGTTGAAGCAGGATTAGCAGAAAGCCTTGAAAAGCCAGGTCGCAATGTGACTGGAACCAGTGATATGGCGCCCATTGAAGAGCAAGTGGACTTACTAGTTCGTAACTTTCCTGAAGCTAAAAAAGTAGGCTTGATCTATAATTCAAGTGAAGTTAATTCGCAAGTTCAAGCTGAAAAAGCCATCGAAATTCTAGAGTCAAAAGGTCTTGAAACGGAAGTCGCTACCGTTATTTCAACCAACGATATTGCTCAATCATTAGGATCCCTTATTCCAAATGTTGATGCTATGTTTATGGTAACAGACAATACGATTGATAGCTCCATTTCATTGGTTGGCGATATGGCCAAAGAAGCAGGAATACCAACCATCGGTTCTTCTGATTCAGTAGTTCAGGCTAATGGGCTAGCAACTTTGTCTAATTCTTATGAAGATTATGGGATTCAAACGGCAGAGATGGTGATTCGTATGTTAGACGAGGGGTTAAATCCTGCTGATATGCCGATTGAATTAGGTAAGGATTTTGAAGTTATCGTCAATGAAGAATTTGCTAAAGCGTTAGATATTGATCCTAATTCAATTAAGTAAATAGCAACAGATAAGCTAAATCTTTCAAGTAAGAATAGATAACACTGAGTGGATTAGTAAAAGGAGTTTTTTGAATGGATATTATATTATCAAGTCTTACCCAAGGAATGGTTTGGGCGGTCATGGGTGTGGGAGCCTATATCACTTACCGCTTGTTGAATATTGCTGATCTTTCAGCTGAAGGAACATTTCCCCTAGGCGGAGCGATTGCGGCCACTTTAATTTCAATGAATATCAATCCCTATATTTCGACGATAGCGGCCTTTTGTGGTGGAGCTTTGGCTGGATTATTGGCAGGGTGGATACATACCAAGCTAAAAATTAATCCACTGATTACCGGTATCTTAATGCAAACGGGATTATACTCGATTAACTTACACGTCATGCAAGGACGACCAAATATTGCTCTCTTAGGCAAAGAAACCATCTATACGCCAGTTGAAGGTTGGTTAACTAGCATAGCTAGTAGTATGCAAAAAAATGTGAGCGTGATCATTGTATCCGTGTTTGTATTGGCTCTAGTTATTGGAGTTATTGTCTGGTTCCTTCATACGGAGACAGGATTGGCTCTAAGAGCAACTGGGGATAATGAAAAAATGAGTGCAGCTAATGGCATTAATACCAATCGGATGAAAACCTTAGGTTATATGCTAAGTAATGGTTTAATTGCCTTGGCTGGCTCAATGGTCGCTCAAAAAGATGGATTTGCAGATATCAGTATGGGGATCGGGACTGTTGTTATTGGTTTAGCAGCGATTGTCGTAGCAGAAGTTGTTGTTCCAAACTTATCAATAGGCGGCCGGTTAACTAGTATTATTCTAGGAAGCTTCATTTACCGTTTAGTTATCGATACCATTTTGAACCAACCATTCTTGGATATCCAACCAACTGATCTTAGACTTTTCTCAGCTATCTTGCTTGGATTTGTCTTGTTTATACCTGAAATTCAAAAAGGAATGAAGTCTCGTACTAGTACAATGAAGGGAGGACAAGCTTAATGACTGCAACTCTTGCTCAACTTGAACTAAAGAATATTCATAAATCATTTGAAGTAGGCACAATCAATGAGAACCACGTCTTAAAGGGAATTAATTTAACTCTTCACCCGGGGGACTTTGTGACGGTTATTGGAGGGAATGGTGCTGGAAAATCAACCTTGTTGAATACGATATCTGGTGCCTACACACCAGATGTTGGCTCTATCACCATTGCCGGATCGGATGTCACTCAATTACCCACCAACAAACGAGCTGAGTACATTGGTTATGTCTTCCAAGATCCAAAGATGGGAACAGCCGCACGCTTAACCATTGAGGAGAATATGGCCTTAGCTAGTCGTCGAGGACTTAAGAGGGGCCTAGCTAAAGGAGTTAAGGATGAAGATCGTCAGCAAATGAAGGAAGATTTAAAGATCCTAGGTTTAGGACTTGAAAATCGCTTAACAACGGATGTTGAGTTTTTATCCGGTGGACAACGTCAAGCTTTGACACTACTTATGGCTACCTTGCAGACTCCAAAAATTCTTCTATTAGATGAACATACAGCAGCCTTGGACCCTTCAACTAGTGAGATGGTGCTCAAGTTGACTGATGAGATTGTCCAGGAGCGTAATCTAACCGCCTTGATGATTACCCACAATATGGCAGATGCCTTGAAATATGGTAATCGTATTATTATGCTTCACCAAGGGCAAATTATTTTAGATTTAGCAGGACCAGACAAAGAAAACTTAACGATAGTTGATTTGATGGAAATGTTTAAAAATCGTAGTGGGGAAAGTCTCACCTCCGACGCGATGTTATTATCCTAATATAGCTCAATCAATTAACCAATATCCAATAAACTCCTTAAAAAGGGCAGGAGTCATTTTGCTACAAACGATAGCACTTTGTAGCAAAGTGGTTTCTGCCTTTTTAAGATTTCTGAGCAATGATAGAGATTGGAATAGATGTCTTGGCTTAACGAATTGGACGATAGGCATCAGGCTTGTAAACTGAATAGCTACTCTAATTCTGATATAATAGAGAGGCCAAAGGAGGAATGCGATATGTTTTATGATAGTACCTATATCTTAGTTTTAATTGGCATGGCGATTGTTATGTTTGCCCAACACCGTGTTCAATCTACATTTAATAAATATCAAGAATTAGAGACCGAAAAAAGGATCACTGGCCGACAAGCAGCTGAGTGGATCCTCCAACAAGCCTCTATCCCAGATGTCCAGGTAGAGCATGTTCCCGGTCAGCTTACCGACCATTACGATCCAGCTAACAAGGTTTTAAGACTTTCCGATGCCACTTATGATTCACAATCTGTGGCTGCTGTCGCTGTGGCAGCTCATGAGTGTGGTCATGCGGTCCAGGATGCTAAGGATTATCACTTTTTACGCTTTAGAACAGCCTTAGTGCCGGTGGTTAATATTGGGTCTAGTTTAGCCATGCCTCTGATTCTTATTGGATTATTGATGTCTTGGGCGGGATTGATTAAGATTGGCACCATTGCCTTTTCGCTTGTCTTGTTATTTCAATTAGTGACCCTACCTGTAGAATTTGATGCAAGTAAGCGAGCCTTGGCTGTGCTTGAACAGGGAGGACTATTTACAGCAAGTGAATTGCCGGCCGCCAAGAAAGTCTTGTCAGCCGCAGCCTTTACCTATATTGCGGCTTCTCTTAGTACGGCCTTGCAATTACTGCGTTTCATTATCCTCTCAAGACGTAATGATTAGGAGTTAATGAATGAAATTATTTAACCGATTAAAGAATGCTCGTTCAAAACAGTATTTAGCGGATGACTTAATGAATCAATCCAACCAACAGTTAGCAGAGTGGGAACCGGTGAACATTATTGTGGCCGGTAAGACCGGTAGTGGGAAGAGCACCTTGATTAATGCCTTATTCCGCGAAAAAATTGCTGAAACAGGTGTCGGTAAGCCTGTCACCCAAACAGTAGAAAAAATTACCAAGGATGGAATACCATTAACCTTATACGATACCAGAGGCTTAGAGCTTAACCCTTCTGCTCAACATGAGGTATTGGAGTCCCTATCTCAATTAATAAAAGAGTTAGCAGATCAAGGCAGCCGCCAAGCAATCGATCTGGTTTATTACTGTATCAATGCCAATGCATCTCGAATTGAAAACTTGGAGTTGGAATTGATACAAGCCTTAGCAGAAAAGTTGCCAGTTATCGTGGTCCTAACTCAAGCCATTGGAGAAGAATCAAAAGAATTCCAGCTCTATTTGGAACATTTAGATCTACCTATCAAGGGTGTAGTAGCAGTGCTAGCCAAGCCCTATTTAATCCGAGGAGATCACTATATAGAAAGCTTCGGCTTGCAGGAGTTAATTAATCAAACCTTGGCGATTATTCCCAAGGAAGTACACCCGGCTTTTATCAATGCCCAACGAGTGGATCTCAAACGCAAGGTTGAAAGTTCTAGGAGTTGGGCTAAGAAATATGTTGCTTCAGCCTTTGGTATCGGCTTTATTCCGATTCCCGTAGCGGATGCAAGTCTTTTAGTTCCCATGCAGATCAGTTTGTTGGCCCATATCACTTCAATTTTTGGACTATCTCTAGACAAGTCACAAATTGTAAGCTTAATTGCCGGTATTGGTGGTACTGGAGGCGTCACGCTCCTTGGTAAATATATTGCCTCCTCAGCTTTAAAGTGGATACCTGGTTTAGGGACCGTGACAGGAGGTTTGATTAGCGGAGCGACGGCTAGTGCTTTAACTTTGGCTTTGGCTTATAGTTATATTGAAGTGCTAAAGCAGATTGCTATTGCTGAAGACCAAGGGAGAGATTTACCTTTAAAAGAAATACAACGTTTGATGAATTCAGGTTTGACTCAAAACTTGAATGCCTTGGAGGACCATCTGCCAGATGAGATTGCAGAAATACTTCCTAACTGGTTGAGTAATTTCAAAAAAAAGAAATAGAATAAGGTTATTTGAACACGCATGGGGCGAGAACTTGTTTCTTGCTCCATGCGTTTTATGCTTGCTTTAAAATTTAGAGTTGACAGTTTCTTGACTAAATCATATAATAAGCATTAGTTCAAATGATAATAATTACTATTTAGGAGGAAGAAAATGAAAAAATTTGTTAAATATCTACTAGCTCTAGTTATTTGTCTAGTATTAGTGCCTGGTCGTGTGACATATGCTCACGATAAGAAGCAGGTGATGACCACTTTTTACCCTGTTTATTATTTAGCTAAGCGTATTGCTGGGGACAAGATGGACGTTCAGATGTTGCTTAACCAAGGTCAAGATGCCCATGGCTATGAATCAACGGCCAAGGATGCAGCTAAAGTGCAAGAAGCTGATTTATTTATCTATCAAGATGATGAAATGGAATTTTTTGTTCATGATCTCTTAAGCTTAATCGATCAGTCTCAGACTCAAGTCCTAGAATCAACAGAAGGAATTGAGTTACTAAAGGGCCAAGGTCACGACCACGACCACGATCACGATCATGCTGAGGAAGCAGATCATGACCATAGTCACGAAGAAGCAGGACATGACGAACATGACCATGAACACGAAGGTCACGACCATGAACATGGTGAAGCAGGTCATACCCATGAGTATGATCCTCATACTTGGCTGGATCCAAAAGTTTATGCTGACCAGGCTGAGAATGTTAAGCGGGCACTGATTGCCTTGGATCCTGACCATGAGGATTACTATCAAGCTAATGCAGATAAACTATCGCAAGACTTGGATCAATTATACCAAGAGATGGCAGATCAATTAAGCCAGCGTAAAAATCGGACTTTTGTAGTCCAACATGCTGCCTTTGGTTATTTAGCCCACGCATTTGACTTAGAACAAGTAGCTATTTCAGGATTATCTACTGAACAAGAGCCTTCTAGCCAACAATTAGCTCAGATGCAAGATTTCATTAAAGAACAGCAAGTGCAAGCCATCTATGTTGATCCATCCTTAAACAGCAACATTGCAGAAACCGTAGCAGGTGCTACAAATGCTAAACTGTATCATCTACGTACCCTTGAAGTGGTAACCAGTGAGGAGGAAGCTGAAGGAGTTGACTACTTCACCATTATGCGTGATAATTTAGAGGAGCTAATGAAAGAATAGTTTAGGAGGTGGCTCTATGACAGTGTTAAAAGTTAGAGACTTATCTTTTTCTTATGACCATGTAAAGGTTTTAGATAAGGTATCTTTTGATATTGATGCGGGAGAATTTGTTATTTTAACCGGGCAAAATGGAGCTGCCAAATCGACCTTAATCAAAAACATCTTAGGTCTTTTAAAACCAGCAAGTGGCCAAGTTCAACTGGCTAAAACTAATGACCGCGGGGAAAAACTAACCGTTGGCTATATTCCCCAGAATGTAGCAGCTTTTAATGCTGGTTTTCCAAGTCGTGTGGAAGATTTAGTTGCTTCGGGTCGCTTTCCCAAGGGACGCTGGTTTAAACCATTGGACCAAGAAGACCAGGAGCATATTACCCGTGCCCTGCAATCGGTTGGAATGGAACATTTAAGAAAAAGAAAAATTGGTGAATTATCCGGTGGTCAAAAGCAACGCATTAATATCGCGCGAACTTTTGCTATGGATCCAGATTTTTTTGTTTTGGATGAACCAACAACGGGTATGGATAAGCAGTCCAGACAGGATTTCTACCGCCTCTTACGTCATAGCTGTACTTGTCATAATAAAGCGATCCTGATGGTCACTCACGCAGATCAAGAATTGGAAGGCTATTATGATCGAGAGATTCATTTGATGCGAGAGGAGGGTGCACCGTGGAAATGTTTCAGTATGACTTCATTCAAAGAGCTTTACTAGCTGGTCTAGCTATTTCGTTTATAACCCCGATTTTAGGATTGCTTTTAATATTAAGAAGACAATCACTCTTGGCTGACACCTTATCCCATATCTCTTTGGCGGGTGTCGCTTTAGGGATGATCTTACATTTAAATCCTACCCTATCCACTTTACTAGTAGTAATCTTCGCTTCTTTGATTATTGAATATTTGCGAGTGGCTTATAGTAATTTTTCTGAGATTTCGATAGCGATTATGATGTCAGCAGGGATGGCGGTTGCGTTGATATTAGTAGGCTTGTCCTCTAATAGTGCTAACTTTAAAATCGATCAATACTTGTTTGGTTCGATTATTTTAATTACAAGTCAGGAGGTCAAGCTTTTAATGGCTTTAGCTCTTATCACGCTGACGCTTTATTTTATTTTTAGACGTCCCTTGTATGTACTTTGTTATGATGAGGATACCGCTTTTACAAGTGGTTTGCCTGTTAAGCTGATGTCGATTATCTTCTCGGTGGTGACAGGGATCGCGATTAGTGTCATGATGCCGATTGTAGGAGCTTTGTTAGTATCAGCCCTTATTGTTATTCCAGCAGCAACAGCTATTAAGATTTCAAGCAGCTTTGCCCAATCGATCTTGATTGCTTTTGCTATTAATTTGATTGGGATCTTTTCTGGGATTTCAGCTTCTTATTATATCGATACGCCTCCGGGTGCGTCTATTACCCTGAGTTTTGTTTTAATATTCTTACTCGTTTCGTTAGTTGGCTGGTTTAAACAAAGTTAATATTCAGATAAAAACACTGGATCTTGTATTCAGTGTTTTTCTGATGGTGACAGTTTTGGCACAAAGCTTAGTGCCAAAACTAATGGCGAGATTGATTGTAAACGCGTTCAACTATTAGTAAAATAAAGATGTCGAGAATGTCGAAATCGGAAAATTCCGAATTATAATTAAAGGAGGAGAAGACATGTCACAGACAAAGAACAATGCTGGAATTAAGGCAGCAGTCCAGAAATTAGGCTCTCACTTAAGTAGTATGGTCATGCCGAATATTGGTGCCTTTATTGCTTGGGGAATCATTACGGCCTTATTTATACCGGCAGGTTATTTGCCAAACGAACAATTAAATACAATTGTTGGGCCGATGCAACAATATCTCTTGCCGTTATTAATTGCTTATACCGGTGGTAATATGGTCCATGGACAAAGAGGAGCCGTAGTTGGAGCTATTGGTACCATGGGGGTTATCATGGGGGCTGGCGATATTCCAATGTTTATCGGAGCCATGATGATGGGACCTTTTGGTGGATGGTGTATCAAGAAATTTGATGAAAATTTCCAAGATAAGATTCCATCTGGTTTTGAGATGCTAGTTAATAACTTTTCAAGTGGTATTGTTGGTTTTATTTTAGCAATTCTCGGTTTCTATGCGATAGGCCCTGTAGTGTCTGCTGCTACTAGCCTACTTGCTAGAGGTGTTGCAGTAGTAGTTCAAGCTGGTCTTTTACCGCTTGCCAATATTTTTATCGAGCCAGCTAAGATTTTATTCTTAAATAATGCGATAAACCACGGAATTTTAACACCATTAGGTACCCAAGAAGTGACCGAAATAGGACGTTCAATCCTTTATCTACTTGAAGCTAACCCAGGTCCAGGTCTAGGGGTTCTCTTAGCCTACATGTTATTTGGTAAGGGATCAGCTAAGTCTTCTGCTCCAGGTGCAGCGATTATCCACTTTTTAGGGGGTATTCATGAGATTTACTTCCCTTATGTCATGATGAAACCACTTATGTTTCTGGCTGTTATTGCCGGTGGGGTAACCGGGACATTTATTTTCCAAATGTTTGGCGCAGCTCTGACGAGTCCTGCTTCACCAGGTTCGATTATTGCTATTTTGGGAATGGGTGCCCAAGGGGCTCACTTACCTATTATTTTAGGGGTTGCCGGTGCTGCACTGGTTTCCTTTGTTGTCGCAGCTGTTATCTTGAAGTCAGATAAGTCTACTGAGGACAACTTTGAAGCGCAAAAACAAGCGACAGCTCATGCTAAAGCTCAATCAAAAGGCCAAGCAGGAGCAGAAGGCGATGTAGAAGCAAAAAGTGATGAGTTACCAACTTTTGATGAAATTGATGCCATTGTCTTTGCCTGTGATGCCGGAATGGGATCTTCTGCAATGGGAGCGTCTCTTCTACGTAAGAAAGCAAAATCAATTGGACTTAATATACCAATTACGAATTCTGCTATTAATAATTTAACGGATAGTGCGACCACCTTGGTAATCACTCAAGAAGAATTGACAAATCGAGCGCGGAAACAAGTACCGAAATCAATCCACGTTTCTGTTGAAAACTTCCTAGATGGCGATCGCTATGATCAAATTTTAGGTGATATGCAAGCTAAATCAGAAGGGGATGACCTAGAGGCTCCAGCCGTTACCCCTTCTGAACCAGTAGAATCGAATGCTGGGTTAGAAATTCAAGGCGTGGATCGAATTATCTTTGCTTATGTAGATAAAGTAGGCGCTTCAACCATGGCGGCTTCACAATTCCGTAACCAATTAAGCAAGGCAGGAAAGTCAATAGCTGTAACTGCTCAAGCTCTCAAAGAAATAGAAGAGCAAGCCAATACGCTAGTTATTTCTCAAGCTGGTCAGGAACGTTTAGTTGAAGATCATCTGCCTAACGCTCGTCATATTTCTTTTGAAGACTTATTGGATGAGGCCAATTACCGATCATTAATTGACAGCTTGTAAGATTATTTCCGGATGAGGTGAGTAAATGAAATTCAGCTTTCGTGAACAAAAAATGTTGGATTATCTCCTACAATACCACCAGGGTGTGAGTGTTGTAGATTTCGAGCGGATGCTAGGTGTTAGTCGTCGAACGGTTTATCGAGAGCTGAAGTCATTGGAAGAAACTTTAGATGGGGAAAATGTCCGTTTAGTTAATGAGCGGGGACGAGGGTATTATTTAGAGTTTACCCATGAAGGGGCTAGAGAAGAATTAAAAAGACAGTTACTGAATCAAGAGGATGAGTATTTCGATGCGCGAACTAGACAAGATATTTTGAGCTTGGCTTTACTCAGCAAGCAGATTGGATATAGTTATGATGAACTAGCTGATTACTTTCAAGTCAGTCCTAGTACAATCCAGACAGATTTTTTTGCAATCGAAAGAAGTTTGCGTAATTATCAAATCAAGCTCATTCGAGGTGATAAAGGTCAACTAACGAGTCATGGTAGTCAAATTCAAATCCGCCAGTTAATAGCTAATCTCATTTATGCCAATGTTAGTGAATACGATTTTTATCGCTATTTATCTGAGATGGGAGAGTCCGTTGAGCAGGAAATTGATGACTATTTTATTAACATAGTTGATGATAAATACTGGTCACTAGCTAGTAAGATCTTATTTGACCGAACCGGCCAATTGTTAACGAGAGTATCCGACAAGCAGATGCAACGGATGGTCACTTCTCTGGCTGTTTCGCTTCAAGCAATTGATAAAGGAGACGACCTAAGAGATTCGGTATCGGTCAGTGATCTTTCGAGTCGTCATCTACAACTAGCTCATCAGATCATGGGGTTAGTTAGTGAAGCGCTCCAACAGCCTATCAATATTAGCGAGAGACATTTTTTAGCGCGCCAATTGGCTGGTTTGAATTTTCAAGAGAGTGAGACCTTCCCTGGTGAGACCTACGACGCTGTTATGATCTATCGTGTCAAAGAATTGATTCGTTTGACTAGTGAATCGATGGGGAACGATTTTCGCTTTGACCAAACACTCTATCAGGACTTACTAACGCATATTAGTGCCGCTATTCACCGTATTCAACCTGTGAATGAAAGTCTAGAAAGCCCTATATTGGAGGATATCCGCTTGCGCTATCGTCACTTGTTTGACACTGTTAAGCACCATTATGAGCAAATATTTTATGACTATCCGGTCTCCAAGGATGAGTTGATCTATATAGTCTTGCATTTTGCGAGTTCATTGGAACGTCAACCGCTCTCGCTGATTACAATCTCCATCCTGGTGATCTGTTCTAGTGGAATTGGAACAGCAAAGATATTGGAGAGCCGCTTACGTAAGAATATTCCAGAGATACAGAAATTAGATATTGCCCGTCTTTCTCAGTTAAAACGCCTGAATTATGATGCTTATGATTTAGTTTTATCGACGATTTACTTAGAGGATTTTGAACCGGACTATTTAGTTATCTCTCCTTTATTAATGGAAAGCGAAGTGCAGCAAATTCGCCAGCGCTTAGATAGTACCATTAAGAACAAGCAAAAGAGTCACTACTTGGATGCCTCAACTAGTCTAAATCGCAACAGTCATATCGATTTTTCCGATTTGCTTCATTTAGTATTGGCGGGCCAAGACCTGTTAGATGGCTTTGAATGGGTGGAATGGAGGGGCTTACCTGAGCTCGATGAAACGATTAAGGCAATTGTTAACCAGCTTCCCCGTCAGCTGATTACTGACAATCAAAAAGTTGGTCAAAGTTTGATTGACCGCTACCGATTAGCGCCAATTGGCATTCCGGGATCAAGGATAGCCTTGTTTCACAGTCGCCAAAGCGAAGTAAAACAAGCGACTTTTCAAGTTTATCAATTGGATCAATCTTACTCAATTATGGGGATGGACCACCAACCCATCCAACTGGACCGTCTCCTTCTCATGTTAGCACCTAGTGAGATGTCCGGGTCTACTAGTCGATTATTAGGGGCCATTAGCCGGTCACTAATTGAAAATGACTTAAACATAGCGACTTATGAACGCGGGAATTATCAATCCATCCGACATTTACTGGAACGTATATTTATTAAAGAAATTCAAGAAATAGAATAGGAGTGTGCAAAATGGAATTAAAAGCAAGTAATATCAAGTTGAATCAATCGTTTGCCACAAAAGAAGAGGCCATTCGCGCTGCAGGAGAGTTACTGGTTAAGGATGGGGCAGTCGAAGAAAATTATGTCGACTCCATGCTTGAACGAGAGAAAAATATAACTACCCATATGGGAAATTTTGTTGCGATTCCTCACGGAACAGATGAAAGTAAACGGTATGTCAAATCAACGAGTATTTCCATTTTGCAAGTACCACAGGGAGTCAACTTTGCTCCAGGTGAAAAAGAAGAAAAAATGGCTATGTTGATCTTCGGCATTGCGGGTGTGGGTGATGAACATTTAGATGTCTTATCACAAATTGCTGTCTTCTGTGCGGATGTGAATAATGTGGTAAAATTAGTGAATGCAGAATCAGCAGAAGAAATTGTAGCTATGTTAGAGGAGGTCGAAGCGTAATGCACGCAGTACATTTTGGCGCAGGTAATATTGGTCGAGGCTTTATTGGGGAAGTATTGAGTAAAAATGGTTTTTCAATTGATTTTGTCGATTTAAATGAGACCATTATCGATGCCCTTCAAGCCAGAGGAAGTTATGAAATTGAATTGGCTGATCAAGATAAAGAACAAATGACGGTCAATCAGGTAAATGGTATTAATAATGGTCAAGAACCTGAAGCGGTTGTTCAAGCGATAAGTCAAGCCAATATTGTAACGACAGCGATTGGACCGAATATCTTACCATATATTGCTGAGCTTATCTGTCAAGGATTAAAGGCTCGTCAAGAACAAGGGATTCAGGAAGCATTGGACGTAATCGCCTGTGAAAATATGATTGGTGGCTCTCAATTCTTGAAGGAAAAAGTACAAGCATTTGCAGATGAGAGCTTACTAGACTACATTGAGACTTATATTGGTTTTCCTAATGCAGCAGTGGATCGTATTGTTCCGATTCAATCTCATGAAGATCCCCTATTCGTATCCGTTGAGCCATTTAAAGAATGGGTAATTGATGCCACTCAAAGTAAAAATAAAGAGATTCGTCTGGATGAAGTACTTTATGTTGAAGATCTTGAGCCGTATATCGAACGGAAGCTCTTCTCCGTTAATACGGGGCATGCTACCGTCGCTTATACAGGTTACTATAAGGGTTATGCAACCATTGACCAAGCAATGGAAGACTCTGCTGTTAAGAGTCAGTTGGAAGCGGTGTTGAATGAGACGGGTCAGTTACTTGAAGCTAAGTGGCACTTTGATGCGGATGATCATCAAGCTTATATCCAAAAGATTATTGGACGCTTCGAAAACCCTTATATCTCTGACGATATTACACGTGTGGCTCGGACGCCTATTCGCAAACTGGGTTATGATGAACGCTTTATTCGTCCAATGCGAGAGGCTAAGCAATACGAACTTAGCTATAAGCACTTATTAAAAGTAGTAGCAATGATATTCAAGTATGATTATGCTGAAGACGACCAGGCCGTCGCCTTGCAGGATAAGCTTAATAAGCAACCACTAGAAGAAGTGATTAGTGAAGTGACTGGGCTTGAAGATAAAGAGCTCATTAATCAAATTGCTAAAACTTACCAAGAATTATAATATAATTAGCCAAACCTTTAGGTTTGGCTTTTTTGCTTAATGGAGCTCTGCTATAATAGATTAAACAAACATTACTTGTAAATAGTGGAGGGAAGTTCGCCTATGGATAGAAAATTTAAGCGAAATGAGCGATTACTTTTTATCATGTCTTACTTGTTGCAGCGTCCGAATCAATTAATTAACTACCAGATCTTCATCGATTATTTAAATGCGGCCAAGTCATCATTGAGTGAGGATATCACTATGATTGATCAGTTAATGATTGAACAAGGGTACGGTCACTTAGAACGCCGTGTAGGAGCTAGTGGAGGTGTTATTTACCGACCTGGAATCAGTGAGCTGGAGCTCAAAGAGTTTATTGAATCGGTTCAAGCTGAAATCACCCAACGCAAGAGAATATTACCGGGAAACTATATTGCCTTAGAAAAAATTATTGATGATCCTAAGCGAGTGGACCAAGCAGCTAGAATTATTAGCCAAGCTTATGAAAGCCAAGCCATTGACTATGTACTAACTATTGAAATGAAGGGTGTTCCCTTATCGACTCTGGTAGCCAAATACTTAAACACACCCCAAGTTATTGCTAGAAGATCTGCTACCAATACTTCTGGTCCAATGATTGGAGTAAACTATGTCGCAGGTTCACGGCAGACCGTCTCGAGAATGGAGCTACCAAAAGATTCCTTAGAAGCTGGTAGTCGGGTATTAATTGTCGATGATTTCCTACGAAATGGCGGAACGATTCGCGGTATGGTCTCCTTACTTGAGGAATTTGATAGTCATCCGGTTGGTATTTGTGTCTTCGCGGAAAATTCCGGTCCTAAGGCCAAGGATTTACCTCACTACCAATCTTTATTTGATGTTGCCCTGGTATATGATGAAGAATCTTCCTCATATCAAATCCAGTGTCAGCCTGGGACCATGCTTGAAGAATTAAAGTAGATATCTTGCCTCACCAAATGTATAATAAAGAGGATAAGAATATGGATAGGAGTGATACTCATATGACACAGCGTATGGCTGTTGTTTTAGCTGCTGGCAAGGGAACCCGTATGAAGTCCGATCTTCATAAGGTTCTTCATCAAGTTGCTGGTCAACCCATGATTGACCATGTGATTCGAGCTTTAGAGGCGTGTCAAATGGACCAGATTGTCACAATTATTGGTCATGATGGAGATCAAGTTAGCCAGGCTATTGGGGAGAGAAGCGAGTTTGTTTGGCAGGAGGAACAGCTTGGGACTGGGCATGCAGTCTTGCAGGCTAAATCGGTACTTGAAGGCAAAAAAGGGGCGACCTTAGTGATCGCTGGTGATACGCCACTTATTTCGCCAGAGACTCTTGAAGCGGTCTTCAATTATCACCAAAGTCAGGATGCTAAGGCGACGATTCTTACCGCTCTAGCAACAAATCCAACAGGTTATGGTCGGGTGGTTCGATCTGAGAATGGTTTAGTGAGTCACATTGTTGAGCAAAAAGATGCCAATCCTGAAGAATTAATGGTTAAAGAAATTAATACGGGTACTTATGTCTTCGATAATGAGCTTCTTTTTAAAATGCTAGAAAAAGTTACCAATGATAACGCGCAAGGTGAGTACTATTTACCAGATGTGATCGGTCTCTTGAAGGAAGCTGGAGAGACGGTATCTGCCTTTATGATGGAAAATATGGATGAAGCTATCGGTATCAATGACCGGGTAGCTCTGGCTGAGGCTAATCGACTGATGCGTGACCGTATTACCCGTCAACACATGATGACAGGCGTGACCTTCATTAATCCATCCAGTGTTGAAATTGGCATTGATGTTCACATAGGTCCGGACACAGTGATTGGACCCGGTGTTCAATTAGTAGGACAAACCAGTATTGGTAGCCATTCTTATATTGGAAGCAATAGTGTCATTGTCGACAGTCAGCTAGCTGATCATGTAGAGATACATCAATCGGTTATTGAAGAGTCGACCGTTGATTCATACAGCGATATCGGTCCGATGGCACACTTGAGACCGAACAGCCATTTAGGTCAACATGTTCATATTGGTAATTTTGTTGAAGTCAAGAATTCTCGCATTGGAAATTATACGAAGGCAGGTCACTTGTCTTATATCGGTGATGCGAGCTTGGGTGAATCTATTAATATTGGTTGCGGTACGACCTTTGTTAATTTTGATGGTAAAAATAAATTTAGAACAACAGTTGGTGATGAAGCCTTTATTGGTAGTGGAACCAACTTAATTGCCCCATTAAAAGTCGGACGCCGAGCCATTGTAGCTGCTGGATCAACGATCACAGATGATGTTGAATCAGAAAGTCTAGCAATTGCTCGTGAAAAACAAGCCTCTATCCCTAACTATTGGGATCGATTCATGTCAGATAATAAGTAAAGGAGTTAACCATGCATAAACCATATCAAGATCCGAAGCTGAAAATTTTCTCGTTGAATTCAAATAAACCTTTAGCAGAAAAGATTGCAGAGGAAGTCGGCGTAGAATTAGGTAAAATTGAAATTTCAAGATTTGCTGATGGTGAAATTAAGGTCAACATCGACGAAAGTATTCGTGGATCTCATGTTTACGTGATTCAATCAACATCAGCGCCTGTTAACGATAATCTTATGGAATTAATGATTATGATTGATGCCTTGAGAAGAGCCTCTGCTAAAACTGTTAACTTAGTTATTCCTTACTACGGTTATGCTCGTCAAGACCGAAAAGCTAAATCCAGAGAACCAATCACTGCTAAGTTAGTAGCTAATATGCTTGAGATGGCTGGAGCAGACCGGATTGTCGCAATGGACTTGCACGCCGCTCAAATTCAAGGCTTTTTCGACATTCCGCTTGATCACTTGATGGGAGCCCCTTTATTAGCTAATTACTTTATTGATAATGGCCTGATTGGCGACGATATTGTTGTTGTTTCTCCCGACCATGGTGGTGTGACAAGAGCGCGTAAGCTAGCTGAATTCCTTAAAGCTCCAATTGCCATTGTCGACAAACGTCGACCAAAGGCTAATGTCGCTGAAGTCATGAACATTGTCGGAGACATTGACGGTAAGATTGCGATTTTAATTGATGATATGATTGATACTGGCGGAACAATTTGTTTAGCAGCAGAAGCTTTAATGGAAAAAGGTGCTAAAGAGGTTTATGTCACTTGTACCCACCCGGTTCTCTCCGGGCCTGCGGTTGAAAGACTGGAACAAGCCCCAATCAAAAAAGTTATTATTACAGATACGATCGCTCTACCTGAAGAAAAAATTATCGATAAAATCGAAATTGTCTCAGTTGCTCAATTAGTCGGTGAAGCTATTCGTCGAATTCATGAAAACCGTTCAGTGAGTCCACTCTTCCAAGAAAAATTTGATATGATCGACTAATTCAACACAATTCCTATAGCTAGCCTGTATGATGTGACCCCCAAAAGTTGGAGTTTATAATTGAATACTTAGGCAACGTATTGAGTGTCCTGTTTTCGGTAATCAACTGGAGATAGGCCACTCAATTTTTGTTTAACTCGCTTGTGATTATAGTAGTGAATATAATTATTGATTCTTTTCTCGAGTTCGTCAAATGAGACTCTTTCTTCTCCATAGTACATTTCTTGCTTAAGTAGACCGAAGAAATTTTCCATGGCTGCGTTATCTAAGCAATTTCCCTTGCGGGACATACTCTGATATATCTTATTATCCTTTAATTTATCAGTCCATTGCCAATTTTGATAATGAAACCCCTGATCACTATGAATAGTTGTTCGGTAAAGTG
>NZ_JADD01000034.1 GCF_000518205.1 Hutsoniella sourekii ATCC 700629 | reverse complement strand
ACACATGTTGAAACCGTCACTCTCTTAGTGAAATCAAGCGATAGCGCAGATTGAACTTAGAGATGCGATTGGTCTGCGACGATAGGAGCAGAGCTTCCCATTAATATGTATTGAAAAACAAAGGAATAAACCGTATAAGAACGGGGTTTATGGGTGTTTGGTAGATGCTTAGGAACCTCGTTTTTGTCTTGGAAAGTTGCAATCTTACCCAGAAGATGATCTACCGAAGAAGCATGGGGCGTCTGAGGGAACAGGCCAATTGGTGTGATATGATAGAAATATAAACCTACTAAAATCTAGCTAGTTAAGTCTTTCTTTCATTTACAAATCACTTCCTAATAAGTTCTAATTCCAAAAATACATCGCTTAGTTCAAGTAATAAATGAGACCAATAGCAAAGACTAGCCCTGCTATCAGATGGAAGATCAGAGCAAGTAGAGCTTTTTTCTTATAGAGTTCGAGTTTCAGCTTCTGATCATCGGGGAGGTTCTTAACAGGGTATTTTCGACGTTTAATTAAATACATTAATAGGAACGAATTACTATTGTTACCCGAAGCATTCAATATTCCCCATGTTTTAGGATGCTTTATGCCTCTTGATTTAGCATCAATTAGGGTCAATTGGTAAATAGTGTATATGAGAATGATTCCACCTGCAAAAGTCACCGCTCCGGCTATAGTTAATAATATTAATAAGAGATCCATCTTATTTCCTCCTTTAAAATCGACGAATAATTTCATGATAGACGATGGCAGTTATAATTGTTGCCAGCGTAAAGACGACTACTAGGGTTATCCTTTCTGGGAACCATTGGGTTAAGAGAAGTACTGCAATCATAATCATAAGGGCTCCAACAATTAGGAAGGCTAACTTTGTATTGCTCTTAACGACATCGGTGCTTTCTTCAAGATGCTTCACGTAATTTTCACTTCCTTTCAATAATTGATCTAGACTAATTTGATAAAGTTCACTCAAGCGGATAACGCTAATAATATCAGGATAATTTTTATCATTTTCCCAGTTAGAGATAGACTGACGTGAGACAAATATTTTCTCGGCTACTTCTTCTTGGGTCATACTTGAATCGAGCCGCGCTTGCTTAAGTTGTTGACCAATAGACATCGATCTTTCATCTCCTCCTTGCTATTTTTTCTAACTCTAGTGTAACTGCTTTTTTCTCATAAAACTATCAAATGTCTTTTGAATCTCTATTTCTATCGTGTAAAAAATCTTTGACAAACCTTATTTACTGGGCTTTTTCGATTTTTCGCTTGGTCTGATTATCTCCTAGAGAGTCATAGTTTTGATGAGGCAGACTTGTAGATCTTTACCTTGGCTATTGAGGAAGGTTTTGAGGAATATATCTCCATCATTGGTAGAAATGTGGCAAGCAATGTGGATAATTAATTTTTATGAAGAAGATTAGCAACTAAAAACTAAATTTTATTTTTTAATGAGAGTGAATTAGGCAAAACTAAGCAGTAAGCCTGCATGGTGCTAGGACTAATTTTACCGGTTTTTATCTACGGCATCGCTATTAACTCTTATATGAGCCGAGGAATCATACGGAATAAATTAGCTAATTTTTGAAAATATTGGTTTAGAGACTAAACGATAATAGAGAAAATGTCTATTTAATTAGAATGATTGAAGGATGAATTTTAAAGATTTTTTAAATGTCATTAAGTCCAAAGAAATACTAGCTGGGCGTTTTATATTAAAAGGAGATGAATGTTGGTTACGAACAATTAGCTAAATGGGGCTGCATTTTTTAAGATATAATCAAGTGATGTATTTTTAGATTTGGACTGTGGTGGACGAAATGTTCAGTATTTTTTGACTCAAGCTGCTAAAGTGTACAGGGTCGATTACTCTAAAACCAAGTGTTGGTGACTGATTTGAATAAAGCTTCTATTGAGCAGGGTGCTGTGAAGTTATATATCGAGATATCAAAGCCTTCTTCAAAGGGCAGCACATTAAGCTGGAAGAATACGATGAGAGCTTAGTCAATCTGTTGGTGGATGATGTGAGAGTTAAAGAAATAGACTTGAAATAAAACTGAAAATAAGACAAATAATTATTGTAGATAAAAAGAGAGACATTGAACTATGCATTAGAGTAGGGTTTGCATGGTTCTGTGTCTCTCTTTTATTTTGATGATTTGAAAGTAAATAATCGTGAGTGAATCGTATATCCATTAAAGTAAAGAAAATGAGGTGAATAGTGTCAAAGAGAAGAGATTTTATTAAGCAATTATGTAATTGGGAGATCATAAAATGCTGTGAAAGAAAGTTCATATTATGAAATCAAAGAATCTTATATATAATCTCTTAGTATTAAATATGGTATATAAGTATTTTTGTGTATCAACCTAAGTTCTGATTAAAAGGTAAGGGGGATACCATTTATATATACTGTCCAACTATAATTGAATTTATATCGAATTAAACACCGTTTTTATATTATCATATAACTAATATTCTAAAATAATGGTACACAAGATGATGAATATTCTCTTTATAAACCTTCGATTTCAACTATTCTTTCAACTAATCCATTCCATAATTTTAATCTTTTAAAATAAATTTTTCTATTCGATAACAAATGCATATCATTCCCAGAAATGAATATATTATTATAATAAATAAACCAATAAGATAGTCATACATATTAAATACTTCGCCTAATATCATTGTAATCAGTGAAATAGCAATACCTATAGTTCCAAACTTTATACTAGATTGATACCAATATTCATTTCCGTTTATCCAATTCGATTCACTTTTAACGAGTCTTGAAAGAACATAATGAGACATCCCTAGATACTTACATGAAGATAACCTTACTCTTCCACTTTTAAATTCTTCTATAATTGCCTGAGGTGGATATGGTTTTGGGTGATTTAAAAGATTATAATTAATGATAATAACTAAAATATATATACTTATAAATACTAAATATAAACTACTATTCATAAAGGACCTCTATTTCAATAAATATTTATGGTTAAAATATAACTCGATCATTATATAGCCATTTATTTTCAAAACTAGCTTCTCTATTTATTTCATTATATCTTTCATAACTTACACTAGCATACCCTCCACCACAAACTGGAAAATACTTGCATTATAAAAGAGACTCCCATTTTCTAGAAGCGTGTAGAATACGATGAATAAAAACTTTAGATACTGATTCTGAAATGGTGTAGAAAATTAAATATTTTTTATAGCGTGTGAATCGGTAGCCCTTACTGGCAAGGTAATCATCATTGACCAATTGAAACTTTTGAGGCATATAACATAAAGTACCCATCTCATGTTCAAATCCTTCTAGAAAACTGAGAGCGGTCGTAGGGGAGAGCACATCGTGTTCAAGGTAGCGAATAATAGCTTGTAAGTCATTTTGGGCAGCTTGCGTCACTTCAACAACATAATTACCCATGGCGAAGATCCCGCTTAAGCTCCCTTATGACTTCTTGTAATGGTTTCGTACGATTCTCTTTCAGATCCTCTTCGCTTTCTTTGAGAAGGTTGTATAGTTCCTGCTTACCTAGCAATTGTTCATAAGACTCAATACTCATGACAGCTAAGTCACCACGTCCATTTTTAGTGATGAAAACAGGATCATTTGTCTCATTACAAAAGTTTGAGATGGCGTTATAGTTGTTTCTTAAATCGGTACTGGATTGAATACGTGGCATAAGATCACCCTTTCTAAAGAAATAATACCTTTATTTATTTAGATTATCAACATAAATAGTGGCAAAATATGTATGTGTTATTCAAAAACTATTTAAATCTGGGATAAACCGAGCATCCTCATGAATTATTAGACTTCTTTTCAATTTCGGATGGATGATCGTGTCGATAATTCAATGAAAATGAACGAAAAATTTTTGGCTTATTTTTATGGTCATGGACAGATTACAGTGAAAATAACTTCGAAAATCATTGAAATATGTGATACGACTGCTCGTCAGTTGCTAAGCGGGCTAGTAGATAAAAATGTATTAAGCTGGCACAAAAACTCTAAACGAGATCCTAAACAGTATTATAAGTTTAACTCCCAGTAAGACATCAAATTTCGGAGTAGTTCGAGGTATAGCATAATTGCCTTTAAATCATACGTTTTATCACGATGAACGAAGAAGTTGTAGTACTTCTTACGAAGATGAAGCAATGAATTGGTGAGCTAACAGGAATATGTGTGAAGTATATTTTAATCATAAAAAAGAATATGTACAGAAACGAGGTTTCAAGACAGGTACTAGATGTCTTGGAAACTCGCTTTTTATTTAGAAATTTAAGGATGATTTTTAGAGAAAAAAGCATTTACAATCTATAAAATATTTCTCTCCTATCTTTGCAGAAATTACTCATGTGCTCTAATCCCTTCTCCGTTAAGATGAACTTAAGATAAAAAAATTAGAGGAGGAAATATCATGAATGTCATTACTGTTAAAGGTCTATCTAAGAATTTCAAGAACAAGACTCTCTTCAACAATTTTTCACTTTCAATTGAACAAAACACCGTCCATGCCATTGTAGGACCAAATGGGTCCGGGAAGACCTCACTGCTACGTATTTTGACAGGTCTCTATCAGCCAGACCAAGGAGAAGTTCAAGTAAAAACTGATCACGCCATGCTGTTAGAAAATGACTATCTCTATGAGGATAAGAGTGGACTGGAAAACCTGAAGTTGTTTGGTCTTTATTTTGGTTATCAACCTTATGGTTACGAAGATTATGCAGAACTTTTAGAGATTAAAAATGATTTAGAGCGTAATGTCTCGACTTACTCTAAGGGTATGAAGCGGAAACTCTCCTTATTAATCATTGTGTTGATGCAAAGAGGCATCATCTATCTCGATGAGGTGACTTCTGGCGTTGATCCGATTTCTAGACGACAAATTCGCCAATTAATTGCCTTACTGAAAAGAAATGGGAAAACGATTGTCATCACATCTCATGATCTAGATGAAATTGAAAAGGTTGCAGATGTCGTCACGATGATTAAACAAGGACAGATTCTTTTTACCAAGCGGATAGAAGATATTCAAGGCGAGAGCCTAGAAGATTTATTTATTGAGGAGGGATTAAAATGATTCGTAAGGAAGATTTATATAAAGCGAGTCAATATTATATACTCCATAGTCGGGATTATCGTGGAAATACAATCCTAGCACTTATTTTCTTTCTCTTGTTCTGTGGGGGCATTTATGTTTTTAATGTGTTTCCAGGAGATCAAGGAAGTGACATCCTAATCTTGTTGCAGTGGATGTTGATGCTGGGAATTGGCCTACTCCTTGGAAATTCGATGATTGTCGACTTGACAGTAAAGGATAAGTTGAGTCGGCGCTTGGAGTTTATCCTAGCTTCAGGCCTACAAGTCAAAGAACTTGTTTTGGCCTATAGCTGGCAGATATGCTACTTTTCAATGATTATTCCTTTTTTGTTCTTAATGGCCACAGCTTTCTTGTTTTCGTATGATTACAGCTTTCTATATACATTTGGACTTTTCTTATCAACATTTGCCTTGGTATACGTGGTGATTTTATACTTTAATCTATTAGCCCTGGAACAAAAAAACTTAAAATTTTTCAAGTACCTATTATTTGCATCGTTGAATCTGTTGATTTTTTTACTCGGTTCATATTCCAAAGAGTTTTTAATCTTCTTGAATGCTCATCGGATCACCTTACCAATATTTATTCTTGCTGTTAACGGATGTCTTATCTTGTTTTTTGCAGTGTTAGCTTATCTTAAATTCAGCAAATTGACCAATGAATCCGTCATCAGACAGAAGGGGACTTGGTCATGAGACTCCTCCAAGAACAGGTCAAGACCTTGATGGATCGGAATGCTTTTGTCTTAGCTGGGTTCGCCTTCTTAGGTATATGGTTGTCAAGCAGTATTAAAGCTACACCGAATGATTCGATAGCAATGTTAATGAAAATCGAGGGGCTTCTGCTTTTATTCATGGTCATCATGACCGAACTTTCCAAGTCATCGATTATTCGAGATAAGCAGAGTAAACGGATGGAATTTATGCTAGCCAATGGTGTGGGTCAACAGGAGCTAGTTAAACAATATGTTTCAACTTTATATCTGAGTAGCTTCTTGTTACTTATACCTGCATTAACCATCTATGTTTTTAGTGCGTTAGTCCAAAATAATATAGTAATGGTTTTGTGGGCTGGTGTTTCGCTCCTGATACCAGGGCCATTGGCTTGTCTTTGGATAAGTTATTATATTTTGTACACCGAAGATCTTAATCGATTGAATGGGATTCAGATGAAGGCGATTGCGTTTAACCTATTTTTGATGATCGTGTCATTAGTCATCTACCACTCTGTTCCTGTGATAGAATTGTATTTAGGAATTAAGGTGATTCTTCTGGGTATCGCCACATTAATACTCAGTCATAGGATCACGACTGAACGGATTGTAAGGAGCTACTACTAAATCTATGTATAAAAAACTATCTGCCATTAGCTTAATTCACACCTTCATCATCATTTATTGGGCCTTCCTATATCGACAAGCGCTCTTGTTTTCCGAAGGTGTCGGATTGAATCTATTATCCATACTTCTATTTACTACTTTTTATATTTATTTCTATGGTTGCTTATCAGACCAGCAGGATTTTAGTTATAAGGACCTGATCTATTTACTGGGCTCATTCTTACCTTTAACCATTTTGCTTAGACAAGGCCTAACCTATCCACTCGTTTGGTTGGCGGTTAGTCTAGGGGTAACCTACTTCTACTTAAGTTCACATTTAAGAAAAGGAAGACTTCAAACCTTCACTCTCTTGCCTTTATCTAGAAAAGCCACCCGTGCTTTTACTCTGCTCTTTATTCTATTTCTAACGGTAATCATTTATGTATTAGATTTAGAGGGGGCATTGGTCCAGATTTTCATCCAAATGATCTTTTGGGTGTGCGAGCTGTGGCTCATCCTCTACCTCAAAGAAAAGGAAAACACTTATGAAAAAATTTATCAAATCTATTATTTATCAGATTATCTAGCCCAGGACCGCAATGAGTTCGCGCGTTTGATCCATGATGAGCTTATTCAAGATATCTATGCGACAAAGAATTTATTGTCGATGAAGACGCCTGATATTGCTTATACCAAGGAAGTGTTAGCCCAGCTAGAGGAAAAGGCGCGTGACATCATGAACTTCTACCAAAACCATCTCTTCGAAAATATGAAGCTGGAAGATAATTTACTGACGATCTTCCAATCGATTCAGGCCCTTTATCCTCAGAAAAAATTGGATTTTCAACATAAAATTGAAGACAGGCTCTCACAATCAATGGATCCATCGACTGTTCGATTGGTGTGTGTGTTGACCAAAGAATTGATTAATAATATCTATAAGCATTCTCAAGGAACTTATTTGTCCTACCAAATTCAACAAGCGGGCCAGGATATATTGATTGAATTGGAAAGTGATGGGGCAGATGGCCAGGATCTTGACGAAATTCAAGCATCAAAACGTGGGGTCCTGTTGATGAAAATGCTTGTGAATACGAAAAGTGGAGCGCTTAACTACCAATTGAATGGCGATATTTTATCTACTCAGATTCTACTGAAGGGAGGTCCTTATGAAGCTACTAATCCTCGATGATCATCATTTGTTTGGTCAAAGCTTACAGCGATTGTTAGAAGATCAAGCGGAGATAGAATTTTGTGACTTTACTAGTGAAATTAATCAGTTCTATACATTTCTAGACTCCAAAGATTATGACCTCCTCTTGATTGATATTAATCTCAAGACAGAGCTGACAGGCTTTGATGTGGTTCGTCAACTCAGGAAAGAACATTGTGAACTTCCCGTTGTCATTTTAACAGCCTATGATTTAGCAAATTATCGAAGCCTGGCCTATGAATTAGGTGTTAAGGATTTTATCAATAAATCCGTTGAAATTGATGAGTTAGTCAAACGGCTTAAAGCAGCTAAACTTGGAATGAGTACACCTCAACCAGAGAAGATTCTTGATCCTCTAACACCTCGGGAGATTGAATTATTGCAAGGGCTCGTCCAGGGTCAAAGTAAGAAAGATCTAGCCAAGGAATTGTATATTAGCGAACGAACTTTATATAACCATTTAACTAATATTTATAGTAAGTTGGATGCCAGTAACTTAATCGAAGCCTATAATAAGGCCATGGAACTGGGATACATTAATCCAGTGATGTAGTTTCTCAAAGGAGGGATCAATTATGAAAAATACTTGCAAATGTCCAAAATGTGGGGGATCCGATCTCATCTATGTACCCGGAACATCTAAAGCTTGGGGTGCCGGGAATAATATTATGACAGGCGCAACAATTTTCTCGGCTGTAATGGTGAGTCGTTACGTTTGTGTAACCTGCGGGTATACTGAAGAATGGGTGGATGTGGAAGATATTGCCAAGGTAAAGAAGGCCTACAATCACTTATATAATTATAAAACAATGATATACTAAGTATTAGAAGGAGGCAGAATTATGAAAAAATTATATTCTTTATTTTTTCTTTTACTTTGTGTATTCATCCCCACCCCAGTTTTTGGCCAGGAGCCGATAAATAATCAAGTAGCGATTGGACAAAGTAATTCAAAAGATCAAAAGGAAGAACTTTTATCGATTTTTGGTGTTGAAGGGGATTCTGGCATTCTTGTTGACGGAAAAACCTTAAATAAATATTTAAATGATGGTTCTGATGAAAATACGAGTGTGTTTTCAAGCGTATTAGTTAATGTTAGTGATGATTTGAATGGTGTATCCGTTGAGATTTTGACACCAGAAAATATTACTGAAGTTTCAGCATCAGCTTATGAAAATGCTGCAATCACTGCTGGTGCTATTAAAGCTCAAATCAAAATTGCTTCGGTGGAACCTGTAACCGGGGAAGGGGCATTGGGTGGAGTTTATGAAATATTTACTCAAGCGGGTTACAACCTAAATAGTGATGATATTCAAACGGCTGAAAATTTAATTGCAATTGAGCAGTCATTACTTAAAGAAACTAATATGTCTGAGAAAGAAATTTCTAAACTAGTCACTGAATATAATCTAGCAATCATAAATGCTTTAACTGATCAAAGAAGCTTGACTGAACAAGATGTACTAAAAATTTTAAACGAAATATTAGCAGCTTATAACTTCCAATTCAGCCAAAGCATTCGCTCAAAATTAATTGAGCATGGTACATCCTTTGCAAATTCAGATGTTTCCAAAGATCCAGCAACTAAGAAAGCACTTGAGGATACAATGGCGAGGTATCAACAGTTTGATCAAGTGTTAAGTCAAGGGAATATTGAAGTTAAGTTAAACGAAATCTATTTCACAGATGATCGAAATGAGCACTGGGATAAGAATTATGATAATGTACTAGTTGTAGATTATTCAATAAAGAACAATGGTAATAGCGATTTAGGAACTGGTAGTGAATTAACACTTTACGTAGATGGTCAGCTAGCCGATCAGTATTTTCTATTAGATGATACCTCCTCAGTCGTCTCACCAAATCGACAGACTGATGCTAAGGTAAGTTTTGGATTTAATGGTGCTAGAAAGAATCTCGAGCTAGAATTAGCTGATGTTTCTGCGTGGAATGAATCGCCGCTGATCATAAAATTAGATGAAGCTGGTACACCTGTTGAAGTTCAGACAAATAATTCTGAACCCAAGGGTGAAGTGAATAATAATATTGGTAGTGGGCTAAGCGAGGAAATACGTTCGCAAATTAAGAGTGAAGAATTGATTACGTTATTGGATGCATTTGTTGAAGCTGGTTTAAATGAATATGAACCAAGAATAATGGGGCGAGATGACTTTGGGGTGGCTCCATTAGTAGCAGATGAAGCAGTTCAATTCGGAGCTCAATTTGCTGAGATTCCAATGGTTGATGAAGAAGGTAATGAGGATCCTTACAATTATGGTCGGCTATTTACTTTCAGCAATTCAAAAGATCTGGAAAACACCAAAGCATATTATGATGATTTGGCAAAACAATCTGCTATGTTATACTCCCATACCTATTCTAAAGGAAATATTCTTCTTCAAATGGGTGGGGACGTTCCTGATGAAGACTTTGCAAAATACACATCTGTAATAGATAAATTAATAAAGTAAGCTACATACAATACTAGTATTTAAGATAGGGCATTGTAATTTTTGTGGGAAATTTCAGGACTAAGTTAATGATATGAGTAGCCCCCTTATAGTTGGACCAATGAGTCCAACTATAAGGGGGCTCTTTCAATATCTTTTTGCTTTTCTGACTTAGACTAAATATCCTCAAATTTTTTAGTTTTATACAATTTACTATTTAAATCTCCGCAATTTTTAAGGCTCGTAGTAGGGGCGTCTTCTTGTACTGATGGTCTTGCATCCGGGTGAAGATCTCATCTAACATCATGATGGCTTCTACTGCATATTGGCCTTTATTTAGCATCACACAATCTGCTCGTGAACCTTCAGCAGCATCGGTGATTTCTGCACGTGTTGGTATTCCCGTGTCAACTAGACTGGCTAGGACCTCCGTACTCCACACCACTGGCACGTCAGCCGCTTCTGCAACCCAGAGAATTTCTTGCTGAACTTCAGCTAACCGGGTATAGCCAATCTCAGTTGCTAAGTCTCCACGAGCTATCATAATCGCAAAAGGATTAGAGCTTGCTGCTTGATAGATAATTTCAGCCAGATTACTGACAGCCTTGACTGTCTCAATCTTTGCCATAATGGGCAGTTTAGTGGCTGCTTGTCCCATGAGTTCGTGCAGGTAGTCCTGAATATTTTGCACATCAGCTGCGTTACGGACAAAGGAGCAGCCAATAATATCGGCATGTTGGCTGGCAAATTTGATATCATCGTAGTCTTTCTCAGTGATAATACCTATCTCAAAGTCAGTTTGTGGAAAGTTCATGCCTCTTTCAGCTTTTAAGCGCACAGATTTGCCTTTAACTTTGGTTGCTTCTAGTAAGGCCTCAGTTTCGTTTGCTTCAATGACGCGGCATTCAATTGTTCCATCATCAATGAGAACAGGATCACCGACTTTAAGTTGACTGTAAATTGAAGGCGCATCGACTCCGACAACAACTTTACTTTTAGAATTGATTGGTAGCTGGTTGTTATTATTAGTCATTAAGATCGTATCGCCTTGTTGAATTTTATCCTTTTTGTGGGTGGTAAATAACCACTGGGTCCGAATTTTGGGGCCGGCTATATCCATCAAGATGCGTACTTCCTTTTTTTGTCTGGAAGCTTCTTTACGGATATGATCAATCATTGCCAACCAAGTTTCTTCGTTATCGTGAGCACAGTTGATCCGCGCAATATTCATGCCAGCTCTTATAAATTCTCGCACTAAGTGCTTATCAGATGCAGCTTCAGTAGGAAGCGTCGCCATGATTAGTGGTTTACGATTGGATTTTTCACTGCCCAAGCATGTTTGAATATTTTCTTCGAGTTGCTGGAAGCCCCGGGTAAGGTGATCTTGCTGAGCAGTGTCCACTGGACTATCCACACCAACAATCGAGGCTAGGGTATTGATAACAGATTGGAGAGTCTCTAGCGTTCGGCTTTCGAGTCGACCTAGAGATGAAACGCCCAATAAACTTAAGTCTGCCTGAAGTTCTCGCAAATCATAATGACGAATGGCAAGGTAGTAAGCCAAGTTACTGGCTGACTCTTTAAATGATTCATTGTGGATATTGTGTCCGTAACTATCGAGAATATCTTGGCCTTTAGCGAGCACATCTTGGTAAAGCTTGTATACTTGGTCGAGTAGCCGTTGCGCTTCAGCTTGGCGTTGCGACTGAGACATATATTACCCTCCTATAGATTCTTAAAGCGTATAATTAGATTGAAAATACCAATAAGAAGATGCGAAAAATGATTCACTTTGAAACTTATTATTTAAATTCATTCTAACATGTAATAAGTGAATGCGCTAATATTTTGGTAAGTGCTTATGGGGGATGAACGGTCGAATATTTTCTTTTAACGAAAAAATATTAGTTTAATCATCGCTCTTTAAGTGCTATTTTGATAAAATATTAGTGAAGAGAGAGCTTTAATCAGATGGAGTAAGAGTTGGTGATGACTTTCAAATTCAAGGAGGCGAGATGGTCCAAAGCATACCAAGATATCGTAGCCAAGGGCTTATGGTGTAAGTATTAGATTAAATGTAAGAGTAAAATACCCATTCCTAGTCAATTGACAACTAGAGTCTAACGAAAAGAGGAAGGTTATGTATCATTTATATCAAAGAAACGAAGTTCATTTTGCGATATTGTGGATTATCATCTATTGTGTGATGACTATTCCGATTCGCGGGGAATTCGGCGATGCGAGTCTATTTATGTTACTGGCTCTTGTATCAATTGCTTTAGCGCTTACCTACTTTATCAAGAAATACAAATTAGAAACTAAATATGGCTTGGATCATTGGCCTCAAGATACAGGAAAGTTTTTATATTTTATCCCCGTTTGGATTTTAACGACAGGTAATCTGTGGGGTGGTATTGAGTTGTCATATACTGGTTTTTCACAAGTTTGGGCTGTTTTATCCATGTTTTTGATTGGTTATATCGAAGAGATTATTTTTCGGGGATTTCTATTTAAAGGCATGATACCAAGAGATGGATTAAAGCAAGCTATTCTTTTTACGTCTGTTACATTTGGTATTGGGCACATTGTGAATTTGCTGGCCGGTCAAGCCAGTCTAGAGACGGTTGCTCAAGTATTTTTTGCGATTGCCTGGGGATTCATATTAACAACCTTATTCTATAAGAGTGGTAGCCTTTTGCCCTGCATTCTTATTCATGGATTAATCGATGCCTTCTCCAAATTCTCCCAGGAAAACCTATTGTCCGAATGGCTATACATAATAGCGACCATTTTGCTAGCGGCCTCTTATTGTCCTTATCTATGGAAGAAGAATTAGATATGTTTCACCCCTGTGGGTTTCCAGGAAGTGTTTTAAGTGCTTGGAAACCTATAAGAACGATTAAGGCACTCAATCCCCTAGATCAGCTTCAAGATAGGCCCTAGCTACCGCAAAAAAATTGTATAAAAATAGAATTATTTATAAAAAGGATTAACAGCTTAGTAAAAGTCGGTTAAACTATGGATAAAATTTCCATTTCATTAAGGAGTTTTTCCATGAATCTACATTATTTTTTTAGAGTGGTAGAAGATAGTCAAGGACCTCGAGTGCCCCTATTTATTGTTGTGGTCTTTATTGGGGGTCTTTTACTACTTGTTCGTTATTTTAATTTTGCTAAGCTCTATGCGTGTATAGGACTGTTACTTCAATTAACTATTCTAGGCTGGTATTTCAAAGCGGGTCGTTTGCTAAGCGAGGGGTTACCGCTTTATCACTGCCGGATAATGCTCTGGCTGTTAAGTCTTGGCTTGTTATTGGAAGTGCGTTCGCGTTTGATTGTTTGGGTCAGTATCTTAGGTATTACCTTTTCCTTGCCTGTGCTAATAGTTCGAGATATGGATGCTTATGCTTTCCCTCATATTACAGGAATTTACTATTTCCTTGGGCATGGAATGATCTTTTTGATGGCAACAAGTTATTTGCGTCGTTACTATATTCATTTACGTATACAGGATATAATGACGTATTCAATTGGATGCAACCTCTTTATTCAACTATTCAATGAGTTATTAGGAGCAAACTATGGCTATCTTCACACTCTCCCCCTATTGGGTAATGATGTGAGCAACCATTACGCCTTTGTTATCGTATCAATGGTGATTATCTTGCTGAGTATAGTCGTTAATCATCTCCTGTACCTTAATCGGAATTATCTTCATTTCCCCCTGTTGGAAGCTAATTTTCCAGAGGCTGTAAGATAAGTTACAATAATTATAATAAAAGCTTCGAAAAGCAAACAATCCCTCAGCTGTAGTGGATCGCCTTCAGAGCCACGGCTCTTCCGGCTTAATTGGCTATTCTCTCCCTAAGCGCTAAAGCGCATAAGGGAGAGATATGGGCCAATTATCCTAAGACTACTGCTGAGTGATTGTTGCTTTTCTTTGCTATTATTAATCTATCCATTTTTATTAACGAACAAAAGATACAAATCCTAACGATTTATTTGTGTTATTAGAGGTGATTTGTACTTATCTGACAGCCTCTGTTTTTGATATGGTAGTTTGAATGAACCTTTAGTTCATGTGATAGAATAGGATGATAGCTATCTTCAGATTAGGTAAAAATTTTGATTATTGCTTTTTTGATCAGAGCCGACTGGCTCAATTCATTCTAATTTATATTCTGACTATTTATGTTAAAATATAACAGCATTAAATAGTTTGGAGTGAATCTTATGTTAGAATGGTTTTCAGATTTATCGCCATTGGTTCAAGCAAGTTTAGCTGGATTAACAACTTGGCTGTTTACGGCGTTAGGGTCAAGTTTGGTCTTTTTTATGAAATCGATCAACCGTAAATTGTTGGATTGTATGAATGGTTTTGCGTCCGGTGTGATGATTGCAGCGAGTTTTTGGTCATTACTGGCCCCTTCTATTGAATATGCAGAAGTAGCGGGTTATGGTTTTTGGTCCTTTGTACCGGCTTTGGTTGGTTTTGTTGCTGGCGGAATTTTTTTAAGTCTATTAGATAAGATAATTCCTCACCTTCACTTAGACAAGAACAAGTCAGAAGCTGAAGGTGTTCCAACTCAGCTTTCATCGACCGCCTTGCTCTTTCTAGCGATAACCATCCATAATATTCCCGAAGGCCTATCAGTGGGTGTAGCCTATGGAGCAACTGGTTTAGGTATTTCGACGGCTTCTCTAGCAAGCGCGGTGTCACTGACCTTGGGAATCGCTTTGCAAAATTTTCCTGAAGGGGCTGCTCTGGCTATGCCTATTCGTGCTCAAGGGGCTAGTAAGGGCAGAGCCTTCAACCTAGGCCAAGCCAGTGCCTTGGTTGAGATTGTAGCTGCTTTCCTGGGTGCTTGGTTGGTAACGGAGATTACGATTATCTTGCCTTACGCTTTGGCCTTTGCTGCTGGAGCCATGATCTTTGTCTGTGTGGAAGAGCTAATCCCAGAGTCGCAATCGAATGGTAACGAGGATATGGCTACGATGGCTTTAATTATTGGCTTTGCCTTGATGATGACCTTAGATGTTGCCCTCGGGTAATTGATAGCTAATTCACTAGAAGGAGACAGATATGAAGCAAGAAGAGTTATTTGAGATATTGGAAGAACGCTTTGAGGCTTACCCCGAACGTCACCTCCAGATCTCGTGGGAGCAAGTGGCCTCCTACCTGGAAGGACAACCAAGAATCCTTAAGACGATTCAGCAAATGGAAGCGAGTGGTGGTGAGCCAGATCTTATCTACCTGCCTGATGCTGGCTTGATCTTTTATGCGGATATGAGTCCAGAGAGCCCAAGCGAGCGAAGAAGTATTTGTTATGATCAAGAAGCTCGTATTAAGCGGAAGAAGAACCCTCCTCAAAGGAGTGCCCAGGAATTAGCTGAGGCGATGGGTGCCAACTTGCTGACTGCTGATATGTACCAGCAGCTACAGAAATTAGCTGACTTAGATTTAAAGAGCTCTTCTTGGTTACTGACACCGGATTCAATTAGGGAATTAGGTGGGGCGATTTTTGGAGATAAACGTTATGGAACTACTTTTATTTATCATAATGGAGCCGATTCTTACTATCAAGCCAGGGGTGTCCGCTTTAAAGTAGACTTACCCAACTGGTCTTAATGATTAACCATCCCTAGAAAGAACTGGGGATGGTTAATTTTTGTTTCTTTGCAATTGTCGCTTCTTGATTTACAATGGGATTATCAAAGGATAGGTGATTAGATGAATGAAATAATTAAGCATGAAAAAGAATCCCACCGATTTTCTAGGTTGGAACTCTTGTTAGGGGAAGACCGGTTGAAGGCTCTTAAAGAATCGACGGTGATGGTCCTAGGCCTTGGTGGTGTGGGCTCTTCATGTGCGGAAGCACTGGCTCGTGGTGGCATTGGCCACCTCATCTTGATTGATAAGGATACGGTGGATATTACTAACATCAACCGTCAAGCACTCGCTTTCACCTCTACGATTGGTCGAGTGAAGGCAGAGGTGATGGCTGAGATGGTCAGGGAAATTAATCCCGACTGTCGAGTCACTGCCGATCAAGTAGAACTTGACCGCGACCGGACTCCTGATCAACTAGCTGGCTATCCTCGTCCTGACTATGTGATCGACTGTATTGATCTCGTCCTCACCAAGGCCCAGGTGGCCTACTGGTGTCAGGGTGAAGGTATTCCCTTGTTGGCTTCAATGGGAGCCGGTAATAAATTAGATCCTGAATACTTGCATTTTGATGATATTATGAACACGAGAAATTGTCCCTTATCTAAGGTAATGCGCCGTGAGTATCGCAAGCTAGGTATCGACCATCAGGAAGTCTTATATTCTAACCAAGCGCCAGTTAATATTAAGGACCCGCTAAGCCCTGATCGAAGCCATACTTTGGGAACTATGTCTTATATGCCCCCAATTGTTGGTCAAATGTTAGCGGGGAAAGTTTTAAGACGACTGGCAGGTTTAGAGGGTTCATTTGATAATTTATCCAAGCGGAGATAGGAGGCGGTAGGTTTGTTAATTGATTCGCACTATCATTTTGACTTTCTTCCTAAGGATCGGCATTTTCGATTGAGTTTTCTGCAGGACTTATGTCGAGATCAAATAGGAGTCATTGCGCAGACGGTCTTACCTTCAACTTATCAAGAGTTAATTCAAGAAGTCGAATATTATCAAGGTCATGGAGTAAGTAATTTACGTCCTTCCCTAGGTTTTCATCCTTGGTGGATGGAATCGGCTGATCAGGTTGAAGCGGAGTTGGACGTGTTCGCTAGAGCGGTGATTGGGGCTTCATTGATAGGTGAGATCGGATTAGACTTTACACCTCGAATTCTAGAGCGGGTGGATGCCAGTCAACAAATAGCTGCCTTCCAGCGTATTGTGGAGTTACTAGTTAATGATCAGAGCTTGAGTCAAGCAAGAATCCTATCCATTCACTGCGTCCGTTCGGCGGATGCTGTCTTAGAAGTTCTGGAAGCTTCTGACATCCAACGATATGATATTATTCCCATTCTTCATCGCTTTAATGGGACTAGCGACCAAGTAACTCGCTTGATCCGCTTAGGAGGCTATCTATCGGTTCATCCTGATATGCTCCAGACCAAGAAGGGGCGGGCTTATGTCTGTCAAGTTCCTAAGCAACGACTTCTCTTAGAATCTGATCTGCCTAGCCAAACTTTAGCGGAAGCTTCTCAAGTCACTGAAAGGGAGCTGACCAAGGCCTTGTCAAGTAGTCTCTTATCCAGCTTGTCTTCTCTGACTGCTCTACGAGGAGAAGCGATGCAAGGAACCATTGAAGCCAATCAAGCACACCTATATGGGTATTTTGACAAAGAGGAGTGGTCGAATGAAGACGAGTATTGATTACCAGCAGGAAGGGTTTCTTACAAAGTTCAACCAGGTAAAATTGGTTAGTGGCTCGCCAAGGAGGCTGGAGCTTTTATCTTATTTGGATCCGGAAATAAGCCTTAACGAAATTGATGAACGGTCAATAGAAGACCATTATATGGACCTTTATGAAGACGATCCCTTTGTTGAAAGAGCGGCCAAGACTTGTTGTGAAATTTCTAAGGCCAAGCTTGATTTAGCTATTGAACCTTCTACCCTTTATATTGCAGCAGACACCATCGTGATTTGCCAGGAGAAGATCTACAATAAGCCCGAGGATGCGGCCGAAGCCTATGCCATGTTAAGGTCTTACTTTGGGCGTAGTCACCAAGTCGTAACGTCTGTGTGTCTAAAGGCGGAAGATTTTCTAGATGTCTTTTATACATTAACTGAGGTAACTTTTGTTTCTTATTATGAGCAGTTAGAAGCAGCCATTCAAGCTTATGTAGATTCAGGCTTGCCTTTGGATAAGTCTGGGGCTTATGGTATCCAAGAGCTTGATCCGCGCTTTGTGGCTAGCATATGTGGGGATATCCATACGGTGATCGGCCTGCCGGTTGCTGAAGTTAATCAAAGAATTTTTAATCGTCATTGATTAAAATCTAACGAGCGAGCTCAACTAGAGTGGTGAAGCTCAGATGATGTGCGTTGCAACCGTTTGCAAGGGTTTGGTATACTAATCATACTAAGAAGATAGCATATGGAGAGAAAGGTGAAGATAAAAATGAAAAAAATTATCAACCAACCAGCTGATGTTCTAGATGAGATGTTATCAGGAATGGTTTTGGCTAATCCTAAGATTGATCGTATCGAAGATACAGGCATCATTATCGCTAAGGATCGTCCCAAGCAAGTGGCTGTGATTAGTGGGGGAGGGAGTGGACACGAACCAGCCCATGCTGGTTTTGTTGGCGAGGGTATGCTACAGGCTGCCGTTTGTGGTCAAGTGTTTACTTCACCGACCTCCGACCAAGTTTACCGAGCTATTCAAGAAGCCAACCAAGGTCAAGGTGTCCTCTTAGTTATCAAGAATTATTCAGGTGATATCATGAACTTTGAGATGGCTATGGAGATGGCTGAAATGGATGATATTCCAGTAGGTAAGGTTATTGTAGATGATGATATTGCGGTGGAAGACTCTACTTATACTCAAGGTAAGCGTGGCGTGGCTGGAACCATTTTTGTTCATAAGATTCTAGGAGCAGCTGCCAGACAAGGGGCAAGTCTAGAGGAATTGACTCAGTTAGGGCAAGAGGTTGTTAGTAACCTATCAACAATAGGCTTGGCCTTAACGGGTGCTACCGTTCCTGAAAGTGGTAAACAAGGCTTCAACTTAGCTGAAGATGAAATTGAATTTGGTGTGGGTATTCATGGGGAGCCGGGCTATAAGCGTGAAAAGCTACAATCTTCTCATGAGATGGCCCGCGAAATGATCGGTAAAATTAAGGCTCACAACAACTGGCAAGCTGGAGATTCTTATGCCATTCTAGTTAATGGGATGGGCGGGACGCCATTAATGGAACAGTATATTTTCTTGAATGACGTTTGTTCGATAATTGCTAAGGATAATCTATCGATTGAAATGACTAAGGTGGGTAATTTAATGACCTCGATTGAAATGCAAGGAATTTCACTAACCTTTTTAAAATTAGAAGAAAAGTGGTTGGAATACTTACAAGCTCCTGTAGATGTGGAAGGATGGTAATATGAGTCAAGTAGATAATGTGTTAAAAGCTTTTGCCATATTCAAGCAAGCAGTAAGTGATAACAAAGATTATTTAAGTGATTTAGATACGCCTATTGGCGACGGGGACCATGGTAATAATATGTACCGCGGGGTAATTGCGATGGCAGAGATGTTTGAAGGTCAAACATTCCAGCAAGCTGCTGATATCTTCAAGACTGCAGCCATGGCTTTGATGAGTAAGGTGGGGGGCGCTTCTGGGCCTCTTTATGGGACAGCCCTTCTTGAAATGAGTAAGCAACTAAAAGTTGATGCCACTGATTATGTTGGAGCCTTAAAGGCGGCGGCCGGAGGTATTAAAAAGCGGGGACATGCTGAAGCTGGCGATAAGACCATGTTAGATGTGTGGTTGCCAGCAGGGGAAGCCCTAGCAAGCGGCGAATTAACAGTGGATGCAATCGACCAGTGGGTTCAGGCCACAGAAGCGATGCAGGCGCGTAAAGGCCGGGCCTCCTATGTGGGTGAACGCTCCGTTGGTCACATTGATCCTGGTTCGATGTCGACTGGCTATCTCTTGAAGGCTTTCCTGGAAGCAGGTGTATTCAATGACTAGTGCAATCTTGTTGGTCTCTCATGTCGACACTATTGCCACGGGCGTCAAGACCTTAATAAGTGAAGTGGCCTCTGATATTGAAATCTTGACTGCTGCTGGTTTAGAAGATGGCGGAGTGGGCACTTCTTTTGAGAGGATTCAATCGGTTGTTGAAGCTAGTGAGGCTGATACGATTTATGCCTTCTTTGATCTAGGATCAGCTAAGATGAATCTAGAAATGGTACAAGAATTTACAGACAAAGACTTAACAATATATGAGGTGGCCTTGGTTGAAGGAGCTTACAATGCCGCAGCCTTACTACAAGCGGGTATTGACAAGGCAGGAGTAGAAGCTCAATTAGAGGAATTAAGACTCAATAAATAAGGGATCTCATCAATGAAGTTAAGAGCTTGATCCAGCTTTAGAACAATGATAAATAATGAACCGACCTTTTCTTACCTAGAAACCATAGCTAGATAGGAAAGGGTCGGTTCTTTTACTGGTTAGATGAGAGGATCGACTATTTGTGAATGGAGGTGGCCAGCTTCTTCTATTTGTTGAGCCAGTTGAAGAAGTATATACTCACCGCCTCGTTTACTTGCTAATTGGATGCCCTGTGGTAGCCCTTCTTGATTTTGATAGATGGGTAAGGATAGGGCGGGTTGGCCTGTAATATTCATCAGTTGACTGTAGGAAGTACGTAAGTAGGTATAGTCGAAGGCTTGCTTGGTGACTTGCCATTGGTCTTTAGCTGACAGGTTCCCCATCTCATGGATTGCTTGTAGCAGATCAGTCGGATACGCTAAGTCGCAGTTGCGTATGGCTGGACCATTAGTAGTAGGGGTTAATAGTATGTCATAGTTTAAGTAGAAATTCTCCATATATTCAACCAAGAGATCCTGATAAGCATTAAAGTCCGACAAGGAAAAAGCACTCAGATTTGGAGCCATTCGATAGGTGACCCAAGTGAGGGGATCAACCTGATCAAAGTTTATCTCATAACCTTGCTTTTTGATATGATGGATGATTTTACCCGTTTCCAAGGTCATAACGGTGTAGTAAGCTTCCAAGACTTGGTTCCCATCAATAGCTAGGTGAACCTCTTGCAAATCATGACCCAGGTCACTTAGAATTTGAATGGCGAGATCCAGAGCAGCGGAGGCATCTGGATGAGCTTGACGATCCCTTGGCTCTTGTCTAGTATAGGCAATCTTAAGTGGGCGGTTAATCTTGTCTAAGTGAGCGCTTGTAATAAGAGGTAACCGGTTCATTGAAGTGACTTGGTCAGCTTGTAATTCCTTTAAATAATAAAAGACATCGCGGACAGACTTGGCCATCAATAGATTGGTGGCTAATCCATTTACCGGGCGATAAAAGCCAGGGCCTTCAGCAATACGGCCTCGACTTGGCTTTAAACCGATCAGCCCTGTATCTGATGCAGGTACGCGGATGGATCCGCCAGCATCTGATCCAGTAGCTAGAGGAACCATGCCAGATTTGACAGCCGCAGCGGCTCCACCGGATGAGCCACCAGGATTATATTCAAGATTGACAGGATTTTTAACGGGGCCAAAGTATTTAGAGTCGGAGACCGTCTTTAAACCGAATTCAGGAATGTTGGACCGACCGACAAAGACCATGCCGGCCTGACTAGCCATTTGGATACTAGTATCTGTTTCCTGAGCAACTTGGTTAATTAACAGACCAGAACCTGAAGCTGTTACCGTTCCTCTCCAATATTGGCCAATATCTTTAAGGAGTAGTGGCACCCCGTAGAAGGCGGAAAGCGTCTCTCTTTCTTGGCTGGACATTCGACCGAGCGCTTGATCTAATCTCTTGGCTTGCTTGAGTGCAGATTGGGGATAACTAGCGATCACAGCATTTAGGTGGGGATTTAATTGTTCTATATTGGCTAAGGTTTGCTCCGTGACGGCTTCAGAGGTTAGCTCCCCTCTTTGGATGGCTTGACCGATCGCATAAGCATCATCTTTAAATAGCATGATGATCATCTCCAATATAATTTTGGGCGGCTTGAATCAGTAGGCGGGTCACTGGATACAGGATCACTTCATAGACCGTCTCAAATAAGGTCCCGCCTATAACCATTGAAGCAATAGCAGCCACTGGTAAGATGCCATAGAAGGCTAACACAGCAAATACTAAGTTATCTAATAGTTGTCCTACAAGAGTTGAGCTGATCACGCGTACAAAGAGGAGATGTTGATATTTATTTTTTAGTTGGTCCATGATACGTGCATTCATCAGTGAGCCGATGATATAAGCCGTAAAGGAGGCAAGAGAAATACGCAAAGTGGTTCCGAGTATCGATGCAAATGCTTCTTGATTGCTCCAAAAAGCTGAGGGAGGAATAATGATCGCTAATTGATAAATTAGCGTAGCTATTAACATAATGAAGAAACCGGTTAGGATCATAGAACGGGCTTCCTTATAGCCGAAGAGTTCAGTCATTAAGTCCTGAATAATAAAGGCAATCGGCGAAACCAGGATACCGGTGGTCACCGTGAATTGCCAAAAATCAAACTGCTTGGTAGCTAGTAAGTTCATCGCCAGAATACTAGCGGCATAAGCAGCGTAAAGAAAAGTCAACAAGCGTACAGATTTAAAAGATTTCATCGAATCTTCCTTTCGTTGGTTAATTTTCACCAAACGAAAGAGGCTGTAAGGTAAGTCCTCAAAAAACCCAGATTTTTATTCGACAAGAATAAAAATGCTGGGTCTTTTGATTTGTTCTAAAGATCAGAGCCAATTTTCTCATGTTCGTGGCCATTAACGCCAGTCCAATCTCATTATGAACCTTATCAATTCCTCTTACATGGAATCGGTTGAACCCTAAATTCGCCTTCAAATGTCCGAATGCGGGTTCCACATCCGTTTTTCGAAGGCTGTATATTAAGCTGTATTCTGGATCTGACAAGAGCTCTCGTTGCTTGGCTTTGTAGTACTCCCACTCCGGATTGATGGTTACCTTCCTAAG
>NZ_JADD01000033.1 GCF_000518205.1 Hutsoniella sourekii ATCC 700629 | reverse complement strand
CATGTGGAGTGTGTAGTATTGATGCAAAAGGTGAGTGAGTAAGAACATTGTATTGCCAGTCTCAATGAAAGGTTTTCGAATCTGTCAGAGAGATTGGTTTTTATTTTTATTACAAATTGTTCAAAGTAAATTAGTGGCGGACAGCAATAATGCTAGGTAGTCTGTGGGAACTGATCATAATAAAGTTAATAGCGAACTATTTCGTCCGAATGCGAACATAAGTTCTTGAAAAAAACTATTATATAAGATAGAATAATATAGAAAATCTATATAAAAATATAGAATAAAGGGGGTATAATATGAGTTTTTGTTACGATAAACTGTGGAAACTGTTAATTGACCATGAGATGAACAAAACGGATCTACAGAAAAAAATAGGCACTACACCAGCAACTATTGCGAAAATGGGTAGAAATGAAACAGTAAGCTTGCAAACGTTAGGTAAGATTTGTGAGACTTTTAATTGTGATTTAAGTGATATTGTAGAGTATAGACAGGAGGAACATAGTGAGTAATAGTAATGGATTGAATGTATTAGACTTATTTTGTGGAGCTGGCGGACTTTCAAGAGGGTTTATGGACGCTGGTTTCAATATTGTTTTAGGTGTAGATTTTGATGATAATGCACTTAAAACATTTAAGGAAAACCACAATGGTGCAGAGGCAATGAAATTAGATTTATTTAATCATGAAAATATTCATTGTATTAAAGAAAATTTAGATAGTCGTAATCTGAAAATAGATGTCCTAGTAGGTGGTCCTCCATGCCAGGGATTCTCCTTAGCTGGACCTCGTGAGGAAAATGATAGTCGAAATACCTTGTATACTGCCATGGTAAAAACAGCCGGATTGTTAAAACCCAATGTTGTTATACTGGAAAATGTTCCAGGATTGTTAACTTTGTTTGATGGAAAGGCAGCAAGAAGGATACACGAAGATTTTGAAGAAGTAGGCTATAATATGAAAAGCAAAATACTTTATGGGCCTGAGTTTGGTATTCCTCAAATAAGAAAAAGAGTATTTTTTGTAGGTGTGAGAGAAGGATACGAGTTTGAATTTCCAACTCCAATAATAACAAAAGAAGAAGATTTTATTACAACAAAAGATGCAATTAGCGACTTACCATCTCGAGAAAATGACATTGGAAAAAACATTGATGAATATGAAAACAAACCACAAACCGATTATCAAAGAAAAATAAGAAATAATTCAAAAGTTCTTTATAATCATGTTGGGGCAAATCATATTGAGAAAACAGTAAAATTAATCTCTATGGTCCCAGAAGGAAAAAATTATAAATCGCTACCTGAAGAGTATAGTGAGCAATTTAAATACAATGAGGCTTTGACTAGATATCACTCGAATAAACCGTCTCTTACAATTAATACTGGACATAGATCACATTTTCATTATCGATACAATAGAATTCCTACTGTAAGAGAAAGTGCAAGATTACAAAGTTTTACGGACGATTTTATATTTTTTGGGCCAAAGACTGAGCAATATAAATTGGTTGGAAATGCGGTTCCTCCCATTTGGGGATACCATTTAGGGACTCAAGTGGAAAAAACTTTACAAGAGGTGAAGTTACAAGATGAGTAGTAGTAGTCAATATAAATTTATCGACTTATTTGCAGGTTGTGGAGGATTGGAGGAAGGCTTTTTACAATCAGGAAATTTTATTGATGTTGCAGCAGTAGAATGGAAAAAGCCACAGGTTGATACTTTAAGAAATCGATTAAAAACAAAATGGGGTGTAAGTGACCCAGATCGTAGGGTGTTACATTTTGACATTCAGAGGGAAGAAGAATTATTTCAGGGGTGGAATGATAATGAGTTTGGAACTCACGAAGGTTTAGATAGTCTAGTGAGGGAGTCTGAAGGAATAGATGTTATTATAGGTGGGCCACCATGCCAGGCATATTCTGTAGCTGGTAGAGTAAGAGATGAGAATGGTATGAGAAATGATTATAGAAATTATTTATTTGAACACTATTTAAGCATAGTTGATAGATACAAGCCTAATGCTTTTATTTTCGAAAATGTCCCTGGTATGTTAAGTGCCAGCCCCAATGGAATACCAATTCCAAAAGAGATTAGTCAAGGTTTTAAGTCAATTGGTTACACAATAACAGATGATTTAAAAAATGAAGCGCTTATTAATGCGGCGGATTTTGGAGTACCTCAGAATCGTAAAAGAGTAATTATTTTAGGTTTGCGTGACGATATTTTCGGAGAAAACAACCAAAATCTAATTAGTGTTTTCTATAAAAAATACTTAAATAGTAAAAAATCCACAAAAATATATACAGTTGAAGATGCTATCGGTGATTTACCAATCATCACTCCTATTTTTGATGAGAATGAAAGAGGAGCTAGAAAATCATATTTAATTCCTCGCAGTGATGTTTCTTGGCACAAATCCAGATACCATAACCTTCGAGATATGAATATATTCAAGAAATTAGCTAAAGATATTGAGGATGAAACTTTTGAATTCACTGATAGTAAAGCATTAACAAATCTTTACTATGAAGAAATTGGATCTAAATCACCAATTCATAGATATCATGTGCTTAGAAAAGATGAACCAAGTACAACAATAATTGCTCATCTTTATAAAGATGGCAATAGATATATTCACTATGATTCAAGTCAAGCAAGAACAATTACACCAAGAGAAGCAGCACGAATTCAGTCGTTTCCAGATGATTTTGAATTTATTGGAAGCCAAACAAGTACGTTTGAAATGATAGGTAATGCGGTACCACCACTTTTAGGGAAAAAAATAGCTGACGGGCTCTCTGAATTCTTAGACGATTATTATAAGGAGGTATAAGATGTTTAGATATTTATTTACAAATGATATAAGAATCTCGACACTAGCTGACCGATTAATAGAAACAGCGAATATGGTTCAAACAGATACGGTCCCGTCTGCTTCTGAAAATAAATCTGCTAATAATAATGCTAACACATTAATTTTTTATTTTAATTTGTATAAGGATAATGGTAATACAACAGCTGCAATAAACGGTTATGTTAAAGAAGTTGTATTAAACTTTATGATTAAATTTCAATTCCCTAATCCTAGAACAAAAAATAGTTTTAGAAATTCTCATGAGGATGGTATAAAGCTAAAACCATACCAAGAAATTTTTAGATTATTGTATATCGGGAGTTTTGAAAACCCCGACTTTTATTTAACATCTGATGAGATCTTTAAATTTATCTTCCTCAATCCACGGGTAGCCAAGACAAACGAAATTAATTATATAGAAGTACTTAATGATTTAAAAATATATAGAGAGACTGAAGATTTACCAGAATATATAAATGATAGTAATGATAGTTGGGAATGGAAGCAAAAGGATAGGCAGTTAAAAGAATTGTTAGAAATTATTAACTGGTCGGATTATGCGCAATTTGAAGATGATAAAGTTATGATTACTGAGCAAGAGTTGCCTTTGGAAGTAAAGGCAATAATATTTGACGTCATAACTAAAGGTACATTTATCGAATCAAACATGGATGATTTTGAAGACTTTAGAGAAGAATATAAAACTCAAATGAATATGGTTGGGTACCAGTCAAATTCAATGCAAGAAATAGAATATAATTCAAAAATTAAACAAGGTTTACCGAGAAATAAAATTATATTTGGAGCTCCTGGGACGGGGAAAAGTTTTAGATTAAACGAGGAAAAAGATGCCTTATTAAAAGATGGAGGAGAATATGAACGAGTGACATTTCACCCGGATTACTCTTATGGTGCATTTGTAGGTACTTATAAGCCAATCCCCACTATTGATTCTAGGGGGGAGGAATCTATTTCTTATGAATATGTTCCAGGACCCTTTATGAGACTGTTTGTTAAGGCGATTAAAAATTTAAATAGTGATGAGCAAGAAAGACCTTTTTTACTACTTATTGAAGAAATTAATCGGGCAAATACAGCTGCGGTATTTGGGGATGTATTTCAATTGTTAGATAGAAAAGAAAACATTAGTGAATATCCAATTCAAACTTCTGAGGATATGCGTAAATATTTATCAAAAGAATTAGGTGGATTACCAGATAATTATCGAGAAATCAAACTACCAGGAAATCTATTTATATGGGCAACAATGAATAGTGCAGATCAAGGAGTGTTCCCGATGGATACGGCTTTTAAGAGAAGATGGACCTTTGAATACTTAGACGTGGATGCAAATGAAAATGAGATTTCTAATCTTTATGTTTTCTTAGGAAGTAGTGCAAAAGAAAAAAAAGTTAAATGGAATGAATTACGTAAGGGGATTAATGATTACTTATCAAATGAAAGGATTAATGAGGATAAGTTAATAGGGCCGTTCTTTATTAATGTATTAGACATAGTTGAAGATGAGGAATCTGAAATTATTATTAAAGAGGAGTTTACGGATGTCTTTAAAAACAAATTGTTAATGTACCTATTTGAAGATGCCGCTCGACAACGTAGAGATATTTTTAGTGGAGCAGGAACTGATAGTAATCGCTTTTCTAAAATATGTCAGAAGTTTGATGAAATTGGAATTGAAATTTTTGATAAAGAAGTCATTAAGGATGTCACTGATTATAAGGTGAATGACGAATGATTGCACGATTTATTAAAGAACAGAAAAGATACACACTAAACGAGTTAACAACATTGTATGATGTTACTGAACAACGCATGATTTCTGTCCTGAAACGATTAAGAAGTATTGGTGTGTTGAAAATCGTAAGTAATACGGAGAATCAAGTAAGTAGAACTGATTTATTAGATGGTGAGGATCTTATAAATGATGAGCAGTTAGGAAATAAAAATTATCTATATGTGTTTAAGTTCGTTGGTATAATTGTAGTAGCGGATATTATTTTTAAGTGTTATCCAAAATATATATTCTCTGCAATTATAGAAAAGCCATTTATAAAAGTGTTGAAAGTTTTGAAAAAGTACAATTCTGATTCACAAAAAATTCCACATTTTAATGATTTTAACTTAGATGAACCGTACAATCCTTTGGCAACTACGCTATATTTAATAAGAGATTTCTATGAGTATGGACTTTATCAAAAGGAAGAATTAATTTATGAAACTAATGGCGAGGGGGCTATACATTGGGAAAAAACGATAAACGAAACATTTATGATAATGGAAAATAATCGACCATATTATCCTGAATTAATAACTAAGAAAAAACAATTGGATTCTTTAGACTATTTCAGAAGATTGCACCGTTATATAGTAACACAATGTAGTTTAGAGCTAGAGGTAGCGGGGCTTCTTGAATATTTTGAACTATTACCTGTTTACGAATCGTATGAGGCATTCGAAGATTTTGGAGATACTAACTATATACTCAATCAACTTGAAAAAGAAATTAATATTCAGTTTAATACAAGACTACAATTCGTATTAAAATTGATGTATATCTATATTTATAAACATAATTCTTTTGATTTTGACTTTGAAATTGGGATATATGGCACTTCGCATTTCCATACTATATGGGAGAAGGTGTGCCAGGAAGTCTTTGATAACCAACTAGAAAAACCTCTAGCTAATTTGAAATTACCTAAGGTTCTTAATGTAGATAAATATAGTCCAGATGATACATTACTTAGTATTATAGAGAAACCACTTTGGAAAAATAAAAGTTCACTCGGAAAAGAGGCTTATGCAAGTGGAACATTTATTCCAGATTGTATTGTTTTAAATAAGAGTGGAGGAATATCGTCATTTGAAATTATTGATGCTAAGTACTACACACCACGTTTCAACGAAAGTGGAAAAATAATAGGACAGCCAGGGATAGGGGATGTATCGAAACAGTTTCTATATCAAATGGTTTATGATGAATTTGTGAAGGAACATAATATTTCGATAATTAACAATTACTTTGTCATGCCGACTGAATCCGCTGAAGAAAATTCGTTATTTGTAAGTATGAATCTGTTTGAAAAAATTGGGTTGCGTGAAATACAGGTTATATTTGCTGATGCTAATGTTTTATATGAAGCATATTTGATAGGGGAGAAATTATTGTTAAAGAACTAGAAATCTGGAAGGTGTGATTCATATTTCGAAGCTATTTAGGAATCTTATTAATAATGATTATATAGATGACATTTACGATGGGATTATTGAATTCATCGATGAAGAAATTGACTCATTGGACTTGAAATTAAAACTATTAGATGAAATAAATGAGATTGAACTAGAAGATTTTCGAGTGAAACATGTCCATTTATTTGAGACTGAGACATCGATTATTGAATTTCAATTGGTTGTAGAAACTGATATCGCTGCATATGAAATATCCAGGCATGACGATGACTATGAACTGGTTCATCAATGGCTTATATTAGATTGTTCATGTGAGATAGAAAATCTGAAGTCTAGCTTTAATATAAAAAATATAGATGTATATAGAAAAGGGTCTATTCGAAAAGGTAATAAGTATGATGAAAACCTAATCCCGATTATGAAAAAGGAAGATTATGAAAAATATGCTCATAGGATATTAGAAAACTATTATCCTGAGGCCTTAAATAATCCAACTCCAATCAACCCGTTAATACTTGCTGAAAAAATTGGAGTTAAAGTTATTGAAAGACAAATAGATAAGGATTGCTTAGTTTTTGGTCAGACATATTTTAAGGATAAAAGCACTGAATTTTATGAATTAGAATCTGATTCTTATGTTCAAGAAGTTGTTAAAGAGGGGACTATTGTGGTTGACCCACAAAATTTCTTCTTAAGAAATATTGGCTCAGTATCAAATACTATTGCACATGAGATTGTTCACTGGGTCTATCATAAAAATGCTTTTCTACTTCAAAGGTTAAATGATACTGAAATTACTAATATGACTAGTCTTGTTAAAGGTGGTATGAGAGAAACATTTGGAGATAATCTAACAGAATGGATGGAGAGACAAGCTAATGCGCTTGCGCCCAAAATATTAATGCCACTTGGACCTTTTAAGACAAAAGCATTTTCTCTAATTCGGAAATTATCAGAAGGATTAGATGAGATTGATCGCTTGGATTCTATGTCGCGAGTAATTGATGAATTAGCAAGTTTTTTTCTTGTTTCGAAACAATCAGTTAAGATACGCCTTTTAGAAACAGGATTTAGAGAGGTGCTTGGAATTAATATATATCTAGATAATGACTATGTATTACCGCATAAAGTTAGTGCTGGAGTAGAGTGGCCGACCAACATAACTTATTCTCTAGATATAAAAGATGCGGCAATTTTATCTATAAGTAATCCCGTTTTATCAGATTTACTTCAGAGTGGAAAATATCAGTTTATCGATAATCACTTTGTATTGAACCATCCGGATTTTGTTCAGATTAATCTCTTTGGGCAGCAAGAGTTAACCAATTATGCTAGAACTAATATTGATATATGTTGTCTACCATTTGAAATCCAAGTTACTAATAGTAGTTTTGCTTCAGAGGTATATTTTACACACTGTATATTATGTAGGGACGCCGATTCCAAATTAGTTTTTAACTATTCATTTGATGCAGAGGGATTAACAGTTGAAGAAGAAACAGAACAAATAAAGTATTATCTAGATGAAGTTTCAGGATTATTAAGAAATTTTCCTAGATCCTTTCCAGAGGCGCTTACAGTATGTATGGAATGGTCAGATATGAGCCAAAATGAAATATCAGAAAAATCACATCTAGATGTAAAAACTATTCAAAGACTAAAAAATGGCGAGACAACTAAACCAGATATTAAAACAATAATTTGTTTATGTATAGGAATGAAATTACACCCAGAAATTAGTTTAGCATTAATTAATGAATCGCCTTATAAACTAGGTAATTCGAATCAAGATTTGGCATATAGGTTTATTCTAACTAGTTGTTACACTTTGTCGATTGAGGAGTGCAATCAGAAATTAGCCGGACTAGGAGTAGAAACTTTATAAAATTTTAGGAAGAATAGACATTCGATGTCCATAGTAAGAACGTTAATTTAATAGTGTTTTATAACTTTAAAGAGCTGAAAAGCTCTTTTTTTTTGCACTTTTTTGGACAACCTATTCCTATATTCAAGGTAGCGATTATCACAGATAATATAAGTAGAATTAAATGGAGGTGATTACTTTGGCAAAGTCAAACCGAAAACAGACTTCAAAGTCAGTTGCTCGCAAAGCTTCTCGCATTTTACGAGACAAGCGTTACAGCAAAACTAGCAAGTCAGTTGCAGGTTCCGCATTATCTCAGACACGTCGAGGTCGTAAGTAGTTAATCGCATAAATTCATGGCTTTGATGGTGAGCCATTAATCATCATCAAATTAAATATCACAACGCCTGATATGCATTAGGGCAGAAGGATACATGGTCATTTTTGTTAGGTCGCAAGACCAATATCAAGAATGATGGAAGTAGCCTTACCTTAATGCGCCCATTTTCATCAGGTGGAGTAGGTCTGTGCACTTCCAAGGTCACAGGCCTATTTTTTGTCTCCTTTTGTTCGAGTGCTCCTTAGGCAATAAGGAGACAAATATGAAAAAACGTGTCGTAACAGTAAAAACAGTAAAACAGATTAATGGTAAAAATGTCCTTGTTAATCAAGAAGTTGAAGTCACAGAAGAAATCTACTTAGAAATGATGCGTCCTGTATGGCGCGAACAAAAACAGACTCAACGTGCCTATGAAGATATCAATGTTGCTTGGTCAAATTATGAAGAAGAAAAATCTGACTGGATGCCGGGTACACCAGACCAATTTACCGCTATGGGTGGTACTGGTGAACCAATCAGTCAATTGAAGATGGGATTGCCACTGTCCTTGGATCGGATTGCTGAAGATACGAACTTTGAAGCGTCGGCACGAGAGAATGTCGAAGCAGCAGCCGAAGCCCTCCTACTATCTGAAGCTTTCGAGGAAGTACTGAATGATTTTTCTGAGCGTAACAAAATGATTATGTCTCTATTATTGATTGACGAGATGACTGAACGAGAAGTAGCTCTGATTGTTGGCTGTTCACAAAAAACGGTTAATAATACCAAAAGGAAATTACTGCCAATTATCCAAGAAACAATGAAAGATTGGAAATAATTATTCTAATTGATTACTCAAGTTAACCCTAATTGTCCTAAGAGAGATGGAAGGAAAAATCAATGTCCCCATCTTTCTTGGAGACACTTAATTAAAATATCTTTCCAAAAAGTTACTCAAAGTGGATGCAGATGTCCTAAGAGGTTTGGAAGGAGGAAATTGGATTGGAACAAACGACCAATGAAGAAATAGCAAACAGCTTGATGGCTATTTCAATTGTAACGAAGAAGCTCGCCCGTCAAGTCATGTCAAACAGTAAAGGAGATAAATATGTCGAGAATGAAAATGTACCTACAGGTTCAAGAAGATGCACAGAATTTAGTAGACAGTCTCAACGTACTATTAAGTTCTATGAATAATGATGACCCCGTTGAAGATGTCGAAGAAGAAATTCATCCAGTTTCCTTTGAAGCGATTCAAATGTTCTTAGCAGAGAAATCAAGAGATGGATTTACTTCTGAAATCCGCTCGCTCATTCAACAATTTGGTAGCAGTAAATTAAGTGAGCTGGATCCTAAGGTCTATCCAGATTTGTGGAAAGCAGTGGAGGAATTAGCAGATGACCAATAAGAAACATGCGTTGCTATCTGCATCAAGCTCTCATCGGTGGCTAAAGCATGCTCCGATTGCTCTTCTCGAAGCGATGGTTCCTGAAGAAGAATCATCTGAAGCAGCATTTATTGGAACAGAAGCTCATAATTATGGCGCATTCCTCATTAGTGAGAAGTTAGGAAGAGAGTTATTTTATCAAGAAAATTTTGTTCTTGATGAAGAAATGAGGGCATATACCGAAGATTATGCAAATTATGTCATTGAACAAAAAGAAGCTTTAGGTGATAACACTTTAATTTTTATTGAACAAAGTGTTGATTATTCTAAGTATGTCCCTGAAGGGTTTGGCACGGCTGATATTATTTTGGTTTCTAAACACACTTTACACATTATTGACTATAAAACAGGACGATATTACGTCAATCCCGAGAACAACACTCAGCTTTTGCTGTACGCCCTCGGTGCTCTAGAGTTAGTAGAAAGCATCTATGACATCGAAGAAGTTCGTATGACTATCTACCAACCGCGTATTGGTAATGTGTCTACTTGGACCATGGATGCCGATCCCATTTTAGAATGGGCAAACGGTGAACTGAAGGTCAAAGCCATGCAAGCCGCTAAAGGAGAAGGCACCATTGAATACGGTGATTGGTTAGCGATGACCAAAATCAGAGCCATCTCAAAAGACCGGGCTAATCACCATTTAGAGTTACGTAAATATCAGCTCAAAGAAGCGCATTTATTGAATGATGAAGAAATGGCCGAGGTTTTATCGCACGTTGATGATTTGGTGAAGTGGGTCAAAGACGTTAAAGAATATGCTCAGAAACAAGCAGTTGAAAATGGAAAACAGTATAACGGCTTCAAGTTAGTTGAAGGAAGATCAACTCGTAAGTATGTGGATGCCAAGCTAATCGAACAGCGAGCAGTGGAACAAGACATTGAAGATATCTATCAATTATCTTTATTACCACTTACTAAGCTCGAAGCAAAATTAGGTAAAACGGAATTCCAAGAAGTATTTGGTGACTTAATCACAAAACCATCAGGCAAACCAACCCTGGTTCCTGAATCCGATGGTCGCCCAGAAATTGTTAAACACGATGTAAATGAAGATTTTAATTAAAAAAGGAGAAAAATAATATGTCTAAACAGAATACTAAAGTGGTAACAGGTGAAGTTCGCTTATCTTATGCAAACCTCTGGGAGCCCCGTCCAGGAATGAATGGTGGCAAAGACAAGTACTCAGTGAGCTTGATTATTCCGAAATCCGATACAGAAACGATTCAGAAAATTGAAGCTGCAATTGATGCAGCGATTGAGGTAGGTATCGGCAAATTTGGTGGTAAGAAACCGAATAAGGCGGCTTTGAAGTTGCCACTTCGTGACGGTGATGTAGAACGTGAAGATGAAGCGTATCAAGATGCCTATTTCATCAATGCTAATTCAGTCCAAGCACCTCAAATTGTTGACCAGTCAGTGCAACCAATTCTTGAACGCTCAGAAGTGTACTCAGGTGTGTATGCTCGCGTGTCATTAAACTTCTATGCCTATAACGTTAACGGCAACCGAGGTGTGGCGGTAGGATTAGGTAATGTACAAAAGCTACGTGACGGGGCGCCTTTAGGTGGTCGTACTTCAGCCACTTCAGACTTTGATGCTGTTGATGATGACTTTCTAGCTTAAGGAGGACTATAGATATGGAAATTTTGTACGTATTTCTTGAGTTATTGATTCATTTTGCAGGTGGTTGGCAACTTGGAAAATGGTTAGCTCATATAATCTTCTGGATAGTCTTAAAAATTCGAGGGGAAAAGTAAAATGGAAATTTTAGTCAATATCTTCTTCATCGGACTGGGCCTTACTTGGCTCGTCCGAGTCGGAGTCGCAACCTATGTCGACGTGAGAATGAAGCTAAGGGAGTTAGATAAGGATGGACATCAAAAGCCTAAATATTGATATCGAAACTTATTCTTCGGTCGACTTATCAAAGGCGGGTGTCTATAAGTACGCGGAGAGCGAGGACTTTGAGGTCCTCCTTTTCGCTTATTCAATTAATCAGGGACCAGTTGAGGTAATCGATTTGGCTCAAGGAGAGTTCTTACCAGAAGAAGTGATATCAGCAATACAAGACGACCGCGTTAAAAAGTGGGCATTCAATGCAAATTTTGAACGGATATGTCTATCGAGTTATTTAGGACAGTCCCTCAACCCAGAATCATGGTACTGCACGATGGTTTGGTCAGCATATTTAGGTTTACCCCTATCTTTAGAAAAGGCTGCTCAAGTATTAGGTACTGACGAGCAGAAGCAATCAGAGGGTAAAGCGCTCATCCGTTATTTTTCAGTGCCTTGTAAACCCACTCAAGCGAACGGTCAGCGCACACGAAACCTACCGAACCATGATCGCATAAAATGGCGAGCATTTAAAGAATACAACAAACAAGACGTTGAGACAGAAATGGCGATTCAAGAACGTTTATCACATTTTCCAATACCAAAAATGGAATGGGCACATTATCACTTAGACCAGCGAATCAATGACTATGGCATAGAGGTAGATCCGATACTTGTGAATCAAGCCATCAAATTCGATGAACAATTACGAGATGAAAATATGAGACGGTCGATTCAATTAACTGGCCTAGAAAATCCGAATTCTCCAACACAATTGAAAGAATGGTTAAACAACCAAGGTTTACCCATTAAGTCGCTGGCTAAAAAGGAAGTAGAGAGTGCGCTTGCTGATGCTACTGGAACAGTCAAGGAAGTCCTGGAACTACGCCAAGAACTATCGAAGTCAAGTGTTCGTAAGTACCATGCGATGGAAAATGTCATGGGGAATGACCAAAGAGCCAGAGGACTGCTTCAGTTTTATGGTGCCAATCGCACAGGCAGATATTCTGGTCGGCTCATCCAAGTTCAGAATTTAAGACGAAATAATCTAGCTAATCTTGAACTCGCGAGAAGTCTGATTAGAGAGGGTTGTTTTGAAGATTTGGAACTCGTTTATGATAGTCCCTCGGATGTTTTGTCTCAGTTAATCAGAACGGCTTTTGTTCCTAAAGATGGTCATCGATTCATTGTCTCTGATTTCTCAGCCATTGAAGCGCGAGTATTGGCATGGTTAGCGGGTGAACATTGGAGATTAAAAGCATTTGAAGCTGGGGCAGATATTTACTGTCAATCAGCATCACAAATGTTTAATGTCCCGGTTGAGAAAAATGGGGTGAATGGCCATCTCCGTCAAAAAGGGAAGATATCCGAATTGGCTTGTGGCTATCAAGGATCCGTCGGTGCTTTAAAAGCAATGGGAGCTTTAGAGATGGGACTTGAAGAAGTTGAATTAAAAGGCATTGTCGATTCCTGGCGGTTTGCCAATCCGCATGTTGTTCAGTTTTGGTGGGACATGGATGCATCTGTAAAACATGTAGTGAAGTCCAGAGAATCGGTTTACTTAAAGTCCCTGGTTTTGTCCTACCAGAAAGGGATGCTGTTTATCAAACTCCCGAGTGGAAGAAGGCTTGCCTACCCTAAACCCCAAATGGGATTGAACCGCTTCGGTGGAGAGTCGGTTACCTATGAGGGAATTGCTGTAGGAAATAAATGGGAACGCATCGAAAGCTATGGTGGTAAGTTTGTCGAAAATGTCGTACAAGCCATCGCACGAGATATTCTAGCAGAAGCCATGCAACGACTGGCATCAGCGGGGTATCAAATTGTTATGCATGTCCACGATGAGGTTGTGCTTGAAGTGCCGATTGGAGAATCAACTATTGAAGAAGTCAATGAAATAATGAGAGAACAACCAAAGTGGGCAAACGGACTGCCTTTGGATGCGGACGGCTTTGAGTGTCTCTTTTACCAGAAAGATTAGGAGGTTATATTGTGAATCAAAAAGAATGGGAGAACGGATCAGGTTACTATGACCCGACCGCCTATAAGGCAATTAAGAAAGTAAGTTATTTACCCATTGTCTATATCTGCTCACCATATTCTGGTGATGTAGAATTTAACACTAAAGCAACTCGGCAATATTCTCGTTTTGCCTTAGATAAAGGAACATTACCTATCGCACCGCATCTTTTATTCCCACAGTTTATGAATGACTTGGATGTGGAAGAACGTCAACATGCGATGCGCATGAATTTAATACTATTAGGACGTTGTGAAGAATTATGGGTGTTTGGTGATGAGTTATCTGAAGGGATGCGGCAAGAAATTAAACGAGCCCAGCATCGGAATATGATGATTCGCTGGTTTAATCAAGACTGCCAGGAGGTTAATAGATGATTTTATACACAACTAAGACCAGGGAGAAGGCCAATAGCTTTATCTTTCCTAATCGCATTGAAGCACATCATGAAGAAGAATTTAAGGAAGCCATGCAGTATGACCATGTGACGGCAGAGTATGAAAATAATCATCGCGCTAATGCGAATTTTATTTCGTCCAATGTCGTCGTAATGGATTTAGATAATGACCACTCCAATGATGCGTCTGATTGGATAGATATTGAGGATGTGAAACTAGTATTTGAGGGTGTGAAGATGGCTTTGGTATCGAGTCGAAATCATTGGAAACAGAAAGAAAACCAATCACCGCGACCTCGTTTCCATGTCTATTTCCCAGTTCATCCCATTCATGATGCAACCGAGTATCGTCAAATTAAAGATGCAATTCTTAACTTTTTTCCCTACTTCGATGCGAACGCAATGGACAGTGCGCGTTTAATATTTGGTGTTGAAAATCCAAACGTTCAATTCGTTAAAGGGGACCAATTTGTTACCGATATATTGGTTGATGATTTTGAAGAATGGGATGCCAGTCAGAATTTAATTCTTGAAGGTGGTCGTAATAACTTTATGAGCCAGTATGCTGGTCGAGTTTTGATTCGATTAGGCGATACCGATGAAGCACGAAAGTTATTTAATCAAAAATCGCTGTTATGTTCGCCACCATTACCCGATGAGGAATTGGATAAAATTTGGCAGTCAGCCTTAAAGTTTGGTCAACGTGTTTCTAAATCGCCAGACTATATTCCGCCAGAACAATTCAAGCCCAGTTTGACCTTAAAACCAACTGACTACTCTGATGTGGGGCAAGCGACAGTATTGGCTGAGGAATACCAAAGAAAGCTACGATATTCTCCAGCAACAGATTATTTAATTTATAACGGAAGTTACTGGGAAGAATCGAAACCGAAGTCATTAGGAGTTGCTCAAGAACTAACCTTTCGTCAGTTAGAAGAAGCTGAACAACAGATTATCGAATTTACAACGCAGCTGGAACAGAATGGCGGCCTAGCCATTATTGAAAGTGTTGGAGATAAGAAGGCCTTAGAGGTATTTAACAAACAACAGAGAATTGCCTTTCAAAATTTACAAGTAGCTAAAGTTTATCAGAAGTATGCGATTAAACGTCGTGATGATCGTGGCATTAATGCATCACTCCGTCAGGCTCAGTCAATGCTAGAAATCAATCACTCAGATTTGGATACCAATGAGTTCTTGTTAAATACACCCAGTCAGACCATTAATCTAATGACCGGTGAAGTACTTGACCATAATTCAGAGGATTTTATTACGAAACAAACGACAGTCGATTCGGGGAAAGAAAACTTAAAGATTTGGTTAGATGCCTTGGACACGTTCTTTCTGGGTGATACAGAGTTAATTGACTATGTACAACAAATCGTTGGCCTTTCAATTATTGGAAAAGTATATGTCGAAGCCTTGATTATTGCTTATGGCGATGGTCGTAACGGGAAGTCGACGTTTTGGAATACCATCTCACGTATCCTAGGAAACTATGGTGGGAATTTATCAGCGGATGTATTAACGGTCAATAACCGAAGAAATGTGAAACCAGAATTGGCAGAAGCTAAAGGCAAACGTCTACTCATCTCTGCCGAGCTTCAAGAAGGGATGCGACTGAATACCTCAATCGTTAAACAGCTTTGTTCCACCGATGAAATCTTTGCTGAGAAGAAGTACAAGTCACCATTTAGCTTTGTCCCAAGTCATACCTTAGTCCTTTACACGAATCATCTACCAAAGGTCGGTGCCATTGACCGTGGAACTTGGCGACGATTAGTCGTGATTCCATTTGAAGCAAAAATAGAAGGGCGCAGTGATGTGAAGAATTATGGCGACCATCTATACCATGAAGCGGGCGGAGCCATCTTGTCATGGATGATTGAAGGGGCGAAAAAGGTAATTGCTTCAGACTTCAAGATATCTCTTCCTCAAAAGGTACGGGATGCCATTGAGGATTATAAAGAAAGTAATGATTGGTTGGGGCAATTCCTCAATGAATGTTGTGAGTTAGATACTACGTTTATGGAGAAGTCTGGCCCTTTGTATGAAGAATATCGAGCTTTCTGTTTTAGAACAGGTGAATATGCTCGAAGTACCACTGATTTTTATGCAGCACTTTCAACTGAGGGCTTTGTTCGTCGACGTCGGAGTGATGGAAATTACATCCAAGGATTGAAGTTAAATTCAGAATTTTCTTAAAACATGATGATATCAACGATAGTGGAGGCTGTGGAACCTATATATAGGAGTTTTTCATATAGATAAAAAAATAAAACACTATATATAAGTTATATATGCAGCTTACACAGCTTCCACTAATGTTATTAAATCAACGTTTATCAATGAGGAGTTAACATGCAAAAAATAAGTGAATATAAAATTGAAGAACATTTGGTAAAAGCTGTGAAAGCACACGGCGGGTTATGTATAAAAATAAATACAACAAGCATGACGGGCTTACCCGATCGGTTACTTTTATTACCTAGAGGGAAGTTTGCTTTTGTAGAAGTGAAGAGACCTGGCATAAAACCTAGACCTATCCAAGTGAAGCGAATGAACGATTTGAAACAGTTAGGGTTTCAATGCTATGTGCTGGATAGTTTAAAACAAATAAATTTTATCATTGAGGAGGTGACAGCCAATGAAGTTTAACCCTTATCCTTATCAAGCAGCGATGATTGATTACATTGAAAGGCATGAAGTGAGTGCCTTATTCCTACAAATGGGTTTAGGGAAAACAGTGATTACCTTATCTGCAATTCACAATTTGATGTTTGATTCCTTTGAAGTTAAGAAGGTATTAATTATTGCACCGATACGAGTCGCAAGAGACACTTGGCCAGATGAGTGTGATAAATGGGAACACCTAAAGTTACTCAATTATTCAACGGTCATTGGCAGTGCGAAAGAACGAACCCTTGCATTGAAGCAGAAAGCGGATATCTATTTTATTAACCGCGAGAATGTTGATTGGTTGGTTAATAAAACTGAGCTTCCATTTGATTTCGATATGGTTGTGATTGATGAATTGTCTAGCTTCAAATCACATACTGCGAAACGATTCAAAGCATTAGTCCAAGTTAGACCATTCATCAGACGGATGGTAGGGCTAACTGGAACCCCGTCGAGTAATGGGTTGATGGACTTATGGGCTCCTTTTAGAATTCTTGATAAAGGTGAACGTCTGGGACGATTTATTACCCATTATCGAAACACATACTTTGAACCCGATAAACGGAATGGCATGATTATCTATTCATACAAGTTACGTCTTGGTGCTGAAGAAGCTATCTATGAAAAAATTGGAGATATTACTGTTTCCATGAAAGCAGAAGACTATCTGGATATGCCAGAGCTAGTGATGAATCAAGTAGGTGTTGAACTATCTAATAAAGAACAAGCTACTTATGATCAACTCAAAAAAGATATGTTGGTGACCTTGGGAGACAAAGAAATTGATGCAGTCAATGCTGCAGTGCTCTCTGGCAAGTTACTTCAGATGGCTAGTGGTAGCGTGTATGGGGAAAAACGTGAGTCAATTCATCTTCATGATAAAAAGTTAGATGCTTTGGAAGATTTAATCGAGGGTGCGAATGGAAAACCACTCCTTCTTATTTATTGGTACAAGCATGAACTTCTCCGAATCAAGGAACGGTTCGATGTGAGAGAACTTAAAAGTAAACAGGATTTTAGAGATTGGAATAAGGGAGCAATTCCAGTGGCAGTGATTCATCCAGCCAGTGCGGGACATGGTTTGAACTTACAATCAGGTGGTTCAACGATTGTGTGGTTCACTTTAACATGGTCCTTAGAATTATACGAACAAACGAATGCGAGATTATATCGGCAAGGTCAAACCGAGAGTGTGGTCGTTCACCATATCATAGCCAAGAACACCTTGGATGAATACGTGCTTAAAGCTTTGGAAAATAAAAGCAAAGGTCAAAATGCCTTGATTGATGCGGTAAAAGCAGACATGGAGGTGAGTTAATGCAAAACCCTTACGAACGATTAGCTCATGCGATTGTATTACAAGCTGTCAAAGACTATCGAAGTGCTTGTAGACAATTGAAGAGAAATCCTAATAGTGAAGCTGCCAACCGTCATTTGATTTCTTGCGAGAAGTTTTTCTTATCCGAATGGTTCAAAGAAATCACAAATGCTGATGGTAAGTTGATTCTTAATAAATTAAATGAGGAGGTCGAAGTGTTTGATACCTAAGAAATTTTTACAACAAGCTTTTTATTTGGATCAGCGTATTAACAGTAAAATTGAACAGATTGCTACACTGAACTCCTTGGCACGAAAAGCAACGAGCACCTTATCGGATATGCCTAAAGCACCAGGACGCAATACTTCTCGGTTGGAAGACATTATCGTGAAGATTGTGATGCTTCAAGAAGAAATCAATAATGACATTGATTCTTTAGTCGATATCAAAATTCGAATTACTGAAATGATTAATGACATGGAAGATAAAGAGCAACAGATGGTTTTGGAAAAAAGGTACTTGAATTTTTCATCCTTTGAGCAGATAGCAGTCGACTTAAACTTTAGTATTCAGCATGTCTTTCGAATTCATAAACAAGCACTGTCAGAAATTGAGCCAGTCATAAAAGAGTATGAAGAAAATAAAGATGAGAGTAAATGAGAGAGAATGAGAGTAAGCCTTAGTGATATAGTTAAGGTGTAGAAAAATGTGAACATGACAGCCTTGGGAGGAAACTCTCAGGGTTCTTTTTATGGAGTGAAGTTTATGCCTAGGAAACCTAAACGTCCTTGTTCTTTTCCAAATTGTTCAGAGCTAGTGGATGGACGATTTTGTAAGGAGCATGAGCGTCAAGAGAATAAACGCTATGAAAAATATCAGCGTGACCCAGAAACTGCAAAAAGATATGGGAGAGCGTGGCGGAAGATTCGAAACAAATTTATTAGAGAGCATCCTTTGTGCCAACAATGTTTGAAAGACAGTAGACTAAAAACTGCAGAAGAAGTTCACCATATCTTACCTTTGAGACGTGGCGGAACACATGATGAAAGTAATTTGATGGCTTTGTGTAAATCATGCCACTCAAGAATTTCAGTTTTGGACGGAGATCGCTTTGGTAAAAAATAATGCGTGAGGGGTGGGGGAGGTCGAATCTCTGAAATTTTTCACCCTGGATAACGGTGTCGCCCAAACACGCACAAAAAAAGCAGTTCAAAGGGGGTATTAAAGGCGAGTCAATAAAGGAGGAAGATTATATGGCGCGAGATGGAACTAGACGCGGGGGCAGACGTCCTCGTTCAGGTGAAAAGCCTGAAGCTTTGGTTGATAAATTAGCCAAAGGAAAACCAGCTAATATTATGGACCTACCTGACTTTAGTCCCAACCCATTAAGCGCTGATGAACTGGAAGTGGACTGCAATCCTCAAGGAAAAGACATGCCAAATCCGTCCGAATATTTGTCAGCCAAACAACGTGATGGCACTGACCTTGGTGCAAGTGTAATTTATACAGAAACATGGGAGTGGCTCAAAGATAGAGGATGTGAGCGACTAGTAAATAAGCGTCTAATTGAAACCTATGCGCAAGCCATGGCCAGGTACATTCAATGCGAAGAAGCAATCTCAACATTTGGTCTTTTAGGAAAACATCCCACAACAGGTGGTGCCATTGCTAGTCCATTTGTTGGGATGAGTCAAAATTATCAAAAACAAGCAAGTCTCATCTGGTATGAGATTTTTGACATTGTTAAACAAAATTCAACAACTGCTTATGTAGGGAATCCAATGGAAGACACCATGGAGCGGTTACTGAGAAAGAAAGGGAATGGTTAAATGTTTAAGACTGCTGAGAGTGTCTGTATGGGGCATCCCGATAAATTATGTGATTATATCGCAGACTCTATTTTAGATCGTTGTCTATTATATGATCGTAATGCTCGAGTTGCTTGTGAGGTATTAGCAACCGACGGAAAAATAATTCTAGCCGGTGAAATTTCAACGAGTGAAGAAGTCAATGTATTCGATGTGGTCGAGGTAGCTCTTTGGGAGAGTGGTTATAACCCTGATGACTTTGAGGTTTACAACTTAATCAATAAGCAAAGTGCAGATATCGCATCTGCCGTTAATCAATCATTAGAAGCTAGACAAGGCGAAAAGACCTCATATAACCTACTAGGTGCTGGCGATCAAGGAACGGTTTATGGTTATGCGACAAATGAAACAAACTCATGCTTACCGTTAGCATTGGAGTTGGCGCATAAGTTATGTAAGCGACTTGATACTTTACGAGTTGATGGTGTAATTGCTGGCATTCATTCTGATGCGAAATCTCAAGTGACCCTTGAGTATGATGGGGAGCGATTATGTCATGTTCATACTATTTTGATATCTGTACAACATGATGAGGGTAAGGATATGCAACAATTGAGAAGTGAATTGATTTCAGAAGTGATTCTTCCAATTTTTGAACATTACCCAATTGATGAGGACACGACTATTTTAATCAATCCCTCTGGACGCTTTGTAACAGGTGGCCCTACAGCAGATACTGGTTTAACAGGTCGTAAGATTATGGTAGATACTTACGGTGGCTTAGCAGCTCATGGTGGCGGTGCTTTCTCAGGAAAAGATCCAAGTAAAGTAGACCGTTCTGCTGCTTATATGGCGCGTTATATTGCCAAGAATTTTGTGAAAGCAGAAATATGTTCAGAGTGTTCTGTCTCTTTATCCTATGCGATTGGTAAGGCGAGACCAGTAATGGTACAAGTTTCGTCTCACGGCACGAGTGAATATAGTGATGAAGTGCTGACGGATTTTACGCAACGATATTTTAATTTGAAACCAGGAGCAATTATTGACTTCCTAGATTTACGTAAACCTAAATACCGTAGAACAGCTCGTTATGGTCATTTTTCATCATTTATCTATTTATGGGAAAGAACCTTCGAGTCATACAAAATAAAGGAGGCCCTGGAAGAGTATGCAGATTAAAAAGAAAAAACTTACCGATTTAATTCCAGCGGACTACAATCCAAGAAAAGACCTCCAACCGGGTGATGCTGAATATGAAAAACTAAAGCGTTCTGTTGAGACATTTGGCTATGTGGAACCTATCATCTGGAATGAACAAACAGGTCGAATTGTGGGTGGCCATCAACGCTTAAAGGTAATGCAAGATTTAGGGTATCAAGAGATTGAGTGTGTGATTATTGATATCGATGAATCCCAGGAGAAAGCACTGAACGTTGCTTTGAATAAGATATCTGGTTCATGGGACGAAGATAAACTCATGAGCTTGATTACCGATTTGGAAGGCTCTGATTTTGATGTCTCTCTCACAGGGTTTGATGTGGCGGAGTTGGATGAACTCTTTAAAGACACGCTTACGGATGGCATTGAAGATGACGATTTCGATGTGGAAGAAGAACTAAAACGGCCAGCCATTTCTAAACACGGTGATATTTGGACGTTAGGTAGACATCGCTTATATGTGGGAGATTCCACGGAACAAGAGTCTTATGAACGATTGATGGAAAATAAGCAAGCAAATATAGTGGTCACAGACCCACCTTATAATGTGGACTATGAGGGAAGTGCTGGTAAGATAAAAAACGATAAAATGGAAAATCAAGCCTTTTATGAATTCTTGTTAGCTGCTTTTACCCATATGGAAAAGGTAATGACGAATGAAGCATCGATTTATGTATTTCATGCTGACACAGAAGGATTTAACTTTAGACGGGCATTTCAAGAAGCCGGGTTCTATCTATCGGGTACTTGTATTTGGAAGAAAGAATCACTCGTATTAGGACGCTCTCCATACCAATGGCAACATGAACCGATTCTCTTTGGTTGGAAGAAGAAAGGGAAACATTTATGGTATTCAGGTCGTAAAGAAACAACCATCTGGGAATACGATAAACCTAAGCGTAATTCAGACCATCCTACGATGAAGCCGATTCCTCTGTTATCTTATCCCATAATGAATTCGTCTACTTCAAATGCTATTGTTCTAGATCCTTTTGGAGGAAGTGGTTCAACTTTATTGGCCTGTGAACAAACGGATCGTATTTGTTATACGATTGAGTTGGACGAGAAATTTGCGGATGTCATTATAAAACGATATATAGAATTAATTGGTAAATCTGATGAAGTCTCTGTAGAAAGGGATGGAGTCAGCTTTTTATTTACAGAAATTGAGGAGTTGCAAGATGACTAGCCTTACTTTAGGCTCATTATTTGATGGTTCCGGTGGCTTTCCCTTAGCGGCTAAATTAGTAGGAATCAAACCAATATGGGCTTCAGAAATTGAACCATTTGCGATTCGTGTCACAACCAAACGATTACCTGAAGTTCAACATTTAGGAGACATTACGCAATTGAATGGTGCTGATATAGCACCTGTTGATATTATTTCATTTGGTAGTCCATGTCAGGACTTATCGATTGCAGGTGGTCGACAAGGACTTCAAGGGAGACAATCGAATCTATTCTATGAAGCAATACGTATCATTAAAGAAATGAGGGTAGCTACCAATGACACAAAACCAAGATATATCTTATGGGAGAATGTCTGTGGCGCATTCTCATCAAATAAAGGAGCCGACTTCCAATCCGTTTTGGATGCAGTTATCCAGGTCAAAGGATCGTATCCCACGGTGCCTATGCCTGAAAACGGAAAATGGCCCTACAGCGACTACCTTATGGGAGACGGATGGTCCATTGCTTACCGAGTTCTTGACGCTCAATACTTCGGAGTGCCCCAACGTCGTCGTAGAGTCTTCCTTGTCGCAGATTTTGATGGAGAACGTGCTAGAGACATATTATTTGAG
>NZ_JADD01000032.1 GCF_000518205.1 Hutsoniella sourekii ATCC 700629 | reverse complement strand
AATAACAGTGCTTTACGATCCGAAGACCTTCTTCACACACGCGGCATTGCTCCGTCAGGCTTGCGCCCATTGCGGAAGATTCCCTACTGCTGCCTCCCGTAGGAGTCTGGGCCGTGTCTCAGTCCCAGTGTGGCCGATCACCCTCTCAGGTCGGCTATGCATCATCGTCTTGGTAGGCCGTTACCCCACCAACTAACTAATGCACCGCGGGACCATCCTCTAGTGACAGCGAAAGCCGTCTTTCAACTCAAACTCATGCGAGCTTAAGGTTTATGCGGTATTAGCTACCGTTTCCGATAGTTATCCCCCGCTAGAGGGTAGGTTTCCCACGTGTTACTCACCCGTACGCCACTCACGTCAAGAGAAACAAGTTTCTCTGTCGGTTCGTTCGACTTGCATGTATTAGGCATGCCGCCAGCGTTCGTCCTGAGCCAGGATCAAACTCTCATGAAAGGTTTTAGTTACCGGAGTAACTAAAGTTCTTCTGAGCTTTTATGACTCATTTTGTTTGCTGACTATTTTTTATACTGGTTAGGCTTCCAGTGTCTCGAATTTATGATTCGGGTTGTGTCACCATTTCGGTGACTCCCTACACATTTTGGTGTGTCTTTGTTCAGTTTTCAATGAGCTTTCGTTGCCTTAAGTGACAACTTCTATATTCTATCAACTCTCCAAAGCTTTGTCAAGAAGTTTTTTCAACTTTTTTGAAAAAGTTTTTTGAGTTGTAAGCGCTAACCTCTCGGCTGAAGCACTTATTAGATAATAGCATCTTCCGTTTTTCTTGTCAACAACTTTTTGAAATTATTTTTAAATTTCTTTGAAGTTATTTCGAAGTTTCCGTGAAGATCGGTCGTGTTTTGACGACTCAATTAATATATCATCTTCTGTGATATCCGTCAAGCATTTTTGAAACTTTTTTAAAAGTTTTTGTTTGACGTTTGTGTGTCGTCTTGACGACAAGAGATAATATACCATCTCTTACCAATAGAGGTCAAGCCTTTTTTAAATTTTTTTGAATTTATTTTCAATTAACTAGGTGATTGAGCTTTTATTAGCTATAATATAGCCTAAAGAACCGAAGGAGGTCTTATAATGGATTACAATCATTTTTTCTCTTTTGAAGATTTACCTCTACTTTGGCAGAGTACTGTCGGTATTGAACGGGAATCAACTCGGGTGGATCAAGAGGGTAACTTATCTCAATTAAATCATCCGCGTGAGTGGGGCTCTAGAAATCATCAACCCTATATTCAAACCGATTTTGCTGAGTCTCAGCTTGAATTTATCACTCCTCCTCATCAAGATGCCGATCAACTTATTAACTGGTTAGCAGCTGAACATCAAATTGTTTCTTCCTTTATGACTGAACACCATGAATTACTTTGGCCTTTTTCGACTCCGGCTGTTATTCCTAGTGATCGAGAAGAGATATCGGTTGCTCAACTTGATAACCCCAAGGAGTTGGCTTACCGGGAGTACTTGGCTGAACATTATGGTAAAGATGTCCAACTGATTTCTGGGATTCATTATAATTTTCAAATTAATCCAGATCTGATCGCTTCTAAGTCCAAGCAAACGGATCTAGTAGAACTACAGAATCAAGTTTATATGAAGCTTGCTCGTAACTACCTTCGCTACCGTTGGGTATTAACTTATCTATTAGGAGCTGCTCCTTATATAGAAGAAACTTATTCCACCCACCTCTACGGTAAGCCCCACACTCAGATTATGCGCAGCTTCCGTCAGAGTCGCTATGGTTATAATAATAGCCCGGATATTCAGATTTCTTATGAGAGTTTAGAGGCATTTGTTAGAGACCTGGAAGCAACAGTTCACTCCGGTCAATTTATCGCTGAAAAAGAACTCTACCAAGATGTGCGCTTAAGAAGAGGGAACCCTACCCGGGAACTGCTTGATAAGGGAATCACTTATCTAGAGTTTCGCAATATTGATATTAATCCCTATTCACCTTACGGTATTAACAGTCAGACCATTGATTTCATTCGCCTATTCCTTATATCCTTGTTGTTTATCGATGATGTCCTAACCGACGAGCAAGTAGCCCTAGGTACTCAATTAAATGAACAAACGGCAGAAAGCCATCCCTTCGATGGTCCGATTGATCTGGATGAAGCCCAGTCATTGTTGCAGCACGTATTAAATCTAGCTAAGCACTTAGACCAAGCGCTGGGTCAAGACTCTCAGCTAGCGAACTTAGTGGAAGACGCCCTTGAACAAGTAGCTAGACCTGAAGCTACCCTAGCAGGACGCCTGCTACAAGACATGCCAAAGCCAGAAGATTTCAGCCACTTGGGTCTTGATTTAGCCCGTCAACATCAGAAGATCTACTTGAAGCGCCCTTATAGTCTACATGGATTCGAAGCCTTTGAACTGTCTACCCAAGATCTGATCAAGGAGGCGATGGCCAGTGGTATTGAAGTAGAAGTCATTGACGTTCACGAAAACATTATTGCCCTCACCTACCAAGATCAAAAGGAATATATTAAGAGCGCTAATATGACGAGTCGTGATTCTTTGATTTCCTATTTCTTAATGGAAAACAAACTGGCTACCAAACAACTACTTGATCAAGCCGGCGTCCCTACTCCTGCTGGCTACGACTTTAATCAGCTTCAAGAAGCGATCGACTTCTATCCTCTCTTAGCCGACGGGGCCTGGGTGATTAAACCAAATAATACTAACTATGGAATTGGGATTACGATCTTCTCCAAGAAACCAAGCAAGGAAGATTATGTAAAGGCTCTAGAGTTAGCCTTCGCAGAAGATAAGACCGTCCTAATTGAAGAATTCATTTCTGGAACAGAGCTTCGCTTCTATATTCAAGATGGCCAAGTCTTAGCCATCTGCGAGCGTCAACCCGCTCAAGTGATCGCTGATGGCTCATCTACAATTAGCCAATTAATCGATCAAGCCAATCAAGATCCCCTAAGAGGCCCAAGTAATAAGGCTCCCTTGAAGTTTATTGACAAAGGCGAAATCGAATCCTTACAATTAGCTGAACAAGGCTATGATTTTGACAGTGTACCTGCAAGTGGACAGGTCATCTACCTGCGTCGTAATAGTAATATCTCTACTGGCGGCTTATCCATTGACCGCACCGATCAGGTCCATGATTCTTACAAACAAATGGCTGTCAAGGCCAGTCAAGCCTTAGGTGCTTACTTCTGTGGAGTCGATATTCTGATTGATGACTACCAGGAAGCTGCTCGTCCTGACAATTTTGGTGTGATTGAGGCTAACTTTAACCCGATGATGGTCCTTCACCGCTTTAGTGGCAGAGGCACTCACCACCGACTCGCTCGTCACCTACTTGAAGATTTCTTCCCTCAAGCTTTTGATTATTAATAGAAATGCCCCCGATTATGTCTTTCAGTAGACACAAACGGGGGCCTTATTTATTTTAAGCGAAAATTAAATCCAACAGCTCTTCAGCGGTCACTGATCCTAAGTAGCGGTTCAAGTCGAAGGACTCTAAGACTTCAGCCACTGATTGTCGGTCATACTTGACTCCTACCAAGGCCTCTTCTAAATCTTGGATATCTCCCAAACCAAAGAAGTCACCATAGATCTTGGCTTCCTTGATTCGACCTGCTTCAACATTGAATCGAAAGTCCACCAGGCCAAATGGAAACTTCTTACTATGCTCGACATCAAATTTTGGCGATTGGCCATAGTTCCATTCCCAATTTCCCATTCGTTCTGCCCTGAGTTCATAGACCTTGGCCCAGTCCTCATCCGTTAGGTGATACTCAGGCACTTGATCACGACTCGTCACACCAAATATTTCCAATAACAGTAAATCACGAAATTCTTCCGTGGATAATGATTGGTATTCTTTATTCACGTAAGGCTTGATATTGGTCACCCGAGAGCGAACCGACTTAATACCTTTGGAGGCAATCTTCTCCTTGCGAGGCTTGAGGGCATTATTAACCTCTTCCAAGTCAGCATCAAACAAGATGGTTCCATGGGCAGTCATCCGACCATTCTTAGCATACATGGCATTACCTGAGAACTTCTTGCCATCAATCAACAGATCATTGCGGCCTTCTAGGCGAGCTTCAGTGGCTCCCATCTTATGAAGGGCTTCAATAACCGGTTGAGTAAAGGATGCAAAATCTCTAAAGGAACCATCGTCATCCTTGATAAAGCAAAAGGAAAAGTTACCCCGATCATGATAAACCGCTCCCCCACCTGACATGCGTCGTACCACACGAATATTGTTGGCTTCAACATAAGGTTGGTTGACTTCCTCAATAGTATTCTGGTTGCGACCGATAATAATTGAAGGATCATTAATGTAGAACAACAAAATCGGCTCATCAACTAATCGGTTCTCAACCAAATAAGTCTCTAAAGCAATATTGACACTCGCGTCATAATTATTTTGATTATCAACAAAAATCATGGCTCCGTCCTTCCTAAATATCAGCCTTTATCTGCTTGAGAGCCTCACTATCAAGCTCATCAATAATAGCTTGAACCAAGCGAATAGTATTTAAGTAGTCATCTTCATGAATGACCGACGTATGAGAATGTAAATAGCGAACCGGAATAGTGATCGCAATGGAAGGAATCCCACTACGGGTTAAGTGGTAGGAGCCCGTGTCAGTTCCCCCGCCAGGAATCAAGGTATATTGAAAAGGAATGTCATGTTTTTCGGCTAAGTCGGTTATAAAGTGACGTAAGCCTCGGTGAGAAATAGCTGAAGCATCATAGATAATTACTTGAGGGCCCTTACCTAATTCACTATCGGCTTCCTTGGCCGTCATTCCTGGAGTATCTCCGGCTGTACCTGTATCTAAGGCAATCGCAATATCAGGATCAATATGGAAGGCTGCGGTCTTTGCTCCTCTAAGGCCGACTTCTTCTTGAACATTCGCTCCCAAGTACAGATTATTATCATGCTTCTTGCTATGGGCGTATTTAAGTGCTTCAACCGCAACGGCCACACCAATGCGGTTATCCCAAGCCTTAGCTAGTAAGAACTTGCTGTCATTTAAACGACGGGTCCGGATGTAAGGCGTGATCATATCCCCTGGACGGATCCCCCATTCCAGCACTTCTTCTTTGGAAGAAGCGCCTATATCAACAAAGACATCTTCGAATTCAACGGGTTTCTTGCGTGCTTCTGGTGATAAGACATGCGGTGGCTTAGATCCTGTTACTCCATGGTAGACCTTACCTTGACGCGTGGTTACTTCCACCTCTTGAGCGAGCACTACTTGACTCCACCAACCGCCAATATTAACAAAGTGTAAAAAACCACCCTCGGTAATCCGTTGTACCATAAAACCAACCTCATCTAAATGAGCCCCCATCAAAATCTTAGGCTGGTCTTCTGCTTGTCCCTTGGCTACCGCAAAAATACTGCCTAGATTATCTTGCACGTAATCATCCGCAAAGTCTCCAGTCACTTCTTGAAAGACTTGGCGTACTTGACCTTCATCTCCGGCTATTCCTTTGGCTTCAGTTAACTTGATCAGTAAGTCTTTGTCTACTTGCATATCTATCCTCTTTCCCTTTTAAGTGTTCTACTTACATTATATACTTTTGCGGTTAATTTGCTAGAAGGAGCTATCATTTGTGGACCTCTCTAGCTATGTTATAATTAATCTAACGATTAAAGTGAGGTGCAAGCATGGAAAAAGTAGCCATTATCGGCCTAGGACTGAGCGGATCTGCTGTCCTAACGGCCTACAATAAAGAAATTAAAGATCCAGAAGCCCTGTCTATTGAATTAACGATCTACGATATAGAGCCTTATATGGGCCGGGGAATCCCTTTTATCCCAGACACCCCATTAGCGCTCTTGAATACACGATCAACGGATGTCACCTATGATTATGAAAAGCCTGGTGACTTCGGTAAGTGGATCGAAACTCGAGAGCCAGAACTAGACCAAGCGCCAACTTACGCTTCCCGTCAACTCTATGGCCAATATCTCTATGAACATAATCAAGCACACATTGAACGCTTGAAGGCACAGGTCATTCATGAAGAAGTTGTTTCAATCGACCACATCAATGATCAGGATCAGTGGCTGTTAACTACTCAATCGGGTGAAACAGCTAGTTATGACCGGGTTCATCTCTGTTGTGGGGACCTGCCACACCACGACTTTTATGACCTGAGACAAACACCAGGGTATATCCACGATCCCTTCCCCTTATCCCAACTACCTCAGACCATCGGGCCAGATTCTCGGGTTGCGGTAATAGGCACCAGCCTTTCCGCTGTGGATAGTCTGAAATATTTGGACGAAGATCGAGGGGTTCAGAACATTTATGCCTTTTCTAGACGTAATCTTTTCCCTGCGGTTGCTGTGGGTGACATGGATCAATTTGATCTTCACTATATTACTGAAGACAAGTTCCAAGCGATATTAGCGGACAATCAGCAACAGCTTAGCTTTGAGGCGGTTGAAAACCTCTTCCTCAAGGAATTAAAAGACGCTGGTATCGATTATGCTTCCTATGAGGCGATGGTGATGACACCTGGCATATCGGGTATGGAGCAAGCAATGGATCACAGCCAGCAAGTGCTGACCGTTGAATTTGTGGCTACCGCCTTAACACGTCTCTTCAATCAATACTGGCAATACATGCCTGAAGCTGATCGCCAAGCCTTCAATGATCGCTATAGTAAGCCGATGAATATTACTAAGAATAAGATTCCTAAAGAATCAGCCGACGCTATTATCGACGCGCGTGACCGAGGTGTCCTAAGCGTTGTCGACGGGGTCACAGATGTCCTCTATCAAGAAGAAGACAAGACTTATCAATTAATTGATGAAGATGGCCAAGTCCTAAAAAACGTTGACTGGATTGTCAATGCGACAGGGCTGGACCTATCCCTTAAGGGGGACTTATCCGCTTATCCACTGTTAGCGGACCTGTTAGATAGCGGTTATGCGGGACAGGAAGGCTCTGGTGGTCTAACCTTCCATGTTGATCATCAAACGGTGATCTCTCCACGATGGGGCGAATGGAAGAATCTCCACGCCCACGGTACCTTAATTAGCGGTGCCCTCTACCAGACAAATTCTACCTATGTTATCCAAGCTTGGGCCCACCGCTTGGTGAAAAGATTGATGAATGCAAACGAGTAAAAATTTAACTTTTAATTGCAGTTGATCGTATGATCAGTATTGACGCTGTTCAATAATCAACATAAATAGAGATTCCCTGAGTCACCACCAAAGAGGACTCAGGGAATCTTTGTTTTTTTGAGAGTGTCCTTTCTATCTATTAATTGAAAACAGAACGCCACACGATTGGGTGCATGACCACTTTGTTCTATAAATTATTTATTCAGCCGATAAATCGGCTTCCAATACTTGACGGTCAATCGCATCTACACTATTGGCAACCAACAAACCACAATAAACATCCGAATTCACGTTCAATATTGTACGAATCATACCCGTGAACCATTCTACACCTGCAAAGAGGGCAATACTTTCTACAGGTAGACCCATCTGCGGAATAACAATGGATAAGGAAACCAATCCACCACCAGGGACCACTGCATTAGCTAGGGAAGCCAGGGTTGATAGGAAAATAATAAAGAAAATGTCACTTAATCCATAAGAAACACCATAGATTTGAGCTACCGTAATAATCGTGATCGACATAAACATGGCCGAACCGTTGGAATTCAATGACATTCCCAATGGAAGAACCAATCGTGAAACATCCGGATGCATTCCTAATTGACGTTCTGCATCTTCAATGGCTGTTGGTAGGGTAATGGCTGACGATGTAGTCGTGAAGGCTAGAATGGACATTCTAGACATCTTCTTAACTAGCTTCATAATCGATACTCGGCAGACCACTGACACTAAAATAATCCAAATAACCAAGAAGACCAAAGTTGCTCCCCCATAGACTAAGAGGTACTTCAGCATCGGCAAGATAACAGAAGGCCCAAAGTCCGTAATGGCAGAACCTATTAAGGCAAATATACCAACCGGAGCAAAAGTCATGATAATACGAACCATATGAATAATCATCTCATTGAATTCACCTAAGAAGTTTAAGAAATACTGATTCTGACGCGACTGATGACTATAATAAACCGACACAGCTACACCAAAGAAGATCGCAAAAGTAATGACCTGAACGATATTCCCCTCAGCCATGGCGCCAATGACATTCGATGGGAAAAAGCCGACCAAAACGTCTGAAATAGAAGCGGTCACACCCGGTTCAATCCCCAAATCGGTCGCCCCACTTGTATCAATACCTGCTCCCGGTTGGAAAATCATTCCAAAAAGCACACCCCAAGCAGAAGCCGCAATGGATGATAGGGCGAAGGTTACCACCGCGCCTAAACCAATCTTACCAAACTCATGAATCTCTAAATGTCCTATAGCTGCCACAATCTGCCCTAGAACCAAGAGAACAATTCCCATTTGAATTAATTTAAGAAAAATATCGCCCAGAAAGCCGATACTAGCCACCAAGGACGGGAAATAAATACCCGCAATAATACCTAAAACAAGAGCAATCATAATCTGGGTGGTCATCGACGGTGCTTTGAATGACCTCTTACTCTCCGACATATACTTATCCTCCTTTAAGATAAAATAGTTGATATAAAAACAAGGTCAGGGGGAGCTCCCCTGGCCTTTAATACTTATTTACTTAGAAACGATGGTCGCAGCGCCTTCTTCAAACATCTTGCCGACGTTTTCAAGGGAGGTAATCACTGCACGACCGTTGTCTGAGTTCTCAACAAACTCAATCGCCGCTTCGACCTTCGGTAACATGGATCCAGGAGCGAATTGATCTTCATCAATCCAAGCCTTTAATTGGTCCACTGTTACATTGGTTAACTTCTCTTGGTTTGGTTGGTTGAAGTTCACATAAACGTTATCTACACCTGTTAAGATGATTAGATAGTCCGCTGAAACTAATTCTGCTAACTTAGCTGAAGCAAAGTCCTTGTCAATGACCGCTTCTAAGCCCTCATAACCATTGCTAGTTTCCTTAACTGGGATGCCTCCCCCACCAGCAGAAATGGTAATAATATCTTGCTCAACCAATGACTGGATAGCTGGTGCTTCCACGATTGCAACAGGCTTAGGTGAAGCAACAACCCGGCGGTATCCCCTTCCAGCATCTTCAACAAATGTTTGACCCGTTTCTTGTGAGACTTGGTCAGCTTCTTCCTTGCTCAAGAAAGGTCCCACTGGTTTAGTAGGTTGGTCAAAGGCCGGATCATCTTCCTTGACAACAACTTGAGTGACAACAGATAGGGCTTGACGGTCTAATCCTGCTTCACTCAGCGCTTCATTCATCGCGTTTTGTAGCCAGTAACCAATTGAACCTTGAGTCATCGCCACACAAGTATCCAATGGCATAGCAGGGTTCGTCTCAGAATCAGCAGCCGCTTGTTGAAGAAGCAAGTTACCAACTTGAGGGCCATTTCCGTGAGAAATAACCAACTGGTGTCCTTGCTTGATCAACTCGATTAGCTGTTGACTGGTGTAGGCAAGGGCCTTCTGCTGGCCTTGTGCCGAGGGATCATCTGTTAAGATCGCGTTACCTCCTAGGGCAACTACAATTTTTTTACTCATTAGTTTCCTCCTAATATTAATTATCAAGCCATACTTGACTATATGTTTGCATACCTAACAAAATATCACAACCGGATGTATGCCCGTATCGCTTAATGATCGGGATCACAAAGTCCATCACATCGCCGTCTTGAGACTGGATCGCTTGCAATAATCGAATCCAAGTCCCATTACCTTGATGGTCTAAGACACATTGATAATAAGACTGGGCGATATCCGTCGTCGACCGGTTCAAGAGCGCCTTGGATACCAGGCCTGCTAAAGAAGTCCCAGCATCTAAAAACCATTCCATAACCAACATCCCTTGAAGAAAATCATCGCCAGAAGGAGTCAGTCCCGGACCTCTTCCAATCAGGCTTTCTGCCCAGATGCGGGCTTCTTCTTCTGTCCCTAGGGCCTTGGATAAATAAGCATTTCTTAATTGGTCCAAGCCTTCATCCTTAACAAAGCCTGAGTCAGGGAATATGTGATGGTCAGCTAGCTTCTGATTCAATAAGTCGATGCCTGTTAGGTCCGACTTCATTTGAGGTAGTTTCAAGTCTTCCAATTCCAGATCCTGCCAAGTAACTGTGATAGGTTCCGGCCGAGTATAGAAAGTCCAGCCATCAGAGTGGATACGGACATTCTGCCCGGCTTGAAGAACCAAACTTAGCCGATCAAAGACTTGAGGATCTATCACCATTCCGTGAGCTACTACTGATTGAGGATGCTTGGTGACAAAGATTAATGCAGGCAAATCTTTGGCCAGTAAATTAAATCCATTCGGAAAAACCGAATGGATTTTAACTTGACGACTAGTCTTTGCTCCTAAATGTTGCCAGAGATAAACACTAGCGGTCAGTGACGATTGTAAATTCATTAATTAGTCTTCTACTTTAATGCCTAGTGATTCAGCATAAGCAATTAAAGCGTTCTCGAAGGCACCTAGAGGTGCTCTTACAGTACCGGCTCCAATTTGACCCACTCCGGCCTTCTTATGAGCAATACCTGTGTTGATGATTGGTGTAATACCCGTCTCAACGACTTTACGGATATCAATACCAGTAATGGTACCCTTGAAGTCCCAGTTAGGAATTGTCCAGCCTGGATTATTCGTTGTACCAATTTGAGACATTTCTTCAGAAATATCACGGGCATCATCCAAACCATTCAAGCCGATAAAGCGAGTAACACCTGGTGCGGCGATCATAGCCATACCACCTAGACCAACTGTTTCAGTTATCGCAGAGTCACCAATATCTGCGTTGGCATCATCTTCGGTATAACCTGTAAAGTAAAGACCTTTAGGTGTGTTAACAGGGGCTACGTGCCACTGGTCACCGGTAGCGCCAATGCGGACACCAAAGTTTTCACCGTTACGAGCCATGGTCGTTACGATACAGCCTTCTTCAATCTTGCGAACATAGTCAACAATTGCTTTACCAGCAGCCATTGCAATGTTCAAGAAGAATTGGTCAGTGTCAGCTAAGAATTGAATGGATGCTTGCTTATCTGATTCGCTAACATCATCCAAGGCGATAATTGCCGGCGTAATTTCCTTAAGGAATACCAATGAAGCCGCAATATTACGCTGGTGGAACTCATCTCCCATACCGATCGCACGAGCAATCATAACGTTAATATTTAGGCCACCTTCAATTGAACGGAGTGCCTTACCTAGAACAGGCCCTAGAACATCACGTTGCCACTTCAAACGGTCGATAACTTCTTGAGAGTTAGCTCCGAAACGTAGAACTTCACCGATACCCTCATTCATAATACAGTAACCGGTCGTTCCATCCGCCTTATTCTCTACCACAAACATAGGGAAATGCTTGGTTGTAATACCACCCATTGGTCCTACAGCTCCGACGTGGTGACAAGGCATGAACTTCACTTCGCCAGCTTCTAATTGAGCTAGAGCGTCTTCTTGGTCTTGCGCCCAACCTTCAAATAGCATAGCACCAATAACAGACCCTTGCATTGGTCCAGTCATGTTTTCAAACTTGATTGGTGGTCCTGCGTGAAGGACAACCTTCTCGTCTGTATCTAGTTCTGGAATAATTTCCTTACCTAGTTTCACATCAACTAAGAACGGTTGTGAGTCTAAGTAGCGACCAATTAGTTTATCATTGGCTTGGTCAATTTCTTCTTTACGCTTGTCTAATTCGTTTAAGATACGGATTAGCTTGCGGTTACCTCCGGCACGTGGACGCCAGTTGAATTGGATAGAGTCGCCACCAAATTTATGGATAGGCTCATTAAAGCTTTCAAGACCGATGTTAATTACTTTTGGTGTTGAGTTTAATAATTCAATCACTTTCTGGCTAGCCTTAGGCACTTCAACTGTTTGACCAGTAAAGTCAACGAATTCTTTGTCTTCAAAGACTAGTTCGTGGTCCATTAATTTAAGGGCTAAGCGAATGGCTTCAGCGTTACTTCCTTGAACAATAACGCCAGCTTCCTTCAAGGTTGCTAGGGTTTGGTCATAGTCTTGTGGATCGTTAGGTGTTCCGACAATGGAAGCAATGATCTTCAAGTCACGACCTGCCTCTTTGGCTGTCTGGAAGGCTTCTTCAATCGCTGGTTTTAAAGCACCAGCCATATCAGCATGAGAACCGTAACCTAAGACGATATCCAATAAGACAATACCTGTAGTCTCATCTTGAACCACTTCTCTTAGCTTATCAACACGTACAGATGGATCGATCATTGGGTGTGGACGTCCTTGGGTATAGAAGTCGTCCCCTAAGTCCATAACTTCAAATCCATTTGTATTTAGGATGTAACCTTCAGAGCCTTTGGCACTTTCTAATTCAAGCGCATCAGCAATCAAAGTAGCTGCTTCGTTAGCTAGTGTTCCACCTGAATATAGACCCTTAACAGTGGTTCCTTCTGGGAAGGTTTCTGTTACTTCGTAGTCTAATTCGCCGTAGTAGTTAGGCTTAATTTCTTCACCGTTAGCTAGATCTACCGCCATCCGGGCAGCTTCTTCTAAGGTGTAAGCAAGCGCTACATTACCTACGTGTTCAGTTGGTTTCTCACCTAGGAAGATTGCTACAACTGGCTTACTTAAGGATTGCAATAAGTCCATGACTTTATCACGTACGGCTTTTGCAGGTGGTTTTGAGATGATTAAGATCACTTCAGTTGGTTCATGCTTTTCAAGAGCGGCGATCGCATCAATCATGGTTGTTGCGCCAACTTCTTCAGATAGGTCACGACCACCCGTACCGATGGCATGGATCACACCGCCACCTAATTCATCAATAATGGTCGTTGTTTCTTGGATCCCTGTACCTGAAGCTCCAACAATCCCAATATTACCTGGGTTAACTACGTTAGTGAAGGCAAATGGAATGCTTGATAAGATTCCAGTCCCACAGTCCGGTCCCATAAGTAAGAGTCCAGCTTCGTGAGCTTTTTCTTTTAAGCGAACTTCATCTTCAATAGATACGTTATCAGAGAATGAGAAGACGTGTAAGCCTTCGTCTAATGCCCGTTCAATCTCATCAGCTGCATAAGTACCAGGAATAGATAAGAGCGCCACATTCGCATCTGGCATATTAGCTAAGGCATCGTCCCAATTAGACACCGCCTTAACCGCATCTTCACCGCCCTTACCGGCAGATAATTCACTCAAGAAAGCATCAACCTTCTCAACGACTGTATCAACAACAGATTCATCATCAGCATCGACAACAATCGCAAGGTCATTGGCTCCTGCAGCAGCCAGTTCATCTGTATAAAGACCCGCTGTCTTAAAAATGTCCTTGTTAGCATCGGTTGCCATCATAACTTGACTGTTATTAACGCCTTCTAAGCCATTTACTTCATTGGTTAGAAGCATCAAGTTAATCGAATCTTGATAGTTGTTCTTTTGAATAACTGTATGTAACATGAAATTCCCCCTTTACAATACTATTATAACTGGTATCACGCTTTCATTAAAGTGTTTTCATTCTAAATTTTATGCTTCTTTTGTCGATAATCGACAAATCTCAAAAAAGCTACCTCTCTGGATTTAAGAGTGTTATGATAATAAGCAAAAAGACTAGAAAAGGTGGATGTATGACAAAATATACAAAACGACAACTCGCTCCCCTCACTTTCAAAGGGGAACCACTTGAAGCTAGCTTCTTCTATTGTCCAGAAGTGGACTATCTAGGGACGCTCCTTTATTTCCATGGAGGAGGTCTAATCTTCGGTCAACGAGATGATCTACCCGAAGTGTATCTGGAGATGTTAACTCAAGCTGGTTATGGTCTCCTCAGCTTAGATTACCCCTTGGCACCGGAAAGCCAATTAGCTGACATCCTACAAGTGGTAAAAGATTGGGGAAATTGGTGGCTAAGCGAAGGTCCAGCTAGTCTCGACTTGCCCGATAAGTTGCCTTGCTACCCTATGGGGCGGTCAGCAGGCGGATACCTTGCTACCTACTTAATGACCAAACGGGAAGGTTTTGCCGGCTTGATCTCCCTATATGGCTACTATAATCTCAATGATGCCAGCTTCAAGGTTCCTGCTCGAGAATTCCTCAAGTATCCCAAGGTCAATCCACAAATCATTGACCAACTAGTTGGTGAGGAACCGATCTTCCAAGGTCCTATGGACCAACGTTATCCAATCTATCTGGCTAGTCGCCAGGATGGGTCTTGGATGGACCAAGTCATCGGTTCCGACCATACAGCCAGTGACTTTTCAATTAGCAAGGACGCACTTGGACGTATCCCACAAGCCTTTATAGCCGCTGCCAAGCAAGACCCCGATGTCCCTAGTCGGCAATCTAGACAGATGGCCGCCAATATCTTGAACAGTGAATTAGAGATTATTGACAGTCAGGAGCATGACTTTGACCGCACCCAAGTTGAAGAATTGGGTATTCCCCTCTATCAGCAATTAATCGAATGGCTTAGAACCAGTAACTAGAAAGGATGATTGGATGAGTCAAGAATCACTACCCAAACGTTCAGAACTACCCAGTGAAAAGACTTGGGACCTATCGGCTCTCTTTGCTGATGACCAGGCTTTCCAAGCAAGCTTAGACCAACTAGAACAAGAAGTGGCACAGTTTCAAGCAAACTATAAAGCAGACTCCCCAGGCCAAAATTTGGGCCAGGGAATCCTAGAGCTCTCCCACTTGCTGGAGCATATGTCTCGCCTTGAGCACTATGCCTTTCTACCAGTCTCTGCTGACCACCATGACAACCAGGCTGCTAACCGCCTGCGCCAGACCCAACAAGCCTTACAAGGTCACCGGCAAGCTTTGATCTTTTTTGAAAATAAATTATTGGAGTTAGATCCATCAGCCCTCCAGCAAATTGAAGCAGCCTATCCACAAACCAAAGACTATCTAGCCACTATTGTAAACCGGCAAAAAGACTACCTTGGCGGTTCGGTTGAAGAAGCCCTAGGCTACTTTGCAGGAGTCTTCCAGGAACCAGAATCCATCTATAATCAGATTGTCACTAGTGATCTCACTTTCCCTGACTTTGAGGTGGATGGAGAGACCTATCCTTTGAGCTTTGTACTCTATGAGGACTATTATATGTATCACCCAGATACCACAGTCCGGCGAGCAGCCTTCGATGCCTTCTATCAAGAGTTGGGCAAATACCAGCAGACAGCAGCAGAAAACTATTACAGTCAAGTGCTTCGAGAAAAGAAAGAAAGTCAACTGCGTGGCTATGAGAGTGTCATCGACTTCTTGCTTCATGACCAAGAAGTGACTCGGGACATGTTCGACCGACAGATCGATGGGATTATGACAAATTTTGCACTGGTAATGCGTAAGTACATTACCCATCTCAAGGATGAACTGGGCCTCCAATCGATGACTTACGCTGATCTCAAAATCGACTTGGATCCAGAGTTTGATGTGGCGGTCAGCTTCCAAGAGGCTGTTGATTATGTCCGTCAGGCGACTCAACCGTTGGGGGAAGATTATCAAGCAGAATTGATGAAGTATGTAGATGAACGTTGGGTAGATTATGGCCGTAACCAAGGCAAGGAATCAGGAGCCTTCGCTACAATGGCTGGCGACCAGCAACCCTATGTCCTTATGTCTTGGTCTAATCAATTATCCGATGTCTATACCCTCATTCACGAGCTGGGTCACATTATGCAAATGAAGACTGCCTGCAAACATAACTTATTCATCTCTAATGAACCTAGCCTGTATGTCGTTGAAGCACCTTCCACTTACCATGAACTACTCTTGTCCAACTATTTGATTCAATCAAGCGACGATCCGCGTGTCCAACGCTTTGCCCGCTATAAGATGATCACCAACACCTACTTCCATAATATGGTCACTCACTTACTGGAAGCCACCTACCAAAGGGAGGTCTACCGATTGATTGATCAAGGTCAAGGATTTGGAGCGGAAGAATTAAACCAAATCAAACGGTCTGTGATCGCCGACTTCTGGGGTGATGCTGTTGAATTGAATCCTGGCGTCGAACTTACCTGGATGCGACAAGCGCATTATTACATGGGACTTTATCCTTATACTTATAGCGCCAGTCTAGTAGTCTCTACCCAAGCCTACTTGAATTACTTAAGTCAAGGGCAAGAAGCCATCGACCAATGGTTAGACTTCTTGAAGTTAGGGACCATTCCTCCAGCTGACGCTAGTGAGGTAGCCGGCGTAGACGTTACTACCAGCCAAGCCTTAGAAGCTACAATTAATTACTTGGACCAGGTGGTTGATGAGATTATTGAACTATCCGCCCGCTTAAAGGCATAAAAACAACAAGCCGTTCACCTTATTTTGGTGAACGGTTTGTTTTGGTTTAAATTTAAAAGAGTAAAGCAAAAAACTCCTTCATTACGAAGGAGTTTAAGCTAATTATTGAGCAGGTTGAGTTGTTGTTTCGCCTGTTGGCGCATCAGTATAACCACCGGCAGGGATACCTTGTTCAGAACGAAGGTATTCAACATCTGCTTGAGTACTTGGCTCTTCCGCAGCAGTTAAATATTGATCATAAGCTACTTTATCAGCCACTTTAGCTGTTGCTAACTCTTGACCACTTGAGAAAGGTTCAGAGACTGTCTTCACAGCTGGAGTACCATGGTACTGCACACCATACACAGAATACATTCCATTACTCTCTGTAGTAAACGCAAGGCCGACACCTGTCTCAGTCCATTGATTTTGAAGCATTTGTTTACGGTGACCACGTTCCGGTTGGTTGACATCAGCAAACCAGCCATTGGCGATCTCATTAGCCAAGGCCTCTTCAGTATAGACATCTTCAATAGGCTTACTATTAGCAATAAATGAAAGGTTTGCTGTTGCAGCCGGATCATTCGCAGTGAGTTGAAGAACCCCTTCGCTGTTGACCTTTCCAAAGTCAGGTTTTGCATATCCCACTTGCTTCACAAATTTATTATCATTTTGGTGTCCGAAAACCTTAGTATTTGCTAAGTTTTGCGCATTTAGACGAGCAGCTTCAACGAGTTTTGTATTCAAGGTTAATGGCTGCAGATTATTAGCTTTTCTAATATCATTAACCATATTAAAGACCCGGTTTTCCACTCGCTCAGCAAATGTAAGTGTCGGCTTACTTGGTTGAGTTGGCTCGGTTGGTTGAACTGGTTGAGTCGGCTCAGTCGGTTGGGTTGGTTCTGTTGGTTGGGTTGGCTCAGTTGGTTGAGTCGGTTCTACTGGTTGGGTTGACTCGGTTGGTTGAGTCGGTTCTACTGGTTGAGTTGGCTCAGTTGGTTGAGTTGGTTGACTTGGTTCTGCTGGCTTACTTGGCTCTGGCTTAGCAACTTCTTGACTAGCAGAGGCAGAATGACGTGTTTCTTTGTTTTCATTCTTGTCTGCTTTTTCGTAGTTTGCTTTTTCTGTAGAAGTAGCTTGGCTTTGTGGTGTAACAGTCTGAATCTTAGCTACTACTTGGTTGCCATTAGTTGATTCTTTGACTACGACAGCTTCAGCCTGCTCGCTAACTACGCCAGTCAAGATATCACCAATAATTAGTTCATCATCAGCTTTCATACCATTAAGGCCTGCTAATTCATCAGCGTCTTGATCGGTAGCTTCAGCAAGCAGCGCTAGAGTGTCGCCTTCTTGAACAACATAGGCAGGAAGACCTGCTTCTTCTTGACGCTTAATTTCTTCTTTTACTTGGTCTACTGTCTTTTCAACAGCTTCTCCAGTGACACGCGCCAAAGTAGCTTCTACTTCTGCCTTGATCTTGTCATCATTGGCTAAGGCATCCTTAGTGTCGAACGAAGCTAATTTCTCAGCGTCAACTGTATCTACTGTCTCACTGGCAGCAGCTTGAACAGATGATTGCGCATTTGTAACGCCTGCTCCAACAACTCCGGCTACCAACAAGCAGGCAATCCAAGAACCCTTTACTTTTTTCATGACTTTGCGTGTTAATCTTTGGTTTTGCTTTTCACGCATCATTTCACGACGTGTTTTTTTCATTTATAGTCTCCTTGTCTATAATTGTTAAATAATTAAAAGTTAATTATGAATCTATTATAGCCTTATATGATTAAAAGTCAATCTTTCAATATCTCTATTTCACTGCTGGCGTCAACTTATAAACAAGTTGTAATATTCTAGCAGGTTTGCGATTATTTCTATTTTTATTCCTGTCTTTTTCATTTTTTTTCCTATGGATTAATCATAAGAATCATCTATAATCGAGCTATATTCATCATAGAATAGGAGACAATCATGAAAATTAAACCCTTTATTACTCTAAGTTTATGCGCCAGTCTACTCACGCAGGTAAGTCTACCATCGATAGCGATGGCTAGCGAGAATACTAGCGACAAGCAGACACAAGTCAGTCAAGCAGACACAAGCCAAGCACAAGTCAAAGATAGTCTCTATCAAGCAGTGAATCAGGACTATCTTAACCAGTTATCGATTGCCCCTGACCAATTTATGGCAGGTGTTAACACAGAAATTGATACCCGTAACAAAGAGATTCTCCATCAAGATTTGGTGAAGCTCGGTAACGGAGAGATAAAGCCTGCTAGCCCTGAAGAAGAAACCATGATTAAATATTATAACCAGGCCCGAGACTTTCAACGGCGCAACCAAGAAGGCAGTCAACCAGCTGAACCTTACTTGAAGAAGATCCAAGAACTCCAATCGTTTGAGTCATTTAAGCAAGACATTCAAGAATGGATAGATTCAGGGATTGACTTACCTTTTGCTATTACTGCCGGCGCTAGTCTAGAACAACCTGAAAACAATCAACTCCGCCTCATTGCACCTCAGACCATCTTACCAGATACCAATCTTTACCAAGATCCAACCCAAGGTCAAGCCATCCTTCAAGCTTATCAAGAGACCGCCGAAAAAATCTTGGAAAAAATGAACTACTCGCAAGAAGAAGCCCAAAAGCTGGTCAGCCAAGCAATAACCTATGACCAGAAAATCGCTGATCAATTAACACCGAGCGACCAGCGTCGCTCATTAAAAGACCAACTCAAGGAAGCCGATCCTCACAAGTTGGCAGAATCTACTAGCTCTTTGGATTTGATCGCTATTGCTGAGAAGAAATTAAATACTAAGATCGAAGCGGCCAATGTGACTGACTCGCATTATTTTGACAACTTCAACCAAATAGTTAATGAAGATCACTTTGAAGAAATGAAGTCTTGGATGCTGGTGACTTTTGCTGTCAAGGCCGCTAAATACTTAGATGATGATCTTCGCAGTCTCGTTCAAAATTACGAGAATGTCAAGACGGGACAAGAAGGAATTCCAGACCAAGCGGACTCTGCCTATAACTTAGTGGACCAACACTTCTATGAAGCTTTAGGTGTTTACTTTGGCAAGAATTATTTTGGTGAGGAAGCAAAGAAGAATGTCGAAGCCATGACCCAAGAGATGATTCAAATCTATAAGGAACGCCTAGAGAAAATTGATTGGCTCACACCAGAGACTAGACAAGCAGCCATCGAGAAGCTAGATCAAATCAAGCTATTGGTAGGTTACCCAAGTGAATACCAAGAGCGAACCAAGCAGATGATCGTCGATGAAGATAAGAGCTTATTAGAAAACACCCTATCTATCCAACGACAAGAAGCAACCAATGATCTGATGCAATACGGCAAAGCCGCTGAAAATGGTTATTGGTCAATGCCAGCTTACGAGACCAACGCTTACTATTCACCTAGCGAGAACCTAATCTGCCTACCCGCCGGCATTCTACAAGATCCATACTACAGTAAGGACCGGACCATCAGTGAGAACCTTGGCTCTATCGGGTCAACTATTGCCCACGAAATATCCCACGCCTTTGATTCAACCGGTGCAGAATTTGACAGTCGAGGGGCCTTACGTAAATGGTGGACGCAAGAAGATTATAAGAAGTTCCAAGATCGGACCAAGAAGATTCTGGACCAATTCGATGGCCTTGATAGCGAATACGGTAAGGTAAACGGGGACTTGACCCTGGATGAAAACATTGCCGACAACGGTGGCTTGTCCGTTGCCTTAGAAGCCCTTAAACGTACAGATAACTATGACTTAAAAGAATTCTTTACCAGTTATGCTCGCTCTTGGGCCAGTAAGTACACCCCTGAGATGGGCAGCCTAATGATCGAAAGCGATCCACACGCTCCTGAACAACTGCGAACCGATATTCCAGCTTCCAATATGGATGAATTCTATGAGGCCTTTGAAGTTAAGGAAGGTGATCCGATGTACCGCAAACCAGAAGATCGGTTTGTGCTTTGGAAATAATCAAAGATAGTTAACCCTTAAACTAATTGCTTATACCAAAAAACGCCTGAACTTTTGCTGAACAAGTAAAAGCTCGGGCGTTATTATTTATATTTTTAGAAAAACAAAGTGCCAATGCCCTTCAATCTAAAGAGCTTATAAAAAATATCCCCCTAGATAAAATCTAGAGGGATGAAAACCACAGTAAATCTAATGATTAGTCTTTCTTGAATTTAGGGAAGGCAATTCCTAAACCAGCAAGAATAGCTGTTGCTGCACCAGCAACGATTCCAAGGGTTGAAGTTTCACCTGTATTTGGCAAGAAACCTTTACCTTGTTGTTGAGTGGCTGGTTTGGCTAGGGCTTGAACTGTTTGAGATACGGACTTGCCATTAGCTGAAATTGTTACAACTTGGCCAGCCTTTAAGGTATCCACATTCGCCGCAAAGCTACCCTTAGCATCCGCACGAGCAGTATAGGCACCCGCTGCATAAACTTGACCAGCTACTTGGGCTGTTGGGTCTTTGACATCCAATTGATACTAAAAAAACCATCCCAACTAGGGATGGTCGCTAAAGGACTAGAAATTATTTGAATTCTCCAACAAATTCTTCTGTTACGCCATTTTCTTGGCTATAAACTTCATGTCCACGTACATAAGTAGCTGCTACTTGAGCACCGATTTCGCGTCCAATATAAGGACTGATCTTGTTGCGGTATTCTAAGTTTTCAGCAGTTTGAGTGTAAGGTGCGTTTGGTTTGATTAGAACGATATCGGCATCCTTACCTACTGATAATGAACCTTTTTCTTCGAATAATCCGAAACGCTTAGCTGGAGCTGCTGCAATCATATCAGCAAAGTCTTCCAATGGCATCTCACGTTTTTGAACGGCTTCATCGAATAATACATCCACGTTGTTTTGAACACCTGAGATTCCGCCCCATGCGTCGAAAGCATTTTCTTTGTCTTTCAAGTCTGGTGTACATGGTGAGTGGTCAGAAATAGCAGTTAATACATCACGGCTTAGAACATATTCCCAAATGCCGTCTTGTTGTTCTTTACCACGGATTGGTGGTGAACATTTAGCAACGGGTCCAATGGCATCTAATTCGTCAGTTGTGAAGTATAGGTTGTGAACAGTTGTCTCACAAGTAACGTCCACACCTTCAGCGCGAGCCTTAATAACTTCTTCAACGCCTTCTTTACAGGCTACGTGACAGATATGGATCTTACATCCAGTTTCTTTAGCAAGTAGGATGGCACGACGGATTGGTTCAACTTCTGTAAAGACTGGACGTGTATTAACGTAGTCAGTCATTGTTGACTTACCTTCAGCGCGAGCAATTTCTCCTAAACGGTCAGTAATCGCTGCATTTTCAGCGTGGATAGCTAATACTTTACCAGTCTTAGCAATTTGCTTCATACCTGAATAAAGTGAGTAGTCATCAACGTTCATGAAGTCGCCTTCGATTGAACGGTCCCCACAAGTTGCCATGAAGCACTTGAAGGCATGAACGCCACCTTCATCCAACTCTTGGATGCCACCTTCATCAACTGTGTAAGGAACAAGACCACCAAATGAGTAAACGTCTACTTTTAATTTACCTTGGCCAGATTCGATCTTATTCTTCAATGAAGCGCCATCTACTGTTGCTGGCACTTGGTTAAGAGGCATTTCTAAGAAAGAGGTCACCCCACCCTTAGCACAAGCAGCTGTACCTGTTTCATAACCTTCCCACTCATCACGGTAGCCACCGCCATTTTCAGTGATGTGAACGTGAGCATCGAACATACCTGGGCTGACAATCAAACCTTGAGCGTCAACCACTTTATCAGCTTCAAGGTCTTGACCAATCGCTGCGATCTTACCGTCTTTAACAGCAACGTCTGTTTCAACAGCGCCACCTTCTAAGATAACAAGACCATTTTTGATTACTAAATCGTAACTCATGTTATCAATTCTCCTTTTCTAAATATTATTTATCGATACCGATAACTTTATGATCAGGCGTAAAACGCGTGAGCACCAAATGAATAATGAAAGCACTAGCAAATCCTGCTAACCAAGCAATATTGGAAATCCATGCTAAGCTTGGAACAAATTGTCCGAGTAGTGAAATGATTAATCCACCAATCGTCGCAATGTATGCTTGCGTGTTAATACCCTTGTAAGGGCTAGCAGCTGCTTGAGCCTTATCGTGAGTATCAAAGTAAAGTTTATCTAAGTTAATGTGTTGGTTGACAACCATAAAGTAATGCGCAACCATAACCCCAGCAACAGGTCCTAAAAGGGAACCAATTAAGTTCAAGAAGGTTAGAATCGCTCCATCGCCCTGCATGAAGTTCCAAGGCATGATTAGAACAGATACAATCCCTGCAATCCAAACACCCTTCTTATAATCCAATTTATTAGGGAAAAGAGCCGCTAATTGGTAACCCGCAGGAATAATATTCCCTGTAGCATTGGTTGACACCGTTGTCATTAAGAAGACCCCAGCAGAAAGAATAATCGCTGGAATACTATCCCATTCACGGATAAAGTCTAGGACCCCATCGCCACCTGGCATTCCTTCGTAATGGATAGATCCGCCGATAATAATGATAACCGCCATAATCGCGAACACTAAGTGACCAATAAATAGCCCACCAATTTGTCCTTGAGTTTGTGCTTCTTGAGACTCGGCATCCTTGGTGAAGTCAGCTACCGCTGCTCCAGGTGCTGCCCATACGGATAAGAGTGAAGCGATAATAATTAAATACGCAAAGATGGTTGAGTTATTTGCAGCGTTAGCAGGTACATAAGACAAGATATTGCCAATACCGTCACCCACATTAATCGCCCAAATCATCATGCCACCAAATACAACATAGATAATTGGTGATAAGATGGCTGTAAACTTATTCAGAATACCTCCACCACCCAGTCCAACAGCCATATTAGCCAACCAGAAAATCATAAAGCAAATCAAGCCGGGTACTGAGATACCAGCAATTACAGCTCCTCCACCAATATTGGCAAAGCCAGGCCAGATCTTCTCAATAATGATTTGCATGGCGGCTGCACCGGTATAAGTTTGGACACCAAGCCACGCAATCGCGGCCACACATCCTCTTAGGAAACCTGGAAGTTTAGCACCGATATCACCGTAAACACTACGTAAGTGCATCGCAAATGGAATCCCATATTTGGTACCCGCGCGACCGTTAGTCGACATAAATACCGCTACTGCTAACCCCGCAAGAGCTATCGCAATAATCGTATGAATGGGCGAAATTCCAAGCGCCAAGTAACCAACTACTGCTGCATAGTTAGGGATATTATGAATAGACCCCATCCACAGTGTAAAGTAATTGGACTTAGTCATCGTACGAGCAGATTTCGTACGAGGTAAGATATCATCATTATTGTAACCTCTCGACCTGAATCGGTCTAATTCTTGTGGCGTTAATTCCACAATTTGATTGTTTTCTGCCATTGGCATTCCTCCTTTAAAGTGACTCTACAACTAACAACTTATAAACAATTAATAAGCTAAACGCTTAAGTGCTTCAAGTAATGCTTCAACCCCTTGAGCACAGTCTTCAGGTGAAGTATATTCTTGTGGATTGTGACTAATACCATCCACTGAAGGAACAAAGATCATCGCTGTTGGAACATGCTTAGCAATGATTTGAGAATCATGGCCAGCACCAGAGTGCATGACTTGATAGTTTAATTCAAGATCTTCACTGACTTGTTCTAATAAGTCAACGATTCCCTTGTCCATAGGAACAGGCTCTTCATCCATCCACTGGTTGATTTCAATTTCGATGCCCATGGATTCAGCAATTTCACGCATATCCGCTTCAATTTCGCTGGTAAAGTTATCCAAGGCTTCTTGGTCAGTATGACGGCAGTCCATCGAGAAGGTTGTCTCACCTGGTACCACGTTGACAGTGTTAGGCACATTTTCAACACGACCAAATGTTAAAACTAATGGATTGCCAACGGCCTTCGCCTTGTCGATACTTTGAGAAATAATGCGTGACATACATTCAATGGTATCATGACGGTATTCCATCATCGTTGTCCCTGCGTGGTTAGCTTGACCCTTTAAGTGAATGTCATACCGCTTTTGACCTACAATGGCTGTTACAATCCCAACTTGTTTTTCAGCTTTTTCAAGGAAGTTCCCTTGTTCGATATGTAACTCGATAAAGGCATCCATATCCTTGAACTTCAAGTCTCCGCTAGGGAATTGGAATCCAGATTGTTCCATGGCTGCTTCGAATTTTACACCGTTCTGGTCTGTGGTTCCTTCCACTTCTTCTCTCTTAGCTAAGCCAAAGATATTCTTAGAACCCCAGAAGGCATAAGGAAAACGAGACCCTTCTTCTTCTGCCATTGAGATGACGCGAAGCGACTTCTTCGGTTGGCCGTAGTTCTCGATCAAGTATTTAGCTGCCAGGTAGCCAGCGGAAACACCTAATTGACCATCTAATGGACCACCTTCTACTACTGTATCAATGTGTGATCCGGTTGCAATGATGCTATCAGGCTCTTCACTACCTTCCATCGTAGCAAATAAGTTACCTACATCATCAAATTCAACTGTCATGCCTAGGGCTTCAAATTTTTCTTTGAATTCATTTTGGGCTTGTACCCATGAAGGTGTATAAAGCAAACGGGTCGTACCAGGCCCATCACCGTCTTGAATACTCGAAATCCAGTCGATGGTTGCTTTTACTTCTTCTGCTGACACTCGTGTCATTGAAAATCCTCCTTCTAGTACGAGCTAAACTCGTAAACGCTTTCTGTATTTTCATTATAAATGACATAACAAAATAAATATAGGTCTTTAAGACTTTTTTGTTGTTAAAGGCAAAAACTTGTTGTCAATCAACAAGGCGATTTTTTATCTTGTCTATTTTGAACCATACAATAGGCTTATTATAACTCTTAGCTTTTCTGCCGGCAAACATTATCAATAGGATGAAAACGACTCTAGCTTGAGCTTTTTGGTCAGTAACGACAAACGCTAAACACAACTTTGTTTCGATTAAACAAAAAAGAGCTAGCTTAAAACTAGCTCCACTTGATCAAAATATACTTCTCAAAAATAGGCCCACAATACAGCCTATAATAAAGATCATTAAATAACGCTTTTTCTCTTTGTTCACAGGGAACACCCTTTCTGAATCAATAGAGCAACCCTTACACATTGATTATAACACGCAAAAAGAGGCTGTAAGATAAGTCAATCTAAAACCCACCAAGAGTGTTGATATATCAACATTCTTGGTGGGCTTTATGGTATAATTAAGTTAGTAAAATTAAAAAACAGAGGATCGGACCCTCTGTTTAAAGATAATCCAGAAAGGACTACCTCCAATGTGTAACCATTATAACATAAACCAACTCACTTTAGAACTCTCAACTCAATATTCTCCAGAATCCAATCATATTGTCTGGACCATTCACGAATTTGTTGAAGACTTAGAAATTCATCACCCCTATCTCTTTGGTCGACCGAGAGAGTATGATTTTTCCATGTTATTAAAACTTCTCCT
>NZ_JADD01000031.1 GCF_000518205.1 Hutsoniella sourekii ATCC 700629 | reverse complement strand
AAAGTGTTTAAATTTTAAGACGCCCTTTGAGGTATTCATGCACGAACTTGTTCAGTTAGAATGATTTTTTGTCGCAATAATTATTGCAATTCATCTTCTTAAAAGATGTCTTTGAGCAAAAAACATGCTATGTCCTCCGTTTAGAGGAAGATAAATTTAAATATAATATGTTCAGCTCCCTAGCTTTTTATGTTAGGGAGTATTTTTGTTGTCCAAATGTTCCTTTTAAAAATAATACGGCTCAACTTCTTTTGGGGGGATTTAGCGACCTTTCGAATAAGAGATTCCTACCATCACTTCCGATAACAATTGCTAAATTTCCCCAAGAGAAGTTGAGCTAGAAAGGAGGCTATATGGTTAAAGTGCAGTTAGACCTAACGGCTAAACAAATGAGAGATACTGAAAAAGTCGCAAACGATATCTTGGAAAAGATGGACATTGATCCCAAGAGTTACTGGTACGAAAAACAATTAGACATTATTAATAGTCATCTAGGAGATGTCTTAAAAGTTATCGATGAAGCTGAAAAAATTTTGGAAGAAGAAAACGAGGAAGCAGAAAGCGAAGAAGAAACTAAAGAAGAGATAATCGAGGAGGAAGAACCTTATGAATTTGATTAACCAATTGGCTACCTTACTACAACCCAAAACGGTTTATGCTAGCGATCTACAAGGAATTGTAAATGATTTAACCTCAAACCTAACAGGACAAATACAAGGAATCGCTGTCGGGGTAGCAACTATGATGTTGGCTGGACTTGGCATTTGGTGGATGGTAGCTGATTCACAAGAGACCTCCCGAATTAAAGGATGGGCAGTTCGTATTATTGTCGGGCTGATTATCGTTCTAGCCGTAACAAGTATTATCGGGTACTTCTCCGACGCTGCAGGCGGATTTAGCTAGAAAGAGTTAAGGAGGAAATATGTACTTTAAAATAAATAGTACAGACAAAACTGTACTGCGCTACGTACAACCTCGTAAGAAATATACAGTACGTAGCGCAATTGAGAAAATCAATGAACTTGAAGAAATATTTTCAGGTTGGGGAACACAAGCGGATATTGAAGTAAATGTTATTGAGGGTAAATCGGTTATCCTTCATGATATTCTGACCCTAGGCTATGGGGACGGGATCCAGTATCTAGTCTACATCGAATCCAAACTATCACGGTTATACCAAGATGATGAAGATCCATCTACTTATAATAAAATAAAACCTTTAATAGATTCGATTGAAAATAACTTTCTTGAAGAACAAAACGATAATATCCACCAAGCAAGAATATCAGAGTTGGAAAATAATCCGTCACGTTCGTTGAATATCGGAGGTATAGGGGCAAGATTTAAAGAGATCTTATCTAAATACCAAGCACCCATTGCTGTCGTGATCGGAATTATAATCATTGCCGCACTTTCCTTATTCATCTTCACCTCATTAAATCGATCAGATACTAATGAAGAACAGGAAAGTGTCGAATCCACTAGTGTTGTATCAAATCCAGACCTAAATGATCTTTTGAAGGAAAGACGATTTTCTGAAGCATTAGATTACTATCCAGAAGACTATCCAGTCATTGAAAGATATATCTTTAATTTAGAAAACGCAACGATTGAAGAAATTATTCAATATTTAGAAGAGTTTCTTGCTAGACAACCATATGATAAGGGTGAGTTTGACCTGGCGTATCTAAAGAATGATTATCCTAAAGTTGTTGCCTTAGAGCATGTCGCCGAAGGAGTAGAAAGACAAACACAATTAGCAGTCGCCTATGCTAAGACTGGAAACTTTGTTGAAGCAGAGCGTTTGAATCAAGAACTTCAACTAGACAGCATAAATCAACTGATCTTCAAAGAAAAAGAAAAAGAAATTGTTAATCTACTGACCACCAATCAATGGGTAGCAGCAATGGAAAAGCAAGAAATCCTCAATAGTCCAGTCATTGAATCGTTTAAAGAACCTTTCCTAGAACTATACGAACAACAACGAGTTGTTCAAGAAGAATTAGGTAAAGAAGAAATCAAAGAAGAAGACAAAAAAGTGTTAGAAGAAAGACAAACTCAAATAGAGTCTCAACTGAAAGATCTAGTTATCAAACTAAAAGAAGCAGTCAAAGAATGATTTTATAAAGGAGAGTTCATATGTTCAAAAGAAAACTAGCTTTACTATCAACCAGTCTTATCTGCGTATCTCCTGCAGCATTTGAAGTCACAAGGGTACTTGCAAACGAAGTAATGGAGAGTCCGCAAAGTAACTATTCTGATGTCAATGGAGATAAACTATTCCAACTAACGGATAATGTCTCGGTATTAGTTAAAAAAGACCAAGAACAAGCAAGTCAGGTTGATTCTGTTCATATCCATCTCGTATCGGACGAAGAACAAGTCAAAAATAAATTAGGGGCACGGTCGTCTATGTTAAACGAAAACATGGATTTACTCGCCCTAACATTAGTAGACGCAAATGGCAATCGTTTGTCAGGTGTACAAGTAGAAGTAAAGGTTAAAGATCAAGGCTTACGTGGCGATGTAACTAAAGTCATTGCTATTGCTCAAGATGGCGACTACCAAAACATCTCTATTATGAAAGCAAACAATACCTTAACATTTACGGCTACAGGCAGCGCAGAATTTGGCTTAATTTACGATGAGTCTGAAGAGGCAACGGCTAAGCGAAATCAAGAGTCACTAGAGCGTGTCGTGGCCATGAGTGAGGAATCAATCGAACAAGCTGCTCCAATCATTGCGTCTGATGAAACACAAAAACTTATTGCGTCAAATCCTTTAGAAGGTACATCTATTGTCGAAGAGGAAGACAAGAAGGACGAAACAGAACACGAAGAAACACAAGAGACAACCACAGAAGCAGGATCAACTGAAGGCACAACAGTAGATAGTGGCACGCCAGTTGTACCAGAAGCACCAGCTGAACCAGAAATTCCAACTGTCCCAGAGCTGCCGACAGAGGAGGAACCAACTGCACCGCAAGAAGACGAATCTTCCGATTCACAAGAAGATACCCCACAAATCACCGATCCTGCTGAACCTGAAGAAGAAGAAACGATCATTCCAGAAATTCCTGACCCTGATTCAGAAGATGAAACAGGAAAAGATCCTGAAGAGGAAACATTACCTGAAGTGCCTGAAATCCCAGACATTACGGAAGAAGAAAAAGAGCCACTACCTGATGACATGCCTGAAGATCTGCGAGCCACCCATGAACAACGTTTGAAAGATGGATTCGAATATGTCGGCAAAGTCGATGATGAATATACCTATCGTAAAATCTATCCAACAGATATCAATGATACAACTGATGAGGACAATGCAACGCTTGAAGGAGAAATTCCTGAAGCATTGAAAGAGCAACACGATAAGTTATTGGCAGAAGGCTATACATTTATCGGTAAAGATGATAAAGACAACCTACAATATGAGCGTAAGACTGATATCGTAGACCGTGTTGAGATTGAATTATCGAACAAGGACGAGAAAGTCGATGAAGAAATTAACAAGGAACCTAATAGCAACGAAGAAACTAATGCGAATGAAGTCCCAGAAGTTCCAGAAACACAAGAGCCTGTTCCAACCGATGAAAAACAAGAATCAGTAGGAAATATTAGCACGGAAGAAGCTGATAATAGCGAGACAGACGAACCTAAAGAGGAACAGCCTGATAAAGAGCCACTACCTGAAGGAATGCCAGAAGAGCTGCGAGAAGAACATGAAGCGAAACTTAAAGACGGCTTTACCTACGATGGTTATGAAAACGGACAGTTCAGCTATTCTAAAACATCAGGGATTATAACAGATGGCGAGACAGCCAAAAGCAACGCTCAACGAGAGACCATTGAATGGGTAGTACCACCATTGGAAGAAGAGCCTAAGCCAACTACTAATGAAGTGACGGCTTCAAGTTATGAACCAGAAATTATAACTGAAGAAAACCTAACGTTATCAGACGGAACGGAAATCATCATTCCTAACGAAAAAGAAGAGACTGTCCCATCAGAAACAGAAAGTCCAGACATGAATGAAAATAAAGCAATTGAAGTCAATGAAGTAGCAACGGAACCACAACCAGAGAGCTATACAGTTGGGCATTCCACCGCTACGATTGAACATCAATATCTAGCTGGAGATCAAAACGAGGTTCTAGAGGTACAAGAATTAGTTGACAATCAAACAGAAGCTATCCACCAAGCGTTTGAAGATCACGGTTATAACTACCAAGGAACAGAAGACGGACAAGCAGTTTATACAAAACATTTCTAAAACGTTAATTAAAAATCAGCCTAAAAGATGAAGCCACTTCTTGCCACCGTGGCAAGAAGTGTTTTTTTGATAGGAGGGAATATCATTAAAGATACATCTATCTATAAAACAGATTTATTCCTAACAACCATTAATAATAAACTCGAAAGAGAAAAGTGCCTAAGACAGGTTAATGAGAGTCAATGGTTTTGGCAAGATAACCATCCAATGATAACTGAAGAAGTGTGGATTGAAGATGGGGGAGAGTTTAACATATCTTCAAATACGGAACCTCAATCATTTTTATTTAGGAAGGTAGAGACCAGTAGAGCCAAAGGACTTCTGATTCACGAATCGATACTCGATCTGTACTCGCATTTATCGCTTGATGTTAAAGATAAATACCACAATCACTTGATTGCCTTACATGAAAATATTGATTTAGAATACCTTTCTCAATTTGTCCATCACTTACTAGGGGAAGAACTAACTATAAAAGAATTAATCTTTGCGACACCACAAAAACAAACTGAAGCAATAATTGATAATTTTCCGACATTTAAAAGAAACGAAAACATCTTTATTGTCAACAAACAAGATATTCGAGTTAGCCAAATTAGACCTCTCGGAAATAATTGGTGGGCTGACTGGCTATCTGTCCGAAGATATAAACGCCTGATAGAGCGAGAACAAGAGTTAAAGAAAAGGTTGAGGGTAGGCAATAGCAATGAAACATAACTATACCTTCCACCTAGCGGTCGCTCTTATTTCAATTGTGTTGGTTAATGTCGTTTCAATGTCATTAACTAGTTTATTTAATCCCATAGCAGATTACTCTACCCTGGGGCTTTTAGTACCCAGATTCCGTCTCACTCTCTTTTATTTAATTTTCTATATCATTTTGTGGCTAGCTGCTAAACGTCTCTCTGTTACGGTTAAATCACAAGTAGGAGATTTGAGAGTGGGAAACAAAGGGAACTCTCGGTTTACAACACGTAGTGAAATTAAACGAACTTACAAAGAAATTGAATACACCCCAAATTACATTAACGGACTTCACCTTGATAGTTATCCTGGCAGATCAGGGAGTCTAATTGCCAGAAGTGAAGACAAAGCTTATATTGACACTGATGACGCACATAGCGTCACAATTGCCCCCACACGGGCAGGGAAAGGACAAACAAAAGTCATTCCTGAAATAGAAATCAGAAGTCGAAGCGAAGAGAGACCGCATATGATTATTTCAAGTGTGAAGTATGAATTACTGGAGTTAACCGCTACGGAACTTGAAGAAAGAGGGTATAAAATAGAAGTTCTGAATCTTGACGATTTAGATCAATCACTAGGCTATAACTGCTTAGACTTGATTAAAGACAGTTATAGCAAAGGGGAAATCGATGAAGCGGTAGAACTATGCAAGACCTTCTCCCATCCACTCTATCACAACCCCAATAGCAAAGAGCCTATTTGGGAAGAGTCGGCTATGGCGTTAGTGAACGCTTTAATTCTAGCTCTTTGTCATGAGTTTGTTAATCCTGAACTGCCAGAAGAAGAACAACATCCTGAATTCGTCACGATGAATGCGATAGTTTCCATGCTTATCGAACTATCAGGTACTTACCAGTTAAGTAGTGAGACCCGATATATGTTGGATGAGTATTTTAATACGTTGCCACTAGATAATCCTGCTAGAAAAGAGTATTCAACTGTAGGGGTTACAAGTGGACAAATGCGCTCATCCATCTTTGGGACAGCATTAGCTAAATTGCAAAAATTTGCAGCACCAAAAGTATCAAATCTTATGGCGGAAAGCACCTTTGATTTTATGGAATTAACGCAAAGTGAAGTCCCTTATGCGGTATTCATTGTTTTACCTGATTATATTGAAACAAACTATATTATTGCTTCTACTTGGATTCAACAATGTTATTACGTTTTGTCTAGATTTGCGAGTCAAAACAACGACCGATTAAATAAACGAGTGTGGTTTTGCTTAGATGAATTCGGAAACCTCCCGTCCTTTACCAACCTAAATAGTATGATTTCGGTCGGGGCTGGGCGTGGTATGCTATTTGACTTTATCGTTCAAGACTTAATTCAATTTAAAATAAAGTATGGAGCAGATATTGCACGTTTTGTGGAGACCCAACTCATGAACATTGTCTTTTTAAAGTCAACAGATCCTGATACCAGAAAGAGGATCAGCAGTATGCTAGGAGAAGAAGAGGTGATTCAATTCACCCGTTCAGGACACGCTTGGTCACTTAATAAGAATGTATCGGAACAAGTTGAGAAGAAACCTTTGTTATTTCCTTCTGAATTGAATCAGCTTCAAGAGGGCGAAAACGTGATTATTCGGGCAAAAAGAAAGACAGATCCAGTTAACGGAGAAGTCATCGATATGACACCCTATCCGATACTAAATGATGGCAAATATCGCTTCAGGAAGGCTTATCAATACTTAGACAAAACATTCAAACACAAAGACTATCAACAGCTAACCTATACCCGACATGGCGGCGAGCAATGGGATGAAAAACAATTAACTCTTTTCATTTCTACGATTCGAGACCGTCTAAAACATAGTAAGCAAAAAGAAATAGCTAAACAAGAACAACGCTACCAATTGGAGACAGAATTAGCACAATTAAAAGAAGAATTGGAGAGTGAAGATATGATTGCTTTAAGAGAACGTTATGATCTCGATTCGACCCCATCAGTGGATGTAAACGACCGTCGTATTAATGATTATAATCCAACAAATCAAACGATAGATGAAGCAACAGTAGAAGATACATCAGAAAAACAATCTATCGCTGAACAAGCACAATCTAATCATAATAGAATAACTGAAATCGATAAACTAGGATTGACATTAGAGGAAGTTAAAGAAATTGCAAGAAAACATATACCAGAACTCAAAGATGGGTTAAATAAAGCTAAGAATGATGGTCAAATTAATGAGCTTATCAAGCGATATAGTAGCCGTATAGAACTATACAATTCGGATAACTAAGGAGCTGACTATGGATAACGATCAAATATTACAGTTCCTGCACAATAATGAGTGGCTAGAATTATCGAGCATTACTTACACGATCTTACGCTTGATCGCTCAAGGAATCATTAATTTACTATTGGCGATTAACCGAGGAATAGCAGGAGCTTTAGATGATATCTTTGCATTTGCCGAATTTCCACAAAGTGAATTAGGACAACAAACCATTCAAATCTTTTCAGGTGTCACCTTTGGAATTGCGACTCTTTCGCTAGCTTGTTATGGGATTTTACTGATGATTGACCCCGAGTATTCCTTTCAAACATTAGCACGTAGATTTCTTTTTGGTCTCGTTACTCTCATGCTATCAGCAACGCTAATGATTCAACTATTGAACGTGACAACGCAGCTAACTAGAAACCTTATGCTAAACAATCCTGTGGCAGTAGAAAGCGCTGATGGAGACGGGGAACGTTCCATCTATCAAATAATCAACTCAAACGTTATCGATGTCCAAAGTGCGATCAATCAAGGCTACTTGACAATTGGCTCGATTGAACTATCGCCAGAACAAATGCAAAATTCAAGGATCAATTATAATGATGATACGAGACGCTATTATAACTTCTCCGAACATATGGATCCCGAAAATATCAATGATGAAGACGTACAAGAAGCCCTAGGACATGCAGTTGCTATGGAAGAGGGCGGAACGTACGAGGTCTATCCTCTAAGGAAATTTTGGCAACTGGAAATCCCAAAAAACTATTACCGCTATCAATGGAACCCAGTTATCATTATTCTATCCCTTTTACTTAACGCTATCGCCTTTGTTACATTTGCTTTTAAGTTCTTAAAGTCGATGTTTGAATTGGTCTTTAATCAAACACTGATACCACTATTTGCTTTCGAAGATTTAAGAGGGTCAAAAGCATTAAAGACAATACTAAATAACATGAAAAATATTCTTGTAACCATGGTGTTAACGGCTTTAATCTACCGAGTTTATATTTTAATTCAAGCTTACTTAGCCAATCAAAGCTACTCAACAGGGGCGAATATCATTATTCAACTAGCCTTGGTCTTCCTATTCCTAGATGGACCCGTGATTATCGACCGCTTAACTGGAGATGGTTCAACAGGCATGAGATCATCCATTGGCAGAGTAGCAGCTGGAGCCTTTGCAGGGTATCAGTTAGGTAAAGGAGCTGCAAACCTAGGTAAAAAGATAGTCGATTCCAAAAATCAAAGAATGGCAGCTCAAGCAACAGGAGCAGGTAGTAATGGAGACTCTTCTAACTCCTTAAATGCTGGATCAGGATTAAATACAGGTGGAGGTATTGGTGATCAAGGTAATGACCGAGCAAATGCTAAAGATGATTACGTCAATCAACAAATGTCTGACGATCCTGGAATGACACACTTAAACAAACAAGGTGGCGTAAGCGGTGGAGAAGAACAAGAGTCCACATCCTCACCAGAAACAGACCCATCATCAACTGGTGTAACTATGACTCAAGCCAATACTGATCAGAGTGGTGCAGATATGGATAATCAAGGAGATATTCAACCAATGAGCACTCAACCGCAAGATACTAGTGGAGACTTCCATGCTGACACAACACCATCGAGTGTGGGTATGGATGATCAAGGAGAGACTCAAACAGTGGAAACTCAACCGCAAGCAACTAGCGGAGACCTTCATACTGATACAAGTCCATCAACCGTAGGTATGGATGATCAAACACAAACCATTCATTCTGACGATAGAATGCAACCAGATCATACTCCATCAATGTCTACATCAGGGGAAAGTATGGAAGCAGGAACGACTAGCCCAACACCACCTACTAGTGATCAGACAAACAGAGGCGAGACAGGGGATATCAGTCAAGGATTGTCAACCCCTCAACCATCTCAACCATCGCCAGATTCACCAAGCAAAGAGACGCTACCTAGCGGAACCACTCAATCGGGAGAAGCAATGAATACACTTAGCACACAAAGCTTTAATGATACGAACAATCCATCAATCGGTCGTTCAAGTGTCCCAGATGAATCTAACAACCCTAACGATTGGCTTAAAGATGAAAATGATAATGACTTAGATGATATTTAATAGAAGGGAGTTCCATGGCAACACGAAGACTTATTACAACCTTATCACCAGAACTGAAGTTTAATCGCTATTTCTTTCTTTTTGATTTAATTGTCTTGGGTGGAGCAGCGGCACTAGTCCTATCCACTCATCAGTTTTTTTACTATCACGTCTTTAAAATTATTTATATCGGCTTAGTCGCTATTACAGCCTTTTGGGTAATTGCTAGACCACGACATAACCCCTTTAAGAGGAATTATCAAGTGTTAATAATGGCTTTTAAGCAAGATGACACGCTTTATTATTGGGAAGATCCTAGCATTAAAGCGCATGAAGAAGAACAAGAAGAAAAACCTTTAATTGATACCACTATCTATAGGAAGGTGGGTGAGTGATGGAATTTAATACGGTAAAGAAGACAAAAGAACTACAAGAAAAAGGATATTTAAGAAAAGATCCAGACAAAAAGAAAAGAAGACGTTGGTTTAAATGCAAAGAAAAGCAACCAGAACCAAACAAGAAGCTAAAAGACCTCATGCCACAACAAGGGATAGTCGGCTCGGACAACCTCATTAAATTAAAGTTTGAAAATGAAATAATGTTCATGGATATTCTTCAACTGGAGGGCTATAACCTTTCAAGCATGAGCGCAGCGGAACGGAACGAGGTGATTAGACAGTATGAAATGTTAATTAAACTCTATGTTTACCCATTTAAAATCGTCACTATGTATATGCCTTTAGATACGAGATTGCAGCAGAATTACTACAAGCGGCAAGCTGAACTAGCCAGCAATCCGACTTACAAACGATTGTTAATGGAACAATATTATGAATTTAAATACTATGAAGAAAACAACTTTAATAAGGAATTTTATATTTTTCTATACGGAGATACGGTAGAAGATTTAAGAGAATGTAGAAACGATTTCTTTGCCTATAGTGGCTTACTAAAACTATCGACTATTTCTTATGAAAAGAAAAAATCCATCTTCTTCAGGCTAAACAATCCACTCATCAGACAAAACATGAACCAACCCTAATCACTTCCGATTAGGGTTTTTCTAATTGGAGGAGATTATGACTAATAAAAAAGATAACTTTGTCTATGAAACCCAACCGATAGGTAATTTAAGATTCTTAGATTCTATCATTCAAACAGGCAACGCTGTTATGACCACATTATACATTTACGCCTATCCAGGCGAACCAGTCGGTCTATGGCAGTCATTTCTGCATAACATACCCAATTCCTTTGTCATGGTTGATATTGCTAATCAGGAGTCAGGGGAAGTCCTACAAAAGCTCCAACGAGCGATCCGTGAACAATATGGGCGGATGATAGAAGAAAAAGAAGCCTATGAAAAAATGATTGCTCAAGAAGAATACCAAGACTTGACCTACCTAGGGAAAGCGATTAGACAAAATGTTGAGATTATGAAGTATTTCACCGCAAGAATTATCTTGTTTGCTGAAACAAGAGATGAGCTTGAAAAAAGGGTGACAGAAACAAGAAAGCAGCTAGAAAAACAACGATTTGGCGCAACCGTGCTACTTTTAGAACAAAAAGAAGAATACTTGTCTATGTTTCTCAACCACACAACCCAAACCTACCTACCTAACAAACGAATAGGCAGAGATATTTCTTCTTCACACGTAGCTACAACCTTTCCTGCTAACCATGTTTTCTTACATGACGAGAGAGGACAGCATTTAGGGTACAGCTTAACAGGGGGGAACATTATTTTTGATTGTTTTGAACTAGATGGATCCTATCGTTCACACTATAACTTATTAGTTTTAGGAGAAATGGGTTCTGGTAAGTCTACTCTTATGAAAAAGATTCTGGTAAATCTAGCTTCTAAAGGTTACGTCCTAAGAGGCTTTGATAAATCAGGAGAGTACCAAAAGACCTTAAACTTCTTGGACGCTAAAAGTATTGCTTTGGACGGTTCAGACGGCGTGATTAATATCTTTCAAATATTCCCAACAGTTGTAAACGAGGCGACTAATCAAGTGGATCAATTAGCAAGCTTTACCCAACACAAAAGTAAATTAGCTACTTGGTATAACACTGTCAAACCCAAAGTAACCGACACTGAACTAGATATATTTGAATTAGCAATAAATGCCATGTATGAGCGCTTTAACTTTGATACAAGTAACGAAAGAACTAACTTTACTGAAAGAAATAATAAGGAATATCCCATTCTAACGGATCTTATTAGCACGATAGAGGGTATGCAGTCATCTAATGACCTGTCCGAAATGGTAAAGATCAACCTAGAGAAGATCGAACTTACCCTAAAGAAATTAAATGCTTCTTACGGGCAACTATTTAATGGACACACCACTATTGAAAACCTACAAGATGAACAAGTGTTGTTCTTTAATATTGACGGTTTGATGTCATTAGATAACAAACCCATTATTGACGCTCAAATGTTTAGCGCTCTCAACCTAATTTGGGCAACTCTTATTAATAATGGAAAAGAACAAGCGAGATTATATGCTAAAAAAGAAATTCGCTTTGAAGATATCAAAAGATCCATGCTGATTATCGATGAAGCCCATAACCAGATTAACGCTAATAACCCAAGGCAAACACGTTTTATTAACACCATGCAACGGGAAGGACGAAAGTTATATGTTGGCGTTATGTTAGCTACACAGTCCCTGACAACCCTTGCCCCTGAAGTGATAACGTCAGAAGCAAGTGAATTGTTAAGGGATGTTTACAACTTCTCACAGTACCGTTTCTTCTTCAAAATAAGTGCGGCGAATCTACCTCACCTAAAAAGATTATCACAAAATGACATCACTCAAGGGCAGATCGAGCGGATTGGTCTCTTCCAACAAGGGAGATGTTTAATGAGTATATCAGGTGGGAATAACATAGAATTTGACGTTGAAGTAAGCAATCGGGAGTTAGAGTTGTTCTCTGGCGGAGGACGAAACGTAGAAGATATGAAATAAGGAGAACCCTATGAAAACATTTAGAAAATATCCATGGCTGATTCCCATACTACTTATACTGTGTCTCTTATTGTTTTGGTTTAACAGTCAAACCGCACCTAAGGAGAAGACTCAAAGCCAGAAAACACAAACGGTATCAGTCGAAAGTGAAACGATTATTGAAGAAGCCGCTGAACAGGGCAGTAAAGATAGTGAAGGCAATCAGGAAAAAGACTATGAAAATGCGATCGGTCTAGGGACTGGACTAATTGAGACGTATTATCCAATCGATCCCAAAAACAGTATTAAAGAAGAAGCTTTCAGAGCCTTTACCGACCCTGAAACGGCTAAGATTCTCTATGACAATCGGGAATCAGTTGGTGATGTCAAACGTGAAATAAAAGAAATACAACCTACCATTACTAATAGCGACCCTTTATCTATTACCTACTACGTCAAAGGAATTGAAACAAGAGAACAAGAAGGGCAAGCCGATCAGAAAGACGTAAACCTAAGATTTGACCTTACCTTTAGTGAGGGGCAAAACCAAGTATTATCTTTTAACGAGCAAGTTGTTTCAGAGGAATAGTTATGAATAGCTTAGGAAAGAAATTAACTGGATTTATCATTGGGTTCGCTCTTTTGTTCTCTATTGGTAGTGGAATAATCAGCTTCTCAAATACTAGTGTTGGAATCTTAACTTCTAATGACCCTGGTAGAAAAGGGGGAATCGGTAATACAGCGGTCTTATATGATAGATCGAAAGAAAATGGAGCAAGTCCTGTCGTTACAGATGGTTGGGATTTGGAAGAAGTCAATCGCTTCCACATAAACGCCGCTGATCCACCTTATGTTGATGGAGATTACATTGACGATTTCCTATCACGATACTATCCTGCCTCGCCTATGATTGGGTATGGTGACTTAATCAAAGAAAAAGCAGATGAGTATGGGATAGCTGTGGGGGCATTTTTAGGAGTAAGTGCTAAAGAAACAACCTTTGGGATAGCTTCATGCGGAGGAGAATATAATTTTGGCTGCATAATGTGGACACCTTCCAGCCCTTATGGCAAGAAATTTGCTAATGACAGAGACTGGATTGATCCACCTACTCCTGAAGAGGGCTTTGACGCTTGGTTTAAATTGGCTAGTTCTTATGTGGAACAAGGGTTAGTTACGTACGAAGACTTTCTGAACGTCTACTCACCGACTTTTGAGAATGATCATTCCAGCTTCAAAGATAAAATGTGGGGGGTACTGAAGAGTTTTGGCTATGATGTAGATGACCAAGTAAGGAAAACACCATCAGAAAGTTCAGGTAGTTCTCGAAAAGAAGATGAGGATAAATCAAAACTGTTGAACCAAGGTTGGGTCAGACCGAAAGGCTGTGACTTTATCAGCAAATCTTCAGATATGGGCATAGAGAATATAAAAATCGAAGACACTAATTTAACAGATCTAGTATTATCTTGGAAAGAAGCGGTAGAAAATGAAATGGCAAGACAGGGTGTTGACCAAAAATACCTTGTGTTATTACTCGCTATACTACAAGTAGAAAGTGGTGGAGGGGGAACACCAGATATCTTCCAATCATCCGAATCACAAGGTTTAGCAGTTAACACATTATCAGAGCAAGATTCAATCAGAGCAGGTGTCTCACACTTCAAAAACACACTCAACAAAGCAGAAGATTACGGTCTATCCATCTGGGCAGTACCAGCAGGCTATAACTTCGGTCACGCCTTTATGGACTATTTAAATCGTGAAGGCAAAGACTGGAACATAAAAACAGCTGAACAATATTCAAGAGATGTTGTTGCGCCTTCATTAGGTAATCACAGTGGTGAGAGATTGACCTATGCTAATGAGGTTTCTCGGTCATACAACATGCCCTATATGTATCGAAACGGAGGAAACTTCCACTATGTGCCGATGATTATGCAAGCATTAGGCTACGATCTACAAGAAATTAAAGATATAGCTTTAAATGGTGCCAGCGGTGGAGCCGTCCGTTCAAGCAGTTCAAGCAATCCCGATAAAGTGAAAGAAAGCTTTACCTATTTTGGAGACAGTCTAGTAGCAGGAACGGAGCATTTGTTTAGAGAAAAGTTTACTAATAACCCTTCAACTTTCGGTAGACCGAGTATGCAATTTAAACATTCTAACGGATATTTAGATGGTGTTAGTCAAGTCCAAAGCTTCCAATCTGAAATACGAGATAATATTGTCGTTCAACTAGGAACAAATGCTGGCGGCTCTATTGAAACGATTGAGCGCTTTGTGAAGGCGATTGGTAGGGTCAACGATATTTACTTAGTAACAACTGCTTCCAATGTCCCTCACGCTAGTTCTGTTAACGCAAATATCAAAGCAGTAGCCAACAAACATAATAACGTACATGTTATTGATTGGGCTAGTCATGTTGGAACTGATAAAGAGAAGTATTATCAAGCAGACGGCATACACTTTAACGCTGAAGGTGCACAAGCGATTATTGACTTTATTTATCAGGAAGTACAAAAGAACAGCAAGAAGAAAGTAGAATGTTTTAGAATACCATACGCCATGTACCGACTAGAACAAAAACAAAACAGTGTCGCTAATGGCGATATTGTAGAAATGGCATTATCCATCGATGGCTATTGGACATACAGTCAGCCTAACCGAACATCAGTCCTAGCTCATATGGATCCACCTGATAGAAATGACCAAACAGACTGTAGTGGCTTTGTCTATTGGGTGTTAAAAGCGACAGGACATAAGGTAATGCCTGATATGTGGTGGACGGGAGCTATGCAGGATGACATAAATGGTCCACAAGAATATTTACAGAAATTAGACGCAAGCGAAACAGAAGCAGGAGACATTATTATTCAACACTACGCCAATGATATTTATATGGCTCATACGGCGATTTTGTTAGAACCTTGGAATGGACCCAATACTAAAATTATTCAGGTAGGAGGTTCAGGCGGAGGTGTTAACCAGTCGACAGCAGGAATGAGTGGACTGGGAAATCCAACGAGTTTTGGACGTGCAATTAAAGACGACGGCAATTAAAAAGGAGATAACATCATGAAGAAGCAATTAACTATTTTGTTGGCTACAGGAATTGCAATGACAGGAGGATTAGACACGGCTCTTGCTGCAACTAATTTAAATACCCCTGTCAATGTAGACACAATTATTAGTACCGAGATTATAGAAAATACGAACCTTGTTTATACGAATCACGAAGAAATTATAAATCGAGCAAAATCTATTATTGGCTATTGGACGTACAGTCAAGAAAACAGAACATCTGTATTAAACAATCTTGAACCAGCTGATCCCAATGACCAAACAGACGGAAGTGGATTTGTTTACTGGGTTTTAAAAACGACTGGACATAATGTAAATGATGATATGTGGTGGACTGGAGAAATGCAAGAAGATATAAATGGTCATCAAAATTATTTATTAAAATTAAGTCCAGGAGAGACACAAGCAGGAGATATTATAATTCAACACGATCCGAATCATATAGAAGCAGCTAGAACCGCAATCCTACTAGAGAAATGGCGAGGATCAGAAACAAGGGTTTTACAAATTGGTTTAAGCCAAGATGGCGTTCAAGAGTCAACAACAGGCGCTTCAGGGTTAGAAACACCAACAAGTTTTGGTAGACCAATTATTCATACTAACATTTCAAATATCAATAAATAAAAAAGGAAGAGAAGATGAAAAATAGAAATATAATTATTGGTAGTCTAATTATTATATTCATTGCTACTTCACTTGTTATGATTAGTCGAGAAGATAGTAAAGATCATTCAACAGTAAATGTCGAAATAACAAGCGAGATGGAAAGCGCCACAGATGAAGTGGAAAATAAAAATATGATTACCGATGAAACAATTGAAGTAGCTATAAAGAACACAGAACATCTCATTCAAGAATCCATGAACTATTTAAGTCTACCCACTGATAAAAATATCGTAACCTTTGATGGCTATAGTGAAAACAAACCTCAATATATCGATTCAACATACGATATTCAAAAATATTTTCTCAATAAAGATAGTGCGATTAATTTTCTTTATCAATTAAATATCACTTCTCCCAATGGACAATTAACATTCGGACAAGGTGATCATGGTGGAGTCATTATTGAAACTCCAAAACCACAAGATGAATATCAAATCAATAGTTTACAAGTTGACCATGCAGAAAGTAATGATGATACTTTTAAACTTACTGCCTTTATAGAGTACCAAGCAGGAGACACAACAGCTAACAGAGTTATTAGTTTTGTATATTCAGCAAATGGACAAATAATAGAAACTAAAACAATTAGTGAATCGACAAACTATAAAACAAGAGAACCTAATTATGAAGAGTCAACAATGGAAAGCGAGATGATTTCTGAAAGTGATGAATCATAAGAAATCAAAAAAACTAAGTCGAATGGAAAAAGTTAGAGAGAGGCTAAAGTCAAATACTGCCACCAGTTATAAAATACTCGTTTACTTTCTTCTCTTTTCTTTTTCAGCTCTCTTAGTCAGCAATCACTTTCTACAACCAGTCGCTAGAGAAGATGATACTTTAATTAATGAAGAAGTAAGTGCTCGACCATTTACTTTTAAAATAACTGATAAGCGACTCAATGAAAATGCAGACACTTTGTATTTACAATTCATAACAGAAATGGATTATCAAGTTAGTGATTATGAACTTTCTTTCACTCCTCAAATTAAGGGTGCTAGTTCAAGAGATATTTATTTTAATGTTTACCAAGGATCAAATAATTATTATGATTTAGTCGTTTCAAATCTTCCTGAAGAATGGGAAGCTTTTCGACTAATTGTAAGTATCCCTAAAAATAATTCCAAAAAGAATTTTACTTTTACGAGATACAATCCTAAAGAGTCATTCAATCCCCTAGATCCTAAGACAAACTTTAGTCAAGAACTAGCAGAACTAAGATCCATTCTTTACGAACAAGAACAAGAGTATGAGTTCGCACAAAGAGATTTAGATGAAGTGAACGCTGAAAGAGAAAAAGAAATTATTAATTTAAAAGAACAAATAGAAATAATTCAAGAAGAAATGACCTACCATACGGAAGAGCAACAAAAGACTGATCAAAAAAATATTCAAGATATAAAAACAAAAATTAATTCTTTAGAGCGTCAAATAAATTTAGGCGAAGAAGAAAAGACAGAGCATATGAAACGATACGAATTATTAGGAGAGAAACTAAAAACATTTTCTGAAGAATACGAAACGTCCTTAGATGAGATAAGGATAAAATAATTTAAAGGGGCGGACGAAATAAATATGAAAAAAGTTAAAAAAAGTATTTACCTATCAAAAGATTACTCAGAGAAGCTAGATGAGATTAGCAGATGGGAATCAGCTAGTCTTGGAGATACTGTTGAAAGACTAATTAGAGATTACGAAAAACCAGATAACAAAAAACTATTATTAATACTAAGAAATATTGAGAAGAAAATTGAAACCCTTGAAATAGTGCTTAACACTTTACTTAATATTAATGAGAAGAATATTTGGTTTGACCTTGGAGACTATGATAATGTTAAAATAAATACTGCGGACACAAAAGATAATCCATCTGATTTATTTATCGCCGCTGAAGATTATAGAGAAGCAAAAATATTAAAATCAAAAATTGATAGTGGAGAAATACCATTATAAAAATAAAATATCATAACAACTACTCCCAGCATCCGAATAGAAGGCATAATTCTAAAGTAGAAAACGATAGTTCTATAGTAGAGGTAATGGTTCTAAAGCGGTGGTAAGACATGGTTCTAAAGTGGCGGTAGTGGCTCTAAAACGGTGGTAAATCATAGCTCTAAAGTGGAGGTGATGGTTCTAAAGCGGTGGTAAGACATGGTTCTAAAGTGGCGGTAGTGGTTCTAAACCGACGGTATTCACAATCTTTTGATATCACTGCGAACCCTTGCCTTGCAAGGGTTCATGATGGTTCTGGGTACAGAACCCCTTATGCTCATCACTCTAAAATGACAAAAACTTTGTGAAATAACTTTATTATATCAGAACACTTTCATAAAATGCTTCGGGGGTTTTATAAATGGCAGAAATAAAAATTAGAAACGTAACTAATAATCAAAAAGAATCTTTAGAACTTTTAGCAAAAAAATATGATTTTCCTTCATTGAATTCATACCTCCTATATATTTTAGAGCAATTAATTGAAGGAGAGGGGCAAAGTGAATTTGAAAAGAAGCGACAAGAGCATGAAAAAGAAATAGCAAAACTAATAGAAAAAAATAGCAGGATAATTTTAGAGGCGGTGGAATATCTAAAATGACTTTTTCTTTTCTGCAAATAAATTTCAAGCAGCATAATCCATAATAATTATTTTCATGTAAAATGACAGGAAAAATTTTAAGCGCACAAATAGAAACAGTTAATAATTATTTAAAAGAAAATTTTTTAAATATATAGAGGAGTTTAAAACTGAAGTGAAGAAAGAATTTTTAATCCGTGGTATTGAGTATGAAACATACCAATCATTAAAAATTGAAGCAGAAAAAAATAATCAAAGTTTAAATACTTATATCAAAGAAGAACTAAAAAATAATTTAAGCAGCAAAAAGCTAAATAGAAATTTTGAAGAAACAAAAGACATAAATAGAATACTGATTGAAGTTGTGGAGCGAAACAATTTTTTAATTTCTTTATTGATCGACAAGTTGAATGAAAAATAAAAACAGCCGTGTATTTTCGGCTGTTTAATATTTCAGATTGCTACAGATTGAGTATTCAGAAAATCATCGCAAGCTTCATTCAAAGCTTCGTCAATGATTTCAAAATATTCACTTTCTGTGTAGCTATTTAAATGGTCAATTTCGTCTAACTCAAAATATTCATCTTGTAAATTGAAATCTCCGTATTTTGTAGCTCTAATTATTTCAGTAGGAGAATAGCAATTGAGAAAATTATCAAGCTCTTGCATTGGGTAAATAGTTCTAGCGACTTCAGACAAGTCAACTAGTTCCTCACTATCCATAACGGACAAGTTCATTATTTTTTCAATAGAAGAATATTCATTTATAAAACTATGAAATGAGTCACAAACGAATGGCTCTTGATCGTAATATTTATTATAGAAAAATAACAACTTTTCTAAATCTCTTGGCAACTCGAACCATTGCCATGAGCTAATTCCATCATTATAATCAGCCCAATTCCAAACGCATATTTCCAACATCATATTAATCACATCTTTCTGTTTTATTTTTTAGCCCTTAACTGCGGTGGGCTTACTTTAACAGTTGTGTGAAATTAAAATTCCGTCAAGGGCTAGTGGAGCTTTGCGCTTTAGCGCTTAGCGATACTGCATGTTTACCCTTGACGGAATTTTTATTTCATGCAACTCTTAGCTTGCGGTTTTCGCAAGCGATAGAGCGACTTGCTGAAGCAAGTCGCCTCCATCTCATTCAATAGAATCCTGAAAGGATTCTTTCCATTTGAATAAAATTAAAAAGCAACTCAACATCTAATTGAGTCGCTAAAAGTAATATTATTTAACTATTGTTCGAACTTGATCTAAAGGTATCTCAAGGAATTCCGAAATCTGTTCAAGACTTAGACCGTTGTCGAATAATTTTTTTATATTGTTACTTCGTTCTTCTTCACGTCCTTGCTCAAGTCCTTGCTCAAGTCCTTGTTCAGTCGCATATTCCATTTCGGCTTGACGAATCATTTGACGTTTAGATAATATCTCTGCCATCCTTTGTTCCTCCTTATCAAGGTGTATTTTATTCAACAAATCTTTAGCAGCATGAATGTAATCTGGGCTAGCAGTTTGAAGGGGTTCACCTTTGAAAAAATTCTGCCACTCGCTAACTCTGCAATTATTAGGGTTCTTGTTTGTAAGGGACAAATAAGTTAACGTTATTGTCTGCATACCCACATTAGCTAACGGAAAGTTGCTATGTCTCTCTTTGAAATCGAAATTAAGTAGACTGGGGAAATTAGAGCCAAACAGATCAAAATTTATAATATTAATAGAATAGGTATCTCTGATAGATGAAAATTTATATTCAGTAGTCATCTTCTCTTGATTTGCATAATCTTTAACGTAACCCTTACAGGCATAAAATAATGAACGCTCTAAAAAGTGTTTATGATTGTTTAACTGCATTTCAATTGTCACTAATTGCCCCTTTTCGGTTTCAGCTAAAATGTCAACCTCTGTATAGTCTAACTTTTCAGAGTCTTTATTTATGAAGTCCTCGAAATGATAAGGATTATTAATTCTAATAATATTAATATTGAAACCTAACATATCTTGAACAAAGCTTTGAAGAATTGGAATATTCTTTTCGTCCCCAAACAATTTTTTGAACACAATGTCATTAGTCGGTTTTAATTTGAAAGTCATATTGCACCTCTTTATATATTTATTTTATCATGTAAACCTTTTTAAGTCATCTCTACCCATTAGGGTAGAGTGACTTTGCAAAGTTTAATTACAGTAAAGTTCTTTTGATAAAAGCAGCATATCATCTGCTTCTAGAAAATGCTTGTATAAGTTATCTAAATCTGATTTGTCTACCCAACAATTCTCATTGAACAATAGGGCTTTGAAAAAAGATTCGTAATCCTCATTGATCATTTGTTCAATAATACTACTGTATAAATCGAAATTATCTATTAGTCTCAACATATTAATCACATCTTTCTATTAGTAATTTAAAACAATGTCATAGGCTTCAACTATATCCTCAAATTCACGTGATTCAATAGGCTTGCTTTCCAATAAATCTAGTAGAAGCTGACACAAGTCTTCCACGTATTCAACTAATTTATAATACTGGGCTTGCATTTTCTCTAATTCTTTAGGTTTCTCGGCGAAATATTCAAAACCTATCGCAAAATCCAGTTCAATATCATTAGTAACTGCTAGTAACTCGTCATGCAATTCCTCTGGAATATCATTTGTCGAATCTAAATAATTGATTACAGTATTTTCAAGTAACATATTTACACCTCTTCAGTAATAATCTCAAAAATCTTAATCGCTAAAGAATCAAAATCACTAACATCAAAAACATGTTCAATATCAGAATTGACTTTAACTAGTACATACTTCAAATCCTCTGATTCATAATAATATTCTGAAGGATATGAATTGTATTCTGATGATTCTAGGGATTCATAAATATCATTCCCCATGAAATCAGATATTTCTCGTTCCTCTACAATATTAGTCGTTCGTTCTAATAAGTAATAATCTTTTTGGTGGAGTAAATTAATTACGTTACATATAGGCAGGTTTTTTATAGCTTGTTTTTCCATTTTATTACCTCTTTCTAAAATCTAGGTCGCCCCAATTCGGGGCAACCAATTAAACTAATTAAAATCTATCATCAAAAACGTCTGTTCTTTCTCGCATTGAATAGTAATTACCGTAGCCAACAATAATGTGATCTAGCAACTCAATCCCCATCATCTCACCACACATCTTTAAACGACGAGTAAATAATAAATCGGCATGTGAAGGCTCCGTGTCTCCTGAAGGGTGGTTATGGGCAACCATGATTCTAGCTGTCGGGTATTGAACCGCTAGCTTAAATATTTCTCGTGGGTGAGCAACGGAACTGTTGACCGTACCTTTAAAGACGATTTCAGATTTTAAAATTTGATTCTTTGAGTCAAGAAGAATTACCATTAATTCCTCACGTTCAGATTCGCCAATTTGACTAATAAAATATTGACCTGCTAACCCCGTACTAGTAATTTTCATATTTTTTATTTCGCCTGTCTTATAGGTAGCAAATGCTTCCCTGATAATGGCTAATTTATCTTTATCCCCCTTAGTTAGGTAAGAATTGGTGTTACTGAAATCCTCTGAAAGTAATTCATAGGTATTAACATCAGTTAGATTCTCACGGGCTTTTTTACTTAATAAATTGACTAGTTGACACATAATAATCACATCTTTCTTTTTTATTTTTGCTAGCCTTGTTTTGCGGCTGGCTTACTTTAACAAGTTGCGTGTAATTTAAAATCCGTCAAGGGCTAGTGGAACTTAGCGCTTTAGCGCTTAGTGACACTGCATGTTTACCCTTGACGGATTTTGAATTATATGCAACTTATTTCTACGATTCGCCTTGGCGAATCGTTTCCATTAGTTAAAAGGAAGCCTGAAAGGCTTCTTACCTTAATACCTAACCTGATTATTTAAATAAATTTAGCAAATAAGGAGGACATTAAATGCCTGCAATTGTTTTGAAATCAAGATTTAGAATCATCGGAAAAGATAAACGTTCCTATTCTACCTATATTCAATACATGGATAGAAAGGAAGCCAAAAGCATTGAAAAAGAAATGAAAGAAACAAATAAACTCGTTGAAGAAAAAAATAAAACGCTAGGGGAATCAACGATTAAATATCTAAGCGATTGGCAAAAGACAGATAATGTGTTTAACGATAAAGAGGACGCTATGACCCCAGAAAGTATCGCAAAGACAGAGAAAAGCTTTAATATTGCTGAACAAAATAAGACCCCTTTGTGGCAGCTCGTTTATAGCTTTGATAACGAATTTCTAAAAGAAAATGGTTTCTTATTGAATAATGGAACATTGAACGATACCGCCATCAAAAATGCGACTAGAAAAAGCATGAGCCATCTTTTAGAAAAAGAACAGTTTAATGATACGACAGTATGGACAGCTGCTATTCACTACAATACGGATAATATTCATGTGCATGTGGCGCTAGTCGAGGAAGTATCAAGTCGAGAGAAAATAAAAAAAGGGAGATACAAAGGAGAATATAAAGGAAAGATTCCCAAAACAAGAATAAAAGAAATGAAGAGTATCTTTATCAATCAATTAATCGATCGAAAACACGAAATGAACCGTGTCAATGGTTTAATGCGTGAAGAACTAAACCAAGCCTTAAAACAAACAAATCTCTATCAAGAGCTAGAACTAAAGAATGAAATCGAACAATTGATTCTGAAGTTACCTGAAAATAAAAATCTTTGGCAATACAATCGAAAGGAGACACAGCCTTTTAGAGGGGATATAGATAAAATAAGCCAACAATTCATTAATAGCTTACAAAAAGATAGTTTCAATGAACTAATAAAGAAAATTCAAGAAGAACACGCCTTTAGAAATAAAGTTTATGGTCAATCTGAAAACAATTATTTCGAAAACAAAATGACTGAACTATATACTATGCTAGGGAATTCAATACTTAATCAATTAAAAGATTATCAAAATGAATCATTTAAACAACTAGAACTCACTAAAGAGATAGATTCCCATAATAGAGCAGAGGCGCTGGAGCAAGCACTTAATGACTTTAAAAACATAGATTTAGGCTCAAATAAGCTAAATGCCCATCATTCTATAATACATTTCAATAACAACTTAATATTTGATAGAGAGGTTCAAAAACTAATAAATAACGCCTTACAAAGCCAATATGAGAAATTTAATCAACAAGATCCTCAAACAGTCGCAACCATGATTCAGTTAGCTAGAGACCTAAATAAACAGAAAAATAAGCTAGAGAAAAAAGCGAAAAATAAATTAATTACATCAAGTGAGCGAAGAGAATTTTTAGAAAAGATCGAACAAACACTTGTAGAAACAGAATTATTAACTAACAGACAACTAGATAAAAAAGACCTTGAAATGATTGCTGATATAAAACAGGAACTAAATCCAGAATTAGATAAAACTATTAACCAAATCAATCAGCAACTTAATCAGTATAGGATTGAAGAGAGCAGGGGGCAACAGAATAATAAGGAAATAAGAAACATACAGGATAATGTACGACGTATTAATCGCTATAATGCCAAGCATTTAAATCAGTATGATCCTTATAATCACCTAAATCTCCTAACTAATATGGATAATAACTTAAAGGATCTCTATAGACTAGGTAATAATGATGATGTAGATAGAATAAAACGAAGTTTATCTTTCCAAATCAATAAGCAGTCAAAGTTAGCAAAAGATAACATTAAAAAATACAGTAGCAGCTCTATTCAGAAAAGCATGAAAGACTTTATAAATAAAGTAATCGACAACTTTAATAATGATCGACCAAGATTTCTGGCACAACTAGAGCAAGAAAGAGAAGAAACAAGAAAAATACTAGACGAAGAAAGACAACAAGAAAACCAAAGAAATAGAAGCTATTAAACTAAGCCCTGACAATTTGTCGGGGCTTTTTTTGAAAGGAGATTAAAATGGCTATTAAAAGATATTCTCAAGCAGATATAGATAAAGTGAGTGCGATTTCCATCGATGATTATATTAGAGACCAAGGGATAGGCAGGATCTATAGCGAGGGTGGTAAATTTGTAAAAGTAAATATCGATGGGCATGACTCAATCGTTATTGATACAGCTAAAAATTACTTTATTCATAATGCGAATTCAGCAGAAAAAAATGCTAGTGGAAATATTATAAATTTTGTCCAGTATATTAATCACAACGAGTTAGGATTTAGGGAGGCAATGGCACATCTGCTTGAATACTCGGAAGGTAGGGAAATAGAGTTAACCCCACCAAAGATAGAAACGATCGAACAAGAACCTTTTACATATAACTATGAATTAGCTAAAGATACCTTGGAACTTGAAAACTATCTAGGAAACGAAAGAGGAATCAGTCAAGAAACCATTAGATATCTACTGGAAAATAAATATATTATCCAAGACAAGTACAATAATATCATTTTCAACTGGACGAGAGGGGGACAGCCTCCATTAGAAAGAAAAGATATTATCGGAACGACTCAAGTAGTGACAGACCAATATAGAATAGAACAACGAGGAATCTCAAAGTATATTGGAAAAAACTCTGAAAAGAACTATGGCTTTAATATCTATCTGGGCGACCGAATAGAAGCACTCTATGTCTTCGAAGCAGATATCGACCTGATTTCCTACCTAGACATGAACCAAAACCTCAATAATGTTCATTTAGTATCCATGGGGGGAGTTAAAGAAGATACCTTCCTAAGATTTGTCGAAGAGGATTATCAAAAAAATAATGAAGGGTTTGATGTCTATTATTGTGTAGATAACGATATGGCAGGACACACATTCTTAGATAAAAATATCTTTGCCTATAATGATCATGCTAAGATAAAAACTCATTATTTAATTCCAGATTTTGATTCAATTCAAAGGAAGGAATGGGAGCAATTGAATGAAGCTTGTAAACAGCACAATCTCAAAATTGAGAATATCTATCCTATTTATCAATACGAGAGACCGTTTATTAATCAAGAATTTTCAAATAAAGATCTCTATTTTGAACAAGGAATTTATAAAGGTTTAGAACAATTGCAGGAAGATATGAGTAACCGCAGCTTTGACGAATTTATAGATTCAAAAGAATACCTACTAAGTGAAAAAGATAGGATTAATCATTGGAAAAATTCAATAGACAACAATGCCATTCAAATTGTTAATGAAGTTGTTAAAGACTACAATGATGTGTTGAAGGAAAGAAACAAAATCAACCATGATCAAAAAGAAGAAAAAACGCATGATCGTATATTAAAGGAAGCGCAGCGTATTAGTAGCGAAAGAATCGACTACTTAGCTCAAGAATATTATATTGACAAAGAAATACTTGACCTATTAGGACGCAAAGGCTTTATACGAGAAAAAATAACCACCAAAGAACCCATGTTTATCTGCTCAGAGAATAAACGTTTAAAAGGAGCCGTATTTGAGAATCAAACAATTTTGAATCCTCAAGACTTAGATAAACATAACTTCGTGATAACGATTGGGGAGCCACAGAAGATACTGCTGTTCGATTCGCCGCAAGAGAGCCTTCAGTACTGGTCACTACATAAGAACGACCTGAATAATTCTGTTTTAATTAGCATAAACGATAGCAGCAATCCTCAAGATAAGATTACACAATTTAATCGCATAATGGATGAAAATCCTCAAACAGAATTTACCTACTGCTCAAAAGAATATGTAGATTATAATAAGTTAAATGGCTACTTACATAGAGAAGCTCCATTAGGTAAAACGTGGCAAGAAGACCTTCAAAAGACTAATGAATTTAAAGAAAATCGAGAAAAGATCAAATCAATAAACCATATTTTGGAACATGAGCTTAACCAAAATAAGCGAGGTAATACGTTGAACAAAGAAAAACAAGTTGAATTAGCACAAAACATTTAAAATGATGAATTTAAATGATAGATTGTAAAATTAATTGCGACAAACAAGAAAACTCATAACAGGTTCGTGTAAAATGTTAGTAACCACAAAAACACACACGGAGGACCTGTTATGAGCTACAAACATCTTACCATAGAAGACCGTTCAAAAATAGAAGTACTTTATCAGGAGGGCTATACAGTGTGTCAAATTGCCCAAGCCATTGGGCGGCACCGCTCAACCATTTATCGTGAACTTAAACGTGTTCAATCAGCTAGTTATGATGCTCAACTGGCTCAAGATAACGCCACTGAGCTTAAAGCTCTTAAAGGGCGTCGCCCGAAACATACGCCTGAGTTTATTCAAGATATTCGAACAAAGTTAGAATGG
>NZ_JADD01000030.1 GCF_000518205.1 Hutsoniella sourekii ATCC 700629 | reverse complement strand
CTTTACCGAACAACTATTCATAGTGATCAGGGGTTTCATTATCAAAATTGGCAATGGACTGATAAATTAAAGGATAATAAGATATATCAGAGTATGTCCCGCAAGGGAAATTGCTTAGATAACGCAGCCATGGAAAATTTCTTCGGTCTACTTAAGCAAGAAATGTACTATGGAGAAGAAAGAGTCTCATTTGACGAACTCGAGAAAAGAATCAATAATTATATTCACTACTATAATCACAAGCGAGTTAAACAAAAATTGAGTGGCCTATCTCCAGTTGATTACCGAAAACAGGACACTCAATACGTTGCCTAAGTATTCAATTATAAACTCCAACTTTTGGGGGTCACATCATTACCCAGCTTTTTTTGTTTCACGTGAAACAGGTCTGCTTGCTCAAAGACAGGGAGTCTAGTAGAATACAAGAGATTAAGTGAATGGAAGAGGGGAAAAGATGGAACAAAATTTAGAACGGGTAGTTCCCCACAGTGAACAAGCTGAAAAATCCGTATTGGGTGCTTTATTGATTGATCCCATGGTTTTGACCAATGTTCAAGGATTAATTGAAGTTGAGGATTTTTATAAACGAGCTCACCAAATTATTTATGATCAAATGTTGACTCTTTTTGAATCTAAGGGAACAATTGATCTGGTTACACTAACTAATCAGTTGCAGTCTTACGACCAATTGGAATTAGTGGGTGGAGCTGACTATTTACTAGACCTAGCCTCTTATACTCCTACCACAGCTAATGCTGAGCAATATGCTGAGATTATCAAAAATAAGTCATTGCTAAGGCGCTTAATTAATGCTAGTGAAAAAATAAGCCAGGCAGCCTATGATGAAGGCGATGAAATTGATGTTATTTTAGCAGAAAGTGAGAAACTGATCCTATCAATCGGGGAGGGTCACCAAGATAATCGACCTAGATTAATGCGAGAACTGATTGGTGAAGCCTTTAATCGGATCATTGAGCTGTCTGAAAACAAGCAAGAAGTCGTGGGCTTACCGACTGGCTATATTGAATTAGATCGATTAACTAGTGGCTTTCAACCCGATCAATTAATTATATTAGCTGCCCGTCCCGCTGTAGGAAAGACAGCTTTTGCGTTAAATATTGCTCAAAATGTAGCTACAAAGTCCAAAATCCCAGTGGTTGTCTTCTCTTTGGAAATGGGCGCAGTAGACCTAGTGAATCGGATGATCTGTGCCGAAGGTAATATTCATGCTTCAAATTTAAGAACTGGTCAGCTAACTGAGGATGAGTGGGAAAGTTTGATGGTAGCGACCGATGTGTTGAAGGACGCTCCTATTTTTATTGATGATACTGCTGGGATCAAGGTGGCAGAAATATCTGCAAAATGTCGACGTTTAAAGCAAGAAAATCCTGATTTAGGTCTCATAGTGATTGATTATTTGCAATTAATCGAAGGAAGTGGCCAAGAAAACAGACAACAAGAAGTCTCTGCTATATCTAGACAATTAAAGAAATTAGCTAAAGAACTAGCTGTTCCTGTTATTGCCTTATCACAACTATCTAGAGGATTGGAGCACCGACAAAATAAACGTCCGATCCTTAGTGATATTCGGGAGTCTGGCTCGATTGAGCAAGATGCTGATATTGTTGCCTTCTTATATCGTGAAGATTACCATCAGCAAGAAGGAGATGAAAGCGAAGGACACATGGATGACTTACCTGATAATACGGTAGAAGTTATCCTAGCCAAAAACCGGAGTGGTGCTCGAGATACAGTTAAACTGCTCTTTAAAAAAGAATACAACAAGTTTTCAAGCTTATCCTACATGCCAGAACCAATAATATAATAAACGCGAATGTCCCCGATTGGATTTGAGCCAATCGGGGACATCTTGCTTTTGTTAGACTTAAGAATTATTCATTCGGTAAGGTTCGACATGTACGTCAATGTCATAAACACCAAAGGACTCTCTTAAAATGTATTCAACATCTTCCGTAATAAGATGGGATTCATGCACCGTCAGTTTCTCGTCAATCAATATAGTTATATCAACATAAATCAAACTGCCACTAGTTCGACCTCTGATATTGGCTACATCTTTAACTCTCTTATGAAGGAGAACAGCTTCCTTGTAGTCTTGCAGGGCCTCTTGATCAAAGGCGTCGGTCAGAATATAGGTTGATTCCATAAAAATTTCAATAGCTGAATACATAATGATACCACCAACTAAAATGGAAATAGCTAAATCTACCCAAGTCCAACCGATAGATGAACCAATAATACCAATAACAGTCGACAAAGTAACTAGGATATCATTACGCATGTCTTTTGCTGTTGCTTTTAAACCTAAGCTATCGGTTTCAATGCTCAATTTTCGAATGTATAGATAGGCAAGGGATAAGACAAGGGCACTAGCTATGGCGACCCAGACGGCCTGTATCGACGAATGACTATGATCTTGATGGACGAGTAGTTGAAGGTTGTTGGTTATAATATTTAGCCCTAACGAGAACATAATAAGGGAAACAATAAAGCTACTAATTGTCTCATATTTACTATGACCAAAAGTATGATTGTCATCGGCAGGATGTTGAGCAATGTAAAGCCCAATGAAAACTGCCAAAGATGAAATGATATCGGTTAAATTGTTCATCCCATCTGCTAATAGGGATGAAGAATTAAAGTGAACAGAAGCTAATAATTTAATAACCGATAGGAATAAATAAACAAAGATACCTGTCAGAGCAGCTCGACTTGCGGAATCTATTTTGTTTAATAATTTCATCCTTTTCCTCCTTATGAATGTCGGGTACGCCGTATATTTTTCTTGAAGCTCCAGTAGTTTAAACCATCCTCAAGCAATATTGATTCATCAATGCCTTGTACGCTAAACATCTTGCTAGGATCATCATTAGGATCATTGATATAGACTTTTCCGTCATGGTAACCTCGGATAAGAACGATGTGACCAATGTCAGTTAAATAACCGGGTTTAACTGATGCTAGAATGATTTTATCATCGTTTAAATCTTGAAGAGCCTGATAAAAGTCGCCACCATAATTATAAAATTCATAGTCAAAATCTTGAGCAAAAGCACTAAATATTTGCCAGGAAGTTCCTTCATTATGAACATAAAAGTCATTATGACTCCAATCGAGAATATCTTTGGGATCAATCGGTTTATTTTGATAATAACTTTCCATCATAGCCAAGGAGACGATCGCACAACCATTTTCCCCTAGAGTCTGACTGCCATCGGTACCATAGGGAAGCTTGCGCCAGCGAATATCTTTTTGAAGAATCAGTGGGATATTAATTTGTTGGAGATGTTGCAAGTTTGACTCTTGACTGGGGTAATCTGGCAAAAATAAGTAGCCTAAATCTTCTGGGTTTAATCGTAATTGTCGGATCGAGCGTATAATTTCCGGTTTGAAGGTGAGAAGATTGGAATCAAATTGCTCATGGAGTTTATCTTTAGCTTGGGTTAGAGATTCTTGATTTTCAGGGTCCGTTTGCTGCAGTAATTCAATAATAAATTGCTGAGGTTCTTTTGAGAGACTGGATTCATCGGCCTGTTGATCATCCACTGGATTTTGAGAAGAGGCGTCTGAGCCAACCAGACTAGCCACCTGAGATACTTGCTTGTTTTCTTCCGGAGAATCAATTAGTTGCTTAAGGCAGAGACTAGATACCAGCAAAGTCACCCCCGTTAACCCCCCAATAATAAGATGAAATTTATAGTTTGAATTCATCGTCTTTCCTCCTGCTAGTCGACTAATTACATCTGGCCAAACCCGTAGTTGATAAATAGAAATCTCCTGAATTATATCGAGATGAAATAAGGGATGCAAGTAAATATGGCAGTAGCTTATCGGAATAATTGAAAAAAAAGCATTTAATGCTTAAAATGTAATGGACAGATAAAAAAACGTTGAAAAAGTTGAAGGAGAAGAAAATGGCGAAGAAAAATACAACTTTGATGCAATATTTTGAATGGTACTTACCAGACGATGGCACTCATTGGCAAAAGCTAGCCGATGACGCAGAGCACTTGGCAAATTTAGGGATTACCCATGTTTGGATGCCTCCGGCTTTTAAGGGAACAGGAACTAATGATGTAGGCTACGGTGTCTATGATCTCTATGACTTAGGAGAATTTGACCAAAAAGGAGCCATTAGAACCAAATATGGGACTAAAGAAGATTATCTAAAAGCGATCAGCGCATTAAAAGCACATCAAATTGCGCCCATTGCTGATATTGTGCTTAACCATAAAGCTCAAGGAGATCATAAAGAAAGCTTCCATGTGATGAAGATGGACGAAAATGATCGACAAACGCCTATTTCTGAACCTTATGAAATTGACGGTTGGACGCATTTTGATTTTCCGGGTCGAGAAGATCAATATAGCAACTTTCATTGGCACTGGTGTCATTTTTCTGGTTTAGATTATGACGCTCGCAACGATGAAACGGGTATCTATATGATTATGGATGACAATCCAGGCTGGGCTGATAATGAGTCCGTTGATGATGAAAACGGAAACTATGATTACTTGATGTTCTGTGATATTAACTACAGTCATCCTGATGTCATTGAAGAGACCTTGAAATGGGAAGAGTGGTTTATGGAAACCACAGAAGTTGAAGGATTTCGCTTGGATGCGATCAAGCATATTGACCGAGACTTCATGAATAAATTTATGAAGTATGTAATTGATCGCCAAGGAGAGGACTTCTTTATATTTGGTGAATATTGGAATGAGGATTACGAGACCAAGCTTGATTACTTAGAAGCGGTTGATTATGAATTTAGTTTAGTTGACGTGAAATTACATATGAATTTGCACCAAGCAAGTGTGGATGCAGGTCAATATGACCTAGGCAGCGTACTCGAGAAGACTTTAATGAATGAACAGCCTTGGAATGCTGTTACTTTTGTTGAAAATCATGACACGCAAGTAGGTCAATCGCTCCAATCACCTGTCGAGACGTGGTTTAAACCCAGTGCTTACGCCCTAATTCTCTTGATGAAAGATGGATTTCCTACCATTTTTTATGGAGATTATTATGGAACAGGAGATAGTGATTACCAAGGTATTCCTGAAGATTTAGCTAAACTGATGTATTTAAGAATGAATCATGCCTATGGGGATGAGGTTCGTTATTTTGATGATAAAGATTGCATTGGTTTTACACGTCGCGGGGATGAAGATTATCCTGACGGATTGGCTGTTATTATGTCCATTGCTGACTCTTCTCACAAAGTTATGAATGTAGGCGCTTCGCAAGCAGGTCGAACTTATGTTGACTATATGGGTAACGTGGAAGATAAAGTTGTCATTAATGATCAAGGAGACGGGGATTTCAAATGCTTGGGAGGATCTGTATCAGTTTGGGTTGATGAGCAGTACCTTAAATAATTTAATAAGAATAAATCAAGAAGAATTGTCGCAGAAATGTTTTTTTCGACGATTCTTCTATCTAATTTTGATAGAATTAAATTAAACACAAAAAGGGGGATAACTATGTCTAGAAGAACTCGAGGATTTGAAGTCCTTTCCACTTACTCGGACCGTGAGATTAACTTACCTAAGCGTTCAACTCTTCACGCTGCTGGTTATGATATTGAAGCCGCAGAAACGGTGACCCTGCCCAGCTACTGGCGCCAGATCTTTCGCTTGATTGCTCTTGAGTTGAAGCAGTGGATCCATCACTCAGATCAAGAAGAAAAACTGGAGGATCCAGCTCAACTCCTTAAACCTACGCTAGTAGCAACGGGTCTGAAGGCTTATATGGAAGAAGATGAATACTTACAAATTGTCAATCGGTCTAGCAACCCATTAAAACGATCCTTAATGCTACCCAATGGCTTTGGAGTTATTGATCAAGATTATTATAATAATGAAGGAAATGAAGGACATATCTATGTTCAACTCATTAACTATGGTCTCAGTGATTACACGATTCAAAAAGGAGACCGAATTGCCCAAGGCATCTTCACTAAATTCTTAAAGGTGGATGACGATCAGGGGGGCTTACAGGAGAGAACCGGTGGCTTTGGCTCTTCAGATCAGGAGGTTGATTGTTAGATGGCAAAGGCTAGAGTCATGTATGAATGCATGGCATGCGGCTATGAATCACCCAAATGGTTGGGACGATGCCCTAATTGTGGGGGTTGGAATCAGATGGAGGAGCAACTAGTCCAAAAAGAATCGAAAAACCAGCCGGCAGTCTCAGTCAAAACGTCTAATAGACAGGAAGATATGGGGGCAGTCACCTTAGATCAAGTCACCATCAGCCAAGAAAGTCGTATGAGTACGGATTTCCAAGAATTTGACCGTGTTTTGGGTGGAGGTGTCGTACCGGGTTCTCTTGTTTTGATTGGGGGGGATCCAGGAATCGGTAAGTCTACAATCTTGCTTCAAGTCTCCATCCAATTAGCGAATAATCAACAAAGAGTCCTTTATGTTTCCGGCGAGGAAAGTCTCTCGCAAATTAAACTGAGAGCTGAACGCTTGAAAGTAAATAATCAACATTTCTATGTGATGGCAGAGACTGATTTACAAAAAATTGCCAGTGAGATTCAGCGGTTAGAACCGACAGTCGTCGTAATTGACTCCATCCAAACGATGCAGTCGCCAGAAAATACGGGGCTTGCAGGAAGTGTCTCTCAAGTTAGGGAAGCAACGGGTAGCTTGATGCGTATCGCAAAGGATAATCAAATTGCTATTTTTATTGTGGGTCATGTGACCAAAGAAGGAAATATAGCTGGACCAAGAATGCTTGAACATATGGTGGATACGGTTCTTTATTTTGAAGGTGAAAGGCATAATCGTTTCCGGATGCTCCGAGCAGTTAAGAATCGTTTTGGTTCAACCCATGAATTAGGTGTCTTTGAAATGATCGATCAAGGTTTGCGCGAAGTCGCTAATCCTTCGCAATTATTTCTAGAAGAGCGAATACCTGGGGCTACCGGTTCATCTGTTGTGGCCTCGCTAGAAGGAACGCGAACGATCCTGGCTGAGGTGCAATCCCTAATGACTCCTACCGTCTTTGGAAATGCCAAGCGAACGAGTAGTGGAATTGATTACCAGCGCATTTCACTTCTTCTAGCAGTCATGGAGAAGCACTGTGGTCTATTGGTTCAAAATCAGGACGCTTTTTTTAAGACTACAGGGGGCGTTCGATTAGATGAGCCTGCGATTGATTTGGCTATTGCAGTCAGTATCGCTTCCAGCTATTGGAATCGGCCGACGGAAATCTCGGATTGCTTTATCGGCGAAATTGGGCTAACAGGTGAGATTAGACGCGTCTCGCAAGTGACAGAACGAGTCAAAGAGGCACATAAACTTGGATTCAATCGAATTTTTATTCCGAAAAATAACTATGATGAGTTGGAACTTGAACTAGATGGAACGGAATTAATTCCGGTTAAGACTATTCAAGAGGCTATCAATAAAATATTTCCTAAAGGATAGGAGGTGAATGGATGTTTAAGAAAGTAATTTATTTATTATCAGGTATTGTCGGTCTCAGTTTTGGTTTAACCATTGGTCCTGCCCTATGGCGTATGGCCAATATTCACAATCGAATATTGATTCATCCAGCGCTTAATGCTTTTATTTTTGCTATTATTTTTATATTATTAGGGACCTTACTGGCACCTTTGATTGAGAAGATGATACGTAACTTGACCGATTGGATGAACCGGCAAACATCTTCCAATTTAATCATTGGTACTGCTGGGACTCTTTTGGGTCTATTAATCGGTTATTTAATTGCCCTTCCTTTTATGGGCTTAGATATCCCCTTTATTTCTTCGACGCTCCCATTGGTCACATCGATTGTCCTTGCCTTAGTGGGCTATCAGACAGCTACTTCGCGAAAAAACGAAATTCAAGATTTTTTTGCTCGTTTAAGGCCTGCCTCTACTCTAGAGGTGGACAGTCAAGAATCTACTCAAAGCAATAACAAAATGGCAACTCAAGTTAACTCCAATTATAAGTTATTAGATACCAGTGTTATCATCGATGGTCGGATTGCAGAAATTGTTAAGACAGGATTTCTTGAAGGTACCTTATTGATTCCCAACTTTGTTCTTCATGAGCTACAATTAATCGCAGATTCTCAAGATTCGCTGAAGCGGGCTAAGGGACGTCGTGGGCTTGATATTCTAAATGATCTTCAAAAGGAAGAGAACATTTCAATAGAGTTTTATGAAGGTGATTTTGAAGATATACCAGAAGTTGATAGTAAACTCATGAAGCTTGCTAAATTAATCAATGCAGGTATTGTAACCAATGATTTTAACTTGAACAAGGTAGCAGAATTCCAACACATACCGGTATATAATATCAATGAATTAGCCAATGCGGTTAAGCCTGTCTTTATTCCGGGTGAAAGGTTACAAGTTCAAATTATTAAAAAAGGGACCGAACGCAAGCAAGGAGTTGCCTATCTAGAAGATGGAACGATGATTGTCGTTGAGGACGGCTTATTGCATATGAATGAAACAATCAATGTCACAGTTACCAGCGCTCTCCAGACAGCGGCGGGTCGAATGATCTTTGCTAAGATTGGTGACTAGTTATTGTCAACTTAGTCAACAAAGACTATAATGGTAAGGATATGAAAGGAAGGATATGGATATGACACAGAAAATTCGCGTACGTTACGCACCAAGTCCCACAGGAGAATTACATATTGGTAATGCTCGAACTGCCTTGTTTAATTATTTATTTGCCCGCCATAACCAAGGGGAATTTATTATTAGAACAGAGGACACCGACACTAAGCGTAACATTGCCCACGGTGAGCAAAGTCAATTAGAAAACTTAAAATGGTTGGGAATGGATTGGGATGAATCAGCGGTTAATCCTGGTGAATACGGTCCTTATCGTCAATCAGAGCGTTTGGATATTTATCGTCCGCTGATTGAACAATTGCTTGCTGAAGACAAAGCTTATAAGTGTTATATGACAGAGGAAGAATTGGAAGCTGAAAGAGAAGCACAAAAAGCACGTGGTGAAATGCCTCATTATGCTGGACAGCATGCTCATCTTACGCCCGAACAAGAAGCAGCCTTTGAAGCTGAGGGTAGAGTACCGGCTATTCGCTTCCGGGTTCCTGAAAATGAAGTCTATCAATTCGACGACCTAGTGAAAGGGCCTATTTCCTTTGAGTCCAAATCCATCTCCGGCGACTGGGTGATTCAAAAGAAAGACGGTATGCCGACTTATAACTTTGCAGTGGTGGTTGATGATCATTTAATGGAAATTACGCATGTTCTTCGTGGAGATGATCATATCGCAAACACACCTAAACAATTAATGATTTATGACGCTTTCGGGTGGCAAGCTCCTCGCTTTGGTCATATGACCTTGATTGTTAACGCTGAAACCAATCGCAAATTAAGTAAGCGCGATGGAGGAGTCCTCCAATTTATCGAGCAATACCGAGAGTTAGGTTACTTGCCTGAGGCTATGTTTAACTTTATTGCCTTACTTGGTTGGTCACCTAAAGGGGAAGAAGAAATTTTCTCACGTGAGGAATTTATAGATATTTTTGATGTGGATCGTCTATCGACTTCCCCAGCTTCTTTTGATGTTAAGAAGTTAGAGTGGATCAACAACACCTACATGAAGGCATGTGACCTGGACCGTGTAGTTGAATTAGCTCTACCTCATCTACAAAAAGCAGGCTTGGTTCCTGAAGATCTGAATGAGGAACAACAGGCCTGGGTTCGTGAACTAGTGAGTCTGTACCATGATGAAATGTCTTATGGTGCCGAAATTGTCGACCTATCTCGCCTATTCTTCAATGATCATTTAGAAATCAGCCAAGAAGCGAAAGAGGAAATTTCAAATGAAACGGCACCTCTGGTTATTGATGCTATCGAAAACAAACTACAAGCCTTGCCAGCTGAGGATTTCCAGGTTGAAAATATTAAACCTTTAACAAAAGAAATTCAAAAAGAAACAGGTGTCAAGGGCCGTAAATTATTTATGCCAATTCGGATCGCTGTTAGTGGTCAAATGCATGGACCAGAACTAGCGAATGTTATTGCTTTACTGGGCAAAGATAAAGCGCTAGACCACATCCAGCAAGTTAAAAAGCAAATGTAAAGTTCATTTCAAACGCTGACTCTTCTGAGTTGGCGTTTTTTAGCAACTAAAAGAAGCGAAAAATCTAGCTTTATGATAGAATTTAAAGCACTAAGACAAGGAGGCTGGAATATGTCCATTCAAATTTACAATACACTTTCACGCCAAAAAGAAGTTTTTAAACCTCTACATGAGGGGACCGTTAATTTCTATGTCTGTGGACCGACCGTCTACAACTATATCCACATTGGAAATGCACGCAGTAGTGTGGCTTTTGATACGGTTCGACGTTACTTAGAGTATCGTGGCTATACGGTTAATTATGTATCAAATTTTACCGATGTCGACGATAAGATTATTAAGGCCGCTCATGAAGAGAATTTAACAGCAGAAGCAGTAAGTGATAAATATATTCAAGCCTTCAAGGAAGACACTCAGGCTATTCACATTAAGCCAGCTAGCTTACATCCACGGGTAAAGGACCACATTCCTGAAATTATTCAATTTATTTCTGAATTGATAGCTAAGGGGCATGCTTATGAATCCCAAGGAGATGTCTACTATCGAACTAAGAGTTTTGCCAAATACGGTTGCTTATCACACCAATCTTTAGATGACCTTCAAATTGGTGCCAGTCAGCGTCTGCAAGATGACGAGATGGAACGGAAGGAAGATCCGTTAGACTTTGCCTTGTGGAAGTCTAGTAAGACAGAAGGAGAAGTAAGTTGGGCTTCTCCTTGGGGACAAGGTCGCCCAGGCTGGCATATCGAATGTTCAGTGATGGCGACTAAACACTTGGGCGATACCATTGACATCCATGGGGGAGGTCAAGATTTGGAATTTCCCCATCATGAAAATGAAATTGCTCAGTCGGAAGCAAAAACGGACCAAACTTTTGCCAATTATTGGATGCACAATGGCTTTGTAACCTTTGGCCAAGATGAAGAAAAAATGAGTAAGTCATTGGGTAACTTTGTCTTGTTGAGAGATTTACTTAAAGAAGAGGATCCTCTGGTTGTGCGTTATCTACTGGCTAGTGTCCACTACCGAAGACCGCTCAAATATGATCAATCTGCTCTACAAGAAGCGCGAACGAATATCGCAAGAATTACTGAGGTATTACGTCGCTTGCATCATCGACTAGCCGATGGACAGCTAGCCTTGGCTGATGATCAAGAATATGTCAGACAATTAGAGAACCATCAACAGGCTTTTCAAGCAGCAATGGATGATGACTTTAATGCTGCCAATGGTCTAACAGAAATATTTGATCTCATCAAGACGATTAATCAATATCTGAATAAGGATGTTGTTAGTGGGAAAGTATTAACAGCAATGGATCGATTGCTCAGAGAACTATTAGAAATATTTGGTCTGATCTTTGAAGAGGAGTCTCAGGATTTAGAAGCAGATATCCAATCATTAATCGATCAACGTGAAAAAGCAAGACAAGAGAAGGATTTTCAAAGAGCGGACCAAATTCGCGATCAATTAAAGGCTCAGGGCATCCTCTTAGACGACACACCTCAAGGAACAACATGGAAGCGGGTGAAGGAGAATGGTTAACGCCCACCTTTTAAATGGAGCAGCTTTAGCCTATATCGGTGATGCAATCTATGAGGTTTATGTGCGAGCGCATGTCTTAGAAAAGGGGTTAACGGATCCTAATTTGCTCCATAAATCTGCGATCAAATACGTGGAGGCTAGTGGTCAGGCAAAGGTGATGCGCCATTGGTTGAATCAAGAAGATTTTTTAAGTCAAGAGGAGATCCAGTATTTTAAGCGTGGACGCAATCACAAGGCTAATACCAAGGCTAAAAACGCAAGTATCGGCGACTATCGGCAGGCGACGGGATTCGAGTCTTTAATGGGTTGGCACTATCTTGCAGGAAATGAGGAACGCTTAGTCGAATTGATCACCTATGCGATCCAATTGATTGATACTGAGAATGATAAAAGGATAGGTGGTGACTAAATTGAAAAAAAATCAGGTGAACAAAACAGAACTTTCAGCGACGGAAACAGAAGTTTTGTATGGAAAACACGTGATTTTGGGCCTTTTAGAGGAAGGTCGGCAAATAAATAAAATCTTTGTGCAAAGAGGGCTTTCTAATCCACAAATTTCTAATATACTTAAGAAGGTGAAGCAGCAAGGAATCATCTATCAAGAGGTGCCTAAGAGCAAGTTAGATAATCTAACGGACCATCAAAATCACCAAGGTATTGCGGCCACTCTTCCAAGTCATAACTACAGCCAATTAACCGATATATTCGATTTAGCCCGCGAACGCGATGAAGATCCCTTCATAGTTATTCTAGATAAACTTGAAGATCCACATAATTTAGGATCAATCATTCGAACGGCAGCGGCTGTGGGGGCTCATGGTATTATCATTCCTGAAAGACGGTCGGTTGGTTTAACTGGTATCGTAGCCAAGACATCTGCTGGAGCCTTGGAGTATGTACCCGTTGTTCGCGTGACGAATTTATCTCAAACGATTCAGTCGCTTAAAGAAGAAGGAATTTGGGTATTTGCTAGCGACTTAGAGGGGACTGATCTGAGAGATTGGAACACCCAAGGTCCAATCGCAATAGTTATTGGAAATGAAGGTAGAGGGGTGTCGGCTAATATCAAGAAAATTGCCGATGAAATCATCACCATTCCGATGACTCAGCAAGTGGAAAGTTTAAATGCAAGTGTGGCGGCAGCTTTGATGATGTATGAAGTGGCCCGTCAACGATTACCGAAGGGGCCAAGCTAATGAAACGTCGAGAAATCTTATTTGTCGATGGTTATAACATGATCGGATCATGGCCTGAATTAGTCGCCTTGCAAAAGGCTGAAGACATTCAAGCCGCTCGGGATTTACTTTTGTTTAGACTTTCAAATTACCGTAAGTATCGAGATGTGGAAGTGATTGTGGTATTTGATGCGCACCTTGTTCCTGGCATTACGCAAACTTATGATATGTATGATTTAGAAGTTGTCTTCACTAAAGAAGGAGAGACTGCAGATAGCTATATAGAAAGAACCGTACCTCAATTCATTAACGCTTTAACGCGTGTGATTGTCGCGACCAGCGATGCTGCCGAACAGTGGATGATATTTCAACAAGGTGCTCTCAGGCAATCTGCCAAAGAGCTATTAGTAGAGATAAAATACACCAAGCAGCAAATACAAATAGATATTGAGGATCACTACCACCACCTATCCAGGCGACGAAGTCCGTGGAAGCCCGATCAATTACTGGCATTAAATCAGCTTCGTTTAAATAATGGAAAGGATAATAAAAGCTAACTGCGCTCCAAGATATAAGGAGACAAGATGTTTGAAAATCCCTTTGTTTCGAATGAAGAAATTGTAGGTCAGTTACAAGAGGAATTTTGCCCTCATGCTTTTGAAGTGTTGGTTGAACGTTTTAGCCCTTTATTATGGAAGTTATTCCGCGCCTACCGAGTCGAACTTTTTGACTATGATGATATGGTGCAGGAAGGTCGTCTAATTCTTTATGAAGCAGTAAAAACTTATGAAAAATCAAAAAATATATTTTTTGCTCCATATTATAACAGTTTATTATTAAATCATGTCGATAATCTAAAGAGGCGCGAGCAGGCTGAAAAACGTGACCATGGCGGTTATTTTTCCTTGGATGCGATCCAAGAGCAGTCCGAAGCCTATAGACTCTACGGCCCATATGATAAAATAAAGTCAGACTTAGATATTCCTGGTGATGATCGACTCATCGTTCAAGAACAGTTTAATCAGTTTTGGCAAAGTTTATCACTTTTGGAGGAACGTATTTTAAAGGCCTACATCAATTTGGGAGGTTACGAGGAAATCAGCCAGCAGTTAAACCTCCCCGTTAAAGTTATCCGTTCGGCCTTAGACCGGTGTAAGCAGAAATTTAAGCGCTATATAAGATAAACCTTTGAGCTCTATCAACAATCGAAGGCTTGGCTAGCAGGTAAACCCTGAACTTAGACTTGACAAGAATTCTCTATTTTTATTATCATTAGTAGGATGTTAAAATATAAGGAGGGTTGCAAGTGGCGAACAAGAAAGCAGCCTTAGCTTGCACGGTCTGTGGGCAAAGAAATTATTCGATGACCCCCACTCAAGCTGGTCAAGCCAATCGTTTAGAAGTAAAGAAATTTTGTAAATACTGTAATAAACATACCTTACATAAGGAAACTAAATAGAAATAAGGTGAGATAGTGGGTTATTTTAGAGAAGTTGGACGTGAAATGAAAAAAGTGACTTGGCCTAGTTTCAAAGAGACCAATCACTTTACTTGGGTTGTCTTGTTCATGGTGCTATTCTTTGCCATTTATTTTGCAGGGGTAGACACACTGTTTTCAGAATTAATCGGTTGGCTAATCTCTCTTTAGCCAAGAATTGTTTATTTCTTAATTAAAACTTGTTATAATGTATATAAGCGAAGACCTACAGGAAATTGTAGGTTTTTTATTTTGAATTTGAAAGGGGTATAGAGATGGAAGGAAATAAGGAATGGTATGTCTTACATACCTACTCAGGATATGAAAATAAAGTAAAAGAAAACATCGAACTAAGAAAAGAATCCATGGAAATGGAGGATAATATCTTTCAAGTGATGGTTCCAGAAGAGGAAGTTACTGAAATGAAGGATGGTGTCCAAAAGAAAAAAAATAAGAAAAAGTTTCCTGGCTATGTCCTAGTTGAAATGATTATGTCTGATGAAGCTTGGTTTATTGTCAGAAACACACCTGGTGTTACAGGATTTGTGGGTTCACATGGGGCAGGAAGTAAACCTTCACCACTCCTACCTGACGAAGTGGCCGTCCTCTTAGGCGAGATGGAAGCACCTAAGCCGGTAGTTGATCTGGATGTTGAAGTCGGCGATCCAGTAGAAATTATTGATGGTGCGTTCTCTGGAATGGCGGGAACCATTGAAGAGTTAGAGCCTCAACAACAGAAGTTGAAAGTATCCATTGAGATGTTCGGTCGTGAGACCATAGCAGAATTGGACTATCATCAAGTTCGTAAAGAGAACTTTTAATTGAAAAGTGTATATCAATGAAAAAAATCACTCAAATTGGCAGACTAGCAAGCTTTATTCTTGTGCTTGTGATTCATAGTATCAGTCTAAGTTCGCTAGACCTTATGCCGAACTTCCTGATTAATCTTCATTCTGATGCAAACCCACTAAGTCCAAGTATCCATTTCCAAAATTTTTGGTTTTTAATTTTTCTAGGTGTCGCCTATCATTTGTTTCTTGTCTTTAGAGATGATCAGGCTGATTCAAACGACCCACGCAACTTATTGGCTCCTTTAGAACTTGAATGGATGACCTGTCATATTTTGATGGTTATAACAGCTGCTTACCGGTTAAACTTAGTTAACTTTATTGTGACCGTCATTTATGCCAATAAGTTATTTAAATTAATGAAATTAGTAAGTGGTAGCCAGCGTTTAAGAGCCAGTAATCCTTTCAATAAGGTGATTGTTGGACTACATTCCTCACTCACTATCTGTTTAATAGCGGTAACATTTGGGAATTATCTCTTTAACCAATACGGTCAGCTGTCTGACTATTTAGTACTTGCTGTCATCGGAGGAAGTTTAGTTTTCTTGTTTATTACATATAGTTATTGTTATATGATGTATGGCAATCAATGGCAGATGCCTGTTTTTATCATTTATTTAAGTAGTCTGATGCGTGAGAATACTGCAAATAAGTATTTATGGTATCTCTTATTAATTATTGCCAGTTTTTCTACCATTATCTATCTCTATCTATTCTATCGTCAAAATCAACAAAAAAACTCTTGACTAAGCTTTTGATCATGATATAATGTTTCGGTATGCTATAGGCATGCATGAGTGGGAGGGGATCCCCCCGTAAACCACATCACGAAAAAGAATTAGGAGGAATGTTTCGTGGCTAAAAAAGTCGTAACTCAAGTTAAATTACAAATTCCTGCCGGACAAGCGAGTCCAGCTCCTCCAGTAGGTCCTGCATTAGGGCAAGCTGGGGTAAATATTGTTGCTTTCACTAAAGAATTCAACGAGAAAACAGCAGATAAAAACGGAATGATTATTCCAGTTGTTATCGATGTTTATGAAGACCGTTCATTCAGCTTCATTACTAAGACACCTCCAGCTCCAGTTTTATTGAAAAAGGCTGCTGGAATTGATAAAGCATCTGGTGAACCTAATAAGAACAAAGTAGCAAGTGTCACAAGCGACCAAGTGCGTGAAATTGCTGAAACAAAAATGGAAGATTTAAATGCAGCAACTGTAGAAGCTGCAATGCGTATGGTTGAAGGTACTGCTCGTTCAATGGGTATTACTGTCGAAGGCTAAACGCGGGGCAGCTTCCACAAACCCGTATTCTATCGGGTGTGGGAGGAGAAACCGTTAATACCACAAAAATAGGAGGAAATAAAATGGCTAAAAAAGGCAAAAGATATCAAGCGGCTTTAGAAAAAGTAGACCGCACAAAAGCATATTCACCTGCTGAAGCAGTGGCTTTAGCAAAAGAAACTGACATCGCTAATTTTGATGCGACAGTTGAAGTTTCATATAATTTAAATATCAACGTTAAAAAAGCTGATCAACAAATTCGTGGGGCAATGGTATTGCCACATGGTACTGGTAAGACTCAAACAGTTGTAGTTATTGCTACAGGAGCTAAAGCTGAAGAAGCCAAAGCTGCCGGTGCTGACTTTGTTGGAGAAGCAGATCTAATCGAAAAAATCGAAGGTGGCTGGTTAGACTTTGATGTCATGGTAGCTACACCAGATATGATGGGTCAAGTTGGACGTTTAGGGCGTGTATTAGGACCTAAAGGTTTAATGCCTAACCCTAAAACAGGAACAGTTACTCAAGATGTAACTAAAGCTGTTGAAGATATCAAAGCAGGTCAAGTAACTTACCGAGCAGATAATGCAGGAATCGTTAACGTTCCAATCGGTAAAGTATCATTCGATGACCAAAAATTATTAGAAAACTTACGCGCTTTACATAGCCGTCTTGTAAGTTTACGTCCGGCTTCTGTTCGTGGTGGCTATATCAACAACTTAGCAATTACGACAACAATGGGACCTGGTATCAAAATTGATGCGCCAACCCTTACAGACGAAGCAAAATAATTATTGACAAATTTAAATAATACCTATAATATGTATTAGGTAATTTACGACCGAAGACAGTAAGTGGCTGATGCCTTAATTTCTTACCGAGGAAGTTCCCGTTTAAAGGATCTATCTCTATGTCTTAGTCGGCATGGAGATTTTTTAATTAAAATCTCTTGTACTAATTAGGAATGTCGGAGGTGAAATCATTGGTAAGACGAGTAGTATCACGTGAAGAAAAAGAATTACAAATTAAAGAAGTTGCTGAAAACTTACAATCTGCTGCTTCTATCGTTGTAGTTGACTATCTAGGGCTAACAGTTGCCGAAGTGACTGAATTACGTAAGCAATTACGTGAAGCAGGTGTGAAGATGGAAGTTGTCAAAAACACCATGTTACGTCGTGCAGCTGAAAAAGCTGAATTAGCTGAATTAAACGAAGTGTTTGTAGGACCTACAGCTATCGTTTATTCTGAAGAAGAAGTTGTTGCCCCAGCTAAAATTGTGGCAGAATTTGCTAAGAATGCGGAAGCACTAACAATTAAAGGTGGAACAATTGAAGGCGAAGTTGCTAGCGTGGAACAAATCCAAGCATTGGCAAAACTTCCAGACCGCGAAGGTTTACTATCTATGTTACTTTCTGTATTACAAGCTCCTGTCCGCAACGTTGCGTATGCAGTTAAGGCTGTTGCTGATAAGAAAGAAGAAGACGCTGCTTAATGAGCGGGTCAATTTAATCAATTAAACATAAAACGGAGGAAATAAAATGGCTTTAAATATTGAAAACATTATTGCTGAAATTAAAGAAGCAACAATTATTGAATTAAACGAATTAATTGAAGCAATCGAAGAAGAATTTGGTGTATCTGCTGCTGCTCCTGTAGCTGTAGCTGGTGCTGCTGGTGGCGATGCTGCTGAAGAAAAGACTGAATTTGATGTTGAATTAACAGATGCAGGTTCAGCTAAGATCAAAGTTATCAAGGCAGTTCGTGAAGCAACTGGTCTAGGACTTAAAGAAGCTAAAGAATTAGTTGACGGCGCTCCAAGCGTAATCAAAGAAGGTTTAGCTAAGGAAGATGCAGAAGCTTTGAAGGCAGCAATCGAAGAAGCTGGCGGATCTGCAGAATTAAAATAATTTATTATTTACTGTTAGCCAAGGTTATGAAATTGACCTTGGCTCTTTTTATATAGAGGGAAGGATTAAAGTATGTCTGATCATTATTATAGTATGGATCCAGGTTCCAACCATGATTTGAAGATAATTGAAGATCAAATTAATAACCGTCGCTTCCGATTCCAAACAGATAGTGGTGTATTTTCTAAAGGGTTCTTTGATTATGGTTCCAAAGTTATTGTTAAAGCCTTTATTGAAGCCTTCCCAAATATGAAACAAGCAAGAATTCTTGAATTGGGAAGTGGCTATGGGCCAATTGCTATCAGCCTCGCGAGCTTTTATCCCAAGAGTCAGGTCACTGGCATTGAAATTAATCAACGTGCTTTTCAGCTAGCTGAGGTAAATCAAACCTTAAATCAGGTAAACAATATCCGTTGGATCCATGGTGATATAACAGCATCTGATTTTAAATTAGAGAATACTTATGAATTTGTTGTCACGAACCCGCCAATACGGGCTGGTAAGGCAGTCATCCAGCACTTTGTTGACTTTGCTTACGATCATTTAGATCCTCAAGGAAAATTATTAGTGGTGATCCAGAAAAAACAAGGCGCTCCTTCGATGAAAAAGCATATGGAAGCAGTGTTTGGAAATGTCGATCGATTAGCCTTAGATAAAGGCTATTGGGTTCTAGTCAGCGAGAAAGAAAACTAGCGACTATTGACTTTTTAATTATTTTCTGTATAATATATGAAGCTAATCAGAACTATAAAATAAGCTGCTTTGAAATATTGTCCAAATCAGCTTTATATCAACAAAAGATCAGTGTCAAGTACCCTTTTCTTTTGTTATTTTTTTGCTAAAAATTAGCTGATTGAGTCATTTGTTACCAAATGTTAATATTTGTAACGAAAATGTAACATTATTTTGATCTTAAGGGGTGAAGAGTTTGAACAAACATCATATTGTCCAATATGGTAAAAAAGCCAAGCGTCGTAGCTATTCGCAAATCCAAGAAGTCCTAGAATTGCCAGATCTAACAGAAATTCAAACAGATTCCTATCAGTGGTTCCTTGAAGAAGGAATTAAAGAAATGTTTGACGACATGTCTCCGATTGTTGACCATACGGAGAATTTGGAATTACATTTTGTAGATTATGAATTAAGAGAAGGTAAGTATAATGTTGAAGAAGCTCGTAGTCACGATGCTAACTATTCTAAACCGATCTATGTGCGTCTTCGTCTAATCAATAATGAGACGAATGAAGTCAAGGAGCAGGTTGTCTTCTTTGGTGATTTCCCAATGATGACAGAAATGGGAACCTTCATCATCAATGGTGCTGAACGGGTTATTGTTTCTCAATTAGTACGTTCACCAAGTGTCTATTTCCATGACAAGGTTGATAAGCGCGCTCGTCATACCTTTACATCAACAGTAATTCCTAACCGTGGAGCATGGCTAGAATTTGAAACAGATGCACGGGGAGTAGCTTATGTTCGAATTGACCGGACTAGAAAGTTACCTCTAACAGCCCTAATTCGTGCTATCGGTATTGGATCCGATGAAGAGATCAATGAACTTTTTGGTGAATCAGAACTCTTGGATAATACCTTTGAAAAAGATGTCCACAAAAATATAGCCGATTCTCGGATTGAAGAGGCCTTAAAAGATATCTATGAGCGTCTACGTCCTGGCGAACCTAAGACTGCAGAAAGCTCAAGAAACTTATTAACCAGTCGCTTCTTTGATCCCCGTCGCTATGATTTAGCAAGTGTTGGGCGTTATAAGATTAATAAGAAACTTCACTTAAAGTATCGTTTACTTGGATTAACTCTTGCAGAGACTTTAGCTGATCCTGAAACAGGTGAGGTGATCTTTACGGAAGGAACAGAATTAGATCAAGATAAGATTGATCAACTTATTCCGTACTTGGATAATGGTCTGAACGTGGTTACTCTAGATCCTTCTCTTGAAGGAATCTTAGGTGAGCCGATTGACTTACAAATTATCAAAGTATATTCACCACTAGATTCAGAAAAAGTTATTAATATTATTGGGAATGCCAATATTGCTGAAGAAATCAAATGCCTGACACCGGCTGATATTTTAGCATCTATCAACTATTACCTATTTCTAGATTTTGGTATTGGTCAAACAGATGATATTGACCATCTAGGAAATCGTCGAATTCGTGCTGTGGGTGAATTGCTACAAAACCAGTTCAGAATCGGTTTGAGTCGGATGGAACGTGTAGTCCGCGAACGGATGTCCTTACAAGACGTTTCTTCAATGACTCCTCAACAGCTAATTAATATTCGTCCGGTAGTGGCGGCTATTAAAGAATTCTTTGGTTCTTCACAGCTATCTCAATTTATGGACCAAACCAATCCGCTGGGAGAGTTAACGCATAAGCGTCGTCTGTCAGCCTTGGGACCTGGTGGTTTGACACGTGACCGAGCTGGTTATGAAGTTCGAGACGTTCACTATTCACATTACGGCCGGATGTGTCCAATTGAGACACCAGAAGGACCTAACATTGGTTTGATCAACAGTTTAGCCTCTTATGCTAAGATCAATAAATTTGGCTTCATCGAAACACCATACCGTAAAGTTGACAAGTCTGAACAGCGAGCAACTGATGAAATTCATTACCTTTCTGCGGATGAGGAAGACTTGTATGTGGTAGCTCAAGCTAACTCTAAACTGGATGAAGATGGAAAATTTGTTAACGATCTAGTTATGGCTCGTTACAAAGATGAAAACTTGGAAGTATCAGTGGATCAAGTGGACTACATGGACGTATCACCTAAGCAAGTAGTATCTGTTGCGACCGCTTCTATTCCATTCCTGGAAAATGACGACTCCAACCGTGCTTTGATGGGGGCTAACATGCAGCGTCAAGCGGTTCCTCTTGTGCAACCACGTTCACCATTTATCGGAACAGGTATGGAATATCAAGCAGCCCATGACTCTGGTGCAGCTCTATTATGTAAGCGACCTGGAGAAGTGGTCTATGTAGATGCTAATTGCGTGAGAGTGAAGATTGAAGATGGCAGTATTGATGAATATCACTTAACTAAGTTTGCCCGTTCAAATGCTGGTACTTGTTATAACCAGAGACCTTTGGTTGAATTAGGTGATCAAGTTGACGCTAAGGAAGTTTTGGCGGATGGTCCATCAATGGAAAACGGCGAATTGGCTCTGGGACAAAATCCACTCGTAGCCTTTATGACTTGGGATGGTTATAACTTTGAGGATGCCATTATCATGTCTGAGCGTCTTGTTAAAGATGATGTCTATACGTCCATCCATATTGAAGAATATGAATCAGAAGCCCGTGATACAAAGTTAGGGCCTGAAGAAATCACACGCGAAATCCCTAACGTTGGGGAAGATGCGTTGAAGTATCTTGATAAAGATGGGATTATTTCAATCGGTGCCGAAGTTCGTGACGGTGATATTTTAGTTGGGAAAGTAACACCAAAAGGTGTCACTGAATTATCAGCTGAAGAACGACTACTGCATGCTATTTTTGGAGAGAAGGCACGGGAAGTGCGCGATACTTCTTTACGTGTTCCTCACGGTGGTGGCGGTATTGTCCATGATGTGAAAATCTTCTTGCGCGAGAATGGTGATGAGCTATCGCCAGGTGTTAATATGTTGGTTCGGGTGTATATTGTTCAAAAACGTAAGATTCAAGTCGGGGATAAGATGGCCGGTCGTCACGGTAACAAAGGGGTTGTGTCTCTTGTTGTTCCAGAAGAAGATATGCCATTCTTGCCAGACGGCACACCTGTTGATATTCTATTGAATCCATTAGGGGTTCCATCTCGGATGAATATTGGACAAGTATTTGAACTTCACTTGGGAATGGCTGCTCGTGAGCTCGGTATTAAGATTGCAACCCCTGTATTTGATGGGGCCAGTGAGGAAGACCTCTGGGATACCGTAGCTGAAGCAGGTTTAGCACCTGATGCTAAGACGACCCTTTACGATGGGCGAACAGGTGAACCATTTGACCGCAAGGTTTCTGTTGGTGTCATGTATATGCTAAAACTAGGACATATGGTTGATGACAAGATTCACGCTCGTTCAACTGGACCATACTCTCTAGTTACCCAACAACCACTAGGTGGTAAAGCTCAATTTGGTGGCCAACGTTTTGGAGAGATGGAGGTTTGGGCCCTTGAAGCTTATGGTGCGGCTCATACCCTGCAAGAAATCCTAACCTACAAATCGGATGATGTTGTCGGACGTGTTAAGACTTATGAAGCGATTGTTAAAGGGGAACCATTACCAACTCCAGGAGTTCCAGAATCCTTTAGAGTACTCGTTAAGGAATTGCAGTCACTAGGGCTCGATTTACAAGTATTGGATAAAGAAGGCCAAGAAATTGATCTTCAAGATGACGAAGACGAAGAAGATGTCATTAATTACAATGCCTTGGAACGTTACAAAGAAGAACAATTAAAGAACGAGAAAGATAAAAACACGAGCTTAAGCGAATAAACCTCGTTTGAAAGAGAAGGTCAAGATACTAAGTGAATAATACAAGGAGGTTAGCCCTTTGATTGATGTAAATACATTTGAATCTATGAAAATAGGTTTAGCATCTCCAGAGAAGATCCGCAGTTGGTCTTACGGAGAAGTCAAAAAGGCAGAGACAATTAATTATCGAACATTAAAGCCAGAAAAAGATGGATTGTTTGATGAGCGAATTTTTGGACCGACAAAAGACTGGGAATGTGCTTGTGGTAAATACAAGCGCATTCGCTACAAGGGAAGAGTCTGTGAACGTTGTGGGGTTGAAGTAACCAAGGCCAAGGTTCGTCGTGAACGTATGGGACATATTGAGCTAGCGGCTCCTGTTACCCACGTTTGGTATTTCAAGGGGATCCCTTCCAGAATGGGATTGATTCTTGATTTAAGTCCCCGTTTATTGGAAGAAGTAATTTATTTTGCTTCTTATATCGTCACTGATCCAGGGGATACTATGCTTGAATATAAGTCACTCTTAAGTGAGCTAGAGTATCGTGAGAAAAAACGTGAATTAGGGACTCGTTTTACTGCCAAGATGGGTGCGGAAGCTATTCGTGATCTATTGAATGATGTCGACTTAGAATCGGAAGCTGCAGCCCTTAAAGAAGAATTAAAAACTGCAACTGGTCAAAAGAGAACGCGGGCCATCCGTCGTTTGGAAATTCTGGATTCATTTATTGAATCTGGTAATGAATTGACATCGATGATTATGGAAGCTCTACCTGTTATCCCGCCTGAATTAAGACCGATGGTTCAATTAGACGGTGGACGTTTTGCCACCTCTGATTTAAACGATCTTTACCGTCGTGTTATTAACCGTAATAATCGTTTGAAACGTTTGTTGGACTTAGGAGCGCCAGAGATCATTGTACAAAATGAAAAGAGAATGCTACAAGAAGCAGTGGATTCCTTGATCGATAATGGGCGTCGCGGTCGTGCCGTAACTGGACCAGGTAATCGCCCATTGAAGTCCCTTTCTCATATGCTAAAAGGTAAGCAAGGACGTTTCCGTCAAAACTTACTTGGTAAGCGTGTGGATTACTCAGGTCGTTCTGTTATCGTTGTTGGTCCTTACTTAAAGATGTATCAATGTGGTCTACCAAAAGAAATGGCTATTGAATTATTCAAGCCATTTGTGATGAAAGAACTTGTTGAACGTGAAATAGCTGGCAACATCAAGATGGCTAAGAAAATGATTGAAACTCAAGACGATCAAATTTGGCCAGTGATTGAAGAAGTCATCAAAGAACATCCAGTTCTACTAAACCGGGCACCTACTCTTCACAGATTAGGGATTCAAGCATTTGAACCGGTATTAGTAGAAGGTAAAGCTATTCGTCTTCATCCACTTGTTTGTGAGGCTTATAACGCCGACTTTGATGGGGACCAAATGGCCGTTCACGTTCCACTTTCTGAAGAAGCTCAAGCTGAAGCTCGTCTACTTATGCTAGCAGCTCAACACATTCTAAACCCGAAAGATGGAAAACCAGTTGTTACACCGTCGCAGGATATGGTCTTAGGTAACTATTACCTAACGCTTGAAGAAGCGGGCCGTCAAGGCGAAGGAATGATTGTATCATCAGCAAGTGAAGCTCAAATCGCTTATGAGAATGGTTACGCTCACTTGCATACTCGAATTGCAATCCCGGCTAAGGCATTAGCTGAAAGTGGCAAGCCGTTTACAGACTGGCAGAAGGAACGAATGATGGTTACGACTGTCGGTAAACTATTATTTAATGCTATCATGCCGAAAGAGTTCCCATATCTTAATGAACCAACCATGGACAACTTAGTCAACAAAACAGATGACCGATTCTTCCTCGAAAAAGGAAGCAACATCAAGGAACAAATTGCTGAGTTGGACTTAGTTCCGCCATTTAAGAAGAAAAACCTTGGGAACATCATTGCTGAAGTCTTTAAACGCTATAAGGTAGCTGAAACTTCAAATATGTTGGACCGTATGAAGGACTTGGGTTATAAATATTCTACAAAAGCCGGTATTACAGTCGGTGTCGCTGATGTTATTCGTTTGGATTCAAAAGAAGCCATTTTAACAGAAGCTCATGACCGTGTAGATAGTATAACTAAACAATACCGTCGAGGATTGATTACGGAAGATGAACGCTATAACAGTGTCATTCGGACATGGGAAAAGGCTAAAGATGAGATCCAAGGCGAGCTAGTTGAAGAGCTACCCCGTCTTAACTCCATTAATATGATGTCCGATTCTGGGGCCCGTGGTAACATCTCCAACTTTACCCAACTAGCGGGTATGCGTGGTAACATGGCGGCGCCATCTGGTAAGATTATCGAACTTCCAATCACCTCAAACTTCCGGGAGGGATTATCCGTTTTAGAGATGTTTATCTCTACTCACGGAGCCCGTAAAGGAATGACCGATACGGCCTTGAAGACGGCTGACTCTGGCTATCTAACACGTCGTCTAGTTGACGTTGCACAAGATGTGATTGTTCGTGAAGATGATTGCGGAACTGATAAAGGACTTGCGATCCGTGCTATTATGGATGGCAATAGTGTCATCGAGTCACTTGAAGAACGTCTAACTGGCCGTTATGCTCATAAAACAGTTTTCCATCCAGAAACCGGAGAGGTCATTGTTGCTTCTAACCATATGATTACTGAAGATATAGCCAACGAAATTGTTGAAGCTGGTATTCAGGAAGTAACGATTCGTTCTGTATTTACCTGTAATACTAATCATGGTGTATGTAAGCATTGCTATGGTCGTAACCTAGCAACAGGTGAAGAAGTAGAAGTCGGGGAAGCTGTTGGAACCATTGCAGCTCAATCAATCGGTGAACCGGGTACCCAGTTGACCATGCGGACTTTCCACACGGGTGGAGTAGCTGGTGGTGGCGATATTACCCAGGGTCTTCCGCGGGTTCAAGAAATTTTTGAAGCGCGTAATCCGAAAGGACAAGCAACGATTACAGAAGTGGCTGGAATTGTTGAATCAATTGAAGAGAATCCATCGGATCGGACACGAGATATTACCGTTAAAGGAATTACAGACACCCGGACCTATAATGTGCCATTCCAAGCACGTATGAAAGTTGCTGAAGGAGATACAGTGGAACGGGGACAAGCCCTAACAGAAGGGTCGATCGATCCAAAAGAACTTCTAAGAGTTACCGATGTTTTAAGTGTAGAGACATACTTGCTAGATGAAGTACAGCACGTCTACCGTGGTCAAGGGGTAGAAATCGGTGATAAACACGTTGAGGTTATGGTCCGTCAGATGCTACGTAAAGTCCGCGTTATGGACCCAGCAAGCACAGATATCTTGCCTGGAGCTCTCATGGATATAGCTGACTTCACCAAGGCTAATGCTGAAACCATTAAAGCTGGTGAAACACCTGCAACAGCTAGACCTGTCTTGCTAGGTATTACTAAAGCAGCTCTAGAAACTAAATCCTTCATCTCAGCTGCTTCCTTCCAAGAAACAACTCGTGTCTTAACTGATGCAGCCATTCGAGGTGACCAAGATGATTTAATTGGTCTTAAAGAGAATGTTATCATTGGTAAGCTCATTCCAGCTGGTACGGGTATGAAGCGCTATCGAAATCTTGAAACCAGTACCTCTGAAAGAATTGAAGCGGAATTAGCCCGTCAATTAGAGGAAGCTGAAAACGATGAAGAATCATCAGATGAGACAGTTTCTGAAAGTTAATTCAATCATTAAAAGAGCCCTTGTGGGCTCTTTTTTTATATAGTGACTATTAAGATAGAAATAAGATAAGCAAGTAAAATAAAAGGTACAAAAGGGAGCCCACAGATCCTCTTTTTGGTTAAAAGTAAAACAATAAAATAATAAAATAAGGCCAAGAGACTGGCATATAATAATAAGGAGAAGAAGGCTTGGGGCCCGATTTGAAGAGCTAAAATCGAAAGCAGTTTAATATCAGCACCCCCAAGACCATTTGTCACAATACAGTTAAGACTGAGTAATGTGAAAAAAATAAGGGTAGAAAAAATGAATGGCGAAATTGAAGCTGAAAAATTATTAGAGCTAAGGATGACTAAAAAAAGAAGAATCTGCAAGCTATCAGGTACAAGTTGATAGTGAAGATCAAATGCCGTCATCAACAATAAGATAAAAAGGATGATAAAAATGCTAATAGAAAACAATCCGGATGCATACACAAAGTAACTAATCAAAAAAACAAAAGCAGATAAGAACTCGAATAAAAAATAATTCAAAGATAATGGGTGATGACAGTAGCGACAACGAAAATTGAGAAATAGTATAGAAAATATTGGAAATAAATCTAGTGATGATAAGGTGTGATTGCAAAAGTCGCATCGGGAGCGACCTACTAGATGTGATAAATCATTAATATTACTAACCAAACAAAAGAAAAATGAACCCGTACAAGCGCCTAAAAGAAATAATAATAGGACCATAAAGCACCTCCTATCTAATAAATACACGAAAAAAACAAAAAAACATTAATTTCTTTAAAAAAGATATTGACGAACAAAGAAGCAGATGGTATATTAATAACCGTCGCAAAACGACATTGAAAACATCAAATCAAAAAACTTAAAATTATTCAAAAAAATAGTTGACACAAATCTTGAGAGATGTTATTATAATAAATGTCGTTAAAGACAAACGAACAACTCAAAAAACTTTTCAAAAAAGTTTAAAAAATTCTTGACAAAGCTTTGAAGAGTTGATAGAATATAGAAGTTGTTACTTAAGGCAACGAAAGCTCATTGAAAACTGAACAAAGACACACCAAAATGTGTAGGGAGTCACCAAAACGGTGACACAACCCGAATCATAAATTCGAGACACTGGAAGCCTAACCAGTATAAAAAATAGTCAGCATACAAAATGAGTCATAAAAGCTCAGAAGAACCTTAGTTGCTCAAACAACTAAGTACTGAGCGAGTAAACGCTAAAGCGTCCACTCGTTCAGCATCTTTCATGAGAGTTTGATCCTGGCTCAGGACGAACGCTGGCGGCATGCCTAATACATGCAAGTCGAACGAACCGACGGAGAAACTTGTTTCTCTTGACGTGAGTGGCGGACGGGTGAGTAACACGTGGGAAACCTACCCTCTAGCGGGGGATAACTATCGGAAACGGTAGCTAATACCGCATAAACCTTAAGCTCGCATGAGTTTGAGTTGAAAGACGGCTTTTGCTGTCACTAGAGGATGGTCCCGCGGTGCATTAGTTAGTTGGTGGGGTAACGGCCTACCAAGACGATGATGCATAGCCGACCTGAGAGGGTGATCGGCCACACTGGGACTGAGACACGGCCCAGACTCCTACGGGAGGCAGCAGTAGGGAATCTTCCGCAATGGGCGCAAGCCTGACGGAGCAATGCCGCGTGTGTGAAGAAGGTCTTCGGATCGTAAAGCACTGTTATT
>NZ_JADD01000029.1 GCF_000518205.1 Hutsoniella sourekii ATCC 700629 | reverse complement strand
GCCAGGAGCATCGCTGGGTAGCTACGTGTGGGATGGATAAACGCTGAAAGCATCTAAGCGTGAAGCCAGCTTCAAGATGAGATTTCCCATTACGCAAGTAAGTAAGACCCCTGAGAGACGATCAGGTAGATAGGTTCGAAGTGTAAGCCTAGCAATAGGTTCAGTGGACGAATACTAATCGGTCGAGGACTTAACCACGAAGATTTAGAGTTTGGTTATGATGGTGTGGATTGATATTCAGTTTTGAGTGATCGCAAGACACTCAAGTAAATAATGTGTGGTGATATTGGCAAGAAGGACACACCTGTTCCCATGCCGAACACAGCCGTTAAGCTTCTTAGCGCCGATGGTAGTACGGGATAGCCCGTGTGAGAGTAGGTCGTTGCCACGCATTTTTTGCTATTCCGCCATAGCTCAGTCGGTAGAGCGCATGACTGTTAATCATGATGTCGTTGGTTCGAGCCCAACTGGCGGAGTAATCTGATTATAAAGTGCCGTTTTAGCTCAGTAGGTAGAGCGCTTCCATGGTAAGGAAGAGGTCGCCGGTTCGATTCCGGCAAATGGCTTCAGAAATATTCTAAACCAGAATGGAGAGATCTCTATTCTGGTTTTTTAATTATTAGTTAATAAAGTAGCTAAATTCTAGGAAGCAAATCGAAATTTTGATATCATTAGTTTGAATCTATTTTAAATAGAGAAGCTATGAAATTAAGGGGGAATACAATGAGAGCTTTTGCGGTGCTTATTCCTGCTTACCATCCCATGTTTGAACTGGCTGATTACGTTCAACAACTACTTGATCAGGAGATACCGGAAGTGGTCATTATCAATGATGGTAACTCAAAAGAATATGACCGATTATTTACTAATCTCTCTAGAATGGAACGAGTCACGGTACTAAAGCATGATCATAACCAAGGTAAGGGTGAAGGAATTAAGACTGGCTGTCGCTATCTATTAAACTCCTCAAATTATTATCTTGGCTTGGTCACTGCGGATGCTGATGGTCAACATGCCATAAGAGACGTAATAGCAGCTGGTGAAAAGTTAGTAAGTAGCCAAGCCGATATTGTATTGGGAATGCGTAGATTCGATTACGAACACGTTCCCTTTCGTAGTCGCTTAGGAAATGAACTAACGGCTAAAGTATTCAATTGCTTGTATGGCGTATACATACGAGATACGCAGACAGGTTTAAGAGCTTGGACAAAAGAGTTATGTCAGCCATTTTCAGAATTAGTAGGTTCTGGCTTTGAGTATGAAATTAATATGTTGATCTACTTGGCCAAAAAGCAGTTAAATTGGGAGTCGAATGATATTTCGACTATTTATCACTCAGAGCACTTTTCAAATTATCAAACGGTCAAGGATTCAAGCAAAATTGCTTGGCAGCTAATTAAGGGTCTAGGTTTGCCTGTACAAGGGGGAGATGAATAGATGGAAGCTAATGATTATGGTCTATTTTTTAAGACTATATTATGGTTAGCTAGACTGCTAACTCCCAAGTATGAGAAAAGTAATGTCAAGGATTTAAAGATGTACGAGGATCCTGTAGTTTATATTAGTCATCATCATAATTTATTAGGAGCTATTCGAATATTACCCTGGTTAGATCGCTTCGTTCGTGTATGGGCGTATGGTAATTTTTATGATCAAAAAACTTGCTACCAACATTATATTGATTACACATTTACTAAGCGTTTTGGTTGGCCTTTATTTATCGCGAAGCCTGTGGCTTATTTAGCTTCTTATGTTGTGAGCGTAGGAATGAAATCGGCCAGAGTCATTCCAGTTTACCGTCAGTCCAGGCAAATCGTTAAAACATTAAAAGCTACTGTCGAAACTTTGAGGCAAGGCCAAGCTATTTTGATATTTCCAGATATCGATTATAAATCTGATCAAGCACAGGTTGGTGAGATATATGAGGGCTTTTTAAATTTAGAAAAGTACTATTATCGTAATACGGGTCGTCATCTAAATTTTATCCCTTTGTATGCCAATGAAGATTACCAGATGATATTTCAAGGACGACCAGTAAAGTTTTCTTCTGATCTCAGTTTTATTGAACAACGATCTATAAAAGCTTCAGAGATAGCGGATGCTCTCAATCATCTAGCGGATCTAACGCCTCAAGATCAGCGAGTTGTTAACGGATAGGAGGTATTCTTTGGCACTTATTGATTCTATTGCTGCAAATTTTTTTAAGTTTGATTTTCTGATAATTTTACTAGCTATTTTCACATCTTATTTGTATTATTTATGTTGGCAAAAAAGCTGTAAACTCAATAAAATTTTGTTACCCAAAGGTAATCTTGCCTTAGGAAGATCAGATCAAGCGACATTGAACAGACATTATGATTATTTCTTACAAAGCCATGGAGAAATGGAGATTCTCTCTATGCGCAAAGAAATGAATAGTCTCTATGTTCTATTTATTAATATTTGTAGCCTATTTCCATTGCTTGGACTCTTGGGAACTGTGGTTGCTTTAATTCCGATGGTTCAAGCCCATCAAACAGATCTATTTTTTGACGCCTTGACTTCTACTTTTTGGGGAATCGTATTTGCTATCATCTTCAAAGGCTTGAATGGTTTTCTTCAAGCAAGTGTGGAGGAAAACACCGAACTAATTAATACTTATCTATTGAGGCAAGATTCCCTTCTTACCGCTGAAATCGAGTCAAATGAGGGGGAAGGGAATGAATAAGCGGGACCTTTTGATAGACTTAACCCCCTTGTTAGACGTTATCTTGATCTTGTTATTTATGGTTTTAATGAATCAAAACCAAGTTCACCAAGAAGAAGTCTCTCAGCTTGAAAACCAATTAGAAAACTTGCAAAGTAGCCAAACACCACTATCAAATGCCGAGAAAAATTGGCAGACCGCCTATAGAGAATCTATCGGTAAAGTCAGTATCGTTTATCGTTTGACCAGTGGGAATCCTCATTATGAAATGATCACAGAAGACCAGTCAACTTTAAGCTTAAATTCATTTGAAGAGATGAAGCAAGAGTTGATCTCTTTGATTGCAAAGATGGAGACAACGGTCATTATTGTCAACCTTACATATAATCCCGATCAGATATATTATCAGGAGTTTCAAAAAGTTCAGCAATTAATGACCCGCTTAAGTGATATAACAAATAAAACAATCATAGTCAATCAAGAGAGAATTTAGAAAAGGAGTTTTTATCGTGAGTAAAGAAAATTCAAGTAAATCAAGAAAATTTATCTGGCTAGCTATTATTATCATCATGTTTGCCCTAGCATTTTATTTCTTCTCTGGCAAGGGAACTTCATTGTTAGGAGGACAGAACGATTCCGGTGACGCGTCTCAATCAGTCGTCATGTCCGACCAATCGGAATTTGAAATTGTCATCGAGGTCAAGCAATCATCCATCTATTGGGAAGGTGAAGAGCTAAGTTTAGAAGAATTATCAGAGCGTTTGAATCAACTAGCTGATCAGACAAGGATTAAATTAATTGATAATAATGCTATTTTATCAACCATGGAAGATGTTCAAGACCAACTTAAAGAAACGAATTTGCAAGTTGAAACAAAGCAGGCGAGTGAATAGGTTAATGGCTATGCGATAAGCATAGCTTTTTTTATGAATGAAAGTGAATGAAAATGACTGAATTTGATTGAATCAGTTATAAGTATGTGATATATTGTACTTAAGGAGCGAGAGTAATGTTAACTGAAGAACGTCATCAATTTATTCAAAATCAATTGAACAAAGATTCGACGGTCCAAGTAAAAAATTTAGTAGAATCTTTAGGTGTGTCTGAATCAACCATCCGCCGAGACTTGTCCCAGCTTGAAGAAGAAGGGTTACTAGTTCGTATTCATGGTGGAGCCAAGCGTAGTTACCGTTTAGACACGGAAGCAACATTAAAGGAAAAAGCCACCACATCTAAAAGTGAAAAGCAAGCCATCGGTAAATTTGCTGCTAGTTTGGTTCAAGATGGGGACACTATTTTCTTAGATGCTGGAACAACTACGGCTACATTGATTCCACATTTGGTAGGGAAATCAAATCTAAAGATTGTAACGAATGGCTTAAAGCAAGCAGAGTATTTATCTGAACTTGCATTTCAAGTGATTGTTTTAGGTGGACAATTAAAGGTAAGAACGCAAGCTATTATTGGTACAACTGCTACCAACCAATTGGCTACTTATCGTTTCAATAAAGCTTTCATCGGCATTAATGGTGTGGATATTGCTTATGGGCTAACTACGCCAGATGATGAAGAAAGAAACATCAAGCGTTTAGCTCTTGATTTAGCCAGTGATGCTTATTTTTTAGCAGATGTGAGTAAATTTAATAAAGTATCCTTTAGCCAAGTCGCTCCGCTTGAAAATCAAAGGATCATAACAAATAAACTTCCCACAACATTACAAGCTGATTTTCAATCTATAGCAAATATAAAGGAGGTAATCAAATAATGAATTACACAATCACATTTAATCCTGCTGTTGATTTGGTTCTGCAAGTTGAGCATCTTGAGTTGGGTGACTTGAACCGAGCAACCAGCGATCATTATGTGGTCGGTGGTAAGGGGATCAACATGTCAACAATTCTTCATGAATTAGGGGCTTCTTCTGTGGCTACCGGTTTTGTAGGGGGTTTCTCAGGAGATTTTATCAAGAATGAATTAGAAGGAGCAGGCATCGACCAGCACTTCATCGAAGTTGACGGAATTACCCGCATTAATGTAAAAGTTAAATCGGATAGTGAAACAGAGATTAATGCAGCGGGCCATCTGGTTACACAAGACAAATTTGATCAGCTCGTTTCATATCTAGATCAAGTGCTTGAAGCTGGTGATGCGGTTTTTCTTGCTGGTAATGCAGCTCCTGGCTTAAATAAGGATCACTATCAAGCCATCGCCAAGTTAGCCCAAGAAAAAGAGGCTCGATTTGTTTTAGATTCCAACAAAGATTTACTAACAGCTTGTCTAGCGTATCAGCCTTTCTTGATTAAACCTAACCAGCACGAATTAGGTGAAATTTTCCAGACCAAAATTGATGATCTGGATCAGACCATTCACTATGCTAAAAAGCTACAAGAAAAAGGGGCTAGAAATGTTATTGTCTCATTAGGTGGGGCTGGATCTGTATTGGTGAGTGAAGCGGGTCAGGTCTACCGAGCTAATGTACCTGAGGGTCAAGTGGTAAATTCAGTGGGAGCTGGAGATTCGATGGTTGCCGGATTTACTCAAGGCTTCATTGATACTGAAGATTATGCCTTCAGCTTAAAACAAGGAGCTGCTTGTGGCAGTGCAACAGCTTATTCTGTTGGTATTGCTCAGAGATCTTTGATTGATCAATTGTTAGATGAAATAAAAGTGGAAGAGATTTAAAAAGGGAGAGAAAAGATGAAATTAACAGATTTATTTGTTAAGGATGCGATGGATTTAACCCTAGCAACCACTAGCAAATCAGAAACATTACGCCATCTAGCTGAACGTTTTGCACAATCAGGTGGTGTTGATGATGTTGATTCTTATGTTGGCAAATTAGAAGCACGGGAAGCACAGTCAACGACAGGTGTCGGAGATGAAATTGCAATTCCTCACGCTCAAGATGCTTCAGTGAAGCAAGCAGCAATTGTTTTTGGACGTAGTGGGGATGGAATTGAGTGGGATTCCTTTGATGGACAACCTGCTAAATTAATCTTTATGATTGCAGCTCCTGAAGGCGGTGGCGAACACTTAGCTGCCCTAGCTCAATTATCTAAAGTATTGCTTAAACCTGAAGCCAAAGCAGGTTTATTAGAAGCTACTAATGCAGAAGAAGTGTTGGCAGTGCTTGCGCAATATGAAGAAGATGAAGAAGCTAAAGAAGAAGAAACAGTAGAAGAGCTAGTAATTGAAGAAAATGAGCCTTATATTCTAGCTGTTACAGCATGTCCTACTGGTATTGCTCATACTTATATGGCTGAGGAAAAATTAAACCAAGCTGCTGCCGAGGCAGGTTATAAGATTAAGGTTGAAACAAATGGTCAAACAGGTGTTGGCAACCGCCTAACTGCTTCAGATATTGAACAAGCAACGGCGATTATTGTAGCTGCTGACAAGCAAGTAGAGATGGCTCGCTTTGATGGCAAGCCTGTTATTATCACAAAAGTGGCTGATGGTATCAATAAAGCTGACGAATTAGTAGTCAGAGCCGCTCAAGCAGATGCTAGCATTTATCATGCTTCTTCAGAAGATGTTAAACAAGCAGAAGCTGAAAGTGAAGGCGAATCTCTAGGAAGAACAATCTATAAGCACTTGATGAACGGTGTTTCTCACATGTTACCGTTTGTTGTTGCTGGCGGTATCTTAACTGCTATTTCTTTCTTCTGGGGAATTTATGCAGCTGATCCAGCTGACCCGTCATACAACCAAATAGCCCAAGTTTTTGCAACATTAGGTAATTTATCGACATCGATGATGCTTCCAGTGTTAGCTGGATTTATCGGACATTCAATGGCTGACCGTCCAGGTTTAGTTATCGGGATGATGGGGGGAGTTTTTGCTAACCCAGCTATCTTATCAGCTTTTGGCGGAGGAACAGGAATTTTTGAAGGCGCGGTGTCTTCTGGTTTTCTAGGCGCCTTAGTGGCTGGTTTCTTGTCTGGTGGAATTGTTTGGTTCTTGCGTAAAGCCTTTAGTTGGTTACCTAAATCTTTAGAAGGAATGAAACCGATCTTCCTCTTCCCAGTATTTGGTGTCTTGATCATGGGACTCTTAATGCTCTTCGTGGTCAATGCTCCAATGGGTGCGGTGATGAATGGTATCATCAACTTACTTCAAAGTATTCCTTCAGAATTAAATATTTTACTTGGTTTTGTTGCAGGTGCGATGATGTCTATTGATATGGGTGGACCGATCAATAAGGCTGCCTACGTAACAGGTACAGCTCTTGTAACAGCTTCGAATGGTGCGGGATCTAATGTGATGGCTGCAGTGATGGTTGGGGGTATGGTTCCACCATTAGCTATCGCTTTATCCGCTACATTTAATAAGAAATTATGGACCAAAGATCAATATAACTCTGCATTAGTGAACTATGTAATGGGGGCAGCCTTTATTACTGAAGGAGCGATTCCATTTGCAGCTTCCAATCCATTGAAAGTCATTCCTTCACTTGCTATTGGTGCAGGAGTAGCTGGTGCTTTAAGTATGTTCTTTGGATCAGTCTCTTATGTACCACACGGTGGAGTCTTCGCTGTTCTTGCTGGTGGTGTGACTAATCCATTAATGTTTCTACTTGCTTGGATTATTGGTGGACTAGTTGGGGCAGTGCTCTTGAATGTACTTCTTAAAGATCAAAATAAAGCCAACTAATTAAAAATCAAATTTAACCTAGATACAAGTCTTTGATGGGCTAGTATCTGGGTTTTATTTTGCGTTTTAAAAGAGTCTAATAGCAGTCTGTGATATAATACTGTGGATGCATGAGATTGCAATAGGAGGACTTATGGAGATTATTAAACGCCTACAACCTTACAAGTGGCGAGTGCTTGTGGTTATATTGTTAACGTTTGGAAATGCCCTGGGGGAGTTATTTTTACCAAGATTAATGTCTGTGATTGTCGATCAGGGAGTTGCGGTGGGAAATACTGACCTGATCTTGCGGACGGGATTAGTGATGGTTGTTGTCGTTCTACTAACCGTTGCTTGTCGTGGTTCGGCAGCCTATCATTCAGCAAAAGCAGCCATGTCATTTTCTAGAGACTTAAGACATGATATTTACACCAAGGTCAACCACATGACTTTTGACGAGACGGAATCTTTTGGTATTTCTTCTTTAATTACTCGAACGACCGATGATGTCAACCAAGTGGAGCAGATGACTTTAATGGGATTAAGACCTTTGGTTAGAGGGCCATTAATGTTTATTGGTGGATTGATTATGGCTTTTTATACTAATTTCCGTTTATCATTTACGATTATTATGAGTCTACCCTTCCTCATTTTGGGTATTTGGTTGATTATTCGCTTGGCCTTACCTTACTTTCCTCAACTTCAAGATCGCTTAGATCATATTAATGGCCTATTTCGTCAACGTTTGACTGGTCTGCGAGTTATTCGTGCCTTTGGCCGAGATCATTATGAGGAAGAGGTATTTACTGAAGCTAATCAAGACTATTATGATATTGCCTTGCGAGTCAATCAGATGATGATTACGATTATGCCTATTTTACAAGTTATTTTGAATTTAGCTTTGGTGGGCGTGCTATACTTTGGGTCACGTTTAATTGATGCGCAACAAATGTTAATAGGCGATTTAATGGCTTATTTGCAATATATTACACAAGTTTTAACAGCTTTTATTATGATGGGTCATCTTTTAACAATGATTCCCCGAACTGTTACATCAATGAATCGGATCAATGAGGTAATCCATTACCCATCCAGAGAGGTGGGAGGAGATAAAGAACTTGAAGGAACCATTACAAGCATTCAAGCTGACCAATTAACTTTTTGTTATCCAGGTGCTACTAGTCCTGTGTTAGAAGACATTGATTTTGAGATTCATGCGGGCCAGACACTTGGAATCATTGGCGGAACCGGTTCAGGGAAGTCAACCTTATTGAAATTGTTGTTACAATTTTATGAACCTACTAAAGGCCAACTTCTCATTAATGGCCAACCTATTGAAAGTCTTTCCAGTGAATCACTGCGTTCACAAATTAGTTATGTTCCGCAACAGAACTTCTTTTTCACCAAATCAGTAGGCGATAACCTTGCTTATAGTAATGAAGAGGTAAGTCCTGAAGCCATGATTCACAATACGGAAGTGGCTCAGGCGCGAGATTTTCTTTCATTAGAGGATCCTTTATCGGATGAGATGATTCGAGGAGGACAGAATTTTTCAGGTGGACAAAGACAGCGCTTGGCTATTGCCCGAGCTTTAAGTCGGTCGGTTTCAGTTTATATTTTTGATGATTCTTTTTCTGCTTTGGACTACCGTACGGACTATGAACTTCGACACGCCCTTGGTGAAGAATTAGCGGATGCGATGCTGATTATTGTTGCTCAAAGAGTTGCGACAATTCGCCATGCTGATAAGATTTTAGTTTTGGATGAAGGACAAGTTAAGGGATGGGGTAACCATCAGGAATTAATGGCTAGCAATACGCTTTACCAGGAGATTGCCCGTAGCCAAGGGGAGGAGGATGCAGGAGATGAGTAAAAATAAAACAGGCACCACTAGTTCTATGCAATTACTAGGCCGTCTCTTTTCGCACCTAAATTCTTTTAAGTGGTCTTTATTTATTTGTTTGCTAGCAACCTTGGCGATTGCAGTTTGTGAGATTATTGCCCCTCGTCTAATGGGAGATGTGACAAACCAACTATTTGCAGATATTCAATCGGGTTCAGGAGTGCAATTTGACCTAGTTATCAAGACTTGCCTCTTTTTAGTGGTATTGTATGTGTTTCTAGGAATTTTTCAATTGATTCAAGGTCGCTTGCTGACTCAGATTTCTCAACAATTAATTTTTAACTTGCGTGAATTAATTTCCCACAAGGTGAAGTTAATACCACTTTCTTACTATGATAGTCAACGGACAGGTGACTTATTGAGCCGAATGACCAATGATGTTGAAACTCTGGGAAAGAATATCCAACAGACGATTAGTCAAGTCCTATATGGGCTAGTTCTTCTTGTTGGGATACTCGTGATGATGATTCAAATTAGCGGTTTGATGACTTTGATCTTTTTTGTAACGATACCTTTAAGTATTTTGACAACACGCTATATTACCAAGCGGTCGCAAAAGTATTTTAGGGCCAAATCCAAGGGCTTGGGTGCTATGGTTAGTTATGTTGAAGAAAGTTTTACTGGGACTGATTTAATTAAAGCTTATAGCTATGAAGAAAGAGCGGACCGGGAATTTTCTGAATATAATAATCATCTTTATGAAGTTTCTTATAAGGCTAGTTTTATGGCTGGTGTCTTGCAACCTGTCATGACTTTTATTAATAACTTAGGTTATGTTTTAATTTCAATCGTGGGTGGTTTTCTAGTTATTTACCAACGGATTCAAGTAGGAGATATTTTAGCTTTTATTCAGTACAGTCAACGGATTACACGTCCGATTTATACCATGGCTGAAATGGCTAATTTATTGCAAGAAACCTTTGCTTCTGCTGAGCGTATTTTTGAATTTTTGGATGCGCCGGAAGAAGTAGAGACGCAAGAAGCTGTTATTGAAGCTCCTGTTGAAAAGATTGAGTTTGACCATGTTAGCTTTGCTTATGAAACAGGTCAACCAGTGATTAATGATTTCTCACTGACGGTTAAACAAGGACAAACGGTTGCGATTGTTGGACCGACAGGTGCTGGTAAAACGACCTTGATTAATCTCTTGTTGCGCTTTTATGATGTTGACTCTGGATCGATTCGCATTAACGGGACGGATATTCGATCAGTGCCTAGAGAAGAGTTGCGTGATTTGTTTGGCATGGTTTTACAAGATACTTGGCTGTTACAAGGAACGATTTACGACAATATTATATACGGATCCCCGAGAGCGGATGATGAAGAGGTGCTTCAAGCTGCTAAGGATTCTCACAGCCTTCATTTCATTGAAACGCTTCCAGATGGATTTGAGACCGTGCTCAATGAAGAGGCCAGTAATATATCTCAAGGCCAAAGACAATTGCTAACCATTGCTCGTGCCTTTATTAGTAATCCAGATATTTTGATTTTAGATGAGGCAACGTCATCGGTAGATACGCGAACAGAACAGTTGATTCAGGAAGCGATGGCTGGTTTAATGGAAGGCCGGACTAACTTTGTCATTGCTCATCGTTTGTCGACGATTGTTAATGCTGATTTGATTCTAGTATTAGATCAAGGAGACATAGTTGAACAAGGTAACCATGAACAATTACTAGCCTTGGATGGATTTTACGCAGATCTCTATCGTAGTCAATTTCTAAATTAATTTAAGATCAGCTAAAAGACCCACCCCTACTCAACGAATACTTGAGTTGGGAGTGGGTCTTTGTTAGTCTATATTCGATTAATCAAATTCTTCGTAATGATCAGGGTGCTGACCTTCAACGCGTCCAGCTTCTCCTTGGTCTAATTGGTCAATCCGGACGATATCACTAGCGTCCAATTCGAAATCAAAGACGTCTAAGTTTTCGATCTGATGAGTTTTGGAGGCAGCTTTTACAATTGGCATAACTCCAGATTGCAGATTCCAGCGGATAATGATTTGAGCTACTTCCTTGTTGTATTTATTAGCTATATCAGTGAGCACAGGATTTTGTAGGACATCGTTTAACTGACGGCCGAGAGGACTCCATGCTTGGGTTAAGATATTGCGCTCTTTATTGGCCTGAATAATTGATTGATGAGTAAAGTAAGGATGTCTTTCAATCTGGTTGATGGTTGGAACGACACCGGTTGCTTCAATAATGCGATCAAGATGCTCAGGATAGAAATTGGAGACACCTATATTTTTGATAAGTCCAAATTTTTGAGCGTCAATCAATGCCTTCCAAGCTTCAACATACAGATCTTGCTGAGGGAGAGGCCAGTGAATTAAATAATTATCAAAATAATCAAGGCCAATTCGGTAAAGAGATTCCTGAATTAAGTTTATGGCTTTATCATAACGATGAGCCATGCCAGGCAACTTAGAGGTGACCTGGATTTCCTCGCGCGGAATCCCACTTCTTCGAATAGCTTGTCCGACCATTCCTTCGTTATTATAATTTGTAGATGTGTCGATTAAACGATAACCCGTTTGCAAGGCGGAGATAACTGTATTAACACCTAATCCCCCTTGAATATGGACCGTCCCGAAACCAATGGCAGGCAACTGATTACCGTTATTTAATGTAAAATATGAATCCAAAAAAACGCCTCCTTTATTCTCATTATAGAATATGGGATGAAATCTGCAATCCATTTGCTTATACAAGTGGATCAAGAACAATTTGTCGGGCGAGGACTTGATAGGTAACTAAACTTAAGGCGATTTTAACTAAATCTCCAGGTATAAAAGGAATGACTCCAATAGCAAGCAAGTCAAAAAATGAATGGTTTTGTCCCATTACTTGATTCAATATGAAACCCATATAGCTAGATCCAATGATTGAAATTGTTAGTGACATAACAATCAGCGTCAGAAGATGAGCGGCCAATTTTCGGGGTAATTTAGCCTTTAAAGTTGCCCCTAGACTACTAGCTAGGATAAAGGCTAGAATGTAGCCAAAACTTGGAGATAATATTTGCTGGGGCCCCCCTTTAAAACCAGCAAAAACCGGTAGTCCTACTAAACCTAATAAGGCGTAGAGGCTAGTTATTTTAGCGGCAGACTGGGGGGTACAAGTTAGTCCAATCAAGTAAACCATAAAGGTTTGTAGGGTAAATGGAATAATTCCAAAGGGAACTGTAATTTGTGAGCAAACGATCATTAAGGCTAATAATAGGGCAGAACGTGTGAGTGATTGGCTAGTCATAATGGCCTCCTAATAATTTTTCTTTATTGAGACGGCACTCCCCACTGGCATAAGCCTGGAGTTTTCCATTGCTGTCTTCAAGGATTAAAGCCCCTTGTTGGTTGATACCTCTTAGGGTTCCGGTTTGTTTCTGGTTGGCTAAGGTGATCTCGACTTCTTGTCCGATACCTAGCATGGCTTCCTGGTAGGATTGAAGAAATGACTTATCTGGAAGCTGGAGATCCAGTGAGCGAAAGTGTTTGATAAATTGAACAAGAAATCGATTGGTATCTAATTTCTGGATTTCTTCGGGACTAAAAATAACTCCCGCTTCTTTGCTGATTTCAAGATCGGCTTGGCTAAAGTCCCCTGCTAAGTTGAAACCAATTCCAACAATGATAGCGGACAGGCCACCATTTTCTAGATCTGCAATCGCTTCGCAGAGAATGCCAATAATTTTCTTTTGGTTCAAGTAGAGATCATTGACCCATTTAATAGCTAATTGATCGCGCTTGTATTCCTTAAGTGTTAGATAGGCAGCGACAGCGGTTAGTAAGGTATAAATAGCTATTTCCTCTAGTGGTAAGGAAGGTTGAAAGACCAGAGACAGATAGAGGCCATGGTCTAATTTAGAATAGAAGTCTCTACCATATCGTCCTCTACCGGCGGTTTGCTCTCGAGCGATAAAGAGAGCTTCTCTACCTGGGTGATCATTGATCCAGTCTTTGGCCCACTTGTTAGTTGAATCAACACAGGATTGATAATGAACTTCCATTTGAGGCCAGACACTGGCCAGCAAAGACTGTAGATATGTTTGGTGAATATGCTTGGGTTTCGCTTTGATTTGGTAGCCAGCTTGAGGGCTCGATTGAATGTCGAAACCATCTTCTCTTAATTGTTGCACAGCCTTCCATATAGAATTACGGCTAACTTTAAGCTGATCGGCTAAAACTTGCCCAGAAATACCGTTTTCTCCATTTTGGAGTAGGTAATTAAGTACTGCTAATTTTACATCCATGAATAACCTCCTTGGACAAGATCATAAATCAATGTCACTTTCATGTCAACTATAATTTTATTTTAGGTGACGTGTTAGGGTGAAGCCCAGGAAAAATTGTAGTATAATTTCAATTATAGGAAAGGAGTATAAGATGAAAAAAGTGAGTCTGCTGCTAATTGAAGGATATCAAAGATGGATTTCTCCAATGCTACCACCCAGCTGTCGTTATTACCCAACTTGTTCTACTTATACTTATCAAGCCATTGAAAGATTTGGTTTTTTACGAGGCTTTCTTATGGGGATGTGTCGTATTTTGCGTTGTCATCCATGGGCTAAGGGTGGCCATGATCCCGTTCCCAAAACTTTTACTTTAAGGCGCTTGGAAAAGTAGGCATAGGTTCATTAAGTTTGCTATAATATGGCAGGAGACAAGAAAGGTAAGGAGAGATGCCATTTGTTTGTTGAAACACTCGCCAAAAATTTAAATGAAAGTTTAATTATTCAAGTTCTCGATATACTTATCATTTGGTTTGTGGTGTATAAATTAATTATGTATGCTCGTGGAACGCAAATGATGAATTTGTTGAAGGGTGTTTTTGTTTTTATCTTAACCAAATCCTTGACGTCTTTTCTAGGTTTACAGACGCTCGATTGGTTGTTGGATCAAATTTTAAATTCAGCTGTGGTTGCCTTAATTGTCTTGTTTCAGCCTGAATTACGGCGTGCTTTACAAGTTATTGGGCAAAATATTTTTAGAAATCGGCGCTCTCACAAAAATCCAAGTGTTCGCTTAATTGAGGACTTAGAATATGCTTTAAAGTATATGTCTAGACGTAAAATTGGTGCACTGATAGCCATTGAACAGTCAGATGAATTAGCCGAATATATCGAGACGGGTATTGCTCTAGATTCAAAAATAACCAACCAATTGTTAATTAATATCTTTGTGCCTAACACTCCCTTACATGATGGGGCTGTCGTCATTAAAAATTATCGAATAGCTGCCGCTTCTTGTTTTTTGCCATTATCTGAAAATGATCAAATTTCAAAAGATTTGGGGACGAGACACCGGGCGGCAATTGGATTATCAGAGGTGACAGATGCCTTGACTTTGATTGTATCAGAGGAAACGGGTGGCATAAGCATCACCCACAATAATACCCTCTACCGAGAATTATCCAATCAAGAACTCAAAGAGAAATTAGAGGAATACTTGATGGTGGATGAGGAAGACCAAGATAAGGATGTCTTTCGTATGGTTAAGGATTATCTGGTGGATACCTTTACTTCAAGGGGGGATGAGTAATGAAAAACTCCATTTGGAATAACATTTGGGTGGTCCGATTGGTGTCATTATTTATTGCTTGCTTGCTTTTCATTTTTGTTCGTTCTCAAGGAACCCTGTCAAGGCAACAGGTGGAAGAAACACCGGAAGTGGCTAGCGTAAGCACCACGGAAACGGTATCCAATGTGCCAGTCACTGTGAATGGTGATAATGATAAATTGTTTGTTACAGGTTTACCATCCACTGTTTCGGTTAAAATAACTGGCCCTAAAAATATTATCAGTCAAGTTATTAAGGATCCGATGGCTGTACAAACGGAGGATCTTTCTAAATTAGAACCAGGTAATCAAACCATTCGTCTTGAAATGGTTAATGGTGTCGAAGATCTTGATTATGTGATTGAACCCACTCGGGTCCTAGTAGATATTGGACGACGTCAAACCATAACAATACCTATTGAGTATACGGTTGAATCAAATACGATTGCTCCAGGCTACCAGTTAGATAGTGTTAACTATCAGCCCCAGGAAGTGACCTTAACTGGAAATGAAGCGATTATTAATCAAGTACATCAAGCTTATTTTACGATTTCATCTCAAGAAGCTTTAACGGAAGATACATCTGGCTTGTATTCGATTAAAATAGTGGATAGTAAGGGCGGGTTATTGGATGTGAATGCAGAATATCAAGAGGTGCGAGCTGATTTGAAGATCAGCTCGATTCGAGATCATTCTACTAGTGAGTCAAATTAAAGAATTTCATTCAAAGGAGAAAAAGATGACAAAGTATTTTGGAACTGATGGTGTTAGAGGAGAAGCCAACCGCGAATTGACACCAGAATTAGCTTTTAAATTAGGTCGTTATGGTGGTTATGTCTTACAGCAACACCTAGATCCTGGCCAAGAAGATAAGCACCCTAGTGTGTTAGTTGCACGTGATACTCGTATCTCAGGCCAGATGCTTGAGTGCGCGCTAGTGGCTGGCTTATTGTCAGTAGGTATTGAAGTGATGCAATTAGGAGTCATTTCCACTCCGGCTGTTGCCTATTTAACCAAGACTCAAGGCGCGACAGCAGGAGTCATGATTTCAGCTTCTCATAATCCAGCCCAAGATAACGGAATCAAATTTTTTGGAGCTGATGGGTTTAAATTATCGGATGACCAAGAAGCAGAAATCGAGGCACTCCTCAATAGCGATGATGATCAATTACCAAGACCGTCAGCTGAGGGTCTTGGAACCATCGATGAGTTTCCTGAAGGCTCCATTAAATATATTAACTATTTACAAACCACCATTCCAGGTGATCTATCAGGGATTAGTGTTTGTATTGATGCGGCAAATGGAGCTACAGCTCCCCTTGTGAATCAGTTGTTTGCCGATTTAGAAACAGATTTCTACACGATTGGTGACCGACCGAATGGAATCAATATCAATGACCAAGTAGGATCGACCCATCCTGAAGCTCTTCAGGAAGCCGTTAAAGAAAAGGGAACCATGGTAGGGTTAGCCTTTGATGGCGATGGCGATCGTCTGATTGCAGTTGATGAAAATGGTGAAATTGTTGATGGCGATAAGATTATGTATATCTGCGGTAAGCACATGCAAGAAAGAGGCCAATTAAAGCACGATACCGTCGTATCTACTGTGATGAGTAATATCGGTTTCACTAAAGCCCTTGAAGCGATTGGTCTGAAGACGATAGCGACGGATGTAGGCGACCGTTATGTTATGGAATCGATGCGTGAGCATGGGTATAATCTAGGTGGTGAACAATCAGGTCATATTATTTTCCTTGATTTCAATACCACTGGTGATGGATTACTAACAGGTGTGCAATTACTTTCGATTATGAAAGAGACCGGCAAGTCTTTATCTCAATTAGCCAGTGAAGTGGAGATTTTCCCACAAGAACTAGTGAATGTTCGTGTCAGAGATAAGTATACAGTTATGGATGAACCAGCTGTTCAGGAAGTAATCCAACAAGTGGAAGCAGAAATGGATGGCGATGGACGGATTTTAGTACGACCAAGTGGTACTGAGCCTTTACTGAGAGTGATGGCAGAAGCTTCTACTCCTGAAAAAGTTCACCAATATGTCTCTAGAATTGCCGATGTTATTCGGGAAGTCCGTGGAATTGAATAAAAGAAATCGACCGCATCTTTTACTAAAGTAGGGTGCGGTTTTTATTTCAAAAAAGAAGGAAGGGTGGCTTATGCAATCTAAACGAGACCGGACACAAGAATGGGTTCAAAACCATCAACAAGTAGCCTTAGCTTGTATTTATTGTCATGAGCGCTTGAAGGCGGAGGATAATGGTGATTTGACTTGTCCAAATCGGCATCACTTTAACCTATCCAAGCAAGGAGACTTCCACTTGGCTAAGCAAGCGTCAAATCAGGATTACAGCCGAGACTTATTTCAGGCGAGAAGAAGAATAATTACCGAAGGCTCCGTGTTTGACGATGTGCACCGGGTATTATTGGATATTGTTTCCCACCATCAACCAAGCCCAGCTGTGATAATTGATGCGGGTTGTGGTGAAGGTTCTTATTTAGCATGTTTAAATCAGGCATTCCCCCAACCGGCTCTGTTAGGCTTCGACTTAGCTAAAGCAGGAATCAAGTTAGCGACTGATTATAATGGCCACTTATTGGCCAGTGTGGCTGATTTATCCCAGCTACCCTTGTGCGATCAATCAGTAGATATCATTTTATCGATTTTATCTCCGGCAAACTACCAAGAATTTGCGCGTATTCTCAAGTCAACTGGCCTTTTGATCAAGGTAATACCGACGGCTCATTATCTAGCGGAAATTCGCTTAGCCATGCAGGATTTATTCCAAATAAATGTAATTGATTATGATAATGAACCTGTTTATGAATCTTTTTTGAAACATTGTCAACTCTTATCTGAACAATCTATCTCTAAGTGTGTTTATTTAAGTGAGGAGCAAAAGCAAGATCTTGTAGAAATGACCCCCTTGACGTGGCAACTAAGTGAAACTGAAAGACTGAGATTAATCCAGCATTTAGATAGAGTCACGGTTGATTTGCTTGTGCTTGTAGGTCGATTCAATCATGACAAAAGTCCCGATATTTCCACCGTCTGAGTGGAAGGATCGGGACTTTTAATGTAAGATTAGCTGTTATTTTTTTTTCGGTATTTTTTTCGGTAATCAGAAGGGGTCATTTGATTACTCTCTTTAAAAGTCTTGGAGAAGTGTGAAGGAGAGTGGAAACCAACGATATCAGCAATCTGAGAAATAGTTGTTTCTGATTGAACGAGTAACTGCTCTGCCTTGGCTAGGCGGATATGAATCAAGTAATCAATCGGTGAAAGGCCTGTTTTTTGTTTAAAGAGTCGGATCATATAGTATTTATTTATACCAATAATTTCTGAAAGAGAATCAAGCGTGATCCGCTCTCCATAATTATTCCGGATATAGCGCTGAATTTTGGCGATGCCGTCATTCTTCATCTGAACGGCTGCATCTTTAATGGATAAGGTATTATTTCTTAAAATATGGACAAAAATAATTTCAATCAATTTTTTCAAAATGAGGTCTGATCCTGTATCTTGTGAGTGGTACTCATGGTCTACTAAATCTATATATCTTTTGATGTCAGCATCATCATCAGTCACAATGAAGACATTCTTGGTAGAATCAATGGCTAGTGATGAGGTGAATAGAACGCCATTGAGATAGAGCTTTTGCCAGAAGGTTTTACGAGTTACTGTGAGAACAACTTTTTCGCCTGGATTTAAAATTAAAATTTGGTTTTTCTTTACTTCCCTATCCTTGCCTTGATCATCAAAATGTACAGCACCTTGATTGATATAGTAAATTAAGAGTTCATCATCAGAATAGAGCGTCACCTTCTCATCAACGTCATATTCTTCAGCTTTGATTCTCTTGAGTTTAATTGAGGCGGAATTAATATTGGAAATGTACATGATGATTCGAGTGGTCTCCTTCATGAATTGACTCCGTGATCTAGGTCAATAAATCCCGAAAAATCAATTTAATAGGTATAGTAAGAATAGCATAGAAGCATATAAAGGGGAAGCAATTTGAAGGAATGCTAGCCTAACTAATATCAGTCTGATTTTTTCGAAAATAGTAGGGAGTTTGCCCGTAATGCTTCTTGAAAAGCGTATAAAAATTAGAGTAACTGCGGTAACCACAGTGGTGAGCGATGTCATTCACTGGACAAGGAGTTGAAATAATTAGGTCTAAGGCATAAGTCATCCTAATTTGGGTGATGTATTGACCTGGACATACACCAACTTCTTCTTTAAAAAGTTTATTGAACTTGGTCCGACTAATGGCAAGTTTGTCGATCAGATTATCAATCTTAAAATCAGGATCCAAGATAGCATCCTCCATGTATATTTGAGCCTCTCTGATTAGGGGGCTTAGTTGTGTACGTGTCGAGGGAAGGTCGAGTTGGCTTATTTCAAGTGCCTTGCTGATGCTAGCTAAAGCTTGATAGAGTTGAATGTCTGTTTTCTGACCATCAATTTGACAATTGATTTCATTCCACAAGATATAGATCATATTTCCCAGTCCACCTGTTGCATCATGAGCAGTAAAGATCGTACCAAAATGGTTCTTCATTAAATGAAAACTAGGCATAAATTCAATAATGCTACCATGCATATCTTCTTCAGTCTTGATAGTTACCGTATTCATGGAACGAATAAAAACAAATTGACCAAAGTTTAGCTGAGTCTTATCGACAGCAGTAGAAATTTGGCCGTTTCCGGAATAAATCATCACTAATTGGAAACCGACTGATTGCCTAGAACATTGATAGGGCTGTTTTTTGTTAGCGTAAAAATTATAATAGCGAATGATGCGCGCAGGTTGTTGGGCGGTAAGATAATCAGATAAAACCATCTTAACTCTCCTTCAGTATTATTTACTTTTAATATAAATATTTTAATCTATAATTTCAATGTAATTTAGGTAAATTTTTAGGTAAAAATAATTATATTTATTTAATGAAGTAAATTTTTTTATATATGGTACAATATTTACACTGTAAGATACCTTGAAGACATCTTGCTTTTGCTTAAATAAGTTCAAGAAAATTGATTAAAGGAGCCTATCATGAGATACAATCAAACTTTAGCCATTTTGTCTACTTTGCTATTAACATTCCCTGTTCCTTCAGTTCTAGCTGAAAACATCTCACCTATTGAGACGATTGAATGGGAGGCTAGTGATTCTAAAGAAGAAGCTGGATTTTCAGCTGAAGAAGCTAGCTCAAGCACAGAAGCAAATCCAGTTCAAGAAGAGCAAACACCTGCCTCATTCTACCACCATCTATTAGAAGAGGTCCTTCCTTATGTTTATAATTATAAGTTATTTAACTTAGCTGGTGAGCAAACTCAAATGCTCGAGCAAGCCTTAGTTTATGACGGTCAATACTACTATGTAACGGAAACAGATCCTCTTGGTTTAACGATCAATTATCTAGTTCAAGTGGATGACCAGGGACAGGTCACTGCGGCTTATCTTGCAACAGATGACCTAGTGACAAACGCCATCAATGCTTACAACTTCAACACTGATCACTACAAACAAACTGCTATCGGCCAATTAGTAGAAGCGATTCAAGCGATGGAGGAATCTGACAGCCAAGCATTAGCAGGGAAGTTCATTGATGTCTCTGATAAGGGCGAAGACTTCCAGCGGATTTATGACCAAACTCAGGCTATGCATCATTTCTTAGCGGATACTTTTATTGCCTGGTTAGAAGCAGAAGATCGTAGTAACTTGCTTGAGCCTAATGACCAAGGCGAAAAAATAAAGATCGAGTCCTCCCCGGAAGCTCATCAACAATTTAATGAGCTCGTGCAAAAGGGCGTTGAAAAATACGGACAAAAGCAACCTTTCTTAAATAATTTTACTGCGGGACTACTTGGTGAAACTCAATTTGGTTACAAGATTAATGAATTGGCAATTGCCTTACTTACCGATACCCGAGATAGCCAAGACCAGCCTCAAGGGATTGAATACTATTTGCAACCGATGGAAGGGATATCTTTTGATCAAGTGAGCGATCAAACCAGCCTATCATGGGAAGCATTTAACCAGGCAGTAGGCTTTGATTATTTAGATCAATTATATGAATTGAAACAAAAGCAGTTGCCAGAAACATTTAAATAATAAGGAGGCAGAAAAAATTTGAATAATTATCAATGTATGGAGGATGAAGCGATTGATCAAATGCTGTGTCAAATGAACCAGCTGATTGATCCGGATGAATTAGAGCGTCTCGCAGCCCTATTCAAAGTGCTTGGAGATCTTAATCGAATCAAAATTATTGAACTGCTTCACCAGCAAGAACAACTTTGCGTCTACGAGATTTCACGTTTTATTGATGCAACGGTTGCGACTACTTCGCACCATTTAATTACTTTGCGCAACCAAGGAATTATTGATTCAGTTAAAGTGGGCAAGCGAGTGGTTTATTCCCTAAATAAGTGCGAGGTTGTTCATTTATTAGCTAGTGCTAAGCAGATTAGTAATAGTTGTCAAGCCAGGCAAGAAGTTAATTAATAGCGATTAGTGTGAAAATTTAATATAATCTAGGCGAGGTGATACGATGACAAATCCTAAAAAGCACTATATTAAAAAGCGTTTAAAAGATGCTGATGTCATGACTCTTATTTCCCAAGACGAAGATGGGAACGTTATTTTAACGGAAGAAGAAGTGGAAGACCTTTTTTCTAGAGATAAGAAGTTTATTCCAGAGTATCAATCTAAGTTAAGACGTTCAATTGTTGAAGTGCCAGAAGAAGTATACGAGGCTTCTGGCATTCGCATCTTTGGTAAACGAATCAAGTCATTTCTGTTTACAACTGATTTAGCAGTTATTCGCAATTCTAATGCCGATGCGGTTATAGCGGTCTATCCTTTCACTCCTCAACAGTCTATTATGGAGAGTATCATTCATGTCTCTTCTATGCCAACAGTAATGGGTGTTGGTGGAGGAACGACGACCGGTCAGCGGAGTATCGAATTAGCTTTTACTGCGGAGCAGCTTGGAGCTTTTGGAGTGGTTGTGAATACACCTATGCCCCCATCTGTCATTAAGGAGATGGAAGCACTGATCGATGTGCCGATTATTACCACTGTTGTTAGTCCCAATGACGACTATCAGTCTAAGTTAGAGGCGGGAGCCAGTATGTTGAATGTCTCGGCAGCTGATAAGACAGCCCTGACTGTTCGTAAGATTCGTCAAGAAATTGGTGATAAGGTGCCAATTATTGCAACTGGAGGGCCAACAGGCGAGAGTATTAAAGAGACCATCGAGGCTGGGGCTAATGCGATCACTTACACACCACCCACTACTGCGAAAATATTCGCATCGATCATGTCTGAATATCGACAACAAAGATAAATGCTATGCTATAATGAAGAAAACCCTTACAAGGAGGATAATATGTTTACCAAAACAGGTCAGTTAGCTGTCAATGCGATTCGTGCTTTGAGTGTGGACCAGATCGAGAAAGCCAACTCTGGCCACCCTGGCCTTCCGATGGGGGCTGCGCCAATGGCGTACGCCCTGTGGGCCGACCACCTACAAGTAGATCCAAAAGCAAGTGATTGGATCAACCGAGACCGCTTCGTCTTGTCAGCGGGCCATGGCTCGGCCTTGCTCTATAGTTTGCTTCATTTAGCTGGTTTTGATGTGACGATTGAAGATTTGAAGAACTTCCGTCAACTAGCTAGTCGCACACCGGGTCACCCGGAATACCGTCATACCGATGGCGTGGAAGCGACCACCGGTCCATTGGGCCAAGGGATTGCTCAAGCGGTTGGGATGGCCATGGCAGAAGCTCACCAAGCCGCCCTTTATAATACGGATGACCATGCCATTATTGACCACTTCACTTATACCTTATGTGGGGATGGCGATTTGATGGAAGGGGTAGCTTATGAAGCCCTGTCTTATGCTGGTCGTCAAGAATTAGAGAAACTCATCGTTCTTTATGATTCCAATGATATCTCCCTAGACGGTGACTTAGATCAAGCCTTTACCGAAGATATCAAAGGACGTTTTGAGGCCATTAACTGGCACTACCTACGCGTAGAAGATGGCAATGATTTAGAAGCCATCTCTCAAGCCATTCAAGAAGCCAAGGACCACAAGGGCCAACCAACAATTATTGAAATTAAGACCGTGATTGGTTACGGTGCGCCTAAGCAAGGAACCAATGCTGTCCATGGGGCGCCGATTGGTGCTGACGATTGGTCCGTCGCCAAGGAAGCCTATGGTTGGACCAGTGAAGCCTTTGAGGTGCCGGAAGAAGCGTATCAAGCCTTCAAGGAGCGCGTTCAAGAACGTGGTCAAAAAGCGCATCAAGCCTGGCAAGCTACTTATGACGCTTATAAAGAAGCCAACCCTGAACAAGCAGCTGAATTAGAAGCGGCTTATGCGGGAGAATTACCCGAAGGCTTTGACCAAGGCTTGACTTATCAAGAAGCGGGTGCTGGAGAAGCCAGCCGTGCTTCCAGTGGGGCTGCGATTCAAGCCTTGTCTAAAGAAATCCCATTCTTCTGGGGTGGATCGGCTGACTTATCGGGCTCCAACAATACCATGGTCAAAGCTGAAGAGGACTTCATGCCGGAAAGCCGTCAAGGACGTAATATCTGGTTTGGCGTGCGTGAATTTGCCATGGCCGCCATGATGAACGGGATAGCCTTGCATGGTGGTAGTAAGATTTATGGCGGAACCTTCTTCGTCTTTACAGACTACCTCAAGGGAGCGGTTCGTCTCTCTGCCTTGTCCGGGTTACCAGTCATCTATGTGATGACCCATGATTCGATCGCCGTCGGCGAAGATGGACCGACTCATGAACCGATTGAACAATTAGCGGCCTTTAGAGCGATGCCTAACTTGAATGTGATTCGACCAGCGGATGTCAACGAAACTTATGCCGCTTGGAAGGTAGCCCTTAAGGAAGCCGACCGGCCAACTATGTTAGTCTTGTCGCGTCAAGGCTTACCGACGCTAGAAGCGACGCAATCCTTGGCTGAAGAAGGCGTTGATAAGGGAGGGTACGTCCTCTCACCAGCTAAAGGTGAGACACCTGAAGGAATTCTAATTGCGACGGGTTCTGAAGTGAACCTCGCGATCGAGACCCAAGCTCAGTTAGCCCAAGACGGTATTGATGTTTCCGTTGTTTCCCTACCTGCTATGAACCGCTTTGATGAACAATCAGAGGACTACAAGGAATCCGTCCTACCAAAGGCGGTTAAGAACCGGGTATCCATTGAGATGGCTGCCACTTTTGGTTGGGAACGTTATGTTGGATTAGAGGGGATTACCCTAGGTATCGACCGCTTTGGTGCTTCTGGACCCGGTAATCAAGTGATTGAACGCTTCGGCTTTACTACAGACAAAGTCGCTCAGGCTTACAAGGATGCGTTTAAATAAGCTCGTGAAGGAGTATGACAATGAAATTCTTTCTGGATACAGCAAATGTCGACGAGATCAAGCGCATTGACTCGTTAGGTTTATGTGATGGAGTGACTACCAATCCTTCGATTATTTCCAAGGAGGACGACCTTTTGAAGAGGTAATCAAGGAAATTTGTTAATTGGTGGAAGGTCCTGTCTCTGCAGAAGTAATCGGTTTGACCTATCAAGATATGGTTAAGGAAGCCCGACAAATCGCTCAATGGGCAGATAACATTGTTGTAAAAATACCAATGACGGAAGCAGGTCTTCAAGCAGTTAATACTTTCTCTAAAGAGGGTATTAAAACGAATGTCACCCTGATATTTTCGGTGTCTCAGGGCTTAATGGCTGCCAAGGCAGGAGCCACTTACATTAGCCCTTTTGAGGGTCGAATTGATAATATGGGAGAGGACGGCTTACGTCTGATTCAGGACTTGAGAATCGTGCTTGATAATTATGGTCTAGAAAGTGAGATTACTGTCGCTAGCATCCGGCATATCGGGCATGTCGAGCAAGTAGCCTTACTAGGAGCGGATATTGTGACGATTCCTGGTAATCTGTTCCCAAAACTTTGGTCTCACCCCTTAACCGACAAAGGGATCCAGGGATTTCTTGCCGATTGGGAAAAATTCCAAAACCAATAAGAGTTGCTAATGAATCTAAAAACTAAACATTGAAATAAGGGAGCCGGGACTGACTAGTCACTGGCTCCTTTTTGCGATAAAAATAGAAAAACATAGTGATGATGCAAGCGCTTAAATTAAGACAGATAAGAATGTTTTCAAACGAATGGAAAATAGATTATAATGAGTCTATGATGTGATAGAAAGGGGTGTCATGTTGAAAGATTCAACCAATAAGGAAATTATCATTCGTGTAGGTATTATTGCTTTCTTATTTATCCTACAAATTATTTGGTTTACTATTGTTCTCACTCGACTGACGCAATATTCGATGTGGTTAAATGGTTTGCTGTTTATTTTCTCTATATTCATGATATTATTTTTAATTCGAAAAAATGAAAGCCCTACTTATCGCTTTAGCTGGATTATGGTTATTGCTCTATTCCCTCTGTTTGGTGGCTTGCTTTATCTATTGATTGGTAATAAGCGCCCTGCTCAAGGCATGAAACGTAGTTTAGAAGACCAGCAAGAAAGCTATAAAAATGTGATGGACAGTGCACCAGATGCTGGGGAATTATTATTGGAACGTGACTCTCGCCTAGGTCTAACCGCTAAATATTTAAGAGATTATGACCGGATGCCAGTTTATACGAATACAGGAGTTGACTATTATCCTAATGGCGAGTCGATGATGGACGATTTACTTGAAGATTTAAGGGCAGCTGAACGTTTTATTTTTATTGAATTCTTTATTGTTGAGTATGGTGAAATGTTTGATGCCATCTTTGAAATATTAAAGCAGAAGGCCGACCAAGGGGTCGACGTTCGGTTCATGTATGATGATTTTGGAACGATTACCCGTCTACCTAAAAGTTTCGATGAAGAATTAGAAAAATTAGGGATCCGTGCCTTAAAATTCAATCCGGTTAAACCTTTACTATCAGTAGCGTATAACACCCGAGACCACCGGAAATTTATTATCATAGATGGAAAAATCGGTTATACTGGTGGCTTGAACTTAGCGGATGAATATATCAACAAGGTAGAACGTTTTGGCTACTGGAAGGATAATATGATTCGTATTAAGGGACCTGCTGTTTGGAATTTAACGGTCCTCTTCTTAAATATGTGGAATGCTTTCTATGTGCTGGATGAATCTTATGAAGGCTTTGTTGATGAGCAATTGATTTTTGAAACTGAGCAAATGATGCAAGAACCTGATCAAGTTGCTGCGGCTGGTTTTGTTCAACCTTTTGGGGATTCCCCGTTGGACAGTGAGGCCCTAGGTGAGAATATCTACCTTGAGATGATCAATTATGCTGAAGACTATGTTTATATTTATACGCCTTATTTAGTGATATCCGATGAATTGGAGTCGGCCTTAGCCCTTGCTGCTAAGCGGGGCGTTGATGTACGTATTATGACACCTGGAATACCAGATAAGAAAATCGTCTACCGGGTGACGCGTTCCTACTATCCTCCTCTACTTAAGGCAGGTGTGAGAATCTTTGAGTATAGTCCCGGCTTCTTGCATGCTAAAACATTTGTAGTTGATGATTGTCTGGCTTCGGTTGGAACCATTAATCTCGATTACCGATCCTTGTATTTGCATTTTGAAGCGAGTACGATTTTATATTATCATCCCGTTATTTCTGAGATTAAGGAAGATTTCTTGAAATCACAAAGTCAGTCGCGGGAGGTTTCTTTAAAGGATACCAAGCAAACATTATTAGGTGAAGTATGGGATTCTGTGTTGCGATTAATGGCGCCATTTATCTAAGGATCATAGGAGGAAAACAATGAAATGGGAAGATCTTAGAAAAAGTCAAAATGTTGAAGATCGACGAGGGCAAAGGACTGGACGGTCAGGTTATCCGGGTGGCTATCGTCGCGGTGGCAATATGGGTGGTTTATTACAGCTTCTTTTCTTGCTACCCGGGCGGTCTAAATGGTTGGTGCTTTTAGTTGTTTTAGGGATGTTTATTTTTGGTGGTGGTGGGTTATTTTCTAATTTAACCGAAAGTCAACCCACTTCATCGAATATCACTGAAAGTCAAGTCAGTCAACAAGCTAATAGTGCAGAGATGGAATATGTGAGTCGGATCCTAGGAAGTAGTGAAGATTTTTGGAAGCAAGAGTTCGCTAAACATGGCTTAGAGTACAAAGAACCTACCTTGGTTCTTTACGAAGGAATGGTTCAAACATCGGGTTGTGGTTTTGGTAGTGCTCAAGCGGGCCCTTTCTATTGTCCAGCAGACCAGAAAGTTTATTTGGATTTGTCTTTTATGAGAGATTTATCTCAACGTTATCAAGCACCGGGAGATTTTGCGATGGCCTATGTTATCGCACATGAAGTCGGTCACCATGTCCAAAATCAATTAGGTGTGATGCAAGATTTTCAAGAATTACAAAGACGAGCTAGTAAGTCGCAAGTTAATGAAGCTAGCGTTCGAGTCGAGTTGCAAGCAGATTATCTAGCAGGTGCTTGGAGTAAATATGTCGACGAGAAGGGAATCCTGGAAGTAGGCGATATTGAAGAAGCTCTTCAAGCGGCTCATGCGGTGGGAGATGATACCTTGCAAAAAGAAGCTTACGGGACTGTGGTTCCTGATAGTTTTACGCATGGTAGTGCCAAACAGCGCCAGGCTTGGTTTTATCGTGGTTATCAATATGGGGATTTAGAGCATGGTGATACTTTCTCTACTTACTTAGATGGAGAATAGGTCTTGGCAGATATTATTTATTTGCTATAATAAATATAAGCGAAGAACATTCCTTGGAATGTTCTTTTTTAATGGAAGAGAGAGTGATTTGTGCGATGAAGGAATGGTGGAATCCATTAAGTTGGCCGAGGATTTGGCAAGGAATTGGATTAGGGATTATTGGCTTTCTGTTGACTTATGGCATGTGGGGCGTCTTTCAAAGTTTGAATGCAAACCGGTTACAAACAGTTGAAAATTTAGAACGTCAGCTCTATCAAGATAGTCATCATTTGTTGGTAAATGAAGAAGCTGATATCCGTGAATATGAACGGTACCAAAAGTTGGCAAATCAATTAACAGGTAAACAAAAAAGTAATCACCAAGCGCTAGCCAACTCAGCATTGGCTAAATATCAATTATTAAAACTAGTGAACCAGGATCTCTATCAAGAATCAATAGACCAAGCAAAACTACTTGAAGAAAGTCCGACTGAGATGCCTCTATTGAAGACAGATTTAGAATCCGAAACTATTAAAGAAAGAGTCAGTGACATAAATATTGAAGGCTTAATGGATGACGCTCTATCTAGTGGCTTGAAAGACTACCTGCAATATGCTCTGGACTATCCAGCTGCTTACCAAAAGCTTCAAGACTTTGAATTTCAGGATCCCAGTGATTTAAACTATGAGGCACTTATCCAAATGGTTTATGAGGTGGAAGCGCTAGAACTAGCGATTGCTCCTTACAGACATCAACCCTTATTAGCTGATAAATTAGCGGACCTTGATCAGTGGGCTAAAGTTGCTTCAGACACCTTATTGGCAGCTTATTACGAGATTGGTTTTGATCCGCCGGTCTTATCATCCATATCCAATATTGAAACTTTAGAACCCTATATTATTGATACGCCATTATTCACAAAGAAAGTGATTGCCTTAACTTTTGATGATGGCCCGAATGAAGAATATACCCCTCAACTGTTAGATATTTTAGCTGACCACCAAATTAAAGCCACTTTCTTTGTTTATGGAGCTTACGTGGATGATCATCCAGAAATCGCTCAAAGAATTGTGGATGAGGGGCACATCCTGGGTAATCATTCATATACTCATCCTGACTTTAGTAAGCTTAGCAATGAAGAAGTATTAGAAGAGATTAATTGGACCCAAGAGTCGATATACGATCAAACTGGTTATGAAAACACGCTTTACCGTATGCCATTTGGAGCCGGAGGACAACGGGTTGTTGACTTGTTGCAACCTATGACGTCTGTCTTATGGAATGTGGACTCATTGGATTGGGAATTTCAAGATCGGGATCTAATCGTCGAGCATGTGATGAATCAATTACTACCTAGAACTCTTCTGTTAATGCATGATACCAACCAGGCCTCGGTTGATGCGGTAGCTGAGTTAATACCTAAGCTAAAAGAAATGAACTATGAATTTGTAGATCCTTTAGAAGTTGGTTTTGAGCAATATCATTTTGGTGAATAAAGCAGTCACCTGTACATGAAAAGAGGCTGTAAGGTAAGTCCTCAAAAAACCCAGATTTTTATTCGACAAGAATAAAAATGCTGGGTCTTTTGATTTGTTCTAAAGATCAGAGCCAATTTTCTCATGTTCGTGGCCATTAACGCCAGTCCAATCTCATTATGAACCTTATCAATTCCTCTTACATGGAATCGGTTGAACCCTAAATTCGCCTTCAAATGTCCGAATGCGGGTTCCACATCCGTTTTTCGAAGGCTGTATATTAAGCTGTATTCTGGATCTGACAAGAGCTCTCGTTGCTTGGCTTTGTAGTACTCCCACTCCGGATTGATGGTTACCTTCCTAAG
>NZ_JADD01000028.1 GCF_000518205.1 Hutsoniella sourekii ATCC 700629 | reverse complement strand
AGGAGAAGTTTTAATAACATGGAAAAATCATACTCTCTCGGTCGACCAAAGAGATAGGGGTGATGAATTTCTAAGTCTTCAACAAATTCGTGAATGGTCCAGACAATATGATTGGATTCTGGAGAATATTGAGTTGAGAGTTCTAAAGTGAGTTGGTTTATGTTATAATGGTTACACATTGGAGGTAGTCCTTTCTGGATTATCTTTAAACAGAGGGTCCGATCCTCTGTTTTTTAATTTTACTAACTTAATTATACCATAAAGCCCACCAAGAATGTTGATATATCAACACTCTTGGTGGGTTTTAGATTGACTTATCTTACAGCCTCTTTTTATTATTAAAGATTAAAATTTAATAATAATTCCACTTATTTGCCGTTAATTTCAGTGAAATTGCTATAATAGCAGAGTGGAGGTAGTAGCTATGAATAATAAATCCTTAAGCATTTTTAAAAATTTACTCTTGATTTTTATTGGATCCGTCTTGTTAGCCCTTTCCGTGGCGATGATTATTTTGCCAAATGGATTGGGAGAGGGAGGGGTTACAGGAATAACTGCTCTTGTATATTACCTGTTCCAAATTCCACCTGGATGGACTAATCTTTTTATTAATGGCGTCATCATGGCTGTCGGTTGGAAGTTCCTAGATAAAGTAACGATCGCCTATACTTTAGTATCAATTGTGGTTGTTACTATCTGCTTGAACTGGGTTCCCATGCCAGTCTTTATTCCTGATAATAAACTAGTAGCCGCTATTGCAGCAGGGGTGCTTCTGGGAGCAGGGGTCGGAATCACTCTTTTAGGTAAGGGGACAACAGCGGGTGTCGATATTATCGCTTTAATTATCAATAAATATTTTGGTGTTCCAATTTCAATGGCGCTCTTAATTATTGATATGTGTATTGTGATGACCCTATTTTTTGTTATTGGTCCTGAATTATGGGTGATGACCTTGATATTAATCTACGTCACTAGTCAAGTTATCAATTTTATTATTGAAGGTTTGAATCCCAAAAAGCAACTCTTTATTGTTTCTTCAGCTTATCAGGAAATAGCTGACCGAGTGCAAATAGAATTAGATAGAGGTATTACTGGATTGTATGGCTATGGTCACTTTTCTAAGAAGGATAAACATATTTTGTATATCGTCGTGGATACTAGACAATTATTAAAGGCTCAACGCTTAATTCATGACATTGATCCAAGTGCATTCGTGACGATATCTTCCGTCCAACAAGTGCTTGGTGAAGGCTTTACGTTCTTTTTGGAAGATAATTAATCGAGTGGGTCAAAGCCATGCTCAGGGAGGAAATAAGAAAATGCAATTTAAAGTTCAACCCTTAGGACAATCTGCCTGGCGAATTATAATGCCTGGTGTTTGTTCTTATTATATACAAGGACGAGAGGCTGGCTTGTTAATAGACACGGGCTGGGGTTATGGTTCTCTTAAGGAGCTAGTAGACAGCCTGGCTTTAACACCTTATCAAGTTATTTTAAGTCATGGACACTGTGATCATGGGGGTGGCGCCGGTGAATTTTCATCTGTGTATTTACCCCGTAAAGATCAGACATTGGCCACATATTCTTGTTCTAAAGAAGTTAGACTCAAACTTCTAGGACGGCTCCTAAAGGATAGAACTTTGGAAGATCAGGACTTATTAAATCCAGCAGAACAGTATCTCTTATATGATGAGGGGCTTACTTTTGATCTAGGAGGCATTACTGTATCAGCAGTGGAGGCGGGCGGTCATACGCAAGGCATTATGTGCTTTATATTGCCAGAACTTCAAACGGTCCTGTACGGTGATGCAATAATGAATCCTACTCAACTTAGTCAGCCCTCAGCCACTTCAATTGAAAGCTATTTGATCAATTTATGCCAATTAAAGGACCATTTACAATCAATGGATATCCACTATGCTTGGATAAATCATCACCCCTATGAAGTTTCTCCTCAAACTTTAGATGCTAATATTTTTTGGTGCCAGCGAATACTAGCTGGGGATGATGACCAAATCTGTAAGGATCATTGGGACTTTTGTCTGGCGCGCAATAAAGCTATCGACCACGGTCCTCTAGCAAATTTGGGAAATATTGCTTACAATCCTAACCGAATATTTAAGGAGCTAGGCGAGTAATTTGGATGCGGTTTGAAGTTTAAGAGAAATAATTAATTGGTTATCGACTAAAGTTTAATCAGCTATTTCAAAAAACTGCAAAACGTTTACAAATTATGTTATGATTGGTTTATCAATAAGTATAGAGATTAGGAGAATAGATATGTCAAAAACTTTCGCCATTAATGCTGGTAGTTCGAGTTTAAAATTTCAATTATACCAAATGCCTGAAGAAGAAGTGATCGCTAAGGGGCTAGTTGAAAGAATCGGGATTGAAAATTCAATTTTTAAAATCGAATATGGTGATGATCAAGAATTTGAAATGACCGAAGACATTGAAGATCACGGACGAGCAGTTGAAATCCTATTTGAAAAACTTCAAGAATTTAATATTGTTGAAGATATGAAAGAAATTGAGGGTGTCGGACACCGTGTTGTTGCCGGTGGGGAAGCGTTCAAAGAATCAACAGTGGTCACCGATGAAGTGATCGCCAAGGTTGATGAGTTAAGTGAATTCGCACCTTTACATAATCCGGCTGAAGCTGCTGTTATGCGTGTATTCCAAGAAGAATTACCACATGCGACCATGGTGGCCGTCTTTGACACTTCTTTCCATACGAGTATGCCAGAGGTTAATTATATGTATAGCTTACCTTATGAGTACTATGAAGAATACGGTGCTCGTAAATACGGCGCGCATGGGACTAGCCATCAATTTGTAAGTCAACGGGCTGCTGAATTAGCTGGTAAACCAATCGAAGATTTGAAGATTATCACTTGCCATCTAGGTAATGGTGGCTCTATTACGGCTGTTCAAGGTGGTAAGTCAGTGGATACTTCGATGGGCTTCACACCACTAGCCGGTATTACTATGGGAACTAGAACGGGAGATCTAGATGTTTCCTTGGTTCCATTCTTAATGGATAAGCTAAATATTTCTGATGTTAATGAAATGGTTAATATTTTCAATAAAAAATCAGGACTCTTAGGAATATCAGGAGTTTCTAGTGACATGCGTGACGTTGAGTCAGCCGCAGAAGCAGGAAACCACCGGGCCCAATTAGCGATCGATATCTTTGTTAACCGCGTTCAAAAATATATTGGTCAATATATTGCTGTCATGAACGGGGTAGATATTATTGTATTTACAGCCGGTATTGGTGAAAATTCTGCGACCACTCGGGCAGCTGTGCTAGAAGGATTAACTTGGTTTGGTATTGAAGTGGATGCTGAGCGTAATGATACGCGTAAGGAAGCTCAAATTTCTTCAGATGAATCTAAGGTTCTTGTATATAATATCCCTACTAATGAAGAAGTAGCGATTGCCCGCGAAGTTGAACGTTTAAAATAAAAGTAAAATAGAAGACAGCCTTAGGCTGTCTTTTTTGCAAGAAAGGAGCTTGAGAATGAAAGAATTGATTGATAAAGCAGCTATTGATCGCACCCTAAAAAGAATGGCCCATGAAATCTTAGAAAAAAGTCCTAATTATCAGGATATCGTGCTAGTGGGAATTAAAACTCGAGGTGAGTATCTGGCACAAAGATTGCAAAAGAAATTGCAATTGATTGAGGGGGTCGAGTTTCCACTAGAAACAGTGGATATTTCCTTTTATCGGGATGATCTCAGTAAATTGGCTGAAGATCCTCAAATCAATAACAAAGACTGGCAAACAAATCTTAACGATAAACGTTTAGTTTTAGTTGACGATGTTCTCTACACGGGTCGAACCATTCGAGCTGCCATGGATGCTATTATGGATGACTTCAGACCCCGACGGATTGAATTAGCCATTCTTGTTGATAGAGGTCACCGCGAATTGCCGATTCGAGCAGATTATATTGGCAAGAATATCCCCACTTCAAAAACCGAACGTGTTCAAGTACAACTGGAGGAAGTCGATGGTCATGACCAAGTGGTTCTAAGTAATGACTAAGTGACCGAGTATTCGTGCTAAAAGTATATTTAATTTCAAGAGGATTAAACTAGAGCGACTATTCATCAAAATTGAGATTAGCCCCTAGCTAATCTTTCTGAAAATAAAAAAATCGAACGCCTTGTTGCTAGTTGTAGGAATTTTCCTACTGCGACAAGATGTTCGAATTTTTTGTATTATTAAGTTAATTCTTAGCCATCAAATAAAAAACGAAGATCATTAAAAGGGTAAACAAGACGCAAGCTAGAAGCCAAATCAAGATCCCGTTGATGATTTGATTAAGTATTAAGAAGAAGCCTAAAATAGCTAAAATATAGTAAGTGATCGCAAAGCTAATAATGGCTTTGGAAGATTTAATTTTCAATAGATTCATTAAACTTTGACGATATAATAATAAATAGGAGGCCAAGATTACAAGAATAGTAGGAAAAGCCAAGATTAAAATATTTAGCATTTGAATCTCCTTAAAAAGCCAGTAACAAGAAACAGGAAGCTTTAGACATAATAAAAAAGCTATCCGGTGATGCCGTCCTAGCGTGCATATACTTGGGAACCCGCTGGTAATTGCAGGTGGGCTCTACACATATTATTTCTGACTTCCAAGTGTTAAAGGCATGTCATAGTAATACGATTTTTAGATCCCAAGATAAAAAGAAATTGGTCGGTCCACATAATATGCACAAGACGAACATCTCAGATAGCTCATGTCTATATTATAGCATAAGGAGTGAATCTTGCAAGTTAATGCGAAAACACTTTCTTAATGAGGGATTGATTGTTTAATATTTTCTGGCTTGCAATTGTTGATAATACTGATTGAGAGCCTGCTCATATTTGCCTGTTGGATCAGCATGGAAATACTGGCTGCCGACTAATTCATCCGGCAAGTATTGTTGGGGAACATAATGTCCTGGATAGTCATGAGGGTATTTATAATCCTGTCCCCGGCCTAATTTTTTAGCCCCTTGGTAATGGCTATCTTTGAGGTGGTTAGGAACGGGACCTACATGTCCCTTTTTAATATCACTCATTGCTTGATTTAGGGCTTTGTAACTAGTGTTAGACTTAGGGCTTAGGGCGAGATCAACCGTCGCAAAGGCCAAAGGAATCCTAGCTTCAGGCAGACCAAGCTTTTCAGCGGCTGTTACGGCAGCTACTGTTCGTTGTGTGGCCGCGGGATTACCTAAACCAATGTCTTCATAAGCAATAACTAAGAGTCTTCGACAGGCAATAACGAGCTCTCCAGCTTCTAATAATATGGCCAAGTAATAGATGGCAGCATCGACATCACTACCGCGGATTGATTTTTGAAAGGCTGAAATAACATCATAATGAGCATCTCCGTCTTTGTCATGGGTCAAGCGTTTGCGTTGCAAACATTCTTCAGCTACTGCTTGAGTGATAACGATTTGGCCGTTGTCGGATGGCTCAGTTGATAGAACTGCTAGTTCTAAAGCATTCAGTGCACTGCGAATATCGCCATTAGTAACTGAAGCAAAGTGGGTAAGGACAGCATCACTTATCTCGACGGAATAATTTCCAAGACCTCTGTCTTCATCTTGTAATGCGTTTGCCAATCCTTCCTTTACTTGTGCAACGTCTAAAGGGTGGAGTTCGAAAATTTGTAGTCGACTTCTAATAGCCGGGTTGATTGAGATGTAAGGATTCTCAGTGGTAGCACCAATCAAAATGACCCGACCATTTTCCAAATGGGGCAACAAGAAATCTTGCTGAACCTTGTTTAACCGGTGCACCTCATCCAACAAAAGGATGACAGTTCCCGACATTTTAGCCTCTTCTACAACAATTTCTAACTCTTTTTTTCCATCTGTGGCTGCGTTTAAAGTACGAAAAGCATACTGAGTAGATCCAGCAATCGCACTGGCAATGGAAGTTTTACCTGTGCCAGGGGGCCCATAGAGAATCATTGAGGACAATCGCTTAGCCTCGACCATTCGCCGGATAATCTTTCCGGTTCCCACTAAGTGGTCTTGCCCTAGAATTTCATCGATTGATCGTGGTCTCAATCGATAAGCCAATGGTTGTTGCATAATTACCTCCTATATTCTTAAATTGACCCAAAGATCATTTAAAGCTATTATATAATAGATTTAAGGAAAGACCAAAGTTGTTGATATTCAAACATATGTTATAATGTTACGAGAGGAGTTAGGGATGATTTATCTTGATTATGCGGCTACAACACCAATTGCCGAGGAAGTGATTGAAACGATTAATCAGTCATTGCAGGCTGATTTTGGGAACCCATCTAGTATTTACCGTATAGGGAAGCATGCGAAGTTTTTGCTTGAACAAGCTAGAAGACAGATGGCGGAGTTAATGGGTATCCAGTCTAAAGACCTATATTTCACTAGTGGAGCAACTGAAGCTAACAATTGGGCGATTCGATCTCAGGCCTATCAAGCACGGGATAATGGGCTAGGCAATCACCTAGTAGCAAGTGATATCGAGCATCCTTCAGTCAAGGAAGTGTTGGTTTCCTTAGAAAGTGAAGGCTTCCAAGTTACATACCTGAGACCGAATTTAAAGGGTCAGTATCTAGCCTCGGACTTTCTTGAGGCTTCAAATGAGGAGACCATCGGTTGGATTATGATGGCAGTTAATAATGAAGTTGGAAGTATCTTACCTGTTCAAGAACTTGGCAAACTTGCTCAAGAAAATGATTATTTCTTTCACGTTGATACCGTCCAAGCGATGGGATTAGAATTAGAAAATCCCGGTCAACTCTTGGCGACTTCATGGGTAGGATCAGCTCACAAGATGAGTGGGCCTAAAGGAATTGGTTTTCTTGTCTACCGTCCATGGAAGGCTAACCAAGCAATTCACCCTCTGATTTTTGGAGGGGGACAAGAATCAGGTAAGCGGTCCGGCACAGAGAACTTGGCCTATATTCAAGGAATGGTCAAGGCCTATCAGCTAGCCAAAGAGCACCAAACAAGTAACCAAAAAATGATGGAAGAATTATCCGCATATTTTTATGATTTGTTAGACCAAGCGGTTATTGACTATGAAATCAATGGCGATCCAAACAATAAAGTGGCTAATATTCACAATCTATATTTCCCTGGACATAAGGCTAGCCAACTTCTAATTCGTTTAGATTTAGCAGACATCTATGTCTCAGCAGGAAGCGCATGCTCGGCCGGTTCCCTGACACCTAGTCGGATTCTTCAAGCTTATTATCCCGATCAAGCCGATCGTTGGCAGGAGAGTTTACGACTATCCTTTGGACCTCACACTCAATTTGAAGAACTCGATCAATTCGTCGATACCTTAGAAAAAATTTTGAAGGAGAAATAAAATGGCATTTAAAAAACAAGCAAGTTTAACTGGATTTGACCGTACTTTTGAAGTTCATCCAGAGTGTAAACCTTATACATTACGTGACAATGGATTCGTAAATACTAAAACCGGAAACTTTGAATACAAACGCCCTTTGGATTCTGCCCATAAGCAAGGACTGCAGTTGAAGGTTATGGTGAATAAAAACTTAGACCAACTAAAGATATCAACCGTTACAGCTTCGGGGTTAAACGCTGTAAATGTGATGAATTTAGAAAATAATGATATGTTAGTTGAAAAAATTAATTTTATTTTTGATGGTTTTGTTGAACGTCATTGTCTAAAAGAAGTCGATTAGGGGGATTCTATGAAAGATAATAGTCAAACCCGAGTGGTTCTTGGCATGAGTGGAGGTGTCGATTCATCGGTGGCCGCCTTACTACTAAAAGAAGCGGGTTATGATGTTGTCGGCCTATTCATGAAGAACTGGGACGACACTGACGAATTTGGAGTTTGTACGGCAACCGAAGATTATCAAGATGTGGCTCTCGTAGCAGAACAAATTGGCATTCCCTACTACTCTGTTAATTTTGAAAAAGAGTACTGGGATCGTGTCTTCCAATATTTCTTATCCGAATACCAAAAAGGGCGTACACCTAACCCTGATGTGATGTGCAACAAGGAAATTAAGTTTAAAGCATTTCTAGATTATGCACTGGATTTAGGAGCGGATTATGTAGCGATGGGGCATTATGCTCAGGTAGTAAGAGACGATCAAGATCAAGTTCATCTTCTACGCGGAGTGGACGATAATAAAGATCAGACCTACTTCCTAAGCCAACTGTCTCAACAACAGCTGCAAAAAGCGCTATTTCCTCTGGGACATCTTGAGAAATCACAAGTTAGAGAAATCGCCCAAAAGGCTGGCTTAGCCACTGCCAAGAAAAAAGATTCTACCGGTATTTGTTTTATAGGAGAAAGAGATTTCAATGAATTTCTATCTAATTACCTGCCTAACCAACCCGGCCAAATGAAAACGCTCGATGGAGAAGTCATGGGTGAACATATGGGTCTCATGTATTATACAATTGGCCAAAGACATGGTTTAGGGATTGGTGGTAGTAAAGGTGGCTCTAACGAGCCCTGGTTTGTTGTCGGGAAAGATTTAACTAGTCAAACGCTATATGTGGGTCAAGGCTATCACCACCCCAATTTATACGCCGACAGCCTCACTGCTAGCGACTTGAATTTCACTCAAGATCAACCAATGCCACAAGTATTTAAATGTACAGCGAAGTTCCGCTACCGGCAAAAAGATGTACCTGTCACTGTTCATTTAAATGATGATCAAACAAAGGCCAAAGTTGTATTGGATGAGCCATTCCGTGCGATTACGCCAGGTCAAGCGGTTGTTTTCTACCAAGACCAAGAGTGTCTAGGTGGTGGCTTAATTGACGCGGCATACTATGAAGGTCAGGAAAGAAATTATAAATAATCAAAGAGTTCTATGCTAAAATGATAGTTAGCATGGAACTTTTTTAACGTGTATCACGGGAGGGGCCCCAGCAAGATTTGGGAGAGGAGGTATCATTTGGAAGCAAAGATTATCGGTGAAGTGTTAGCAGTATACTTTGAAAATCCGTCAAATTTTTATAAAGTTGTCCGAATTTTTGTGGAAGAGGACGAGGATAATTTGTTTGTTGACGATGAGATTGTTATTACGGGTCAGTTCGCTAGCTTACACTTGGATACAATGTATGAATTTTACGGTCAACTGAACCATCATCCTAAATATGGCGATCAATTTTCTGTCTCAAGATATCAGCAAATTGAGCCGACGAGTGAGCAAGGTTTAATTGATTACTTATCCAGTGATCGTTTCAAGGGAATTGGACCGGTACTGGCCGAGCGCATTGTTGGTGAGCTTGGTATGAATGTAATCGATCAGATTATCGGGGATGCGACAGTTCTTTATCCAATTCCCGGATTGAGTAAGAAAGTGGCCGATGACCTTCACGAGGAATTACGGGCTCATCGCGGAACAGAGCGAATATTTATGCAATTAAATGAGTGGGGTTTTGGTCCGCGTTTAGCTGAAAAAATTTATCATTGTTATGAAAGTGGCACGATCGAAGCGATCAAAGAAAATCCTTATGACTTGGTTCAAAAAATAGAGGGCATTGGCTTCAATAAGGCTGATCAATTAGCTGAAAGATTGGGAATGGATGCAAGTGCGCCAGAACGCATCATGGCGGGCATTTATTCCGCTATCAGTGAATGGTCCAACCGCCAAGGGGATACTTATATGGAAGTTCAGATGGCCTTGGATCATGCGCGTCAGTTATTGGAACAAAGTCGTCATGAGCTCATTCAAGATGATCAGCTTCAAGCAGCCAAAGATCGGGCTCTCAGTTTGGAAATCATCTACCAAATAGACCAGGGACTCATGATCCCTAGTCTATATTTTGCTGAGTTAGGAGCAGCAAGATTAATCGACCAATATTTAAGTTATGAAGACGTCGACCGCTTTGAAGAAAAGGAAATTGACCAAGTTATTGATGACGTGAATACCATCATGGGTATCCAGTATGATAGCCGACAAAGAGAAGCGATTAAACTAGCTATCCAATCTCCGATGTCAATTATCACAGGAGGTCCAGGTACCGGCAAGACCACCCTTATTCGTGGAATTATCGAAGCCCATCTACTCCTCCATGAGTTAGACAGAGAGGATATCAGTAAACATCCTGAAAATAATCCTATTTTACTAGCAGCTCCAACAGGCAGAGCAGCAAAAAGAATGCAAGAAACTACAGGACTAGAAGCTTCAACGATCCATCGTTTAATTGGATTTAACCGTGAATCATTAGTAGATGAATTTCATGGCAATGAATTAGAAGGAAGCTTGCTAGTCGTAGATGAAATGTCTATGGTTGACACTTGGCTGATGCATTGGTTGATGCAATCAATACCACCTCACATGCAAGTCGTATTTGTCGGTGACCAGGACCAACTCCCTTCAGTAGGACCTGGGCAAGTATTCAAAGATTTGATTGATTCCCAAGTGATTCCTACCATTACATTAACGGAAATATACCGGCAAGCACAGAATTCGACAATTATCCAACTAGCCCATCAAATTCGCCAAGGATCCTTGCCCAAAAATTTCCTTGAAAAAAAATCAGATCGCACCTTTATCCCTGCACCAAGCCAGCAAATTCCAAGAGTGGTCCAAAAAATTGTTGAATTTGCTCGAAACAAATCCTTTGATTCCAGCACTTTGCAAGTATTAGCTCCCAAGTATAAGGGGCCGGCAGGTATCACTCAACTTAATACGATTCTCCAGGACTTACTAAATCCTCCTAGTAGCTCAAAGCGAGAAGTTAAGCATTTTGAGACCATTTTTCGAACAGGAGATAAGGTTCTTCAATTAGTTAATAATGCTGATGATGGCGTATATAATGGAGATATTGGCTACATTCATTCCATCGTTTATAAGGGAGAAGATGGTAATCTGACAGATGAAGTAAGGGTTCTGTTTGATGAGAGTGAATTGTCTTATAAACCATCTGATTTAGATCAGCTGACATTGGCCTATTGTACCTCCATCCATAAGGCTCAGGGGAGTGAATATGACTTAGTGATCCTCCCCCTTGTTGACCGCTATTCAAGGTTACTTAGACAAGACATCCTATATACGGCTGTGACTCGGGCTCAGAAAAGCTTGGTAATGATTGGGGATCCGGAAAGCTTTCAAATAGCAGCAAGCAATATAAATACTTCAAGAAAGACCAATCTCTGCGATCTCTTGCGGACTCAAGCAGGCCTAGAATTGAAGAGCTCAAGCAAGCCAGCTTTTGAAAAAAACACCCAAAATCAAGATGAAACGATTATTTTGGATACCTTAGCATCTCCTAATAATGACATAATCAATAATCCAAAGGCTGAGAATATTGAAGCTAGATCTTCCAGTAAACGCTTAATTTTGACTCCTAATAATTATTTGACCATCGATCCCATGATTGGAATGGAAGGGGTTTATTTAAATGAGTCGTGATAGTCGTAATACTGACTTACAAAGGCCCTTAGAAGCCCATAACTAAAAAAACTACCAAAGTTGAACACTCGAGTGAAGAGCTTCAACCTTGGTAGCTTTATTTTTGCAAAATTCAATAGAAAGTTCTTAATTGCATAATCGTACTAATTACTGGGCAGGTAAAAAGCTTGAGAGCCTAACCAAACGTGATAGTCATAATCAAGTGGATTAATCACTTCCCCATCCATTTGACCTAAGATCGGAGATTTCACTTGCAAATCGATTGACTGACCTTTAAATAGGTGAATATAAGGAGATTGATGCTGGTTTTGGTTTTTTGTAACGCGGGGAAGAATATCACGGACGGCTTGCTTATCGATGCCCTGGTAAACAACAACAGCAATTTCTTCATTTCGAGCATAAACTTGATCATGTAGCACCATCCCACCGCCTACGGAAGGTTGGTTCATAATGCCAATCAAGGAAATATCTTGAAGTTGTATGGAGGGTGCTCCATCCACCGCTAAACTCACATGAAAATAAGGGATCTTAGTTAGGTTGAGTAGTGTGGATAATTTATAGGCATACTTCTTACGAATTAAGTAGTTTCCCAAAAAATCCGGAAGTCGATTGATCAAGTCTTGAGTAGACTGATTGACAATGGCATCAAAGCCAAAGCCTAAATTATTTAAGATAATGCCTTGAGTATTTTGATGATGTTCCTGGTAATGAAAAATTGACAAATATTGGGCTTCCCTTTGGAAGATCATCGCCTCAATGATTTCCCTTAGCGTATAACCCTGTAAGTAGTTATAGGCAAAATCATTGCCCTTTCCAGCGGGTAGGTAGGTGATAGGGATATCTAACTGTAGACTTTGAAGAGCTTCAACAACTTCATGAAGCGTTCCATCTCCTCCTATTACTAGCATGTAGTCTTGGTAGTCTTGATGGGGGGCTAAGACGACTTGGCGGGTTAATAACTCAGCATGAGAAGCATAATCAGTCTGGTAGACCAAAAATTGCATCTGAAAACTATCTAAAATTTTGATGGCTTCTTGTAGTACTTTTAATCCTTGGCCATTACCTGCTTGAGGGTGGCAAATGATATGGACTCGATTGGTCATAACTTCCCTCCTATCTTTTGATGTTTAGGTTAATTATACCCTTTCATTAATTATTGTCCAAGTTTTGACTAACCTTTGAGTTTTACAAGAGACTATTCTATAATAGAATAAAACGCTTCAAAGGAGACCGATTATGTCTTACAAAATGTTAGTGCTTGATATTGACGATACCCTATTAAATTCTCATCATGAAGTATCAGACCGGACGTTTGATGCTTTGATTCAGTTTCAAGATGCTGGTTATCAATTGGTTCTAGCGAGTGGTCGACCGATTGAATCAGTGATCCAAGTTTCAAAACAACTAAAATTAGATGAATATGATTCTTATTGCCTGGGGTTCAATGGAGGCGTCGTGGTTCGGTTAAAGGACGAAGAAATTCTCTATAGTCAACCGATTGCCGTTGAAGACCAAGGGCCATTGATTCAATATTTAAGAGATAACAACCTATCAGCGATCACCTATGAAGGTCATCAAGTGATCATGGATTTTGAAAATGATTATTCCATGGTTGAATCCCAATTAACCGGCATGCCTGGTCGGCATGATTCTAATTATTTTGATACTTTGGACCATCCAGTGATGAAATTTATGGGAGTCGGTGACCCTGCGATTGTTAAGCGTGTCGAAGAGGAGTTAGGGGGTAGCTTTAGAGATACGATTCGGGTTACAACCTCTAAGCCATTCTTTTTAGAATTAATTCATAAGGATGTTTCCAAGGGAGCTGCCCTGAATTTTCTAATTGATCACTTGAATCTATCAGCAGATCAAGTGGTAGCTGTTGGGGATGGTAATAATGATACGGAGATGATTGAATTTGCAGGATTAGGTGTGGCCATGGGAAATGCTACCGATCAATTAAAGGCAGTAAGTGACTATGTAACAGCTAGCAATGACGAAGGTGGGGTCGTTCAAGTTGTTGAGAAATTCTTTCTGACAACTGAATGAATCTAATTGACGATTTGACAAGAATTTCGTATACTATTAGCAATAGAGGATATGTCACAGATTACAGAGACGTCCCCTTGTGGTGAAAGGGACGAGAGTTGATGCTCCCTCTTGCTAGTCTTTATGAAAATAAGGCGTTTGATCAGCGTTAATGATTATTAGAGATATAATGACAGTAATCGTTATAAGTAAGGTGGTACCGCGGATTCGCCCTTACATATAACGATTTTTTTGTTGGAATAAGGAGAAGGTAGAATGAAAGAGTTAACAAGTGCTCAAATAAGACAAAAGTTTTTGGATTTTTTTCAAGAGAAAAATCATAAAGTTCGACCAAGTGCTTCACTAATCCCAGTTAATGACCCCACTTTATTGTGGATCAATTCAGGTGTGGCGACCTTGAAAAAATATTTTGATGGGACAGAAGTGCCTGACAATCCACGAATTACTAATTCACAAAAGAGTATTCGAACTAATGATATTGAAAATGTAGGAGTTACCGCTCGCCACCATACTTTATTTGAAATGTTAGGTAATTTTTCAATTGGTGACTATTTTAAAGAAGAAGCCATTCATTGGGCTTGGGAATTTCTGACTGATCCTAAGTGGCTGGGTTTTGAACCAGAAAAGTTGTACGTGACCTATTACCCAGAGGACTTAGAGACAAAGGAAATTTGGGAATCTATTCCCAATTTTATCAATGACCATCTGGTAATTGATGAGGATAATTTCTGGGATATTGGTGCGGGCCCTTGTGGACCTAATACTGAGATTTATTATGATCGGGGACAAGCTTTTAATGATCTAGCAGAGGATGATCCTGAGTCTTATCCTTCTGGTGAAAATGAACGTTGGTTAGAGATATGGAACTTGGTTTTCTCTGAGTTTAATCATATGCCTGATGATACTTATGAGCCTCTTCCTCATAAAAATATTGATACGGGGATGGGATTAGAACGTTTAGTATCTGTTATTCAAGAAACCAAGACAAACTTTGAAACGGACCTCTTCATGCCGATTATCCAAGCGATTGAAGAATTGACTACCATTAAATATGGTCAAGATCCCCAATTGGATGTAAGTTTTAAAGTGATTGCCGACCATATTCGGGCTGTTTCATTTGCTATTAGTGATGGAGCCCTTCCTTCCAATGAAGGGCGGGGTTACATATTACGGCGCTTGATTCGTCGAAGTGTCATGCATGGTCGTAAGTTAGGAATTACGGATCCCTTCCTTAGCAACTTGGTACCTGTAGTAGGTTGTGTTATGGGTTCTTATTATCAAGAATTAATTGATAACACTGACTTTGTTCAAGATATTATCGCTGGGGAAGAAGCTCGTTTCCATGAGACTATTGAAGGAGGCGAACACCAACTTAAAGAACTTATTGATGAGTTGAAGAGTCAAAATCTGCAGACGATCCCAGGCAAGGATGCCTTCCAACTTTACGATACGTATGGTTTCCCGTTGGAATTAACAGAAGAAATCGCTTTAGACAACGGCTTTACAGTAGATCAGGCAGGATTTGAAACGGAAATGGAAGCCCAACGTGAACGGGCTCGGTCTGCTCGTAGTAATGAGGATTCCATGACCGTCCAATCAACGGTTCTCCAGGATATAGATACAGATTATGAATTTGTAGGGTATCATCAGTTACAGGTCAATGCCTCTGTGGTGGCTCTGGTTGACCAACAAGAACAGGTCGATCGTCTAGATGCTCATCAAGAAGGCTGGGTCTTCTTTAATCGCTCACCTTTCTATGCCGAAAAAGGGGGACAAGTAGCTGATATTGGGGGTATCTACGATGGTGATGACTTGGTTGCAGAAGTATTAGATGTCCAGCAAGCACCAAATGGTCAAGCCATGCATAAAGTTCGAACGATTGACATGCCTTTGAACTTGAATCAATCCTATACACTAGAGGTAAATGCTTCTGCACGGATGAAGACCCAGCAAAACCATACAGCGACTCACCTGCTTCATCAAGGATTAAAAACAATTTTAGGTAGTCATGCCAACCAAGCTGGATCTTATGTCGGCCCTGATCGTCTCAGATTTGATTTTTCTCATTTTGGAAAGGTTACGAGTGAAGAGCTCAGCCAAATTGAGGAATACGTTAATATGTGGATTGCCAATGGAGCAGACGTCATTACCACTGAAATGCCGATAGATGAAGCCAAAGCTATGGGAGCGCAAGCCTTATTTGGTGAGAAATATGGTGATATTGTTCGGGTTGTTAATATTGCCAATGAATCGATAGAACTTTGTGGGGGAACTCATGTGTCAAATACTCATGATATTGGCACCTTCAAGCTATTACATGAATCAGGTATTGGTGCGGGTATTCGTCGGATTGAAGCCTTGACTGGTCAAGCAGCCATTGACTATTACCGCCAGCAAGAAAGTCTGGTTCACCATATTCAAGAGCAATTGAAAGTTTCTCAAGAAGATCAAATTATAGCCCGAATCCAGCAATTGCAAGCTGATTTGAAAGCCAGTCAATCTCAAGTAGAATCGCTATCTGCAAAGCTTATTCAATCTGCTTCTGGTGAAATATTTGACCAAGTAAATGAAGTTGATGGCATCACCTATATCGCTGCTCAATTATCTGACCAAGGTCAAGAGAATTTGAGAAACTTAGGGGATCAATGGCGACAAAAAGCAGCTTCTAACATCTTTGTTGTTGCTTCAAGTCAAGAAGAAAAGGTTAGTTTGCTTGTATTTGTGGATGATGAAACAGTCAAAGCAGGTCTAAAAGCAGGGGATATTATTAAACCGCTAGCCAAAATGGTTGGTGGAGGCGGTGGTGGCCGTCCTCAAATGGCACAAGCCGGAGGTAAAGACCCAAGTAAGATTGGCGAAATGATCCAAGAAGTGCCAGAAGTGATTAGTCGTTTGCTTGAGGGATAAAAGCTTCTATAAAGGAATTCAATTTACCTATTAGATAATTTTGCTTTGAAAACTTATCCAGGTGTTGTATGATATTAGGGAAAGGCTCGGTGAAAAAATGAAAACATTAGATGAAACGATGCTCTTTAAGTTAGATGATTTAAATAAACGAACAGTTAGAGAAACTTTAGAAATTGTTTACGGAGCCCTTGAAGAAAAGGGTTACGATCCAATTAATCAAATCGTTGGTTATCTTTTGTCGGGTGATCCTGCTTATATTCCCCGTCATAACGAAGCAAGAAATCTGATTCGTCGACATGAACGTGACGAGATATTAGAGAAGTTGGTTGAGTATTACTTAACCGATAAGGAATCAGAATGAGTCGTTTTAAGCGGACCTTAGGTTTAGACGTGGGAAGTCGAACGGTAGGGATTGCTATTAGTGATCTGATGGGATGGACTGCCCAAGGTTTGGAGACTCTAACTATTGATGAAGAAGCAGGAGAATTTGGCTTAGACCGGCTGGGTCAAATTATTGAATCTGAGTCGGTAGATACAATTGTCATTGGCCTGCCAAAAAATATGGACAATAGCCTCGGGCCTAGGGCTGAAGCTTCGCAGGCCTATGGGCAACGTCTTCATGCACTGTACCCGGACTTAAATATTATTTATCAAGATGAGAGATTAACCACTTCTCAAGCAGAGCGTATGTTGATTCAGGAAGCAAATGTCTCCCGGAAAAAACGTAAGCAAGTGATAGATAAATTGGCAGCGGTTATTATTTTACAAAATTATTTAGACCGAGTTAGTAATCATCGGATTTAATTGAGGAGGTAAGTGATGTCTGATCACCATAACCACGAACATGATCATAATCATGATCATGAAGATAAACAGTATTTAACCTTAGTGGATGAAAATAATAATGAGACCTTGTATGAAGTTTTATTTACTTTTCATTCAAATGACTATGACAGAAACTATGTTTTGCTTTATCCCGCTGGAACCGCGGATGAAGAAAATGTAGAATTACAAGCCTATGCCTATGTTGAATCAGAAGATGGGGAATCGGGAGATCTTGAACCCATCGAATCAGATGAAGAATGGGATATGGTCGAAGAAGTTTTAAATACCTTCATCGAAGATGAAGATAATGGTGTTTTCTAAATTAAAATAAATTAATAAGATAAATCCGACGGGTAAGAGGACCTTTCGGATTTTCTTATGTGTTAACAATGAATGGTCAGCTTTTAGCTAAAAAACTAGCATAAATATGGAAACTCTGATATAATTTCTGCAATTCCTACTAACTAAGGAGTGGCTATGAATAAGAATAAATGGAACAAAATAAGAGAAGAGGCTAATGATAAGGAAGAACTATTCATTAAGGAGCGATTGTGGACCAATCGTATTGTAAAAATTATTTTACTAGTTTCCTTAGTCTTATTGCTTTCTCTTCTTCTAGCGGGTGGTATATACATACGATCAAGCCTGCAACCAGTTAATCCAAATAACAATCAACCTATTGAAGTTACGATTCCAATCGGTAGTTCGTCCAATGATATAGCTAAGATCTTGGAAGAGCAAGGGATCGTAAAGAATGGTAAATTATTTTCATATTATCTAAAGTTCAATAATAATCAGGAGTTACAAGCCGGTCACTATCAATTTAATCCATCTATGCCAGCCGATCAAGTTGTGTCAACTCTGCAAGCCGGTGGTGAGCCGATTTTTGTTGATGCTGACACTAAATTAACGGTAATTGAAGGAATGCAGTTGGAAGATATTGCTAACCTTGTTGATGAGAATACAGCCATCAGTAAAGAAGAGTTTATGAATACGGTCAACGATCAAGACTTTATTCGCCGACTTCAAGGGGCTTTTCCTAGTCTTTTGGATGGCTTACTTGAAATTGAAGGCCTAAAGTATCCTCTTGAGGGTTATTTATTTCCAGCAACTTATGAATATTTTGCTGGCATGAATGCCGAAGAATTAATCACTAAGATGGTAGAAGCAGCTAACTTAACCTATCAAGGGTTAGTAGATGACTTAGCCACCAGTCAATTTACCTATCACCAAATATTAACTCTAGCTTCTATTATTGAAGCAGAGGCCATCACTGAAGAAGACCGTGGTTTAGTATCAGGTGTCTTTTATAATCGCTTAGCCGCAGAGATGCCCTTACAAAGTGACGTAACCGTCCTTTATGCTCTGGGAGAACATAAAGAATTTGTTACTTATGATGACTTAGAAGTGGAATCTCCTTATAATCTCTACCAAAATACTGGATTGCCACCTGGTCCAGTTAATACCCCTGGACTAACAGCGATTACTGCTGCCTTGTATCCTACCTGGAATGACTACTATTACTTTGTAGCTGACCTTGATACGAATGAAGTCTATTACTCCTCAACCATTGAAGAACATGATGCTTTGGTTGAAAAATATGTCAATCAAAGACAGGAAAAACTTAATAGCCAAGAAGCTTCCATTGAAGAAAGTGGTGCTACAGCAGAGGCTGGCGAGTCGTAAATTAAAATTGAGAAATTAATTGAGATGAGGTTTTGCTTTTAGCGAAGCCTCGTCTACTTATTTAAGAAAAAGGAGTTATTGAAGTGGCAATTATAATAGGAGTGACAGGTGGATCTGGTTCAGGAAAATCGAGTGTAACTCAGGCAATAATGAAATATTTTGCAGGCGAGTCGATTATGCACCTTGAACAAGATGCCTATTACAAAAATCAAGATCACTTAGAATTTTCTGAGCGATTAAAGACCAATTATGATCATCCCTTTGCTTTTGATCACGATTTGTTTTATGAGCATCTCCTGGCCTTGCAAGCAGGAAATTCCATTGATATCCCAATTTATGACTATGCCATGCATACTCGCAGTAAGGAAGTCAATCACCAAGAGGCCAAGGAGGTCATTGTTGTTGAAGGAATTCTGGTCTTAGATGATCCTAGGATTCGTGATCTAATGGCCATCAAAATTTATGTGGATACAGATGATGATATCCGCTTGGCGCGCAGAATTTTGCGAGATATCAATGAGCGTGGACGAAGTGTTGAATCAGTGATTGATCAATATATTCAAGTAGTCAAGCCGATGCATCATCAATTTATTGAGCCTTGTAAACGATATGCAGATATTATTGTTCCAGAAGGTGGATCCAATCAAGTAGCGATTGATCTTCTGACGACTAAAATTAGCAGTTTATTAAACAAATAATATTAAAGGAGAAATTATTATGGACCAAAAAGTATACCCGATGACTCTAGATGGAAAAGCTAAATTAGAAGCGGAATTAGAAGACTTAAAAGTAAATAAACGTAAAGAGATTATTGAACGAATTAAAATTGCTCGTTCTTTTGGTGATTTATCCGAAAACTCAGAATATGAATCCGCTAAGGATGAGCAAGCTTTTGTTGAAGGTAGAATCTCAGAATTAGAGACGATGATTCGTTTTGCTGAGATTATCGATGACAAAGATGTAGCCAAAGATGAGGTCTCTCTAGGACGGAAGGTGACCTTTGTGGAAGTTCCTGATGGGGATGAAGAAACCTACACCATTGTTGGTAGCGCTGAAGCAGATCCAATGGAATTCAAAATTTCCAACGATTCACCTATTGCTCAAGCCCTAATAGGCAAAAAAGTTGGAGATACCGTCTCAATTGAAACACCTGGTGGGGGCTTTGATGTGAAAATTGTCAAAGTTGAGCAAGCTTAATTCTTTAATTATAAATTTACACCATTATTTTAGTCATTCTCGCTATAGAGAAAGCCTCTTTAGATTCAGCGAGACTAAAGTAGTGGTGTTTTTTGAAATTAATCCCATTGTTTGAAAATTCCCATCCTTGTTTATATATGTTAGAATAATGATCGAACGAAGAAGAGAGTCTGACTTATCTGGGTGATGGTTAGTTTTTAGAAGGGATCATGACTGATGTTCAAAAGTTTAAAGAATAATATCTTTTCTATCTTGCTGATATTATTTATTGTTTATTTGTTTGAATTGAGTCATTCGAGTATTGGCTTGATCATTTTTATTTCTGGACTTGTCTTACTAGCTATATCCTTATTTACCGAACGCAAATTTTTACGATGGCTATGTTTAGCTTTAGCCATTTTTTTGATTATTTTGTCTTCTCTGATGACCCGAAGTATTTGGCCCCTTCTGATTGGAGTCACTTGTTTTTATTGGCTGTTTCAAACAGAAAACGGGCATGAATTCATGTATATCGGGGAAGGGCGGATGATTAATAAAGTGAGAAAGCCGAATTATATTCATCCAGTATTGATCGAGCCCCAATCGACCAGACGGCAGTTGATTAGTCGTCAAAATATTACACAAGCTAGCTATCATGGAGAGGACCTGGAGTGGCAAGATATGAATTTGGTCTTCCTTGGGGGAGACACACTGATTGATCTGCGAGACCTTCAATTACCTCTAGGGGATAGTGTAATTATGATAAGAAAGGTCTACGGTCGTACGCGAATTATCCTTTCTCAAGATATTGGCTTATCCATCAATTTTAGTACTATTAAGGGCTCAATCACTATTGGTCAGGAAATTTATGACTTATTAGGAGAGAATTTACGCTATCAAGAGCCCGATTACTCTAAACGTAATCGACGGGTAAAGTTAATTATTTCGCAAGTAATGGGAGACTTAGAGGTGATTATTTTATGAATCTTCGTCTTTGGTTATCCATCTTTTGGAAGTTATTGGCTTTTCAATTGCTTATCCTGTTTATTTTAATAGTTAGTTTGATTGATGGATTAAAGGTTATTTCCTGGTTTATTTTCCTAAAGAAATTTTGGCTGGGACAAGCTTTTTGGGTTTGGATTCTTGCATTGATTTTAAGTGTTAGCTTGGTTTTTTCTCTATACTTAGCTTATCGATTGGACGAGCCTTACCAGGAGATTGTTGCCAAACTGAATTGGTTGAAATATGGTAAGTATCAGCACCCAATCTTTGATAATAAAATTGATCTTAATTGGTATGATGGTGATAATTTAGCCAATCTAGCTATTGAGGAACTCCGCTCAAGAATGATTCAATTATCAGCTGATCTACAAGAATTTTCAGCAGCGCCCTTATTTGTCGGAGAATCCACTCGTGAAGAAATAATTCTGGAAGAACGTAAACGAATTGCTAGGGAACTCCATGACTCCGTCTCCCAACAATTATTTGCTAGTATGATGCTACTAGCAGCTATTAATGAAGACTTAGATGCTAGTGAATCCTTGGATTTGCCATCATTAAACAGTCAATTACAAGCTGTAGAAAAAATAATCACTAAAGCACAAACCGAAATGCGAGCGCTCTTACTTCATTTACGTCCTATCGAATTAAATAATCGTAGCCTGAAGGAAGGCTTGATTCAGTTATTGCAGGAATTGGAGACTAAGATTGAAGCTGGTATTGACTGGGATATTGATTCAATTAGCTTAGAGAGTGGTATTGAGGATCACTTGTTCCGTATCAGTCAAGAGGCGGTTTCTAACACTTTACGTCATGCAGATGCGACTCACTTGGCAGTAATGCTTAAGGATAAAGGGGATAGTGTGGTTCTTCAAGTCATTGACAACGGTAAAGGTTTTGATCCGAATAATCAAGAAGAATCAGGTAATTATGGGCTGGTTAATATACGAGAGCGTAGTCAATCCTTAGGTGGTGAATTACTCATAAAGAGTGCGACTAATTTAGGAACAACGATTCAAGTAACTATTCCCAAAGTGAGAAAGGGTGAAGTGATTGATTAAAGTACTCATTGTAGATGATCATGAAATGGTAAGGTTAGGAGTTTCTGCGTATTTAGCTTCCCAGAAGGATATTAAAGTAGTAGCGGAAGCTAGTAATGGACTCAATGGTTACCACCTAGCCTTGGAATTAAAGCCAGATATTATATTAATGGATTTAGTAATGGATACCATGGATGGAATAGAAGCTACCCAACGAATTCTTGCTGAATGGCCTGAAGCAAAAATAATCATTATAACCTCTTTTATTGATGATGAAAAAGTCTATCCTGCTCTAGAAGCGGGCGCTAAATCTTATTTATTAAAAACCAGCTCGGCAAAGCAAATTGCTGAAGCGATTCGATCCACTTATCAGGGAGAAGAGGTTATATCCGAACCCGTGAGTAAAAAATTATTGGCTAACAAAGATCAAAGTAAAGAGCTTCAACCCCATGATGATCTAACCAAGAGAGAATTAGAAGTCCTTCTATTGATTGCCCAAGGAAAATCCAATCAAGAAATAGCGGATGAATTATTTATAACTTTAAAAACAGTGAAAACTCATGTATCCAACATCCTTTCGAAACTAAATGTATCCGACCGAACTCAAGCAACTATTTATGCCTATCAACATCACTTGGTATAAGCAAGTTCGTTTATTTTGTCCATTATTCCTATATAATAAAATGAGATCAATGAAAGGTGGGAGCAGTGACAACTGCGCAAAAATGAAATTACAAGTATCTCCTCGAGCCTTAGAATGGTTTAAAGAAGAAGTAGGATTGCCTGAAGGAAATGGTATTCGTTTCAAGACTAAAATATATGGATCTAGTCCGGTGACTCAAGGTTACGCACTAGCTATAGAACCTAACACTCCCAATGAAGTGGGTGCAAAGTTCGAGGCTGAATCCGGTCCGTATTTTTTTATTGAGAAATCAGACTTGTGGTTTTTTGATGGCCATGACTTAATGGTTGATTATGATGAAGAATTAGATGAGCCTAAGTACATTTATTTAAAGGATGGTCAAGCCATCAATTAGGGTCAGTTAATAAGTAAAAACAGTTCCTGCTTGGATTAGACCTTTAGGTCTTTCCGGTTAGGAACTGTTTTATTTGTTGATATTATTTTATTTAGCTGATGCTCTTGTCAACATTTGGCTTTTAAATGAGTCCTTCTTTGACTAGGGTCTCAGCGATTTGAACTGAGTTTGTAGCGGCGCCTTTTCTTAGATTATCAGCAACCACGTATAGGTTGAGACCATTTTCAACAGATGTATCTCTGCGAATTCGACCGATATAAACATTATCCGTATTAGCTGCTTCAGATTGGAGCGGGTATTTATTGTTAGCAATATCATCAACAATGATGACACCGGGTATAGCTGCAAGCTCCTGTCTAATTTCATCTAGATCGAAATCTTTTTTCAACTCTAGATTAATTGACACCCCATGAGAAGTTTTGATAGGTACACGAACGGCGGTAGCAGTTATTCCAATGGAGTCATCTCCAAGAATTTTATGGGTTTCATCAATCATTTTTTGCTCTTCCTTGGTATATCCAGATTCAAGGAAGACATCTATTTGAGGAATTACCGTTTCATGGATCGGGTATTGGAAGTTGTTGGTTGTATGGTTTTCAAGGTCATCAATTCCTGCTTTACCTGCCCCAGAAACAGCTTGATAGGTATTGTAAACAATTCGTTTAATTCCGTACTTATCAATTAGAGGTTTCAAGGGTACAACTGATTGAATGGTTGAACAATTAGGATTGGCAATGATTTTGTCATTTGCGGTCAAGACTTGAGGATTAACTTCTGGTACCACTAATTTCTTGTCGGGATCCATCCGCCATTGAGATGAGTTATCAATAACAGTGACCCCATTGGCTGCAGCAATCGGTGCATAGTGCTTGGACGTTTCCCCGCCAGCTGAGAAAATAGCAATTTCAATAGGTGATTTCAAGGAATCTTCCGTTAATTCCTGGATAGGAATATCTTGTCCCTTGAACGGTAAGGTTTTACCAGCCGAGCGTTTAGATGCAAATAATGAGAGTTCCGCTACAGGGAAATTGCGTTCCTCTAAGACTTTGACAATTGTTGAACCAACAACGCCGCTAGCTCCGACAACAGCAACATTATATTTTTTTGACATGACTTCTCCTCCATTTCATATATCTAATAAGTTACTGTTAAAATAATGAAAAGTCAATTAAAAAAACTAGACTTTTATGAATAGGATTGTTTGACTTTGCCATTTAATGTGTTATATTAAGTTTACATAGGATATTGTGCGAGGCGCGAATGACAATAGTAAATTGCATACGCAATTGAAAGGGGATTTCGCCGAAATGTTCGTTGGAGCATTGGGGGCTGGCTAAATAAGTCAGTCACTGTTGACTAGGGTTGCCCAACCCTAGTCAAAGTGCAATCAATAGCTGGGGCAAAAGGAAAATAGACTCTCAATGATGAGCTAGCGAACCTTTTGTTCGTTAGCTTTTATTATTTTTTTAAGGAGTTGCCATGAAATTAGAAAACTATCAAGAAATTAGAGATGGAAAACTTTACCATCGTCACTACTCTTATCAAGATATTGCCGAACAATTCGGAACCCCCTTGTATATTTTTGACGAGGTAAGTTTTCGCGAGAGAGTTCAAGCTTATAAAAAAGCCATCCAAACCGATTACTTTCAAACTGAAATTCTATTTGCTTCCAAGTCTTTATTAACTCTGGCAATCGCCCGTTTGATTAAGGAACTGGATATTGGTCAAGATGTGGTGAGCCAAGGAGAAATTTATACGGGGCTGACAGGTGGAGTTGATCCGGCCAAGATGTATTTTCACGGCAATAACAAACTTGATTCTGAATTAGAGTATGCACTTCACTCTGGAGTTGGTACCATCGTTATTGATAACCGCCAAGAAGCCCAACGAATCAATGACTTGGTTGAGCAGTTGCAATTACCAGCCCAGCGAGTCCTTCTAAGACTCAATCCAGGCATCAATGCCCATACGCATGAGTATATTGCCACAGCCAATGATAGCTCCAAGTTTGGTGAGAATATTCATGATCCTAATATTATGTCGATTATTAACGATATTTATCAAGCTCCAGGTCTAAGTTTAGTTGGTTTTCATTCCCATATCGGTAGTCAAATATTTGATGGAGATTCATTTAAAAAAGCCGCTTTAGTGATGATTGATTTTGCCCATCAAGTTGAGAAAAAGCTCGATATTCGAGTAGAAGAATTAAACTTCGGAGGTGGCTTTGGCGTTTACTATAGTGAAGGAGACCAACCTTTCGATGTGCCTGAATTTTTACCTGAATTAATAGAATTTATTAATCAAGAAAGCACCGACAAGGGCTTGAATTTACAGAAAGTAACTTTTGAGCCGGGTCGAAGTTTAGTGAATGCCTCTGGGTCAACTCTTTATAAGGTTGGAGACCTGAAAGAAACTCTGGGTGGGGTGAATTATATTTTTATAGATGGTAGTATGAACGACAATATTCGCCCAGCTCTCTACCAAGCGGAATATGAAGCCATGCTTGTAAATAAAGCTGACCAGCCCCTAGCGAAAACTTATACCGTTGCAGGCAAGGCCTGTGAATCTGGTGACAAGATCATCGAAAATATAAAGCTACCTCAAGCTAAATGCGGGGACTTGCTCTTAGTTAATGGGACTGGAGCCTATAACTATACAATGGCATCAAATTATAACCAAATCCCTAAACCAGCCATGATCCATGTCCAAGATGACCAAATAGTTGAAACGGTTAAAAGACAAAGTTTTGCTGATCTCATAGCTAATCATATTTAAATATTAGGAGGAATAAGGATGACAATTTATCAAGGTTCGGGTGTGGCGCTAGTGACACCATTTGTAGAAAACACACGTGAGATTGATTGGGTAGCTTTTGAAAAACTGCTTGATTTTCATTTAGATAATCAAACGGATGCACTGATTATTACTGGAACAACAGGGGAAGGGTCGACCTTAACCGATGAAGAGCAAATTAATTTAATTAAGTTTGCCGTGGATCATGTAGATGGACGAATTCCGGTTATTGGAGGAACGGGGATTAATGATACCCGGCATTCGATCCGTCTCAGTCAACAAGCTGAGAATGCGGGAGTGAATGGTCTACTAATTGTAACGCCTTATTACAACAAGGCCTCTTATCGCGGTATGATTGAGCACTTTGAAGCGATTGCCGATTCGGTCAAGACACCGATTATTCTTTATCATGTACCCGGTCGTACCGGTTGTCAATTAACAGTGGATCAAATTGTTGAACTAGCTAAGCATCCTAATATCGTAGGGCTTAAGGATGCGACTGGCGATCTAGATTTTACCCGCCAAGTGATTCAAGAGACGCCTGAAGACTTTGCTGTCTATTCCGGTAATGATGATCTTACTCATGAAATTATGGTCATGGGTGGACAAGGAACGATCTCTGTGACAGCTAATGTGATGCCAAGAGAAATTCATCAATTATGCCAGTATCACTTGGACGGCCAAGGAATGGAAGCCGGTCGCTTAAATCAGGAATTGGAAGCAATCAATCGGGATTTATTTATTGAAGTGAATCCAATTCCAGTTAAGTACTTGGTTCATCGTTTAGGATGGTGTGCTAACAGTTATCGCCTTCCTCTAACTCCTCCTAGTGAAGAATCCTGTCGAGTACTGGATGCCTATTTGGATCAATTATCCGATCGTTACCAAGCTTAGGAGGTTACCATATATGAAAGTTATCTTAATTGGTTTAAGTGGGGCAATGGGGCAAGAGGTTGCCCGTTTTATTGAAACGAGTGACCATGAGTTAGTGGCTGCTTTTCAAGAAGAAGCACATCATGACCTTGCTTATCCAGTGTTTAATGATTTTTCAGAGATGACCCGCTACTTTAAGCAAAATCAAGAGATTAAGGCAGATGTTGTGATTGATTTTTCACATGCCAGTTTAACAGAGGGGCTCATGAACTTTGTTCAAGAAATGAACCTGCCAATTATGCTTGCAACCACGGGTCAAAGTGAAGAGCAAATCCAGCTCATCAAAGAAGCTGCCCAGAAGGTAGCTATTGTTGATACCCACAATACTAGCATTGGCGTCACAGTAATGACCCAGTTGGTTAAGAGCCTGAGCCAGACACTTTATCCCCTTGGTTATGATATTGAACTAATCGAAAAGCATCACCGTCACAAGAAGGATGCGCCCAGTGGGACGGCAGTTATGTTGCTTAAGGCAGCCCAGGAAGCAATTAATGATGAAACTCAGCCTGTACATGGACGTGAAGGTTTAGGCGATGAGCGTTCCCACCAAGAAATTGGTATCCATGCGGTTCGAGCGGGTGATATTGTTGGTGAGCATACAGTTCTTTTTGCTAACAATGAGGAAGTACTAGAAGTGACTCATCGAGCAGGCTCCAAGCAGTTATTTGTCAAGGGGGCTATTCAGGCTGCCGAGTTTTTAATTCAAGGACAAGTACCTGGTATTTACAGTATGGAAGATGTTTTGAATCTTTAAAAAATGTTATTCAGTTTATTTCATAGTATCCAAAGTGCAACCTTCTTGATGAAATTAAGGAGGTTGTTTTTTTATTTAATTGAATTCTTTAAAATTTGTGTCAAGTGATTTGATTAATGATATAATGGATCAGTATATTTTAAATAGAGAGAAGGAAACCAACAAATGATTGAGTTGATTGCAACAGCTGAGTCACTTGAGCAAGGTTTAGCCCTGTTAGAGGCAGGAGTTGACTGTCTGGTGGTCGGGGAAGCCGATTACGGCTTGCGCTTGCCAGGTTATTTGTCTTTTGAAGAAATGGGAGAGTTGGTAGAGATAGCTCATTCCAAAGATAAAAAGGTCGCTATTGACGCTAGCGCTATTCTCCATAATGACAAGATCAACCGTGCCCGAGATTTCTTAAAAAAGGCTAAGGCTACTGGTGCTGATCTATTAGTGGTAGGGGATACCGGCTTAATCCAAATTTTAAAAGAAGAAGAATATTCCATGCCTTATATTTACGATGCGTCAGTTCTAGTTACTTCTTCTGGCCAAGTGAATTTTTGGGCTAAGTATGGTGCTGTTATGGCTAAAGTAGCTATGGAAGTCCCTTATGTGGAGTTAATAGATATGGCTGCCGGTAGTCAATTGCCACTGATTTATCAAGTTTATGGCGCATCTTGTATCCATCAAAGTGGCCGTCGGTTATTGGATAATTATTTTAATTTCATTGGTAAGGATTTAAGTGAATTATCTGAACATGATTTAAACTTATCTGTGCCTAAAGAAGATGATACGCACTATTCTATCTTCCAGGATAGTCATGGCACTCATATTTTTGCTAATAATGATCTTAATTTGATGACTGAATTGGAGAAGTTACATCAAATAGCTATTGATAAATGGTATTTAGATGGGATCTACTGTCCTGGGCAAAATTTTGTTGAAATCGCTCGATGTTTTGGTGAAGCCAGAGACTTAATAACCAGTGATCATCTAACTAATACCCAGTTGGAACAATTGAATGAAAAGGTTAAACAACTTCATCCCAATAACCGTGATTTATCATTGGGATTCTTTGAGTATGATAGAGAGACTGTACAATAGGGGAGTGAATATATTGGCAAAAACATTGAAAGCACCTGAACTACTAGCACCTGCTGGGACGCTAGAAAAATTAAAAATTGCCATTCATTACGGTGCCGATGCTTGTTATATTGGTGGCGATGCTTATGGTTTAAGAAGTCGAGCTGGAAATTTTGATTTTGATGAGATGGCTGAAGCTGTAGAGTTTGCTCACGCCAGAGACCGTAAGGTTTACTTGGCTTCTAATATGGTGACTCATGAAGGTAATGAAAAAGGAGCTGGAGAATTTTTCCGAAAGGTTCGAGATATTGGAATTGATGCGGTAATTATTTCTGATCCGGCTTTAATGCAAATTTGTGCTACAGAGGCCCCAGGTTTAGAGATGCATTTATCAACTCAACAGTCAGCTGTCAATTATGAAACCTTAAATTTCTGGCAGGAAGCTGGCCTGACCCGTTGTGTTCTAGGTCGAGAAGTTTCTATGGCTGAAGTAGCAGAAATTAATGACAAAACTTCCGTTGAAATCGAAGCCTTCATCCATGGAGCTATGTGTATTTCTTATTCAGGTCGTTGTACCTTATCTAATCACATGGCTAATCGGGATGCCAACCGGGGTGGTTGTTGCCAATCTTGCCGTTGGCAATATGGTTTATTTGATATGCCGGTACTCGGTCAAAGAGAAATGGTAGGCAAGGGAGAAGTTGGCTTGGATACTGATGAACCTTTTTCGATGTCTGCTGTAGATATGTCGATGATTAATCATATTCCTGATATTGTTGAAAATGGCATTGATTCATTGAAGATTGAAGGTCGAATGAAGTCGATTCACTATGTTTCCACAGTAGTTAATGTCTACCGTAAGGCGATTGATACCTATATGGCAGACCCAGAAAATTATCAGGTCCAACAAGAATGGATTGATGAATTATGGAAGGCGGCTCAACGTGAGTTGGCAACTGGCTTCTACTACGGTGCCCCAAGTGAAAATGAGCAGTTATTTGGCGAAAGAAGACGAATCCCAGCTTATCAGTTTGTTGGCGAAGTATTGGATTATGATCCAGTGACCCAAATTGCCACCATTCAAGAGCGCAACCGCTTCGCTGTCGGAGATACGGTCGAATTTTATGGACCAGGTATGCGCCATTTCCAACAAGTCATTGAAGAAATCATTGATGAAGAGGGTCAATCGATTGAGGTTGCCCGTCACCCAATGCAAATTATTACCATGAAGGTAGACCAACCCGTTAAGGCTCATGATATGATTCGAAGAGAAAAAGTCAGCCGTGTTAAGAAATTGCGCATTAAACGATCTAAGGCAAGCGTTTAATTGACTAAGCAAGACTTCTTTATCTCAGTCATACCATAAAATAGAATAGACCAACGATCAGTGGCTCATAAATCAGCTTCTGTGATGTGACCCCCAAAAGTTGGAGTTTATAATTGAATACTTAGGCAACGTATTGAGTGTCCTGTTTTCGGTAATCAACTGGAGATAGGCCACTCAATTTTTGTTTAACTCGCTTGTGATTATAGTAGTGAATATAATTATTGATTCTTTTCTCGAGTTCGTCAAATGAGACTCTTTCTTCTCCATAGTACATTTCTTGCTTAAGTAGACCGAAGAAATTTTCCATGGCTGCGTTATCTAAGCAATTTCCCTTGCGGGACATACTCTGATATATCTTATTATCCTTTAATTTATCAGTC
>NZ_JADD01000027.1 GCF_000518205.1 Hutsoniella sourekii ATCC 700629 | reverse complement strand
CAGAGTAGCATGGTGCTTAGGACGACGACCTTTTGAAGCCTTCTTTTTATTCGCATGTTTTTGCGCTGATCTAGCTTGATAGGCTTCTGAGTGACAACGATTCAGCTCTCGATAAATCGTTGAGCGATGGCAGCCAATAATATCAGCTATTCGGCTAACTTTATAGCCTTCTTTATGCAGGACTTCTATTTTTAATCGTTCTTCTATGGTAAGATGTTTGTAGCTCATAACAGGCCTCCGTGTTCATGTTGGTGTGGTAACTTACATTTTACACGAACCTGTTATGGGTTTTTATTATTTGTCGCAATTAATTTTACAATCTATCACATAAAATAACCCCCAAAAGTTAGATTTTTAACTCTAACTTTTGGGGGTCAGTACATAACCCAGCTTTTTTATTATTCAGCTACGACATGAACTTTGATCGTTCCTTCTACTTCAGGGTGCAATTTAATTGGTACTTGATAATGACCTAGGGCTGCAATATTTTGATCTAACTGAATATTACGTCGATCTACCTTAATGTCATGCTGTTGTTTTAATGAATCACCAATTTGCTTAGAGGTAATTGTCCCAAATAATTTACCTTCATCACCGACTTTAGCAGGAATTTCAACAACAATTTCATCTTGATCCAATTGTTTTTGAATAAGCTTAGCTTCTGCTAAATCTTCAGCTGCCTGCTTTTGTTCCTGTTTTTTCTTGGATTTTAAATGATTCAATGCACCAGAGTCCGCTTCTTTAGCTAAACCATTTTTTATCAAATAATTACGCCCATAGCCATCGGAAACTTCAATTACCTGACCCTTTTTCCCTTGTTTCTTTACATCTTCTAATAAAATAACTTTCATATTACTCTTCCTCCATCTCTTGAATCACTAATAACAATTTATTATATGCTTCTTTAATCGTCAAGTCTTTTAGCTGAGTCGCAGCATTCGACAAATGACCTCCACCATCTAATTGTTCCATAATTCTTTGGACGTTAATATCTCCTAAACTTCTAGCACTGATGCCAACTACATTCTTATCTCTTCTATAAATAACGAAGGAAGCCTCTATATCCTTAATATCCAACATCATATCAGCAGCTTGAGAAGCAATAATATTATCATAAATTTGATCATCAGGTCCTAAGGCTACACTATAGCCATTACCTATCAGACGGATTGTTTCGATTAATTTGTTTCTTTTAATAACTGAGTCAAGATCTTCTTTTAAAATATGCTGAATTTGGTTAGTGGATGCACCCCTGGATTTCAAATAAGACGCGGCATCAAAAGTTCTTGATCCAGTCCTTGACCCAAAATTATTAGTATCAACAATGATTCCGGCTAATAAAGCTGTCGCTTCAAACGCATTGAGACCGCCGCTTAAATTTCTTCGGTTCATAAAGAACTCAGTAATAAGTTCAGAAGTAGAAGAAGCATAAGGTTCAATATAGGTCAATATAGACCTTGCGACAAATTCTTCCCCTCTTCGATGATGATCAATTACTACGACATCTACTTGCCCCAACAAGTCGCTAGCTTCAGATAAGGAAGGTCGGTGATGGTCGACAAGTATTAATAAGTTCTTCGACCCAAGTTGGTCTTTAGCTGAAGCTGGATCAATAAAATTATCTTTAATCGATGGTTCATCAGCCATTCTCAATAAGGCTTGAACATCTGAGTTTAGTCCTTGCTCATCAATAATAATCTTGCTGTCTTTACCCAGCTGATGAACGATCTTCTGAACACCAATAGCTGATGCTATGGAATCTAAGTCGGGTTGCTTATGACCAGCAATCCATACAAAATCCGCTTGACGAATCGAAGTTTTCAATGCTTGGTAGATGAGTCTTGATTTGACATTGCTTCTCTTTTGACTTGGATTGCTTCCACCGCCATAAAAGCGTGCCCGCTCATCAGCTGCACGAACTACAACTTGGTTGCCTCCCCTACCTAGAGCCAAGTCTAAATTTAGCTGAGCTTGATCTGCTAAATCATTAATGCCATAATTTTTTCTCGAAGGATAAGCGATCCCCAAACTGATAGAAATAGGTATATTATTTTTATAATTCTTCTGGTAGAGTTCATCAAAGAATTTGAATTTATTTTTTTCGAGTTCCTTAAGTGTTGCTAGATTCATGATAATAATAATCTTCTCATCATCAATTCGTTTGGAGTAGATATTAAATTCCTTGGTCCATGAATTGATACTGGCAAACAGGCTAGCATCAAAATTAGTTGCTTGCTCGTCATCCATTGTTTCAACGACTTCATTGTAATCGTCCAAGAAAATATAACCAAACACCAAAAGATTATTGTTTTGTTGTTCTACGATTTCTGTTTCACGTGAAACATCAACTAAATAGATTGATTGGTTATCAGCCTCATGTTGATATTTAAAAGTGCGGTCACCAATGGTGATTAAATCCCATTTGTCTTCGGAATCTTCTTCAATAATTTTAATGAATTCTGAACCTAAGTTTTCTATTTTACTTCCCAATAATTCCTTGCCTTTAAAACTGGCCTGCATAGCTGGATTGACCCATTTAATTCTCAAATTGTTATCGTACATTACAATAGCTATGGGAGCTTTGTATAAAGCTTGGTTATAGCTTTTGTTGGCATTTTTGGATAAGTCGTTGGCTAATGCGTTAATATTTTGCATAATGTTATTAATATTCAGCGCAAAGAAAACAACCAATAATAGTAGAAAAAGTATGAGCATTAAACCAATTTGCCAATACAGAAACAAGGCAATCAAAGAAATAACACAGTAAATAAGAAGCAAAGTATAAATTTGCCAGCTAATGGCAAAACTTTGAAAAGCTTTAAAAAAATACTTAATCTGTTCTAGAGTTTTCATATCTCACCTCATTGTTATCATCTATTCTACCACAATTAGTTTCTAGGCGGTATTGTTTCGTAATAGATATAGATGCAAAAAGAAGAGTGGAAGCTAATCCACTCTTCTTACTTAAATTCATTAATCTTGTACTGTAAATGGTAGCAAAGCCATAATACGAGCACGTTTGATCGTACTAGTTAAAGTACGTTGGTGCTTAGCACAAGTTCCTGTTACACGGCGAGGTAAAATTTTACCTTTTTCTGAAACGAAACGTTGTAATAATTCTGTATCCTTATAATCAGGATGATCTAGATGGTTAGCGCAGAAGTAACATACACGTCTTCTACGTCTTCCGCCACGACGTTGTGCCATGATTATTCCTCCTTTAGTTTAGCTAATATATAGCTTAAAATGGTAAGTCATCTTCTGAAATATCAATTGGATGGCCATCCTCCACAAATGGGGATGATGAAGATGAATTCATCGGGTTATTATTGAATGATTGATTATTAGGTTGATAGCTTGATTGGTTATTATAATCGTTAGCAGTTGAATAATTATTTGAATAAGAATTTCGTTCTTCAACCGGTCTCTGTTCTGTTACAGAACGCGGTTCCAGCAAGTGGAAATTATTGACAACGACTTCGGTAACATAAACACGTTGGCCTTGTTTGTTCTCATAGTTCCGGGTTTGAATTCTACCCTCAACACCAATTTGTGAACCTTTACGAGTAAAATTAGCTAAATTTTCAGCTGCTTTACGCCAAATCACACAATTGATAAAGTCCGCTTCTCTTTCACCTTGTTGATTGGTGAAATTGCGGTTAACTGCAAGAGTAAAGCTACCAACAGCTACACCTGATGAGGTAAACCTCAAGTCAACTTCCTTAGTTAAACGACCGACTAACTGAACAGTATTCACCGATTATTTCCTCCTAAGCAAATTGTTCCACGTGAAACAAATTAATCTTCAACCTTTGTAATCATATGACGCAAAATATCGTTGTTGATTCTTGCTAGACGATCGAATTCGTTGATTCCTTCAGCATCAGTTGCTTCTGCTTGAATTAAGTGGTAAACACCTTCACGGTAATCATCGATTTCATAAGCAAAACGACGTTTAGCCCAATCTTTAGACTCAGCAACTGTTGTTCCATTGTCAGTTAAGATTGAATCAAAACGCTCAACAAGTTCCTTCTTTGCATCTTCATTCATATCAGGACGAATAATGTAAAGAATTTCATATTTTTGGCTCATTTGCCACACCTCCTCTTGGACTATATGGCTCTTTCATCTGAAAGAGCAAGGAGAGTATTAAATAACAATACTCACATCTTTGTATTATACGTATTATTAATTCTAAATTCAAGTCATTCTCCAAATAAAAATAAAAAAAGTCAGCGAATGCTGACCTTTTTATTTATTCTTCTTCCTCAGTTGATGATTCAATTTTAGTAAAGGAACTAACACTACTATTTTCATCTAGGCGAATCACTCGAACCCCTTTAGTGGCTCTACCAGTTTGAGAGATTGATTGCACATCAATTCGAATGACAATCCCTTGGTCGTTCATAATCAGTATATCTTCATTTCCTTGAACCGTTAAGATTCCTGCAAGGTATCCGGTTGTTTGAGAGATTTTACTTGTTACAACTCCAAGACCTCCTCGATTTTTCAAGGCATATTCATTAGCAGGAGTCCGCTTACCATACCCTTTCTCGGTGATAACCAAGACATCATCCGATTCGTGTAATGGACTAGCACCAACGACATAGTCGGATTCTCTTAGTCGAATAGCTCGCACCCCAGTAGCAGTCCGCCCCATAGACCGGACCTTATCCTCCATGAATGTAATCGCATAACCGTGATAGGTTCCGATAATAACAGCCTGGTTGCCATCTGTTTCAAAGACTGAAACTAGCTCATCACCTTCCTTAAGATTAATAGCAATTAAACCATTAGTCCGAATGTTATAGTATTCAGACGCTTTGGTCCGCTTACCTGTTCCACTACGGGTCACAAAAAACAAATGCTTATCTTGACTATTGCCAGAAGCTTCGTCTTCATGATTAACAGCAATAATATCGCGAACAATTTCGCCTTTATCTAAATCAATCAAGTTAATGATTGGCAGACCCTTAGCTTGGCGACCATATTCCGGGATGTCATATCCCTTAGCCTTATAGACTTTTCCTTGGTTTGTAAAGAAAAGCAAGGTGTCATGAGTTGAGCAAGAGACTAGCGTTTGAATCTCATCTCCCGCTGCTAGCCCCATCCCCTTCACGCCTCGTCCACCACGGTTTTGGACTTGGAATTCATCTTCTGTCATCCGTTTGACGTAACCGTTGTTCGTTAAGGCCACTAGGATATGGTCTTCAGGGATTAAATCTTCATCTTCAACATCGACAATTTCACCTGGACGAATCTCAGTTCTTCTTGGACTAGGGAATTTATTTTTGATTTCAAGTAACTCGTCTTCAATAATTTGATGAATACGAGTTTTGCTTCCAAGAATTTCAGTTAAATGCTGAATCAAGGCCACTAAATCATTATATTCCTCTTCGATTTTCTCTCTTTCCAAACCAGTTAATCGCACGAGACGCATATCTAAGATGGCTTGAGCTTGAACATCAGTCAAGTCATATTTATCTATTAATTGACTTTTGGCGGTTTCCCCATCAGCCGATTGGCGGATAATATTAATGATTTCATCAATATAATCTAGGGCGATTCGTAAACCTTCTAAGATATGGGCACGTTGTTCAGCCCGCTTCTTTTCAAATTCAGTTCTGCGCCGAATAACTTCTACCTGGTGGTCGATGTATTTGCTGAGAATTTGTTTAAGATTAAGGACTTTAGGGACCCCTTTATCAATAGCTAGCATATTGATTCCAAAAGTAACTTGAAGGGGCGTATATTTATATAAGTTATTGAGCACGACGGTCGCACTATTTTCTCGGCGCACCTCAACGACTATGCGCATCCCTTCGCGACCTGATTCATCATTGGCATAGGTGATACCTTCAATCCGCTTTTCGCGGGCTAGATCAGCAATTTTCTTAACTAGGTTCGCCTTATTAACTCCATAAGGAATCTCACTGATGACAATTCGCTCGCGGTCACCTGAAAGTTGCTCAATTTCTACTTTACTGCGAAGAATAATTTTCCCCTTACCTGTCTCGTAAGCCTTGGCAATTCCAGATAAACCAACAACACTGGCTCCTGTTGGAAAATCAGGACCCGGTAGCACTTCCATTAATTCCTTAGTGGTCACATCTGGTTGGTGCATTAATTTTATCGTCGCATCAATTACTTCACCCAGATTATGAGGTGGGATATTAGTAGCCATACCTACCGCAATCCCAGCAGCCCCATTGACTAATAGATTAGGAAAACGAGCAGGAAGTACAATGGGTTCTTGTTCTTCTTGAGAATAGTTATCTTGGAAATCAATCGTATCCTTATTGATATCACGAAGCATTTCCAAGGCAATTTTACTCATTCTGGACTCAGTATAACGCATGGCGGCGGCCCCGTCACCGTCGACTGAACCGAAGTTACCGTGGCCGTCCACTAACATTTCTCGGTAACTGAAGGGCTGAGCCATTCTTACCATTGCTTCATAAATAGCAGAATCCCCATGGGGGTGATACTTCCCCATAACATCCCCAACAATACGTGCTGATTTCTTGTAAGGTTTGTCAGGAGTCACGCCCAGTTCACTCATACCATAAAGAATACGCCGTTGAACCGGTTTGAGTCCATCACGAACATCTGGTAATGCCCGAGAGACAATTACACTCATGGCATAATCCAGGAAAGAAGTTCGCATTTCACTTGGTAAGTCGACTACCTCTGGTTCCCTATGATTTAATTCAAATTCGTCACTCATTCTTACCCTTCTTTCTAATGATTAAATATCGAGGTTTTGAACGTAGACCGCATTCTCCTCAATAAATGCTCGCCGTGGTGGCACATCATCTCCCATTAACATTGACATTACTTGGTCTGCTTCTTCAGCATCTTGAACCGTTACTTTTAATAACCGACGATTTTCAGGATTCATCGTCGTGTCCCACAATTGTTCATAATCCATCTCCCCAAGACCCTTGTATCTTTGAAGACGATAGCGAGTATTTGGATTTTCCTTTTGCCATTTCAATAACTCTTCATCCGTATCTAGGTAAAGTTCCTTTTTGCCTACTTTGATTTGGTAGAGAGGGGGTTGGGCAATATAAACATAGCCTGCATGAATTAAAGGTTTCATATAACGATAAACGAGGGTCAAGAGCAAGGTTCGAATATGAGCGCCGTCAACATCCGCATCGGTCATTATAATCAATTTATGATAACGTGCTTTGCTGACATCAAATTCAGCGCCAAATCCGGTTCCCATAGCGGTGAATAGGGATCTAATTTCTTCATTATTCAATATTCTATCCATCGAAGCCTTCTCAACATTTAAGATTTTCCCACGTATAGGCAGAATTGCCTGGTACATTCGAGATCGACCTTGTTTGGCGGATCCACCGGCTGAGTCCCCTTCGACAATAAATAATTCATTTTTTTCAGGATCACGGCTGGAACAATCCGCAAGCTTACCTGGTAAATTGGCGATTTCTAATCCTGATTTTTTTCGCGTCATTTCTCGGGCACGCTTGGCTGCATTTCTAGCCTGAGCGGCTAAAATTCCTTTTTCCACGATTAGTCGCGCAGTTTTAGGATTTTCTAGTAAAAACTTTTCGAATTCTTGGCTAAAGACCCGGTCAACAATTGTTCGAACCTCAGAATTACCTAACTTGGTCTTGGTTTGACCTTCAAATTGTGGGTCTGGGTGTTTTACAGATACAATCGCTGTGATCCCTTCCCGCGTGTCATCACCAGTTAGATTATTATCATTATCCTTTAAAAGCTGTTTACGCCGACCGTAGTCATTAATAACCCGTGTCAATGCCGCCTTGAAACCTGATTCGTGAGTTCCCCCTTCATGCGTGTGGATATTGTTAGCAAAGGTAAGAATACGTTCTTTATAACCAGTAGTATATTGAATAGCAATTTCAACTTCTATCCCTTCTGATTCACCCACAACATCAATAGGTTCCTCATGAAGAGCTTCTTTGTCTTCGTTTAAAAAGGCAATATAACTTCTTAAACCACCTTCATAATGATAACTAGCCGATTCTTCCTGTCCCGCTCTTCTATCTTCAATCGAAATTCGAAGGCCTCGATTTAAGAAGGCCAATTCCTGGACACGTTCGCGTAGAATTTCGTACTTAAACTCAATGGTCTCACTAAAGATAATTGGATCTGGGGTAAAATTAACCCAGGTCCCAGTATGGTCAACAGTACCAATTTCTTCTAATTCTTGAACCACTTCTCCACGTTCAAATTGAATTTGGTGGAGAATCCCATCTCGGGCCACTTCTAATTTCAAATTTGTGGTCAAGGCATTAACGACAGCAGCCCCAACCCCATGTAGGCCTCCTGAGACTTTATAGTTACTGTTGTCGAATTTTCCACCCGCATGTAAAACCGTATAGACCGTCTCAACCGCTGGTCTCCCTGTTTTTTCTTGGATGTCCACGGGGATACCCCGCCCATTATCAATCACTGTGATACTGTTATTTTCTTCGATAATAACTTCGATATGGTCACAGTAACCGGCGAGTGCTTCATCAATCGCATTATCGACAATCTCCCAAACTAAGTGGTGCAATCCTTCTGGTCCAGTTGATCCGATATACATCCCAGGACGCTTACGAACAGCTTCTAAACCTTCTAGAACTTGAATTTGACTGGCATTATAGGAATTATTCGTTTCAACCATATCTTTCTCCTTTATTCTTGATATTCTTGGACCCTGCCATTACTAACAACTAACACTTGCGAATTATCTAATTGATCTAGGTGGATACCTTCCAAGGATGCGGTAGTTAGAAAAGTTTGAACACGATTTTCAATCCGCTTCATTAAGATGTTTTGTCGTTTATCATCCAATTCAGATAAGACATCATCCAGTAATAAGATAGGATTTTCACCTGTTAGTTCATGGATAAGATCAATCTCCGCTAACTTTAAGCTTAAAACTAGGGTCCGTTGTTGGCCCTGGGATCCATATAATTGGGCATTTTTGTTATTGATCATAAAAACTAAATCATCTCGGTGAGGGCCGTAACGAGTGTGTCCTTTTTCTCTTTCTCGTTCTAAGTTATTGCGGTAGAGTTCTAATAAGTTTTGCTTGATCTGTTCTTCATCTTCCTGATAATTCAACATCGAGTGGCTAGCTTGATAGCTGAGAACTAGGTCTTCTTTATTTTGCGTTAGATCAAGATGGATACTTTTTGCATAATGATTAAGCCGCTGAATAAAATCAAGTCGCTGATTAATTATATAGACAGCTCGCCCCACTAATTGATCGGTAAGGATTTCTAGATACAAGGGATCGAAGGCCTGAGACCGACCGTAATCTTTTAAGTAGGTATTTCTTTGCTTAAGAATACGGTTATATTCCAATAAATTCTGCAAGTATAGCCCCTTAGCTTGACCTAATTCCGCATCTATAAAACGACGTCTAGTACCAGGGGATCCCTTAACTAACTGCAAGTCCTCCGGAGCAAACAAAATAACATTCAACTTACCGATAAAATCACTTAGTCGTGCTTGCTCGACATAATTAAATTTAGCCATCTTGCCCTTACCTGACAGTTCAAGTTCTAAAGGGAATTGATAGTCTTGCTTTTCAATAGTCGCTTTAATCAAAGCCCGGTCATGATCCGCTTGGATCATTTCGCGGTCATGATTGGTTCGGTGGCTCTTGGCTAGAGACAATAAAAAAATCGCCTCAAGGAGATTGGTCTTTCCTTGGGCATTTTCACCCATCAAAATCGTTAACCCATCTTGAAACGATAATTGCAAATGATCATAATTTCGAAAATGTTTTAGTTCTAATTCCTTAATCAGCATCATCATCACCTAATTAGAGATAATTAGCGTGATTTCTTCATTGGGCAGGTCCACTTGGTCTCCAGCATATAGTTTGCGACCGCGACGGTCTTCTTCTTCACCGTTAACATAGACATAATATTCAGCCAAATACCACTTAGCCATTCCTCCACTGGGAATAATCTCTGCACGTTTCAGCAACTGGCCGAGTGTAATATAGTCTGATTGGATGACTAAAGTTTCTTCGGTCAAATTCCTCACCTAATTTCTCTATTTTCCTTCTCTATTATAGCTTAATTGCCTTCATAATACAAATTTTACTAGCTAGAAGGCGTTGATCTATCAAGTGAGTATATTTTATCGATTAAAGAAAAAAACAGCCAAAATGGCCGTTTTTTCTTTTAATGAGTACGTATGGGTGTTAATAATTGCACAAGCTCATTGTGTGGAACTTCACTTTCTTCCAAGGCTCGAATGATAATGGGGCGAACAGGCGATTGGAGCTCAATTTTTACATCGACGCCGTCAAATGCAGCCAAGGCTTCCTTCATATAATCTGGATTAAATGAGATTCGAATCGCTTCACCTGTTACTGATTGACTTGGAATCACTTCGATCGCTTGACCACGTTCATTACCGCGAACAGATAAGGTGACTTGATCTGCTTCAATATTTAACTGAACGACATTATTTTTCCCTTGATGTGAAATCAAACTGGCCCGTTCAATGGCTGCCAAGAATTCACTACTATTAACGATAATCTGAGAAGAGTAATCACTGGGGATTAAACGGTCCGTGTCTGGATAGTTTCCTTCCAGTAATCGAGAATAGATGGTCAGATTTTCAATGGTAAATATTACTTGCTTGTCGCTAATAATCATCTGTAAATCTTGATCATCTTCTACAATCCGACTTAACTCGGTAACTGTCTTTTTAGGAATCGTTAATGAATCAAAGGCTTGGAAATTCTCTGGAATGGCTAAAGGAATTTCTCGCTTACTTAAACGGTGGCTATCTGTCGCCACACCCTCAAGGTGGTTGGCATGACTAGTTAGGTGAAGTCCAGTTAGGATTGGCCGGCTTTCTTGATTGGAGGCTGAGAAGATGGTTTGATTGATCATTGCCTTGAATTGATTGGTTGGTAATTCTAACTGATTATCACCTTGGATGATTGGAAGCTGAGGGTAGGAATCTCCAGCCATTCCGTTTAGGGTAAAGTTAGCTTTTCCTGAGTTGATTGACACTTGTAATTGGTCATCAACTTCAATCGTTACTGTATCTTCTGGTAACTTTCGAATAATTTCGCTAAACAATCTCGCAGCAACAACTACTTGTCCAGTAGTTTGAATGTCTAATTGATATTCCGGATCAGCTACTGGCAAGAAGGCCTCGATAGATATCTCAGAGTCACTTCCAATCATGACCAATTCATTTTGATTAGCAGCTAATTTGATTCCGGTTAAAACTGGAATAGTCGACTTACTTGGAATTGCTCGTAAAATATTGGCGACTTGATTATTAAAGGGTTGTCGCTTAATCGTAAATTTCATGAATCTCGCTCCTTGCTTATATAAATAATATAGATATAGATATAGTATTAGTAATAGGGCCTGTGGATTCTGTGGATAACCGCCTTACGCGCTAGTTATCAACAGTTTTTGCTTGTTGATGAAGATGTGGAAGGACTGTTGATGATTCTGAAAATTATCCACAAGCTTATTTAAGCTGTTTTTTTAGATCGGCTACTTGTTGAGCTAAATTTTCATCTTCTTCAATATTTTTAGTGATTTTTTCATAGGCATGAATAACAGTGGTATGGTTTTTATTTCCGAATTCTTCGCCAATCTTAGGGAAAGAAAGATCGGTTAATTCTCGAGCCAGATACATGCCGACTTGGCGAGGTAAGACGATTTCTTTTTTTCTCTTGCTACCCTTAATCGCGTCAATATCAATTTGATAGTAATGACTGACTTTTTGCAAAATAGCCTGACAAGTTACCGGTTGGTCTTCTTGCGGATTGATAACATGAGAAAGGGCCTCAGCCGCTAAATGAGGGGTTATATCTTGCGCGTGAATAGCTGAATAAGCCATCACTCGCTTAAGCGCTCCTTCTAATTCGCGGATATTTGTGTCTACGTTATTAGCGATATAAGTTAATGTATTAGCATCAATATCCAATTGCTCATTTTCGGCTTTTTTTCGTAAAATAGCAATTCTGGTTTCCAGATCAGGTGGCGTAATATCAGTTGATAATCCCCATTTAAATCGGCTAATCAAGCGCTCTTCCAAATTATTAATTTCATTGGGTAAACGGTCGCTAGTTAGTACAATTTGTTTTTTCTTATCATATAAAGCATTGAAAGTATGGAAAAACTCCTCTTGAGTCTGACCTTTATTTGACAGGAATTGGATATCATCGATCAATAAAATATCGACTTCACGGTAAGATCGACGAAAGTCGTCGGTTGTATTATTACGGATACTAGAGACAAAGTCATTGATGAATTCCTCACTGGTAGCATATTTAATGATAACAGCTGGATTCTTACGTAGAATTTCGTTACCGATAGCTTGCATCAAGTGGGTTTTACCGAGTCCCACCCCTCCATAGATTAAGAAAGGGTTATAGGTCATCCCAGGAGAATCAGCTACCGCCATAGCAGCCCCACTTGCAAGGTCATTATCCTTACCGATCACAAAATTATCAAAGGTATAACTTGGATTGAGGTGAGAGTTGGGATAATTAATCGAAGAAACGGGTTCTTGATTAGCTGAGTGTCCTGTCTCCTTAATTTTATCTTCTAGAACTTGTTCGTCTGGGACAATCATAAAGATAGGTTCGTACTCAACACCGTAAATTTCTAAGCTATGCTTGAGGATGTGACCAGAAAAATCTTTCTCCCAGCGCCTCTTAGTTAAGCCGTTCGGAACAGATAAAGTGATAGTATCTTGGGTAATTCGAAGGGGCTTGAGGGGGTCTACCCAGTTTTTGAAGAGCGCTTCATCAAAAATAGTCTTTAGGTATTGACGCATTTCTTGCCAAAATAGTTCTTTTTCATCCAATTAAATTCACCTCGTTTCGATGCAAACTGCGAATAATCATATTTTAACACAGCCAGACTTTTCCACAAGTGTTAATAACTAAAAAGACTTATCCATAATCAACAAAATGAGTTATCAACAAGGTGAGTTAGGTATGTGGATAACTAATTTACCGCAAAAGATATACACAAATAATCAACAACTGAAAGAGCGTGAAGCCAACTTTAAAATAACTTATGAACAGTCGATAAAAGTTTTATCAACAAGTGATAGTTATCAACTCTTACTGTCAAAATCTGTGCAAAATTCTGTGTAAAATAAACAAGACAGAAAAATTTATCAACAAGACCTGTTGATAAAAATATCTAAAGATTTATTGGAATACAGCTTGACTTTTTTTATCACCTTTTATAAACTATTTGAGTATTGTTTAAATTAAAACAACTTTATATCGATGAAGGAGGTTATGAGGATGACTAAAAGAACATATCAACCGAAAAAACGTCAACGTAAGAAAGAACATGGTTTCCGTAAACGCATGAGTACTAAGAATGGCCGCCGTGTATTAAAGCGTCGTCGTCAACGTGGAAGAAAATCATTAACTGCTTAATTTACAAGTGCCTTCGGGCACTTTTTTTTTGCTGTGATTGTATTTCTCTTTTAGGGTTAAATTCGTTATAATAGATAGAAACAAGTCGATATGAGGATGATAGTGATTTAATGAAGAAAAAGTACCGGGTGAAATCAGACCGTGATTTTCAAAGAGTGTTCCATCAGGGAGAATCCGTGGCAAATCGTCAATTGGTCTTGTATGTTTTAGCTAAGGAGCATCAAGATCATTTTCGTGTGGGGCTTTCTGTTGGCAAAAAAATGGGAAATGCGGTTCAAAGAAATCAAATCAAACGCTATTTAAGACAGGCCATTTTTGAGCTTGAGGATCAAATACCTGCTGAGATCGATTTTATATTAATTGCCAGACATGGGATTAAGGGAATGGGCGTTGACCAAATTAAAAGTTCCATTTGTCATGTAATGAAGCTAGCGAAGATTTTATAGTAGGAGTGAAGTGAGTGGGAGGAAGAGATGAGTAAAAAAATACATAAATGGGCCAAAGTTCTAGTCTTGTGCTTAGTTTTACTGGCCGTCGTTGCCTGTAGTCGAGAGCCCTTGAATGCGTCTAGTAGTGGTTTTGTCGACCAATATATTTTGTTGAATTTATCGAGATTTATTATTTGGTTATCAAATCTATTCAATGGTAACTATGGTATGGGTATTATCTTATTTACCTTGATTATCCGTGTTCTACTCATACCCGTTAATAATATGCAGATGAAGTCGCAACGACAGATGCAAGAAATCAAGCCAGAATTAGAAGCCATTCAAGCTAAATATCCTAATAAAGATCGTCAATCAAGAGAACTGATGCAAGAAGAGCAAGCTCAATTAATGGAAGAACGTGGCTTCAATCAATTTGCTGGTTGCTTGCCATTATTGATTCAATTACCGGTTATGATGGCTCTTTATCAGACGATTTTACGGACAGAAGAACTAAGACAAGGGCACTTTTTATGGATGAATTTGGGACAACCTGATCCTTATTTTATCTTACCGATTCTTGCTTCATTACTTGTCTTCTATAATACTTACCTAATGAGTAAAGCAAATCCTGTCTCGAACGCAGCTAGCAAATCGATGATGTATACGATGCCTTTGATGATCCTTCTAATTTCAATCGGACTACCGAGTGCAATCTCCTTGTATTTTGTCGTCTCAAATGGTTTTAGTGTTCTGCAAACCTTGATTTTTAATAATCCATATAAGATAATTGCCGAAAGAGAAGCAGAAGCTGCTGCTGAAAAAGAACACCAGCGAGAACTCAAACGTCAACTTCGACGTAAAACGGGTAAACGCAAGTAAGAAAGAAAGGAAGCTAGATTGATGCTTGAAATTACTACTGTAAAAGCTGAAACTGTTGAACAAGCAATCGCTAAAGGACTATCACAATTAGGACTAAGCGAAGATCAGGCAGAAATACATGTTATTTCCCAAGGAAAAAAAGGGATTTTTGGCTTTGGTAAACAAGATGCCATTGTTGAAATATCTAATAAGGTTGACTTATCCTATTCAGAGATCACTGAACAATTAGAGGAAGAAGAAGCCCATGAAGAGGGTGTAGAAGAAGTAGCCCCTTCTGTTCAAGAAACGCCCAAGCATTCAGGGGTTGTAGAAGAAGAGCCAGTTGAAACTAAGCCCGAAGTGAAGAATGAATCTAGTAAATTAGAAGCTCAGGCTACAGATTTAAAATCTGTGGTTGAAAATAGTAACCCTCAAAAACCAAAGACAGATGGTAAAGAAAAAACAGATCTAGAAACAGCGGCCGATCTATTGGTAGATTATTTAGAAAAGATTATCGACCAGTACGGTGCACATGCAGATATTAGCTATGAGCAAGAAGACAAGCAACTGATCTTTAACATTGACACTGACAAATCAGGTTTAGTCATTGGGAAACATGGAAAAATCATTAATTCGCTTCAAGTTCTAGCTCAAACCTTCTTCCAACAACACTATCGTCAACGGGTCAACTTACTATTAAACGTAGGTGACTACCGAGATCGTCGGGCTAATGTATTGGAAGAGATGGCTCAACGTACTGCAGAAGAGGTTCTAAGAACGAAACAATCCGTTATACTTGAAGATCTTCCTGCCTATGAGCGAAAGCAAGTTCACGCTTACTTAGCTAAGGTCGATCATATACAAACCCACTCTGAAGGAAGAGAACCCAACCGCTATCTAGTCGTTGATTATAAATCAGAATATTAATTATCTTGTCGTCTAAGATAAAATATGTTATATTTCTTATGAATATTGGCAGTCAAAGTGCTAACTATCCCATGTAAACTTTGTATGGGGTAGTTTAGGCACTTTTTTGTTTATCAAAAAGGAGGATCTATGTACGAAGCAGATACAATAGCGGCTATCTCAACGGCTCTGGGGGAAGGGGCGATAGGAATTGTTCGCTTAAGTGGACCAGAAGCCATCGAAATCGCTGATCGCATATCTAAAGGAAAAAATTTAACAAAAGTGGAAAGCCATACCATTAACTACGGACACATTGTAAATCCTCAGACCCAAGCTACTATTGATGAAGTGATGATTAGTGTCATGAAAGCACCTCGTTCCTACACGTGTGAAGACGTTGTCGAGATCAACTGTCATGGTGGCATCATTGCTGTTCGTAGCATCTTGGATTTGGTTCTAGATGAGGGGGCTCGCTTAGCAGAGCCTGGTGAATTTACCAAGCGAGCTTTTCTGAATGGTAGGATTGACCTATCTCAAGCAGAGGCTGTTATGGACTTAATAGAATCAAAGACAGAATTAGCGAGACAAGCTTCTGTTAATCAATTACAAGGTAGCCTATCTGATAAAATAAGTCAGCTACGGCAAAAAATGCTTAACACACTTGCTCAAGTGGAAGTGACAATTGATTATCCTGAATACGATGAAGTTGAAGAATTGTCTACACAGAAACTTCAGCAAACCGCCCAAGATGTTCAAACTGACCTAAAAAATATACTTAATCAGGCCAGTCAAGGTCGCTTATTCAGAGAAGGAATTCAAACAGCTATTATAGGGCGTCCGAATGTGGGGAAATCTAGCTTACTCAACCGGCTATTAGGCAGTGAAAAGGCCATTGTAACAGATATAGAAGGAACCACACGAGATACGATTGAGGAGTATTTGAACTTGGGTGGTGTCCCTTTAAAATTGGTGGATACAGCAGGTATTCGTGAAACCGATGAACTAGTTGAACAAATTGGTGTTGAAAAAAGTCGACAGCTAATCCTAGAAGCTGATCTAATCATCCTAATTCTCAATCAAGCTGAGGAACTACAAGCCACTGATATTGACTTACTGAAGCAAACCCAAGATCAGGCCCGAATTATACTGCTAAATAAGTCTGATCTAGATCAAAAAATAGATGAAAATCAATTAAAAAAATACTCCCAGCCATCAGAGTGGATCCCTACATCCATGGCTTTAGATGCAAATGTCGATCAAATCCAAGCAGCTATCCAAGCTAAATTTTTTCAAGGAGAGGTTCAGGCGCAAGATGTTAATTATTTATTGAATAGTCGGCATACTCATCTTCTCAGACAGGCGAATCAAGCGCTTGAAGAGGTTCAGGAAGCATGTGAAATGTCGCTACCTGTCGACTTAATTCAGATTGATTTTACCAGAGCCTGGGATTTATTGGGGGAAATCATTGGCGAAAGCTTTCAAGATGAACTCCTAGACAAACTGTTTAGTCAGTTTTGTTTAGGAAAATAGGAGGAAATAATGACACAACAACTATCTACGATTTGTTATTTAGATAATGGTAAGCAACTCCTACTTTTGCATCGCAATAAGAAGGAAAATGATATTCATGAAGGAAAATGGGTGAGCGTTGGTGGTAAGTTTGAGGCTGGGGAGACACCAGAAGCTTGTGCCATTCGAGAGATTCGAGAAGAGACAGGTCTAATCGCAGATAAATTAGATTTGCTAGGTTTTATCACTTTCCCTGATTTCAAACACGATGGTCAAGATTGGTATAGCTTTGTCTATCGTGTCAGTGAATTCCATGGCGAGTTGATTGAAGATTGTGACGAGGGAACTTTGGCTTGGGTTGATTACCAAGACGTCATGAAAAAACCGACTTGGGAGGGAGATTATCTCTACCTAGAGTGGATTTTGAATGGATCTCCTTTCTTTTCTGCCTCATTTACCTATGATCTTGAGGGAGAATTGGCAGATCATCATGTAACATTTTATGAATGAGAGGAATATCTATGGAAAAATACGAAGCAGGAAATTATGAAGTCATTGTTGTAGGTGCCGGGCATGCTGGTTGTGAAGCAGCTTTAGCGAGTGCTCGTATGGGTGTTTCGACCCTACTTTTGACGCTAAACTTAGATATGGTAGCTTACATGCCCTGCAATCCATCTGTTGGGGGGCCAGCCAAAGGAGTGGTGGTAAGGGAGATTGATGCCTTAGGCGGCGAGATGGGTCGTAATATTGATAAGACTTATATTCAAATGCGCTTGCTAAATACAAGTAAAGGCCCTGCAGTTCAAGCCTTACGCGCCCAAGCTGATAAGCATGCTTACGCAAACGCTATGAAAGAAACGATTGAAAATACTGAAAATCTTGATCTCAGACAAGGACTGGTTCAAGAATTAGTTATTGATGAATCTGGTCAGGCTAAGGGAGTGGTGACAGATACTGGAGCGGTATACCGTAGTCAAGCAGTCGTTTTAACAACTGGGACTTCTGCTCGAGGAAAGATATTTATTGGAAATGTTCAGTATTCCTCTGGGCCAAATAATACGTTACCGTCTATTAAATTGTCAGAACATTTATTAGAATTAGGGATTGAATTAACGCGGTTTAAAACTGGAACTCCTCCTAGACTTCATCGAGATACAATTGATTATAGCCAAATGGAAGAGCAACCCGGAGATACTAAACCTAATCATTTTTCATTTATGACAGCGGATGAAGACTTTAAAGATATTAATATTCCTTGTTGGTTAACCCATACCAACTTACAAACCCACCAGATAATCGAAGCAAATCTAGAGCGAGCCCCGATGTTCAGTGGACTGGTTGAGGGGGTAGGCGCTCGTTATTGCCCGTCTATTGAAGATAAAATTACACGATTCAGTGATAAACCTCGCCATCAACTTTTTGTTGAGCCCGAAGGTTTGCATACAGCTGAGATGTACCTACAAGGTCTATCTACTTCCCTGCCAGAAGAAACTCAGTTAGAAATACTGAAATCCATTCGTGGCCTAGAAAATGCGAAATTGATGCGACCAGGTTACGCTATTGAATATGATGTGGTTATTCCTCACCAATTAAGTCAAACCTTAGAGCTACGCCAGGTTCCTGGTCTATTTACTGCAGGCCAAATGAATGGAACTAGTGGATACGAGGAAGCGGCCGGTCAAGGCTTAATGGCTGGAATTAATGCAGCTTTGAAAGTTAAAGATGAAGAAGGCTTTATATTAGGAAGAGACGAAGCTTACATTGGAGTCATGGTAGATGATCTAGTAACAAAAGGGACTACCGAACCTTACCGCTTACTAACTTCTAGAGCTGAGTATCGGCTGTTATTAAGACATGATAATGCAGATTTAAGATTAACAGAAAAAGGTTATCAATTAGGATTAGCCACTCAGGAACGTTATCAACAGCTGATAGCCAAAAAAGATTTAATAGCCGATGAAATGAAACGGTTAAGTCAAGTGAGAATCAAGCCTTCTACTCCTGGTTTAGATGAGCTATTCGAGCGCGTTAATTCCACGCCGCTCAAAGATGGTATCCTTGCTATCGACTTATTAAAACGACCAGAAATTGAATACCATGATCTGGTCACTTTAATTCCAAGATCTGATCAAGCCTTAGATCGTCAAACCGGTGAGCAAGTGGGTATTCAAATCAAATATCAAGGTTATATTGAAAAAGCTCAAAGAAAAGTAGAAAAAATGCGGGCAATGGAAGATAAAAAAATTCCGGATAATATTGACTGGGATGCCATTGATAATTTAGCCCTTGAAGCTCGCGAAAGATTAAAATTAATCGGACCAACTAGTTTAGGCCAAGCCAGTCGCGTAAGTGGAGTTAATCCAAGCGATATTGCCATATTATCCGTTTATATTTCTCAAGGTGGGCATCAGTCAAAGCAAAAGAAGACAAAGTAATAGTTTAGTCTTAAGTTAATTCATGTTAAAATAAGCAGAAAGCAATTAAAGAAACGAGGATCTCACATGAAAAAGTTTATTGTAACTTTACTATGTCTGGTTATGGTTGCGGGAGGAGCCTATTATGGATATCAATACTTTAACGACCAAGCTCAATCCAATCAGCAAGAAGAACAAGACCAACCAGGACAATTAAATGACAGTCTCGTAAATATTCCCTCTACCCTGAATTGGAAAGACTTATCTGATGAAGAAAAGAAATCGCTCTATCAAGAACTAGACAAGGTACACTTGTCTTCAGAAGACCACACTAATCCAACTAGTTATAGTCAAGTTCAAGCAATCTCCAGTCGAGAAGAATACATTAAACTATCTTTAGATTCAGCCAATCAAGATAAACTGCTCTATTTTGGTTTCGATGATTGTCCATATTGTAAAGCTTTTTTACCCAAGCTAAACTTATTAGCTGCCGCTTACGACTTACCTATTTATTATTATGATGTTCATTTATTTGGGGATCCTCAAAGTCAAGAAGAAATTATGACAACTTATGACATTGAGACAGTTCCATATGCCTTCAAGATTAGTAATGGTAAACCAGAAACTTCAGTTCATCATCTATCAACCATGGCTGAAATTGAAGATTTTGTGTCAGATATTGCCAAGAACCAAAACTAGAAAAGAGGATGGTAATGACTTTAAAAGACCAAGCTTATCATGTACTTAGACAAGAAATTGTCACACAAAAGCTTGAGCCTGGTACTCCTTTAAAAGAATTGGATGTTGCTGAGCGCTTAAAAATGTCTAGAACGCCAGTTAGAGAGGCTATCAAGCGCTTAGTCCAAGAAGGACTAGCGGTATCCTATTCGTCAAGAAGTACCTTTGTCAGCAAAATCAATCCAAAGGATGTCGAAGAAATTTTTACTGTCCGTACAGCATTAGAGTTACTTGCTCTTCAAATTAGTTTTGATAAAATTTCTCAAAGAGAAATAGAAAACATTCAAGTGGCTTACCAAGATTTACAGACAAACTTTTCTTATCAAGCCGCTTATGATTTGGATTTAAGTTTTCATAATCTATGGATTTTAAATAGTGATAATCAACGATTGATTAGTATTTTAAAATTTTTAGATGGGCAGTTTGAAAGGTATCGTCGTTATTCTCACCAGGTGAAGGCCAGATCACAAGCTTCGATTGATGAGCATTTAATCATACTAGGTTATATTCAAGCCAAAAATCTTGAAGCAGCTGAAAAAGCCTTGAAGGATCACCTAGATAATACTAAATATAATATTGAAAAAGATGTCAGTACAGTTATCTAAGAACAACAAATGTTGTTCTTTTTTTGTCGACAATTGCGACATCGCATGAGATATTAAATTAAAAACACGACAAATGTCGCAAGATATCCTAGAGAAGTCATTGATAAAAAACAATAAGTAAGGTAAAGTATAGTAGCGTGGAACACTGTAATGTTTCACAGATGAGAAAGGAGTTCGCCATGAATCAAGATGAATTTAAAATGGCCCTCGCACTGAAAGGTATTTACCTATCTGAAACACAGTTAGAACAATTTAAGCGTTACTTTGAATTACTGATAGAATGGAACAATAAAATTAATTTAACCGCAATTACGGAAGAAAGCGAAGTTTATTTAAAACATTTCTACGATTCTTTGATGCCTTTATGGATGACACCCATTACTGATAACCAATCTTTATGTGATGTAGGGGCTGGCGCTGGCTTTCCAAGCCTGCCAATGAAAATCATTCGTCCCGACTTACAAGTCACTATTATTGATTCACTAAACAAGCGAATTAACTTTTTAAAGTTATTAGTTGATGAGCTAGGGTTAGATCATGTAAATTTAGTTCACGCAAGAGCAGAGGAAGCAGGACAAGATCCTCTTTACCGAGGGCAATTTGATATTGTGACAGCTCGAGCGGTCGCTAGTTTAAACGTATTAAGCGAACTGTGTTTACCGCTAAACAAGAAAGGTGGCTATTTTTTAGCATTAAAGAGTCAAGCGAGTGAAGATGAATTAAAAGCAGCTCAAAAAGCCATCCAAGTTCTTGGAGCCAAGTACGAAGGGATGAAACAAGAAGAATTACCAGTTGAAGGCAGTGAGCGGACAATCTTAGTAATCAGAAAAACCTTGGAGACTCCGAATAAATATCCGCGTCGACCAGGAAAACCTAACAAGCAACCAATTAAGTAGAAAGGATGATGACCAGATGGGCAAAATGATCGCAGTGGGTAATCAAAAAGGTGGCGTGGGAAAAACAACCACTACAGTCAACCTTGGTGCTGCTTTAGCCTCCTTAGGGAAAAAGGTATTGCTGATTGATTCTGATTCCCAGGGGAATGCCTCCAGTGGCCTTGGTATTGAAAGGTCAGATATTCAATATAGCTTGTATGAAGTATTAGTTGATCAGGTACCAATCAAAGAAGCAATTGTCGAAGAAGTAAGGGAGAATTTATCCGTCGTTCCTTCGACTATTCAATTGGCGGCGGCTGAACTTGAATTAGTAGGAGTTAAGGGTAGAGAATTCCGATTAAAAGAAGCTGTTGACCAAGTTAGAGCAGACTATGATTATATTTTAGTAGATTGCCCTCCATCTTTGGGCCAACTATCCATTAATGCTTTTACAGCTAGCGACACCATTATTATTCCTGTTCAAGCTGAGTATTATGCTCTGGAAGGATTAACTCAGCTTCTGAATACGATCCGCTCTATTCAAAAAACTTATAATAAGCATTTCCGTATTGAAGGTGTCTTGATAACGATGTTAGATGCCAGAACCAATTTGGGATTTGAGGTTGTCGAAGAAGTCAAAAAATATTTTCAAGAAAAGGTATATGAGACTGTTATAAAAAGGAATGTCAGACTCTCTGAGGCTCCTTCTTATGGTCTATCGGTGATTGATTATGATCCTAGCTCCAGAGGTGCGATTATGTACATGGATCTGGCAAAGGAAGTGATTGCTAATGGCGAATAAATCGTCAAAGCGTCGGGGAGGTTTAGGACGTGGCATGGACGCTCTTTTCCAACCCTATGAAGAGCGACAAGAAGACCAAGAAGTTGTTGAAGAAGTCGCGCTAGATGATATTAGGCCCAATCCCTATCAACCTAGAAAAAACTTTGACCAAGCGGGATTAAAAGATCTAGCAGATTCAATTAGGCAATCTGGTGTCTTCCAGCCTGTTATTTTAAGACAATCTGCTATCAAAGGCTATGAGCTCATTGCTGGTGAAAGAAGAGTCCGAGCCAGTCGGATTGCTGGGAAGGAGACCATACCAGCCATTGTTAGACAATTAGATGAAGAAGCCATGATTGAGATCGCTGTAGTGGAAAATTTACAGCGTGAAGATCTAAGTCCTTTAGAAGAGGCAGAAGCTTATCAAATGTTGATGGATAAATTATCACTCACTCAATCAGAAGTCGCCGAGCGCATAGGTAAAAGTCGGCCTTATATTGCAAACTATCTGCGCCTTCTCCATCTCCCTGAAGCCATTAAGACCTACCTTAATGAAGAAAAACTTTCGATGGGACAGGCTCGCACTTTGCTTGGCTTGAAAGATAAGCAAGCTTTGGTCCCTTTAGCTGAGAAAGTCATCAAAGAGCAGTTAACAGTTAGACAATTAGAGGAACTAGTTTCCAAGCTAAATAATCAAGAACAGAAGACCAAACCACCCATAAAAAAAGCCAAAAAATCTCCTTATATTCAAGCAGTTGAGCAAGAAATTCAAGATTATCTAGGAACGAGTGCTAATATTCATCAAAAAGGAGAAAAAGGAAAAATTGAAATTGACTTTTTCTCTGAATCTGACTTGACACGAATCCTAGATTTGTTGAATATTAACCTATAATAATGCGAGGCTAGAAAGAGGAATCCAATGAATACAAAAGAGTATGATAAGTTTGATATTGTCGAAATGAAGAAACCTCACGCCTGTCAAACGAATAGCTGGCAGATTATTCGAATGGGCATGGATATTCGAATCAAGTGTCAAAATTGTGGGCATATTGTTACCATGACTCGAAGAGATTTTGAAAAAAAAATGAAGAAGATCACACAAAAATACGAAGCTAATTAATTACTAAAGAAAGAAGTGAAATTATGTCATTAACAGCGGGAATCGTCGGTCTACCGAATGTAGGTAAGTCTACTTTATTTAATGCGATAACTAAAGCAGGAGTAGAAGCAGCTAACTATCCCTTCGCGACAATCGATCCGAATGTCGGTGTTGTCGAAGTACCAGACAAAAGGCTCGAGGCTATTACTAAGGTAGTTAAACCTCAAAAAGAAATTCCTACAACCTTTGAATTCACAGATATTGCAGGTATCGTTAAAGGTGCTAGCAAAGGGGAGGGATTAGGAAATAAATTCTTAGCAAACATCCGCCAAGTGGATGCTATCTGTCATGTTGTGCGTTGTTTTGAAGATGGAAATATCACTCACGTTGATGGTAAAGTAGACCCTATCTCTGACATTGAAACGATCAATCTAGAACTGATCCTTGCAGATCTCGAGACAATTGACAAACGACTAACCAAGACAGCTAAAATGGCCAAGGCGAAAGATCCAGAAGCAGTGGCCGAACTTCAAGTGCTAGAAAAACTCAAAGAAGCTTTGGAAAGTAATCAATTAGCTAATAGCTTAGAATTTACGAAGGAACAAGAGCCTATCGTCCGTAGTCTATTCTTGTTGACGCGTAAGGATATGCTTTATGTTGCTAATATTGGTGAAGATGAAATCAGTGACCCATCGACTAACCCTCATCTAGCTAAGGTTCAAGAACTGGCTAAAGAACAAGGAGCTGAAGTAGTCCCTGTATGCGCTAGTTTAGAAGAAGAAATTGCACTTCTGGATGATGAAGAAAAGAAAGAATTTCTGGAAGGATTCGGTCTGGAAGAGTCAGGCTTGGACCGACTCATTCAAAGTGCCTATTCTTTACTAGGATTGGGAACCTACTTTACAGCGGGTGAAAAGGAGGTTAGAGCTTGGACCTTCAAGAAAGGAATGACGGCCCCTCAAGCTGCAGGAATCATCCATTCAGATTTCGAACGAGGATTTATTCGAGCAGAGACCGTGTCCTTTGATCATCTGATGGAGGATGGTAGTATGACAGCGGCGAAGGAAGCCGGTCATGTTCGCTCAGAAGGTAAGGATTATATCGTTCAAGATGGTGATATTATGCTCTTTAGATTTAATGTGTAGGAGAATATTCAATGACAAATAAGAAAAATCCACAAACGACAGAGGAAATTCAAGAAGACATTGCTATGACTTCTGAAAATATATCAGATGATGCAAGTCATGAAGCTGGTATGGATCCATCTAGCTCTCAGATTAGCCATGAACTTGTTCCCGGGATTGACCATCATACTTTTGAGGAGCTGACCAAGCGTAACCAACAATTCATAATTAATGTTGATAAACAGTTAGTGGACCATCTTGAATACAGTGATCGCTCAGCTATTCATCAAGAAATGGTTGAAACTCTTCTAGAAGGTCAAAAAAATAGTCAGACAGCTAGACAAATTTATGGAACTCCTAGTGAAGTAGCGCAAGGAATTATTGGTCGTGACACTAAGACGGAGGAAGAAGATGCCACTCCATCACCTGATTGGCAAATCTTTATGGATGGGAGTTTATTTTTAGGCTCAATCTTCACCTTTTTGACGGGTCTATCAATGGTTAACTCACCTGAAAAAGCGACCTATTTGGGGCTAACAACCATGATTCTAAATTATCTAGTGGCTGGATTCGCCATGTTAGCGGTAGTAAAGGTGATGCCTAACCCTGAGGCACCAAAAGGTGAACGTGGCTATATTCGCTATTTTATCGTTTCGATTCTCGCTATGTTGGCGTGGTTCATGGTGGTCAGTATGTCGGCTGTATACATCCCTAATCGTATTAACCCAATTCTACCCGGTGTATATTATATGGTGATCGGTGGGATAACTTTTGCCTTACGCTATTGGTTAAGAAACCACTTTAAGATAAAGGGCGGTATGTTCTAACCCTTACAACTTTAACGAGACTTTAATCAAAATTACTTGCATAAAAGTTATGAAAAGACTACTATTAATCAAATATATTATTAGGAGGCTTCATGAATGACAGGATGGGAAACTAAATTCCAACGAGAAGGTTATACGTTTGATGATGTATTGCTAGTGCCAGCTAAAAGCGAGGTACTACCAAATGAAGTTGATTTGTCAGTAAATCTAACAGATACAATTCGACTCAATATTCCGATTTTAAGTGCAAGTATGGATACGGTAACTGAAGCCGAAATGGCTATTGCGATGGCTCGCCAAGGCGGACTTGGAGTTATTCATAAGAATATGACCATTCAAGCTCAAGCGGATGAAGTTCGCAAAGTTAAAAGATCTGAAAATGGGGTTATTCAAGATCCATTCTATTTAACGCCGAATCATCAAGTTCAAGATGCTGAAGATTTAATGGCCAACTACCGAATCAGTGGTGTGCCTATTGTAGCTAGTGAAGAAAATCTAGAGCTTGTTGGTATTATTACTAACCGAGATTTACGTTTTATAAGTGATTATACGATCCCAATTCGTGACGTTATGACGAGTGAATCCTTAGTTACTGCCCCTGTGGGCACTTCCTTGGAACAAGCAGAAAAAATCTTGCATCAACACCGGATAGAAAAATTACCGCTTGTGGATGCATCAGGTAAGCTTTCTGGTTTGATCACTATCAAAGATATTGAAAAGGTCATTCAGTACCCTAATTCAGCCAAAGATAGCCATGGTCGCTTATTAGTAGCTGCCGCAATTGGAATTACAAACGATACCTTCGAACGAGCCGAGGCTTTGATTGCCAATCAAGTGGATGCCTTAGTGGTCGATACGGCTCATGGTCACAGTGCAGGAGTTATACGAAAGATTAAAGAAATTCGAGACACTTATCCAGATGTAGCTATTATTGCGGGAAATGTCGCCACTGCTGAAGGAGCGCGTGCTTTGTTTGAAGTGGGTGTCGACGTCGTTAAGGTGGGTATCGGACCAGGATCTATTTGTACTACTCGTGTCGTGGCTGGTGTAGGAGTACCACAATTAACAGCTATTTATGAAGCCGCCTCTGCAGCCAAAGAATTCGGAAAAACAATTATTGCGGATGGTGGTATCAAGTACTCTGGTGATATTGTTAAAGCTATGGCGGCCGGTGGCCATGCGGTTATGCTTGGTAGTATGCTTGCTGGTACTGATGAATCACCAGGTGAATTTGAAATTTTCCAAGGTCGACGTTTCAAGTCATACCGGGGAATGGGAAGTTTAGCAGCTATGGAAAAAGGATCTTCTGACCGTTACTTCCAAGGAAAAACCGAAGCCAATAAATTAGTACCGGAAGGAATTGAAGGTCGAGTAGCCTATAAAGGTAGCGTTCAAGATATGATCTTCCAAATGCTAGGCGGTATTAGAGCAGGAATGGGTTACGTTGGTGCCGCTAATCTAGAAGCCCTTCGTGAAGAAGCTCAATTTATTCGCATGAGTGGTGCGGGATTGATTGAATCCCATCCACACGATGTGAATATTACAAAAGAAGCACCGAATTACTCAAGAAATTAATTATTTAGAGCCTGACTACCTCTGTCAGGTTCTTTTTTATAATTTCAGGATAAATGGTTATCCTTACTCATTAAATACTGTATAATGAAAGGTGACTATTTTAACTAGAAGGGGTGAAAAAATGAGAGTACTAATTGCAGATGATGATCATGAAATTGTCGATTTATTAAGTATCTACCTGAAAAATGAGGGTTACAAGGTAGTTCAAGCTTATGATGGATTAGAAGCTTGGAATCAATTGCAAGCTGATTCTCAAATTGATTTGGCAATCTTAGATGTGATGATGCCAGAGATGGAAGGAATTGAAGTGGTTGAGAAGATGAGAGCTAATGGAATGAATATTCCAGTTATAATCGCTAGTGCTAAGACTTCCGACCATGATAAAATTGAAGGACTCATTGCTGGAGCGGATGATTACGTAGCCAAGCCGTTTAATCCGCTAGAAGTAATTGCAAGAGTAAAATCCCTGGTGCGTCGGCAAAGTCAATATAGTGATACTCAAACACAATCAGTAAGTGAGATTGAAGTTGGCCCCCTTGTTATTAATCGAGACGCTCACCAAGTCTTTACAATAGATGGCCATGAAATACAATTAACTGTCTTGGAGTTCGGTATTCTATACCTATTAGCTAGCAATCCAGGCCAAGTGTTTAGTGCGGATGATATTTTCAGTGAAGTATGGGCCGATGAGACAACTGGCACCGCTAAAACCGTAATGGTTCATGTCAGTCACTTGAGAGAAAAAATTGCTAAAGCGACGGGTGGAGATAAAGTCGTTCAGACAGTCTGGGGAGTAGGTTATAAAATTGAAGCGTGAGCAGATGATTCAAGAGGAAGTCATTGAGCTGACGAATGGTGAAAAGTTTGACATTGCCGTAAAAATAATCTGGCGACTTTTCCAAGTGGCACTTGCCTACTTCCTTGCTGTTCTTCTCTATCCGCGTATTATTGGTTATAACTTTGGTGGAGTATACGGAAATAATATTTATTGGTATTTTATTGTTAATCATGATTTAAGAATTGATGGCAGTAACTTTTACAATGCTATTTCCATGGTTGCTCTTTTGGTGGCAATAATTGTTGCCTACCGTAGTTATGAGAAGGAAAAAGCAAGAAAATATTTTGACCACGTTCAAGACTATATTCATTATTTTGCCCAAGGTAATTATGATAAGAGAATTCCGAAGGTGGAAAATTCTCAAACCAACAAAATAATTACAAGTATCAATCAGCTTGTTGCTTCTACTCAGGCTGCCATTGAAGAAGAAAGAAGAATTGAACAAACTAAGGATGAATTGATTGCTAATGTCAGCCATGATATACGTACGCCTCTAACATCGATTGTCGGTTATCTAGGAGCAGTGATCGACCAACAATATTCAAATGATAAAGAAATGCAACAATTCATCCAGATCGCCTACGATAAGACGAAGACAATGGTGACCTTAGTTAACGACCTCTTCTTATACACGGATTCTCGTCAAGCAAGCTATGAAATCAATAAACAGGACATACCAGCCGAAATATATCTCACTCAAATTGCTGCAGAATTCTACTTATCAGCCAATCAAAAAGGGATTGATATTGTTACTCAAATCGAGCCGGAAGATTTGGTTTTATCGATCGATGTAGAGAAGATGGCACGGGTCATCAGTAATCTATTATCCAATGCCCTAAAATATGGTTACGGTGCAGATAAGGTGAAGGTAGTGGCTTATCAAGAAGATATCCATACGATTATTGAAGTGAGAAACAATGGCCAAGTCTTGGAAAAAGGCGAGGAAGATAAGATTTTTGAACGTAGTTATCGCACGGAAAAATCAAGAAAAGCTAGTGAGCCTGGTAGTGGCTTAGGTCTAGCGATCGTTTCGAATATTGTCGATCTTCACGGAGGAAAGGTGTCGGCTAGTGTAGAAGATAATGAAACGGTCTTCCGGATTCAACTACCACCTAAAGATAATAATGAAAGTGATGTTTTAGATGAAATCTCTGTTTAGAATTGGGATCCAGTATCTGAGTGTATTTTTTTTGCTGATGAGTAGCTTTCTACCTGTGAGTCAGGTCTCTGCACAAGATATTCAAGTAGCTTCACCTGCAGCGCTGGTTATTGACTGGGAAAATGGACAAATTCTCTATGAAAAAGAGAGCCAGCAAGTTTTTGAAGTGGGGGGGATTTCCAAACTTCTACTCCTATATTTGATTTATGACCAGGTTGCCCAGGGAGAAATAAACTTGGATGACCAAGTTCATATCTCTGATGAGGCTTATAATCTCAGTCAAAACTATGATGTCAGTAATGTCCCTCTTCGTCAAGATGAGGAATATAGTGTTGAAGAACTAGCGGAAGCTGTTATTATAGCCCAAGCCAACGGAGCTAGTTTAGCTTTGGCAGAACATTTAGCTGGGAGTGAAGCGGCATGCTTGGATTTAATGAGTGAGCAGTTAAATCAATGGGGAATAAAACAGTATGAATTAGCGAGTTTAACAGGCCTTACGGATCAATCTGCTAATCGGATGAATGCGGAAGCAGTAGCCACCATTGCTTATCATCTCTTGCAAGTTCGACCAGAAATCCTGACTGCCTCGGGCAAGGTTCTCGAAGTGTTCAAACCAGAAACTGAGGACGCTTTTGATATTCGTAATGCGAATCTGATGCTAGAGGGAAACTTGTATGGCTATCCGGGAACGAAAGGATTGATGCCAGTAGATAACATAGAAGACAGCAACCATTTAATTATCGTCAATGAGCGTGACGGTCTAGGTGTGATTAGCGTGGTTCTAGGAGCTCCTGATCAAGAAGATAATTATCCAGAATATATAGATACTAAAAAGTTATTGGATCATATTTTCTCGACCTACAAGGCAGAATCAATTATTAACGCTTCTGATCCGGTCACTCAAGTAGGAAAAGTATCTATAGTAGGGGGCAAGCAAACCAGTGTTCCCTTGATTTATCAAGAAGACCTTAACTTAGTGGTTGAGTTGATTGATACAGCCCCGCGTCTGATCTATACTTTTCAAGCTGATCCCAAATTAGCCACTGCCGAAGGTGCCGTCAAGGCTCCGCTAAAGGAGGGGCAGGTTGTCGGATCAGTCGAAGTAAATACAGATAATCCGAAGAAAATCACCTACTTACCTTCAGCAAAAGGAAATAAAGCCAAGGTGGCAGTAACAGCAACCGTTGAAAAAACACATCCCATCGTTCAAAGTTGGCGTCAATTTCTTGAGACAGTCGGTAGTCTATGGCAAGGCATTCGAAAATTCTTTATCTCAATATTTAATTAGGGAGTGATAGTATGAAACAAGAAAAAGCAATTTTTGCTGGTGGCTGCTTTTGGTGCATGGTTCATCCCTTCGATCAGTGGCCAGGTGTAATCTCAGTTGTTTCTGGCTATACAGGGGGAGATTGGCCTAATCCTTCGTATCAAGAAGTTGCCAGTGGTCAGACCGGGCATTCTGAAGCTGTTGAAATCACTTATCAGCCGGATCGAATATCTTATCAACAATTACTTGATATTTATTGGTCAAGTATTGATCCTACGGATGGGGAAGGCCAATTTCATGATCGGGGCTTGGTGTATCGCCCGGCTATTTATTATAGCAATCCCGAACAAAAGGAAATGGCTGAGCAATCCAAGCAGGCTTGATGTGACCCCCAAAAGTTGGAGTTTATAATTGAATACTTAGGCAACGTACTGAGTGTCCTGTTTCCGGTAATCAACTGGAGATAGGCCACTCAATTTTTGTTTAACTCGCTTGTGATTATAGTAGTGAATATAATTATTGATTCTTTTCTCGAGTTCTTCAAATGAGACTCTTTCTTCTCCATAGTACATTTCTTGCTTAAGTAGACCGAAGAAATTTTCCATGGCTGCGTTATCTAAACAATTTCCCTTGCGGGACATACTCTGATATATCTTATTATCCTTTAATTTATCAGTCCATTGCCAATTTTGATAATGAAACCCCTGATCACTATGAATAGTTGTTCGGTAA
>NZ_JADD01000026.1 GCF_000518205.1 Hutsoniella sourekii ATCC 700629 | reverse complement strand
GCAAGAAGGACACACCTGTTCCCATGCCGAACACAGCCGTTAAGCTTCTTAGCGCCGATGGTAGTACGGGGTAGCCCGTGTGAGAGTAGGTCGTTGCCACGCATTAATTACCGGAAGATTAGCTCAGCTGGGAGAGCACCTGCCTTACAAGCAGGGGGTCGGCGGTTCGATCCCGTCATCTTCCACCATGACTTGTTAGCTCAGTCGGTAGAGCAACTGACTTTTAATCAGTGGGTCGCAGGTTCGATTCCTGCACAGGTCATAATTCTACTTATTTAATAGTAGATTTAAATCGCGGGTGTGGCGGAATTGGCAGACGCGCTAGATTTAGGATCTAGTACCGCAAGGTGTGGGGGTTCAAGTCCCTTCACCCGCATTCATACACAAGTATGAAAGAGAGATGCTACTCTTCAAACATATATAATGTTGCCGGCTTAGCTCAGTTGGTATGTTGAGAGCGTAGGAACGCAAGTGACGTACGCACTCACATCAGTTGGAAATCTAAGTGGCTAGAGAGATGCTACTCTTCAAACATATACTAATATTGCCGGCTTAGCTCAGTTGGTAGAGCATCTGATTTGTAATCAGAGGGTCGAGGGTTCAAGTCCTTTAGCCGGCACTTTCTACGCGGATGTAGTTCAGTGGTAGAACACCACCTTGCCAAGGTGGGGGTCGCGGGTTCGAATCCCGTCATCCGCTTTGCCTAAAAGATGGCATAGCTAATTAATAGCTTGCCGGGGTGGCGGAACAGGCAGACGCACAGGACTTAAAATCCTGCGGGAGTTAAATCCCGTACCGGTTCGATTCCGGTCCTCGGCATTGCATAATTCTTAAGATTATGCTATAATAACTTCATATGCACCCTTAGCTCAATTGGATAGAGTGCTTGACTACGAATCAAGAGGTTACAGGTTCAAGTCCTGTAGGGTGTATAATATTTCCGGGAAGTAGCTCAGCTTGGTAGAGCACTTGGTTTGGGACCAAGGGGCCGCAGGTTCGAATCCTGTCTTCCCGATTTATTATTTTATGGGGCCTTAGCTCAGCTGGGAGAGCGCCTGCTTTGCACGCAGGAGGTCAGCGGTTCGATCCCGCTAGGCTCCATTTTTAATACTATGGCGGTGTAGCTCAGCTGGCTAGAGCGTCCGGTTCATACCCGGGAGGTCATGGGTTCGATCCCCTTCGCCGCTATTTTGTAGGTTGGACCTTTAGCTCAGTTGGTTAGAGCAGACGGCTCATAACCGTCCGGTCGTAGGTTCGAGTCCTACAAGGTCCATTTTATGGATTTCATATAGTATTTCGGAGGATTACCCAAGTCCGGCTGAAGGGAACGGTCTTGAAAACCGTCAGGCGTGTAAAAGCGTGCGGGGGTTCGAATCCCTCATCCTCCTTTGCTGGGAGAGTTACTTGCTTTAGCAATTACTTTCCCAGTACGAAACAGCTTTAGCTGTTTTGATCATTACTATACCCGTTATGCCTGTGGCGATTACGGATGTAGTATAAAGTGATCCTTAGGTCACGTTGTTCCACATATACCAAGGAATATATTTTATTATCGCGGGGTGGAGAAGCTGGCATCTCGTCGGGCTCATAACCCGAAGGTCGTAGGTTCGAATCCTACCCCCGCAATTGCTATTCTAGCATCATCTGGTCCGGTGGTGTAGGGGTTAACATGCCTGCCTGTCACGCAGGAGATCGCGGGTTCAAATCCCGTCCGGACCGCTTGTAGGCAATGTAGCTCAGCTGGTTAGAGCGCACCCCTGATAAGGGTGAGGTCGGTGGTTCGAGTCCACTCAGGCCCATACTGAAAATTATTCAGTATTGGTTTTGGGGAAGTACTCAAGAGGCTGAAGAGGTGCCCCTGCTAAGGGCATAGGTCGCTTTATCGCGGCGCGAGGGTTCAAATCCCTCCTTCTCCGTATTTTTATTATGGTCCGTTGGTCAAGTGGTTAAGACACCGCCCTTTCACGGCGGTAACACGGGTTCGAATCCCGTACGGATCATTACTACTTTAGTAGTATTTTTTACTTTGGAGGATTACCCAAGTCCGGCTGAAGGGAACGGTCTTGAAAACCGTCAGGCGTGTAAAAGCGTGCGGGGGTTCGAATCCCTCATCCTCCTTTGCTGTAGCCGTTCGAGCGAAGCGAGTTACGGATACAGTACAAGGTGACCGTTAGGTCACGTTGTTCATTTGAGTACTTGCTCTAGCAATTACTCTCCCAGTACGAAACAGCTTTAGCTGTTTTGATCATTACTATACCCGTTGAGCCTGTGGCGATTACGGATGTAGTACAAGTGAGCATTAGCTCTGTTGTTCAACTGGAAGTTACTTTAATAATTACTCTTCTAGTAGGAAATTATTTTAAACATTGGGCTTCTTTTTATTACCGCGGGGTGGAGAAGCTGGCATCTCGTCGGGCTCATAACCCGAAGGTCGTAGGTTCGAATCCTACCCCCGCAATTTTAATTTGAATAACATGCGGGTGTAGTTTAGTGGTAAAACTACAGCCTTCCAAGCTGTTGTCGCGAGTTCGATTCTCGTCACCCGCTTACCAAGACCGATCGTTAGATCGGTTTTTTTGTTTCAAAATTTTACTTTTATCTCTTTAATAGAATCGTTTGAAATGCTTATTGCAAAAAGGTGTGCTATACTGGAATAAATAAATAATTTGTTTTTTAGGAGGAAATACGATGACTGATACATGGGAAAACATTAAAGGTCAAACTGACGAAGTAATTGGTAAAGTAAAAGAGGTTTTTGGTAAAGCTACTGATAATGCTGAACTTCAAGCGTCTGGTATTGAACAACAAATTGATGGCGAAATGAAGCAAGCTGTTGCTAAAGGTCGCCAAAATGAAGCTGAATTAAAAGCTTCTGCTAGTGAACGTGCTGCGGAAGCAACTGAAGCTTTAAAACGTCAAAGTGCGCAAACTCTTGAAAATGTTGACCAAAAAGCTGATGAAAACTTAAAAGAAGCAATCGATGAAGGAAAACGACTAAAAGAAGAAGCTGCAGCAAAAGCAGAAGAGTTACGTCAACAAGCCATCGAAGAAAATGAACAAAACAAAGAAGAAGCCCGTGAACGCGCAACTGAAGCTCACCGTAAGGCTGAAGAATTTGAACAACATGCTCAATCAACTGTCAACGAATCATTAAACGATACAGCTGAAGACGAGCAATAATTTCTATATCTTCCCCCGATTGAAAATCGGGGGTTTTTTGTATCAAAAAAGACAAGGTTCAACCTTGTCTGATTAAAGGATATAGGCCAGTGCATAAGATATACAAAAGAAAAATTGGAAAGTAGATAGGTAGTTGATCTTATTTTGACACTGGTGGGATTGATAGGTAGAGACGATCAATGGTTGGGCACTAGCCAAACTAATTAGCAAGAAAACTATCTGACAGAGATAGAAAGAGTGGCTAGGAAGACTTTGGCTAAAGGCATAAATGCTAGCAATAATCGCTAAGATTAAGCTTAAAGGGCCCCAAAATTTAAATTTAAATTTATTTAGATAGCCCAAGGCCTGATAACGGGAAAGATTGACAGCGGTGGCAACAATAATAATAGGAACTAAACTAGTGAGAAAGCTCTGATTTAAGTTCCCAGTCATCGTAGCATAGGCAAGAGCATTTAAGACAAAGCCATTAAAGAAAACGGCTAGCACAAATTCATAAAGACTGCCTGTAAAAGGAAACGGAAAATACTTTAAATGCAGAAAAGCATAATAAGCTATGAGTAAGAGAATCACGGACCAATTAACAGAAAAACTTAAAGTAATTGTTAACAAGACTAGCCCTATCTGACATAGATACTGAAGTGCTTGCGGGGCTCGTTCGGGTCGATGTTGAATAAATTTCAAGTAAAAGAAATGGTCCAATAATTCACTTAGAAAAACAATTAGATAAAGCAATAAAATATGGAGCCAAGAAATTTGTTGGCCTCTGGCTATCCCTACGCTCAGACCAAAAATAATCAAAGCTAAGGGGCCAAGAAAGATTTTTAGTAGGGGATGTTGAAGTGTTTTGATAAACTTACGCACAATAAGCCTCCTTCGTTTGCACTGTAGTTCTATTCTACTATACAAGTGGGAAATAATAAATCTAAAATCTTATCTCTATTAATTCAGCATCCTTTTTTGCAGATCAGGGTCTAAATTCAGCTGTTCAGGATGGATTCGCCAAATATAGGGGTTAAATATGCTATTCTGTTCTTATAAATAACGAATAGAATTGGAGATTCGATAATGCATTGTCCAAACTGTCAACATCCCATAGCTATTAATGATCAATATTGTGGCCATTGTGGTTATCCAATCGGTCCAGACCTTCAGAAACACTCACTGGAATCAGCAAATGAGTCGGGTCGGATTAGTCGTAGCCAACGGTTCAAGCGTCAACCACGGCGGGGTTGCTTAAGTGTCGTTAAGCGCCTCATTCAAATATTAGTGGTCCTTCTTCTTTGTTTATTGGCCTATTTTTATTTGCGTGCCAATGTGGACTTGAATGCTTGGCAAGAAGTTCTACCTAGTCAACTCTTGCCTCAAGAGAATTCATCTAGTTCTCCAGATAAACAGGTAAAGGTTGAGCATTTGGCTATTGGGGCCACATTAACCAAGAGCGAACGATTAGAAACCCTCAGACTTCTGGGAGCGGAAGACTTTCCTCAAGACCAGGTGGTCGAAGTGGATGGGCCTATGGTCGACCGCTACCTACATGATGGCTCCACGTCTAAGACCCGTGTTTTCTCGAGTGTCGCGATTATTCCCTTAGCTGCTGATTCAGGGGTGCAAGTGGAAGTGGTAACCCCTAATAAAATCACCCGAGTCAGTGACTTAACCTACCGTAATGCAGCCATTAATAGTGGTGTCAGGGACAAATTAATCCGAGTAGCTAGTTTACATGAGGTCACAGGAGAAGGGGCTTTGGTCGGTCTATACGCTTGGCTGGATCAAGCTGGTATCGGAGATCAAGAAGCCTATCAAAACACTAATGACCAAGTTAATCTAGTGATTCGAATCCAGGAAGAGACTGGTCTACCGCAAATTAGAATCAATGAATTATTCATTAACTTGCGCCGGCGCGTGATCGAACAGGTCGAAGAAAAAGGCAACTTAGATAAAGAAACGGCTAGAGTGATCGTCACCCAAGAGCTTGATCGTATGACGATCCAAGTTTCTCAAGATCTATTGGATGATCTTATTATATTTATTTTAGACTTTTCAAAGGTGATCGCTAACGATAATGAGGGAGCGATTGATGAGATGGATCGCTTAGATCAGGAGTTAGACCAGGCTGGTCGTAAAGATTTAATTGATATGCGCCAGAAGGCTCTAGAAACACTTAAAGATTCGGGGCATGCTGGTCACCCGCAGAGATTTTTATCGGAGGAAGAAGCCATTCGGATTCTTGGAGAATTAGAGGCAGCTGCTTTAAGTGGGCAGGTTGTTTATACACCAGGTCAATTAATTGTCGGCGACTTCTTTCCAGATGGTTACTTGATGCCAATGGGCAGTCAAATCACACTTGCTGTCTACTTGGAAGCCTTGGTTGAATTCTATCAAGTGGAAGTGGACCGCGATCAATATCCTTATTCCTTAAACTGGCATGAATTACCACAGACTGCTGACCTATACCGCCAAGATAGTCGCCAGCCTGATAAAGTGTACTTTGATCGAGCGAACAGGGAACTCATCTACCCAGAAAAGGGCCACCGGAATATATCAGGAAGTAAATCCGTCAAGCTCTATCATCAGGATACTCAAGAAATCCAAGTCTATGCTGCTGAAGAAGACCAGCTTAATACCATTAAGGTCAATAGTCGCTTGACTTATGAAGATCCGGATAATCCATCTGCTTATGGCTACGAACAAGTTTATGTTTATCGCAAGCGCGATGGACGCTTGGCCATGGCTGTGCCGGCTAAGTATGACAAACCTTCGGATAAAGACCGCTATATTGAGTTAGTGGAAAAACCATCCCAAGAGAGTGGGCAAGAAGTGGCCCCAGGAAGAGAAGAGGAAGAGAGTTCGAGTGGAGATGAAGTTAGTGAGTCTTCTGACCTACTGGCACTAGACAACAATTCTCTCTACCAAGGCAATTGGATCGACATTCTTCAACAATTGCCTGAGAATCCAGATTACTCGCTTCTTAATTCCAGTACGCTTGTTGAGGCAGCCCAAGAATTACAGAATCGGCCTGCTTGTCCCAAAGTCATCCAGGCCATGATTGATAAATTAATTGGTGCAATCAAAGATGATTCTTATGCTTCTATATCCGTCAATAAGATTTACATGCATACCTTTTTGATTCCTGAATTTTATTCACTGGATGGCGAGCAGACTCAATTAGTTAATTATTTCCGGACATTGCTTTACCTTTTTGCTGTCTCTGAGACTAATGGCTCAAATATTACTAATGATCAATCGATCAAGGAATCTTGGATCCAAGGTTACAGGAATGGGGAAACCATTTTTAACGGAGACCCCGATATGGCTGAAGCAGCTAGACAAATTGCTAGAGTCAGTGGGACCTCACCATACTTTATTCAAAATAATTATTTAACCTATTCGGATGGAATCTACCTGATGACCCCGATGACAGCTGTATATTCGGGAAATTTCCCTTGGAACGAGACTTATGATCCTTCTACTGGCCAAGTAGCTAAGTTATTTGGTATCACAGGAGAAAGCACCTTCTATACACCAGAGACTAGTTTTAGTTTTGAGAGGGAGTATGATTTTGTCGATGAGTGATATTGACCTTAGCTTGAGAAAGCGTATTTAAACTTAATTGCTATTCAGTTCAAAAGCTCAATGTGATATAATGGCCACGTTACAAATCAATTCCCGATAGGGTTCACTATTGTGAAAATGCCTTGTAACTCTAATTAAATGGGGGGAAATTATATGTCAAATTATTTATTTACATCAGAATCAGTAACGGAGGGCCATCCAGATAAGGTAGCCGATCAAATTAGTGATGCTATCTTAGACGCCATTCTAGCTGAAGATCCAATGGCTCGCGTGGCTTGTGAGACCGCAGTGAATACGGGCTTGGTTCTAGTGTTTGGAGAGATCACGACAACGGCTTATGTAGACATTCAAAAGATTGTCCGCGAGACCATTCGTGAGATTGGTTACCATGACTTTAAATATGGCTTTGATGCGGACAATGTTGCTGTCCTGGTATCCTTGGATGAGCAGTCGCCAGACATCGCCCAAGGAGTCGATGATGCACTTGAAACTCGTGAATCACAAGAACAAGAGATTGGCGCTGGGGACCAAGGAATCATGTTTGGTTACGCCAGCAAGGAGACAGAATCTTATATGCCTTTGGCCATTGACCTAAGCCATCAATTGGCGCGTCGCTTGGCTAAGGTTCGTAAGGATAATATTTTGGACTACTTGGGACCTGATGGTAAGACCCAGGTGACAGTTGAATACAATCAAGCGGGTGAAGTAGTCCGAATCGATAATATTGTTATTTCAAGTCAGCATGATGAAAGTATTGAATTAGAAACCATTCGCCAAGACCTAATTAAAGAAGTGATTGAGCCGGTTGTTCCTAGTGAGTGGCTGGATGAGAATACACGTTATTGGATCAATCCAACGGGTAAATTTGTGATTGGAGGCCCGGTAGGGGATTCTGGTCTAACCGGACGCAAGATTATTGTGGATACTTATGGAGGAGCAGCCCACCATGGAGGGGGAGCCTTTTCTGGTAAGGACGCAACCAAGGTCGACCGATCAGCTTCTTATGCTGCCCGTTACGTTGCTAAGAACATTGTAGCCAGTGGTTTAGCTAATACTTGTGAGATCCAATTGGCTTATGCGATTGGCGTGAGTGAGCCGACTTCTATTAATGTCCGCTTAGATGAAGAAGCTAAGATTGATCCAGATCGCTTAATCCTAGCCATCCGTGAAGTCTTTGACTTAACGCCTGGGGGCATCATTGAAATGCTAGATTTACGCCGTCCGATTTATCAACAGACAGCGGCCTATGGACACTTTGGCCGGACGGATATTCAGCTACCTTGGGAACAAGTAGATAAGGTTGATGCCCTACTTGCAGCTGTTCGTTCATAATAAGGACTAGATATAGAGGAATTATCAGCTGAGCTGGTATTCCTCTTTTTTATTTCCTTAGTAAAAAGCATCCAAGTTCTTGTAAAAGAAACCGGATGCCAATGATTGATTTTGCCTTTACCTTTTTTCGATAATGAGGGCAAAGGGAGGATTATTGATTTGATTGATAAAGCCGTATTGGAGAACTTGATAGTTTTCTTGGGGCCAGGAGCTTAACTCTTCTAGAACAGCGTCACGCTCCAACTTTCCTTGGGGATGGCCGTGATAGACGATAACAATGATCTTACCTTTGGGAACAAGTTTTTCCGCGACTTGTTTCAAGGATTGGATAGTAGAATCCGCGAGGGTGGTTACTTGATGGTCTCCCCCAGGTAGATAGCCAAGATTGTAGATGGCTCCGTGAAAGGCTTCCACTTCATTCAAGTAGTGATCAATTTGGTCATGGCTAGCTTGAAAGAGTTGATAGCTTCCCTTGATAGGGCCTGCTTGCTTGATGCGTTCCTGGCTGTTCTGGATGGCTTGTTCCTGGATGTCGAAGCCGTAGGCATGGCCTCCAAAGGCCGAGTGTGTTAGGATCCGGGTCAAGTCATGGCCATTACCTAAAGTTCCATCGATAAAATTTCCTTGGGGAAAATCTTGAATAAGTTGGTCTAATTGTTGGTGACCAAATCTGAGTGCACTAAGCATAATACCTCCTTATATTACAAAAAGATTACATATTTTAAGTCTAGTCGACAAAGCTGTTGATAAACTATTAATTTCCTTAAGACTTATTTATAATGTTAATTGTATCATAAGAATTATTAGGCGGATAGACTGCCTGATTATACCAAACATATTTCAAGCGGAGGTAAAATTGTTGAAATCCAGACAAACCATTATTCAAACACGCAAAGAACTCCGTCAAATGGAGCAATCTAAACAATTACTAAAAAAATTACAAACAGGGATGGTCCTTTTTTCTGCAGGCGCAATTGCCAGTCACTTGGCCCCTCAAGATTATCGGACAGGGACTGTCGTAGAAGCCCAGTCAGTTAAGTCTAAGTTTCTATCCATGGTCACTGACTATGCAAGAGACATTGCTAGTGAGAATGATTTGTATGCTTCAGTGATGATCGCCCAAGCTGCACTTGAGTCGGGATGGGGTAATAGCCGCCTAGCCCAGGCCCCTAACTATAACCTATTCGGAATCAAGGGTAATTATCAAGGCCAATCCGTCTTGATGCCCACCTTGGAAGATGATGGTAGTGGGAACTACTATCAGATTAAGGATGGATTCCGTCGTTACAATAACTACGGGGAATCCTTAAGAGACTATGCAAGTGTCTTAACAGGTAATCATGATCCAAGTAATTGGCGCTATAATTTTTATGCGGGTGCCCGTCGAAGTAATACCAATTCATATCAAGAGGCAACGGCTCATCTAACAGGTCGCTATGCTACTGATACTAGCTATGCCAGCAAGTTGAACCGAATCATTGAAGAGAATAATCTGACTCAGTTCGATCAAGTAAGAAGAGACCTTAACGCTTCTAATCCGGCTCCTGCTAGTCCAGCAAGGGTCGTTGAGACAGAATCCTTGAACCAGCCCCTTCCAGCTAGCCAGGCGACACAGACCTATATTGTCAATCCGGGGGATAGCTTATGGGCCATTTCGCGTAAATACGGCATGACCGTTGATCAATTAAAACAATTAAATGGCTTTGACTCTAATAATTTATTGGCAGGCCAAACCATTCAAGTTGCTCAGACTCCGACAGCTCCTGAAGCCCCAGCTAGACCGACAGTGGCTCCTAGCTCTCAAAGCCAAGAAGATGCTGCTGGGCCAGTCGAAACTTCACAAGCTCAGCCAGCCTTAACAACTAATCAGGTGGATTATGTGATTCAGCCAGGGGATACACTCTATGCGATCGCTAAACGGAATGGCCTTTCATTAGATCGTTTGATGAGCGAGAATAAGCTTCAATCAAGCACTATCTATCCAGGCCAAGAGCTAAAGATCTCTAGACCCGTTCAAGAAAGCAAGTCAGTGGCGTCCACAGCTAGACTTACAGCACCAGCAAAGTCTGCCACTAATCAATCGGCAAGCCAAGTAGCCACACCAGCTGCTAAGCCAGTAGCTAAAGCTAGCCAGTCCACTTATTCAGTGAGTCGTGGCGATACCCTTTATGCAATCGCCAACCGAAATGGTATTCAATTGGATCAATTAATGCAGGCCAATCAATTGAATTCTTCCTTGATTTATCCAGGCCAGACCCTGACTATTCCTTCAGCTCAGACTGAAACGACTAGTCAGATTCCTGATACCCAGGAGGCTTCAGTTGAAACTAGTTACCAAGCAGCGGCACCAGCTGCTGAACCAGTAGAAGTTCCAGCTCCTGCTCCGCTTAACTCAGAGGCGGCTGTGGCGACTGAGTCTGCTTCATCTTACAAGGTTCAAGCCGGCGATACCCTATACAGTATTGCCAAGGCCAACCAATTAGACGTAGAACAATTAATTGCCAACAACCAAGGATCAACCACAATCTTGATTGGTCAAGAGATTCAATTTTAAGCGAATTTTTCATCACCTACATTCTTCCGCCCAAACGACGAATGTAGGTGATATTTATTTTAGCCAAAAGCTAATCAAATAGCTGATTGTGTGGTAGAATAGGTAAGAATATCATGAAATTATGGAATGTGGAGGATATATTATGACTTATCAACATTTAGAAATTGAGAAGAAGTGGCAGCAATATTGGGACGATCACCATACCTTTAAGACCTTAGACCGAGGCCTTGATCATCCGAAGTATTATGCTTTAGATATGTTCCCTTATCCATCTGGATCCGGCTTGCATGTGGGTCACCCAGAAGGCTATACCGCAACGGATATCATGGCCAGAGTCCGCCGTGCCCAAGGGTATGATGTTCTGCATCCAATGGGCTGGGATGCTTTTGGTTTGCCAGCTGAACAATATGCATTGGATACAGGTAACGACCCAGCAGAATTTACGGAGCAAAACATTCAAACCTTTAAACGTCAAATCAAGTCTCTAGGCTTTTCTTACGATTGGGACCGGGAAATCAACACCACTGATCCTAGTTATTATAAGTGGACCCAGTGGATTTTCACCAAACTCTATGAAAAAGGCTTGGCTTATCAAGACGATGTCATGGTTAACTGGTGTCCGGCTCTAGGAACAGTTCTGGCTAATGAAGAGGTAATCGATGGCGTATCTGAGCGGGGCGGTCACCCTGTTTACCGTCGCCCGATGAAGCAATGGGTCTTGAAGATTACGGCCTACGCCGATCGTTTACTAGAAGACCTTGAAGAATTAGATTGGCCAGAATCCATTAAGGAAATGCAACGTAACTGGATCGGTAAATCACAAGGAGCGACTATCTTTTTCCCAGTTAAGGATAGCGACTTAGTCATCGAATCTTATACGACAAGACCAGACACCTTATTTGGAGCGTCCTATGTTGTCGTTGCACCTGAACATAAATTTGTCCAATCCTTAATAACGGCAGACCAAGAAGCAGAGGTCACTGCTTATATTAAGGAAGTGGAACTTAAGAGTGAATTAGAGCGAACTTCCCTAAATAAGGATAAGACAGGTGTCTTCACTGGTTCTTATGTCATTAACCCAGCTACTGGCCAAGAGATTCCAATTTGGGTGGCAGACTATGTAATTGCCTCTTACGGAACTGGAGCGGTTATGGGGTCTCCTGCTCATGATGAGCGTGACTTTGCCTTTGCTAATAAGTATGATCTTCCGATTATTCGCGTTATTGAATCCCAAGAAGACCTGCCTTACTTAGGAGACGGTCCGCATGTGAACTCTGAATTCCTTGATGGCTTAACCACAGAGGAAGCTATTCCAACAATGATTGACTGGTTGGAAGAAAAAGGAAGCGGTCAACGTCAAATTAATTACCGCTTGCGTGACTGGGTCTTCTCACGTCAACGCTATTGGGGAGAGCCGATCCCAGTGATTCATTGGGAAGATGGAACGACGACCGCTGTGCCTGAAGAAGAATTGCCTGTCGTTCTACCTAAGGCCGATCACATTAAGCCAAGTGGAACAGGAGAATCACCCTTGGCCAATATTTCTGAATGGGTTAATGTGGTTGACCCTGAAACTGGCATGAAGGGAAGACGAGAAACGAATACTATGCCACAATGGGCAGGATCCTCATGGTACTTCCTTCGCTTTATGGATCCGCATAACCAAGAAGCCTTGGTTGGCGAGGAAGCAATTGCTAAGTGGCAAAATGTTGATTTGTACATTGGAGGAGCGGAACACGCCGTTCTGCACTTGTTATATGCTCGTTTCTGGCATAAGTTCTTATATGACTTGGACCTTGTTCCAACCAAGGAACCCTTCCAAAAGTTATATAATCAAGGGATGATCCTTGGTGAAAACAACGAAAAGATGTCTAAATCAAGAGGCAATGTGGTGAATCCAGATGATGTGGTTCATGAGTATGGAGCTGACACGCTTCGCGTTTATGAAATGTTCATGGGACCGCTAGATGCTTCGATTGCTTGGAGTGAAGAAGGACTGGCTGGTAGCCGTCGCTTCTTGGACCGAGTCTGGCGTCTCTATGTCGATGAAGACAAGATGACATTAAAGGACACCATTCAGGATCAAGCCAACGATGATTTGACCCAAGTCTATCATCAGACCGTTAAGAAGGTTAGCGCTGATTACGATAAATTACATTTTAATACAGCAATTTCGCAATTGATGATCTTCTTAAATGAGGCTAGCTCCGCTGAAGTCTTTCCGAGAGAGTATGCTGAAGGCTTCATCCAGCTATTGGCACCGATTGCTCCTCATTTGGGCGAAGAAATTTGGCAATACCTTGGCCATGAGGAAAGTATTAGCCATCAAGCTTGGCCAAGCTACCAAGAAGAATTAACCAAAGACCAAGAAGTTGAAATTGTGGTTCAAGTCAATGGTAAACTAAAGGCAAGAATGAAGATGGAAGCAGATCTAGACCAAGAAACGGTTGAATCTCTAGCTCTGGCTAATCCAGAAGTGACCAGTGCCCTAGAAGGCTTAACCGTACGCAAAGTCATTGTTGTCGTTAATCGATTGGTCAATATTGTCGCTAACTAAGAGAAGGAGGATGACGATGTCTGAACAGGAGACCCAATCTGGAAAGTCGACTGGTCGCAAATTCGATCAGACTATTCAATTTACAGCTGAAGATTTAAAGAAAATTCGTGAACAAAGCCGGGTAAACTTAGATGATGATTACTTTGATCGAAGCCAACCGGTTCACCCCTCTCACCATCAAGAGGTCTTAGAGGATCAATTGCAAGGCCAAAGGTCAGCCCAAGCTGACCTTGATCAGGCCCGCCAGCAAGTAGAAGATGAGATAGAGAGCCTGGAGGAGTCGCAAGCGACTCAAGGTCCAGTTAAGACCGTCAAACGACGCAAACCTGTGTCTCAAGAGGCCTATTTTGATATGGATCACTTGGAACCGATGTCTGCTTATGATGAGTTCAGTGGCGACTTGGAAGGCGTAGACTACTACTATGAAGAAGTAGAAGTCAAACCTTCTTTATGGCAACGATTGAAGGCTAAGTTTACTTCCACTGCTTCTGACTCCGAGGAAAGGGTAGACCTGGACCAAGGACAAGCTGACTTACAAGCAGTTTATCAAGAGCCAACAGAAGAGCAAGAGCAGTTAGATACACTTGAAGCTGATTCTTCGACTGTTGACCTGGCACCGGCTCTTGAGGCGGATGAATCTGATGATTATTACCGTAATGATCAAGTCTACCAAGAAACCTATCAAGAGACCTTGGAAGCTATTGAGGAAGATGAGGGAGACGCAGCCGATGATTTAACGCCTGAAGAAGAAGCAGAGGTTTACACTTATAGCCAGAAATTAAGTCATGAAACCCAGAGCTTCGCTGAACCGATTCTCACCGACACTGTCCTGGAAGCACAATCGATTCATAGCCAAGAAGAGCAAATCGATTTTCCAGATTTAGAGGACAAGGATGGGGAGGGTGAGGACCACTTAGTCAGTGGTGCCGCCTGGATCTCAGTGGGTAATATTATCTCTCGCGTCCTTGGAGCTCTATATGTGATTCCTTGGGCCACTTGGATGGGATCGGCTTGGACCGAGGCTAACTCATTGATGAGTATCGGTTACAAACCTTACTCACTCTTTCTATCGATAGCGACCGCTGGATTCCCAAGTGCGATTGCCAAGCAAATGGCATACTACCACTCTATTAAAGAATACCGGGCCGCGGACCGCTTGTTCAAGAACTCATCTCTAATCATGCTCTTAACCGGTGGATTTTCTGCGCTCTTACTTTTTGTCTTAGCGCCAGTTCTAGCAGCGGGTTCACCAACAACGAATCCAGAAGGTGCGACCTTTGTTATTCGTTCACTGGTACCAGCCCTATTAATTCTACCGATTATGAGCTTACTTCGTGGTTATTTCCAAGGCTTTAATGACATGAAGCCAACCGCTATCTCTCAAATTATTGAGCAAATTATGCGGGTGGTCTATATGTTAGTGGCTACTTATGCTATTATGCAAATTTACTATGGAGAAGTGACCAACGCGGTTGTTCACTCAACCTTTGCCGCCTTTATTGGAGCCTTGGCTTCATTACTCTATCTACTCTTTGTTTATTGGCGTAGACTGCCAGCCATTCGTGAGCTGGTTACTTATTCTAGAGACCAGGTAGCCTTAGATTTCAAGCAAAGCTTACAAATTATGGTAGTCGATAGTATTCCATTTATCTTACTAGGTTCTGGAATTATTATCGCTCAATTGATGGATACCTATACTTTTAGTCAGATTCTTGAATCTTCTTCAGCCTTACTGCTATCTGAGATTAGTGAATTATATGGTACTTTGAGCTTGGATGTGGATAAGTTATCCATGATCATTATCTCATTAGCGGTGTCTCTAGCAACAGCTTTGGTTCCAACCGTTACTACTACTTTTGCCAGTCAGGACCGGGAAGGGACAGGCCAAATTGTTGAGAAAATTTTACTGATCTTCTCCTTTGTAATGTTACCTGCCTCTGTGGGGATGGCAACTGTGGCAGATAATGTGTATCAATTATTCTATCCGGCAGGTAGTGCGGCCGGGCCAGCATTATTAGTGACTGCTTCCTTATCAGCTATTATCTTAGGGCTCTATACGGTTCTATCAACAATCTTGCAATCAATGAACTTCCGACGCAAGGCCGTCACTTATCTTGTGGTGGGCCTCTTGGTTAAGCTTGTCTTACAATACCCATTGGTTGCGCTCTTACATGCTCATGGGGCCTTGCTATCCACTGCGATTGGCTTTGCTGTCGCTTCTGGTTGCATGTTTGTTAAGTTGGACCGGGTCTTGGCCTTGGATGTGGATGCCATCATCAAAGATTTCCTAAGAGTTTTAGGGCCGACTTTAGTGATGGCCATTGCGACCTTTATCTGGAACAATGTCTTGAATATGGCTTTTGGACCGGTCGGTCGCGGCTTAACATTCCTTAAGATTCTATTGGTTATGGCCTTTGGTGTCTTGATCTATGCTAGCTTGATGGGCTTACAGGGTATGTTATCAGTGATTCTGGGTGACCGTTTCAAAGAACTCCAAGAAAAGATGAAGGTGTTCTAATTGATGCGCTTAGATAAACTCCTAGCCCATGCCGGTCTAGGAACGCGTAAAGAGGTCAAGAAGCTCATCACTGCTGGTGAAATTGCCGTTAACGGAGAAACAATTAAGAAGCCAGGCTTTCTTGTGGATAGTCAAGCAGACCAAGTTACCCACTTAAATTACCCGGTCAATTATCAAGAGTACTACTATGTCATGTTGAACAAGCCGGATGGCTTGGTGAGTGCCACTCAAGATAACGTCTATGAGACGGTGGTGGAATGGGTTGAGCTTGATTATCACCATGTCGACCTCTTCCCAGTTGGAAGGTTAGATGTTGATACGACAGGACTTTTGCTCTTAACTAATGATGGCCAACTCGCTCATCAACTCACCTCACCCAAGAAACAAGTGCCCAAAACCTATTGGGCCTTGGTAGAAGGTCAGGTTGATGAGGCGGTCATTCAAGCCTTCAATAAAGGAATGGACCTGGGCGATTTCCAGACGCTACCAGCAGAATTGGAAGTCCAAGAACAAGATCGACACACTAATCAAAGTCAGGTCTTAGTGACCATCTATGAAGGAAAATTTCATCAAGTGAAGCGAATGTTTGAGAAATGCGACTGCAAAGTCCTGGAGCTCCACCGCTTGAGTATGGGCTCCTTGGTCCTTGATGAACAATTAGATTTAGGCGATTACCGTGAACTAACGCCAGAAGAGTTAGAACTTCTTGAACAGGAACTTTAAGAAGAATCGATCATTAGACCACCGATCTTCAAGCCATCCATGAGGCTTGAAGACCGGTGGTCTTTTTACTATAAGTTGGGTTTATTCTTAAGTCTTTCCGCCCTAGTTAAAGAGTGGTAGAATAAATGAGTATGGAGGGATGAAGATGACAATTAATTTCAAACAAGAAGTTGAACAAAGAAAAGACGAACTCATAGCCGACCTCTTTCGTCTATTGAAGATCGATTCGGTTCGCCGAGATGATCTTGCGACAGAGGAAGCCCCAGTTGGACCGGGTCCAAAAGCGGCCTTGGATGAATTTATCCAAATGGCTCAAGAAGATCACTTCGATACCCAAGTCTTTGGACCATGGGCCGGACGGGTAGAAATTGGTCAAGGCGATGAGCTCTTAGGAATTCTTGGACACGTGGATGTGGTACCAGTCGGGAATGGTTGGGCGACGGATCCATTTGATCCGCAAATAATTGATGGCCGCATTTATGCACGTGGTGCCAGTGATGATAAGGGACCTACTGTGGCTGCTTATTTTGCCATCAAAATTTTGCGCGACCTTGGTGTTGAATTGAATAAGCGCATCCATTTAATTGTGGGAACGGATGAAGAGAGCGGTTGGCAGTGTATGGATTATTATTTCCAACATGCTGAAATGCCTGATTTTGGTTTTTCACCGGATGCTGAATTTCCTATTATCAATGGTGAGAAGGGGAATGTCTCATTGATCATTAGCGATGCTAGTAGCCAGGAACAGGTTGGTGACTTCCACCTAGTGAGCTTGAAGGGTGGATTGAGACCTAATATGGTTCCCCAAGAAGGCCAAGCAATCCTTGAAGCTCTTTCAGGAGCAGGTGATATCCAACCTGCCTTGGACGCTTTTCTAGGCAAGTACCCAGAAATTCAGGCTGAATGCCAGCAGGAAGGTGATCAGTGGATCTTAGATTTTGTCGGTAAGTCTGCGCACGGATCGACTCCAGAAAAGGGCGTTAACGCTTTAACTTATTTAGCTAAGTTCTTATTAGATCTTACTTGGGACAACCAGCTCGCTCAAGACTTATTGCAGGCCTTGGCTGGCCCACTGTTCCAACAGTTTGATGGTTCGGGTCTAGGGATTGACCATGTCCATCCTGTGATGGGGCCTGTATCTATGAATGTGGGAATTGTTGACTATGAAGCTGATGAGGGCTTATCAATGGATGTTAACTTGCGTTTCCCTCAAGGCACAGACCCTGAGACCATTCTCAAACAAGCGCAAGAGACTCTAGCCAGCTATCCAAGCTTGAAGCTAGCCCTAGGTGAAGCCAAAGAACCTCACTATGTGCCCGCCGATGATCCGCTTGTAGAAACCTTGCTTGATGTTTATACCGATCATACAGGACTCCCGGGTCATGAAGTGTCTATTGGTGGTGGAACCTATGGTCGCTTGATGCCAAGAGGGGTCGCTTATGGTGCTTTGTTCCCTGATTCAGTTGATACCATGCATCAAGCCAACGAGTTTATCTCTGTGGATGACCTCTTGAAGGCGACCGCTATCTATGCGGATGCTATTTATCGCCTGACACGTTAAGGTAGCTCGATGGAAGAAATAATTCAATCTAGCCATAATCAACGGGTCAAGGACGTGAGCAAGCTCCATCTAGCCAAGCATCGACGCAAACAACAGCGCTACTTGATTGAAGGCGATCATTTATTGGAAGAAGCCATCACTAGCGGTCAGGACCTGCTGGAGGTATTTGTCAGTCAAGACTATCAAGTTCAATCTCCTGTGATTGCTAGTTATTTAGAGACCTCTTCTTGCAAAAGCTTAGTTTCCAAGGAAGTCTTTATGAAGTTGAGTCAAGTGCAGGCCCCTCAAGGCATCCTAGCGGTGCTTCCGATGATGGCAGAAGATTGGGTGGCTCTTTTACAGGCGGGCCGACGCTTTTTGATTGTCGACCAGCTGCAAGATCCCGGCAACTTGGGTACTATTATTCGGACTGCCGATGCTGCTAATTATGATGGCGTCTTCTTGAGCAAGGGGACCGTCGACTTGTATAATGACAAGACCCTTCGCTCTACTCAGGGATCCTTGTGGCATCTTCCGGTTGTCAGCAATTGTGACCTAGAAGCGCTTATTCCAGCTATCAAAGAAGCCGGCGTTCGAGTATTAGCCACAGCCTTGAATCAACAAGCCCAGCCTTATCAAGACGTCGACTCAGCTGAGCGCCTAGCTTTGATTATGGGTAACGAAGGCCAAGGGGTTAGCCGGCAATGGGTGGAAGCTAGTGACCAAGCTATTTATATTCCTATGCCTGGCCAAGCGGAATCCTTAAATGTCGGGGTAGCAACTGGCATATTGCTATTTCACTTCTTGTAAAGATGAGGATTATTTGAAGATAAATGTCACAGTATCTTAATACTTTTTTCCTTACATGTTGGTGGATTTGCGGTATAATAAACGTATCAAGTAAATGGAGGAATGCGAATGAATAATAACTGGCAACAAGATACAGAGTATGTCGCTTTAATTGAAGATTTACTTAGCACGGCTGAAGTTCAATCATTAGAGCAGTTTGTTCACCATAAGGTAACCAACCGTCTAGCTCATAGCTTGTCGGTATCTTATCGCAGTTACCGATGGGCCAAGCGTTTAAACTTGAATACTCGAGCGATTGCGCGTGCCGGTTTGCTTCATGATCTATTCTTCTATGAAGGAGTTAACAAACATGAAGTCGGAGGCCGGGGACACAACTTCGAACATCCACGCATTGCTTTACAGAATGCCTTGAAGTTGACCGAGCTATCTGATTTAGAACAAGATATTATCTTGAAGCATATGTGTGGCGCCACCCGGGATGTCCCTAAATATGCTGAAAGTTGGATTGTCACCTTGATGGACAAGCAGAGTGCGATTAGTGAATTAACTTGGGGCTTCAAGCAAATCTTAAACCGAGAATTCCAGCTAAGCCTAGCTGTTTGTCGGCACTTATTAAAGCCAGCCTTGGTGATTAGCAAACTTGACTAATTTTGAGCTTTTGCTATAATGAGCTCAGATTATATTCAGGCTACAAGGAAGAGTGGGACTTACGCAACCAGCAGAGAGGTCTAGATTAGCTGAAACTAGACCAGTCAGTCGTAAGCCCCTTTCGCTTCCTTGCCTATCTGTTAAGAATCACCATTCGAAAAGGATACCGCTCACCCTGGTTATCGGGTTCAAGTGCATAACTTTGTTATGAACGAGGGTGGTACCACGGTAGCTCGTCCCTTTTTGGGAGGGGCTATTTTTTGTATCAATAAAGATAAGGAGTAAGAATGTGACTGTAGAAAAATTACAAGCAGAAATCAAACAACTAGAAGACCAGGCGCTATCAGCGCTCAAAGCGGCCGCAGATTCAAAAGATTTGCAGGATGTTAAAGTTCAATTCACTGGTAAGAAGGGAGCCATGTCTTCTTATACTAAGGCAATGAAAGATTTAGAGCCAGCTGATAAACCTAAACTAGGCCAAGCGATTTCAGGCTTCAACCAAGCCTTTAACCAGGCTTTTGAAAGCTACAAAGAAGCCCTAAAAGAAAAAGAATTAAAGGCTCAATTAGAACGGGAAACAATTGATGTGACGCTACCAGGCCGTCAGCAACTACAAGGGAGCCGCCATATCCTAACTCAAGTTCGTGAAGAAATTGAAGATCTCTTCCTAACCATGGGTTATCAGGTTGTGGAAGGCCCTGAGGTTGAGTTGGATTTATATAACTTTGAGAAGATGAACTTACCAAAGAACCACCCAGCTCGCGATATGCAAGATACCTTCTATATTGACGAGGAAGTGCTCTTGAGGACCCATACTTCACCGGTTCAAGCTCGGACTATGGAGCAGCATGATTTCTCTCAGGGAGCCTTGAAGATGATTAGTCCAGGTAAGGTCTTTCGCCGGGATTCAGATGATGCCACTCACTCACACCAGTTCCAACAAATTGAAGGTCTGGTAGTTGATAAGCAGATTACCTTAGCTGATTTGAAGGGAACTTTGCTCTTGTTTGCTCGGGCTATCTTTGGCCAAGACCGTGAGATCCGCCTGCGTCCAAGTTACTTCCCATTCACTGAACCTTCTGTTGAAATTGATGTTTCTTGCTTCAAGTGTGGGGGTGAAGGTTGCTCCGTGTGTAAGCAGTCTGGTTGGATTGAGATTCTAGGAGGCGGGGTGGTCCACCCTCGAGTTCTGGAAATGTCAGGTATCGATCCAGAAGTATACAGCGGCTTTGCCTTTGGACTCGGAATTGAACGTGTCGCCATGCTCAAGCATAATGTAGACGATATTCGTCACTTCTATCAGAATGACTTGCGCTTTATGAAGCAATTTAAAGGGGGACAAAAATAAATGTTAATTTCATTGGAATGGTTAAGTGATTTTCTTGATTTAGATGGAATCAATGCCAATGATCTGGCGGATCAATTATCACGAACTGGGCTGGAAGTGGAAGGGCTTATCAACTATGGCCAGCATCTCAACCAACTAGTGGTTGGCCAAGTGCTTGAATGTCAGAAGATGGAAGGCAGTGACCACCTTCACATTACCCAAGTAGCCCATGGTCAGGATCAAGTCAGCCAGATTGTCTGTGGTGCGCCCAATATTGCGAGCGGTCAGAAGGTAATCGTCGCTCTACCTGGCGCGGTACTTCCTAGCAACTTCAAGATCAAGAAAAGTAAGTTACGTGGTCATGAATCCAACGGGATGATCTGTTCACTGGAAGAGTTAGGCTTTAGTGATTCGGTTATTCCTAAGAAATACGCGGACGGCATCTTTGTTCTCCCTGAGGATGCGCCAGTAGGTAGCAGTGCCGTTGACTACTTGAAGTTGGATGACCCTATCCTGGATATTGATATTACCCCTAACCGTGCGGATGCTTTAAGTATTCGCGGGGTCGCTTACGAAGTAGGAGCGATCTTAAACCAAGAGCCTAGCTTTGACTTGTTAACCAATTACCCAACGACTAGTGATAGCCAGGCCTTAAAAGAAGTATCAATCCAAGTGGAACCGGAAGATCTATCCAACCACTATCAACTAAGACTGATCCAGGACGTAACAATTCAAGAAAGTCCGATTGATTTCCAAGTGCGTCTCATGAAGTCGGGGATCCGCCCCATCAATAATATCGTGGATCTGACCAATTATTTCTTATTGGTCTATGGTCAACCAATGCATGCCTTTGATTTTGACCAGCTACCTAGTCCGGCGATCAAGGTCGGATTGGCTCAAGAAGGGCAAGTCTTTACAACTTTAGATCAAGTGGAACGTCAACTCAATGACCAAGACATCCTTATTTATAGCGGGGACACTCCGGTTGCCTTAGCAGGGGTAATGGGAGGACTGGATAGTGAAGTCACTAACCAGACTCGCCAGGTCTTATTAGAGACAGCCGTTTTTGATCCTAAGCGGGTGCGGTCGACTTCTAAACGCTTTGGACTTCGTTCTGAATCTAGCGCTCGTTTCGAGAAGGGCATTAACCCTGCCAGCTTAGATGAGGCCGGTCAACAAGCAGCTGCTTATATGGCCGTCTTTGGACAAGGCCAAGTGGTCGCAGGTAAGGTTGAGCACCTTAATCAAGCGGTGGAGCCAGTGCAAGTAAGGGTTCAGCAATCAGCAATCAAGGATAAGATCGGGCTAGACTTGAGTCAAGAAGAGCTGGTCGCTATTATCGATCGTCTAGGCTTTAGCATGAAGATGGGTGAAGATAGCTTTACCGTAGAGGTGCCTCAGAGACGTTGGGACATCTCGATTGAAGCGGATATTTTGGAAGAGATTGCCCGTATTTATGGTTACGACCGCGTGCCTACAACCCTGCCAATAGGAGAGGCACGTCCAGCTCAGTTAACCGACCTGCAAAAATTGACCCGCCAAGTTCGTACGCTATTGGAAGCAGCTGGCTTGAATGAAGTAATCTCTTATTCACTAACCAGTCGTGACCATGGTCAAATTATGAAGCATCCGGATGCGGCTTTAGTTGAGTTAGCCTTACCTCTTAGTGAAGAGCATACGGTCTTAAGACAAAGTCTTCTTCCATCTCTATTGGAAGTGGCCCAATACAATGAGGCCCGCCGTAACCAAGGTCTAGCCTTCTATGAGCTGGGTAAGATCTTCCTAGGGCAAGGAACAGGTAAACAACCCCAAGAAATCCAAAAGATTGGCTTGTTAATTTCAGGTGATAAGTTAAGCAAGCAATGGTATCAAGCAGCGGAAAGTTATGACTTCTATGACTTAAAGGGGATCATCGAATCGCTCTTAGCCGAGCGCTTATTACTGGACAAGGTTGAATTTCAAGCGGTTGATTCGATTGAAGAAATGCATCCAGGACGTACCGCTCAGATTGTCTATCAGGACCAAACGATCGGAATCTTTGGTCAAATTCACCCCAAACTGGCCCGTGACTTCGACTTAAGCGACAATACTTATTATGCTGAGCTTGATTTGGCTAGCTTATTAGCATCCGACCAGGGACCAATTATCCAGCAAGCCATTCCAAAATTCCCAGCCAGCAACCGAGACTTGGCCTTGTTGGTTGATCAAGATCAAGCCCACCAGTCCTTAGTTGATACAATCACCCAAGCAGCTTCAGAAGCCCTAGTTGCTGTTCACTTGTTCGACCTCTACCAAGGCGATAACATAGCGGAAGGTAAGAAGTCGCTAGCTTATCACTTAACCTTCCAGGATCCTAGTCAGACCTTGACGGATGAAGTGATTGATGGAGAAATGGCCAAAATCCAAACGGCCTTAAGTGAAATCTCAGGATTGGAAATTCGCTAACCAAGACGAAGCTAATAAATGAATATAAGAATTTTAATAATCCCACCCGATGCCCTAATAATAGGAACGGGTGGGATTCTGTCTTTATTTTTTGTTGGCTTCTTGTGATTGGGAGTGGGGTTTGCTGGTTGCTTGCTCCTTAGCGACTTGGCTCTCTTTAGTGAGTAGTTGGTCCAAGAAGTTTTGAACGGCTTTGGGATCGGGTTGGGACATTTTCGGTCTCCTTTCTTAGATGAGTTTTTTGATTTTGCTGGTATTTTTGAAGTGGAGCTTGGCTAAGTCAGATAAGACGCCAAATCCTTCACGGCGAGCCAGCTTGGCGCCAAATTGGTCAACTGCTGGTCCAGCTCCTGACGGTAGGGTCTGTCCGTATGGTTGGCCTAGTTCTTCTAGGGACTCCAAGAAGGCAGCGCGGGCGATAATTGAAGCAGCAGCAACAGCCAGGTGGGCTGATTCACCCTTTTTAATGAAATACAAGTTCTTAGTATAAGGATGCTTTTCCTGCTTGAGGTACTTGTAGTAGTTTCCAGCAGGGGTGAATTGGTCAATCAGGCAAGCTTGGAGTTTATCCTTTTGGTCGTGGTCAAGCTTGGCGAGAAGCTTTTGAATGGTGAAGTTATGAAGGCTGACTTTGATGCTGACAGCGTTATAACCGGACTCGATGGCTCGATTATAGTCCTTGGGTTGGCAAACAGTCAGGTGGTAGGGGAGGCAGGCTTTGATTTGCCAGGCTAAATCTCTAATTTGGTCGTCACTTAAGGACTTGGAATCCTTGACGCCTAATTCCTGGATCAAGGCTAGTTGGTCCTGGGGCAAGTAGACGGAACAGACCGTTAAAGGGCCGAAATAGCTGCCATTGCCTACTTCATCGTTACCGATAATCGTCCATGTCGCAAAGCCTTCAGGCAAGCTCGAGCTTGCTTGGCTTTCTTTTTTTGATGGCGAGGGGGTTAAACTAGCTTCTTGCCATTTATTTGCTTCCTCACTAGCCCCCTGACCTTGAAACAGGACCTTACCTGACTGATAGGCTGTAATGGTGACGCCAGCTTGCTTGGCCCGAAAGTGACTATAGGGAACGGGACTGGTTAGATGGTCTTGATAATGGGACTCCATCTTTTGAATGGTATCTTTGGAACAGTTAAGTGTAATGCTTGTCATAAGCGCTCCTTTCGTGATTTTTGTCTATTATAACATAGCTTTTAGTGTGAAGGTTCTGTGAAAGCTAGCGGTCATTGGTGCAAAACAAGCCAATATTTGCTAGAATATGGGGAAAGGAGTGAGATCAATGAGCCAAAAGCAACGAATTAAAGCGCGGATTAATGATAAGGACTATACAATTGTTGGCTCTAAGTCACAAGAGCATATGAATACGGTCGCAGATATCGTTAACCGTCAACTTGATCAATTAGCTCAATTGGATCCGAGTCTATCCATTGTGGACCGGAGTATCTTGATGGCGATCAATGCCGTCTCGGACCAGATTGATAAGGAGCGGGAAATCCAAGCACTCACTCAAGAACTAGACCAACTTAAAGCTAGAGACCTTAGTGAATCCAACTTGAATCACTCGGACCAGCCTCAATCCAAGCACACTAGTCGATCGTCAACAGGAACAGCTTTTGCTCAGGTGGGTCAGCAGTCGGCTAATCAGTTAGATTTAATGGACAATTTTAACAGGCATCAAGCGGCTAATCAAGGTCGGGTCCCATTTAGTCGGTCTGATCTATCGAGGGAAGGAGGCCAGTGATGTTAACGATTCTTATCTTAATAGGCCTAGCTTTAGCTTTCTATCAAGGTTATCGTCGGGGGTTGGCCCTTCAAGTGATACGTTTAGTCGGTTATGGGGTCTCCTTCACCTTGGCAGGTCGCTTCTATGAGCCTTTGTCTAAGATTGTAGAGATGCTGGTTCCTTTTCCAGCTCTACAACCTTCTAGTCAATTAGCCATTTATGATGAAGCTCTGTCTTTCCAGCTGGACCAAGTTTTTTACCGAGTTTTGACCTTTGCCTTGATTTCGGCGATTGGTTTTGTGGTCACTAATATTTTGAGTTTATTCTTTAATCGCTTGTCCTACTATGAATTTTATCACCGAGTTAATGCCATTGGCGGTGGCGTCATTAACGTTTTCATTGCTTATGTGATTGTTTTTCTTGTCTTGTTTATCTTGTCACTGATTCCTATTGAATTTATCCAACAGCAATTTGTAGACAATCCCTTGGCCTACCGAATTGTATCTAGTACCCCGATTCTCTCTGACTGGGCCAGTCAATTGTGGGTTCCATAGCATCATAACGTCTTCTTTTTAGCTTAGCTTGAGGAGACGTTTTTTGTGCCCTGTGGATAGGTGTTGGTGACTTTTTTTGATATAATGAGCCTGACTATGTAAAGGAGAATGATATCTTGCCAATAAGTAAACATTTATTAACGCTTGAATTTGATCGAATTCAAGAGACTATTAGAAAATATACTTTAACTGAATTAGGGCAAAGACTGGCGCAAGAAATCCAGCCTATCAACCACTTAAGCAAGGTGGAACGCTTACAAGATGAGTGTCAAGAAATGGTAGACCTCTTGGAAGAGGATTTACAGTTACCCATTGCTCGTCAAGACCGCCTAGAAGCCAGTCTTAAACGTCTCGATTTACAAGCTAATCTGAATGGTCCCGAGATTGCGGAAATATACCGACTCTTGGAATCAGCTCGACAGGTGGTTGACTTTATGGACCGGTCAAGGTCAGACTTGGAGGCGGAATTTCCTCGCTTAATGGCTTGGGTGGAGGGCATTCAAGTGCTCAAGGAAGTCACCCAGCGAATTAGTCGGACCATTAATGAAGATGGCTCAGTCCTATCCAATGCTTCCACTGAATTAGCCCGTATTATTCGTCGCCAACAACAAATTGACGATCAAATACGTAACCAACTCAACCAGATGGTAAAATCCTTATCCTCCTACTTATCAGACAGTCTAGTCACGATTAGAAATGATCGTTATGTGCTTCCTGTTAAGTCGGAGTATCGCGGGCAAGTTCATGGAACCATTCACGACCAATCTTCAACAGGTCAAACCCTCTATATCGAACCTCAAGTGGTTCAAAATTTGAATAACCAGCGGAGCCAACTACAAATTGACAAAGACCAGGAAATCGCTCGAGTCCTTGCCGAGCTGTCGGCCTACTTGTGGGATTACCGTCAGGAAATTAAAAACAACCAATTGATTGTAGGGAACTTGGATTTTATTCAAGCACGTGCCTTGTATAGTCGCTCCATTGATGGGACACGACCTAATTTTAATGATCAAGGCCAAGTTGCTCTCTGGCAAGCCAGACACCCTCTGATTGATCCGGACCAAATTGTAGCCAATGATATTGTCTTAGGAGATACTTATTCGACCTTATTAATTACAGGGCCTAATACCGGCGGGAAGACCATCTTGCTTAAGACCTTGGGTTTGGTTCAGGCCATGGGCCAGGCGGGGATCTTTGTTCCTTGTGGACCTAATAGCCAACTAGCTATTTTTGACCATATCTACGCTGATATTGGGGATGAGCAGTCGATTGAACAGAGTTTATCTACCTTCTCGGGTCACATGACTAATATTGTCTCTATTTTGGATGAGATGACGAGTGATTCCTTGCTCTTATTTGATGAGCTAGGTTCAGGAACCGACCCCCAAGAAGGGGCAGCCTTGGCTATGGCTATTCTTGATTATGTCGGTCAAGTAGGAGCGACTTGTATGGCGACGACCCACTATCCAGAACTGAAGGTCTATGCTCATGAGACACCTGGGATAATTAACGCTAGTATGGAATTTGACATCAATACTCTGTCTCCTACCTACAAGTTACTCATTGGGGTACCAGGTCGGTCCAATGCCTTGGAAATCTCTAAGCGCTTAGGCCTGTCGCAAGCCATTCTCGATAAGGCCCAAGCGGGTGTCTCTCATGACAACCAACAGCTTAATGAGATGGTGGCTGGCTTAGAAATCGAACGCCGCCAAGCAGAAGCAAGACGTCGCCAGTGGACACAGCGGATTGAAGAGGTCAATAAGCTCTACCGTGATTTAGACCGAGAGTATCAAGGCTGGCTGAAGCATAAGACGGACTTGATGGATAAGGCCAAGCAAGAAGCTAATGACAAGGTCGAAGAAGCGCAAGCGGAAGCGGACAAGATCATACAAGAAATTCGCCAACTACAACTGCAACAAGGTCAAAATACAACAATCAAAGAACATGAATTGATTGACCAGCAAACCGCGCTCAAGGATCTAAAACAACCGGTTGAATTACGCAAAAACAAGGTCCTCAAACGTGAAAAAGCCAAACGTCAAATCGAAGTGGGTGATGATGTGGAAGTACTCTCTTACGGGCAAAGAGGGACGGTCATTGAACAAAGCGGTCCTCAAGAATACGTCGTCCAAATGGGAATCTTGAAGATGAAGATTGACCAAGAAGACCTCCGCCTCCTAGACAAGGTGGATAATGATAAGAAGCGGTCAGTTAATGTGCAACGTGGGGCCTCTTCCAAGGTATCTACAAGCTTGGACTTACGTGGTCAACGGTATGAATCAGCCATGCGGGCTACCAAGGACTACTTAGACAAAGCTTTATTGAGCCACCATCCGATGGTAACTATCATCCACGGGAAGGGGACAGGCGCTCTAAGACAAGGTATTCAAAAGTTACTAGCCAATCATCCACAGGTAGATCGCTTTGAATATGCCCCTGCCAATGCCGGAGGCAATGGAGCGACCCAAGTCTACTTCAAGTAAGTGAGCGCCACCATTCCATGAATAGAAAGCTAAAAGTCGAACAAGCTGCTAGTGGGGAAAACAAATTCCTACTGGGCAGAGCTTGTTCGGCTTTTTATTTTAAGATAAATAGTTAAGTGACACCAGTCGAACTTGTTTTTATCTTAGTAGCACATGAAGTTCTGCACCAATTTCTTTTGCAAAATTAATGACAAGCTTAAGGTCTAGGTGTAAAATATCAAAAGACTACTTATTTTCAATGAAATCTACGGATAGCGCCAGGCCTAGCTTGCTAGGAGACGAGGACCAAGTGTATCGAACAATCGGCGGGTCACTTGGAGGCTGTACGGTCTATAGGATTCTGACAAAACTTGATCTAATCAAGACAAAGTAGAATCTAAGTACATAAGTAGTCCAAATCATTTATTTGGAGGAATGTGTATATGTGTGGAATTGTCGGTTATGTAGGACCAGCCAGCGCCCAGGAAGTATTAATTGCGGGTTTGGAGAAATTAGAATATCGCGGATATGATTCAGCGGGGATTTATGTGGTGGATGAGTCCGGTCAGGGGCACTTATTCAAGCAACAAGGTCGCATCCAAGTGTTAAAGGATAGCGTCGACTTCTCTATACCAGCTCATATTGGGATTGGCCATACCCGTTGGGCCACTCACGGGGTGCCAAGCGTTGAGAATGCTCATCCTCATCAATCTCAATCAGGGCGCTTTACCTTGGTTCATAACGGGGTAATCGAGAACTTTCAAGCACTCAAAGATCAATATCTAGCAGAGGTTGACCTAGCTAGCCAGACAGATACGGTGATTGTGGTGGAGTTAATTGATTACTTTGCCAAAAAAGAAGGGCTATCTGGCATTGATGCGCTTAAAAGAGCTCTTGAGGAGATTCAAGGATCCTATGCCTTTGCCTTATTAGACGCGCAAGAACCAGGAGCAATCTTTGTTGCTAAGAACAAGAGCCCGATGTTAATAGGGATTGGTGAAGGGTTCAATACCGTGGTCTCAGATGCGATGGCGTCTATTCAGTTAACGGACCGCTATCTAGAAGTGATGGATGGGGAATTGGCTACCATTACTCAAGATCAGGTCCAACTCATCGATCCTCAAGGTCAAGTTGTTGACCGTCAAGCTTTTACGGCTGAATTAGATGCAGATGACTTGGATAAAGGAACTTACCCCTTCTATATGTTGAAGGAAATTGATGAACAGGCCCGGGTCATGCGCCAAATTATTGAAGCCTACGCAGATACTGATGGCCAGTTGACCATCGATCCGGCGATTATCCAGCCGCTCATGAAGGCGGACCGCGTCTATATTGTCGCAGCGGGAACTTCTATGCACGCCGGTTATTTAGGCAAACATTTTCTAGAAAAATGGGCTCAAATCCCAGCAGAAGTGCATATCGCTTCCGAATTTGCCTATAATCCACCTTACTTGGTTGATCGTCCGTTCTTCATCTTCTTGAGTCAATCTGGAGAAACGGCCGACTCCCGTCAAGTACTCAAGCAAATGCGCCAAGCAGGTTATCCTTGCTTAACCATTACCAATGTTAAGGGATCGACCCTTTCAAGAGAAGCAAATTATACTCTGTTGCTTCATGCAGGACCTGAGATTGCGGTTGCTTCATCTAAGGCTTATACCGCTCAAATAGCGGTGATGTCGATTCTAGCTAATGCCTTAGCTCAAGCCAAGGGCTATGAAGCCATCGACTTGCACCATGAATTAAGTCTGGTGGCCAATGCTATGGATACAGTTATCGACCAGAAAGATCTCTATAAGCAATTAGCAGAGGATTATTTTGTGGGGCAAGACCATGCCTTCTATATTGGACGAGGCCTGGATTACTGGGTGAGTCTTGAAGCGGCCTTGAAACTTAAAGAAATCTCTTATATTCACACTGAAGGCTTTGCCGCCGGTGAATTAAAGCATGGAACCATTGCCTTAATTGAAGAAGGGGTCCCTGTTGTCGCCATGCTAACCCAGGAAGCAACAGCAGCCCATACAAGAGGTAATGTCCAAGAAGTCCAATCTCGGGGTGCCAAGTGCTTAATCATTGCTGGCCAAGGATTGGACCAAGCAGGCGACCAGATTGTCTTGCCTAGCGTCCATCCAGACCTAGTGGCCTTAGTTTCAGTGATTCCAGGGCAACTGTTAGCCTATTATACAACCCTAGCCCTAGGGCATGATGTGGATAAGCCACGTAATCTAGCCAAATCAGTGACCGTTGAATAATCAGGCTCGCTTAACAATCCAATAAGCATTTTACTCGCCAATTTAGCGATTAGTGTTAGAATGAAGGTGTAATATTGAAGTAAATGAAAGGAGATTGTTATGGTACAAGCTTTAACAGATAATCAATTCAATGAAAAAACAGCAGAAGGACTCGTACTAGTTGACTTCTGGGCGCCTTGGTGTGGACCTTGCCGCATGCAGTCACCCGTCGTTGATGAATTAAGTGAAGAATTAGAAGGACAAGTCGATTTCTATAAGATGAACGTAGATGAAGAAGCTAAGGTAGCTCAAGAATTTGGCATTATGTCAATCCCAACCTTACTGATCAAAAAAGACGGTCAAGTGGTCGATAAATTGATTGGCTTCCACGACAAACAACGCTTATCTGAAATATTGAATAAACACATCCAAGCCTAGATTTTCTAGCTTGGCTTTGCTTATAACATTTAAAGCATTTGCTGAAATTGCTTTCAATTTTAATTGTCAGGGCATAATAGAAATGTTATAATTCTAATTGTCAAAAAGTTATATTCTTAGGAGGAATAGGAATGAAAGTTGTATTAGTTGGGACAAACCACGCAGGAATTGCAGCAGCCAATACTTTGTTGGACAATTACGATGATATTGAATTAGTCATGATTGACCGCAACTCTAACCTATCTTATTTAGGTTGTGGGACAGCCCTATGGGTAGGTCGTCAAATTGATGGCTATGAAGGATTATTCTATACTAAGCCAGAAGATTTTGAAGCCAAGGGTGCTAAGATTTCGATCGAGACTGAAGTTAAAGATATCGACTTCGATAAGAAAGTAGTCTACGCTGAAACTAAAGATGGCGAGAAAGTGGAAGAATCATATGACAAGTTAATTCTTGCAACCGGTTCAGCACCAATCGCTCCTCAATTACCAGGTCATGACTTAGATGGATTACACTTCTTGAAGCTATTCCAAGAAGGTCAAGAAGTAGACCAAGCCTTAGCTCGTGAAGATGTCAAAAAAGTTGGCATTATCGGAGCTGGATATATCGGGGTTGAAATTGCTGAAGCCGCTCAAAGACGTGGTAAGGAAGTTGTCTTATTTGATGCAGCTCCTACTTGTCTAGCTAACTACTATGATCCAGAATTCGCTGAATTAATGGACAAGAACTTACAAGAACATGGTATCCAAACGCACTACGGTGAATTTGCTGAAGAATACATCGGTGATGAGAATGGCCATGTCAAAGGTCTTAAGACTGATAAAGGCGAGTATGATGTGGATCTTATTATCAACTGTATCGGTTTCCGTCCAAATGCAGTATTTGGTGAAGGCCATTTAGAACGCTTCGCGAATGGTGCTTACAAGGTTGACCGTCATTTCCAAACAAGTGATCCAGATGTTTACGCTGTAGGTGACTGTGCCAACAACTACTCTAACGCGATCCAAGGAGATGCATATATTGCTCTAGCTTCTAACGCGGTTCGTTCAGGTATTGTTGGTGCTCACAACCTTGCTGGTACAGAAATTGAAGGAGCAGGTGTTCAAGGATCTAACGGTATCAATATCTTTGATCTTAAGTTAGTATCAACTGGTCTAAGTGTACACGCCGCAGAAAAAGCTGGCTTCAATGTTAAGTACACTGATTATGAAGATACTCAATTACCAGGTTTCATGCCAGAAAACGAAAAAGTTAAGATTCGTATCGTCTATGATGCTGAAACACGTCGTATTCTAGGTGCTCAAATGGGATCTACTTACGATATGTCAATGGGAATCCATATGTTCTCACTCGCAATCCAAGAAGGTTTAACTATTGATAAGCTTCAATTATTAGACATCTTCTTCTTACCTCACTTCAACCAACCATACAACTACATCACAATGGCTGCTTTGAGTGCAGAGTAAGTCTAGGAACGTTGATATAACAATGTCTTAGCTCTAATCCTTGGCTTTCAAAAAGGG
>NZ_JADD01000025.1 GCF_000518205.1 Hutsoniella sourekii ATCC 700629 | reverse complement strand
AAACGCACAGATCTAGCTAAAATTACGGAAGATGAACTTTTCAATGCGCTATGGTTGATAAACAATCGACCTAGAAAGTGTTTAAATTTTAAGACACCCTTTGAGGTATTCATGCACGAACTTGTTCAGTTAGAATGACTTTTTGTCGCAATAATTATTGCAATTCATCGTGTGAAAAATGGAGGGTCACAATAAACCATATTGATTGAATTATCACTTATTCCTTTCATGAGTTCTAAACAATCGCCTTTTAATATCGAGTTTTTCAAATGTAATTACTCCTTTAATTCGGTATTTTCCCTATATATATCCTCTAAAATAGCTAATAAGTCAACCCCTGTTTTTTCTAGTATATGGGACCAAGCATCTTTTTCATTTACCAAACAATCAATCTCAAAGGTTTTTGGCCGACTATTTTTAATAGGATTATCAATCTTAATAGTTCTGGCATTTTCAGCACCGTACTTTTCGATAAAACATAATTTTGCTACTTCTTCTGCAAAGGCTCCTGCATATTTGTACAGGAATCGACCTTTATTTTGATAAACATCAATTAATTTGCCTTCCTCTTTATGAACACCTAGTACTCCGTATATTAAATAATGATCATCGTTGTCTAACTCCATTTCAATTACTCGTTCTTTTACTTTTTTTGCAAATTTTTCCATTTCAATTTTGGCTAATTCTCGAATTTTATCATCAATTGTTTCAGGTTTATTAATCTCTTGTAAATCCTTTTGAGTCAAATCCTCTTGCATTGATATCTTCCTTTCATTTTTGGCATTCCTTAAAAACGCTTTTAGATGCGCTAGAAAGGATTCCCTAATTGTTTTATTTAGTTTCAAATAGCTCTTCTACTTTACAATTTAAAGCAGTAGCTATTTTCATCAGCACTTCAAGACTAACCGTTTCATTTTTACCCAATTTAGCTATTGTATTGGAACTAATCTGGGCGGCTTCTTGTAAATCTTTTTTTTTCATATTATTATCAATTAGTTTTTTCCAAAGTTTATTATATTCGATTTCCACTATTCTACTCGCTTTCTAAGGTTATTAAGGTGCTATTTGTGCTTGGGGTTTACTACGTCATGTAATAATCCATAGCGACCTTCGTTAGTGTCTTGTGTAAATTCAATTAAATTAACCCCTCTATTAGCAATATCTTTTGGTGAAAATGGTATTTCATCAGTTTGCTCTATCATAATTACTTGTCCATTTTCTGATTGAGACATGATATAAGACATAAAATTTTTTTTAATCGATTCATTTCTTGTGACATTTTTAGGCTCAGATAATTGAGTTAAAGGGGAGTCCATAATAAAGAAACCAGGAGCGTATCCTTCTCTTTGGAATATATATGTTTGCATAGAGATTGTGATTAAAGAATTTATAACTGCAGTATAACCACCGCCTAAGCAAGCAGATTTACTAATATTATTAATGGTTATATCGAATGAACCTAAATCTAGTTTGGTATTATCAGCACCGCCTATATTAGACTCTTTTAAAGAGTTACTAAGTATTTGCTCGTAAGGATAAATTAAATCATAATTGAATTTAGAAAATATATTATATTTAGTCTCAGTAGGGTCTTCTTCATTCTGACGATCAAATAATTCTCTTCCATAATATATCTCTTGTTGTTTTATTGCATTTAGCTCACTCTCCCATTTTAAGATATCAGAATAATTTTCTAATTCACTATCAAGATTTGATAATTTTGGAGTGATTTTATTTGATATATATTGATCTAATTCATTCTTTTCGGATTCTAACTTATTTATTTGCTTGATTATTGAATCTTTCTTTTTATGAACATCATTCGTAGTTTTATTTAATTCAATAATTTGTTCTTTCAGACCTGATAATTCAGCCATAGAGGCAGCAATATGTTCTTCTTTTGGTGAATCAGGTATTTCTGATTTACAAAATGGACAAACTTTTTTAGTGGGATGTTCTCCTACGCATATTTGACCTTCTATAATAAACTCTAATCTTTCTACATCTGATATATACTGAGAGTATAAGGAGTCAAAATTATGAAGAATAGTATTGCACTCAACTAGAGAATTATTCAATTGATAAATGTTACTCATTAAATTCCGACTTTTTTCGTTTGTAACGTTTAATTCTTCTTGAAGTGAATCAATGCTATTTTTTACAGATTCCATAATTTCTCGGACATTTACTATATTATGGGAGCTTATTTTTTCTTCTAAATCTGCTCGCTTTGATGCAATATTATCTCTCAAAGTTATTATATAAGCTATTATAGCTTCACGTTTGGCTTTGCTAATTACAGGATCTTCTGAAAGCACTAAATCATTCGCATCAGTTTTTGTTAGTAAAAATAGAAGAGCTGCTGCGGAAGATGTTTTGCTTCTAGGATCAGGTGATAATAGAGCAGAGGTTTCTCTGTCAATATCTTGTTGTTTCATGAAAAATAGATGGAGAATAGTTCGCCAGCTTAATCTTTGAGTATTACCTTTTTGGTTTGTAATGATTTTGTGGGTATGATTAATATTAATTAGTTTAAGTAGAACATCACTAATACTTTTTTTAGCATTTGTACTTGCTCTATAAGTGTCATTTTCTATATCAGGGATATTGCTCTTAACATGGATTTGGTTGGTTCCGATTTTTCGTTTCAGTGAAATGCGATTCTCGTTTTTTTGGAGGACGAGTTCAATATTCGTATAACCATGGTTATTATCGACAATTTTTGAAGGATAACCTTTTTTAGGAATATATCCAAAAGCATAATCAATACACTCCATTATCAAACTTTTACCAGTATTTGATGGTCCTATTATGAGATTAAATCCTTCAGTAAATCGAATTATAGAATCTTTGTGACCCCCACCTGATATAATCAATTTATGAAGTATAAGTCTATTCATCGTACACCTCCAATGGATAAAGTGTTTTGTTATTAATTTCTTTATTAATTTTTTTACTGTCAAGTGATGGATATTTAGAGAGCACTTCGTTTACGGCGATGCGATATTGATTCGCGTAATTTGTAGTTAATGAATTTGCAATCTCAATGCCTAATGCATCTAACTCGTAGAAATAACCGTTTCTATTGGCAATACATTTTACATAGGAATGGTAAACTAGATTTTTTAAAGATTCTGCTACAAGTTTTGATTTAGCAGAAAACTCACCATGCCTAAATAATCCGTCTCCGTGAAGATTTAGTTCAAATAAACCAAAGTCGGCCGCATAAATTGCTACAAAATCTATGCATGCTATTTGATGTTCATTGAGAGTGAACTTGCAAAGTTCTTTTAATAATATTAAAAGTCTTAAAGAAGTCTCAAATTCTGAGCCTATTAAATTAGATTTATTCATTGTTAGTTCACCCACTTTATTTTGCCATCATTTACTAGATGATGGCATACACCTTTTTTAATGCTATTACTAATCCAGTACGGGGACTTGCATAGAATGTAATTATCTACCGGATTGGATACAGCTTTTTCCATTGTCGATAACATTTTTTCATATCCATTGATATATTTTTTCCTCATAGTATCTTTTATGCCAGCTAGAGTTTCTGACTTTAAAACTTCGAATTGATTTGACAAATTATCAGCATCAAGTTCTCTAACTCCGCGTTCAATGGAAACTGCAGAATAATAATCGATACGTCGATCTTCAAAATCTTCTTTATAGTTAGGGAATTCAGGAAAATTTTTATCTGAGAAACGCTCAATAGATTCGGCATCAGCATATGCATTATAAAGTTCGTCTATATAAATTTTCTCTTTGTTAGAGAAAGTAGTAGGAACAGGAACTGATTCGGGTCTAGGTAATTTTTCAAGTTTCTCATCTATATCTTTTATAAGCTTTAAGCTCTTTTCAAAAATTGAAGAGGGCTTTTTTTGTTTCATTGAATAGCTACAAATTGATAAAAAAATTGATTCTAATAGCTCTTGACATTCATTTTCTGGATATTCACCAGGTAATCCGATACTTATTAACCAATCGCTAACAGATTGATATGATTCGGAATCGTCCATTATTTCAGAAATCCATTGAACATATTTATCAGGATCTCTGTGATCATAAACAAATTGGGCATCTTTTGATGGGATAGGATTTCCAATTAAATAACGATATTGAGTATCAGGTTTTCGTCTTAATAAATCGCATCCTTCCATTGCTGAATCTTTAATAAAATTTCCAATTATGGCAACAAAAAAATCTGCACCAGTTTTTCCATAAGAGATAAATGGTTTTAAACCTTTGGCATATTCTTTAAAGTTCAAGAAAATCCTCCTTTCGAATAGTAGTTTTAATTTAAATTTTTAAACTTCCGAACTCTTCCGAATGCTTCCGATAATTCCGAATTTTGAGTGAATCCAATTGATATTATTTGGGTGGAAAGCAAATAAATTTGATGTGCTTTTCTAAATTATAACAGAAAATCTTTTTACTTAAAAAGATTTCCTTGTTAACAAGGTGGTGAAAACAGTTGACCCGGCGTAATAGCAAACAGACTTCTCGAAAGATTGCCCGTAAAGCATCGAAAATTTTACGAGACAAACGTTATAGCAAGATTTCCAAATCAGTAGCAGGTTCCGCATTAGCACAGACAAAACGCAAGCGTAAATAATTTAACGGCTTTAGGAGGTGAGCCACAATCACCTTCAAATTAAAAATTCAATATAGCCCTAGTGATCATAAGGCGTGAGGATACATATTCAATTCCATCAGTCATCAGACTGGTGTGCATTGAGTAGAAGTAGCCTTTCCTTATGATGCACTTAAATGGGCAAAATGTAGGTCTGGATACTTCTATCTTCGGAAGGGTCCAGCCCTTTTTTGCTGTTCTTGCGCCTTGATGTCACAGGCATCTAAGGAGATAGAACAGTGAAAATCATTCTTAAATCTGAACCAAACAGCCGAAGCAGTTATCCAGTAAACACAGTATATGACATTACAACAGAAGAAGTCGCCATCATGATTGATGCGGATTTCGAGTTACAGAAACAAGAACTTGATGATCTATCAGAGGCTAAAAAACGTCCTATCGAAGCAATTATCAAGGACCTAAATAAGCCAGAAATTAACAATCCTAAGCGATTTCGTGATAACACTGTCAGCGGGCTAGTAAAAAATTCAAGTGGAACTTATGAAGATCGAGAGTACGAAGCCTCTGATGGACTTAACTATCATAAGCGGCCACCTAAAGATAAGAAGAAAGATAAAAAAATCGATCAACCTGGTGGATGCTTACGTTATGACAATGTACCAGGTCGACCTAAATCACCAAGCTTTTATTTTGAAGATGATTATGCGGAGAAGATGGAACAAACCGAGTTACTTCATCAAGCCATTCAATCTTTACCATTAAAGGAACAAGACCTCATTAAACAAATCTATTTTGAAGGTCGGTCACAGGCTGACTTTGCTAGGGCAGAAGGTGTCTCCCGACCAGCTATTAATAAGCGGTTAAATCGAGCAGAAAGCAAATTAAAGGCAAAACTTGCAGAGCTTGGGTTAACAAATCCTTATATCGGCGACTAGATATAAGGAGAGGTTAGCCAAAATAAAAAAGTTTGAAAAATTCGGTTAACAATCATTCCCCTCGGCGACATAAGTTGAGGGGACGTGATCTCCTACAAATTTTGAAAGGAGGATAACCTAATGCAACGCTTAAAAATTAGGTTGGATCGTAAACTGCAAGACAGTCAAAGTGTCGCGGTTAAGACGATGACAATCAGAGAAAAGGTATTGATGCGACTCTTAGGTGCACCTTTAAAAGTGAGTGTCATCGTGCCAGGTAATCAGGTCAGTGAATTAGAGATTAATAGATTGGAGGCCTAAAAGGATGTCGAAGATGAAGCAATTATTGGAGATTAGAAATGGCTTAGCACAAACGTTAGACGACCTAAATAGTCTATTAGGCCAGAAAGAAAATCCTGACCAAATGAGCTTATTAGATGATTACGCGATTCCTGATGAAGGCCCTACCCCTAAACTCATAAGTTTTGATGCCATTCAAAAGCATTTAGCGGATAAAGCAAGGGCGGGATATTCCGACCAAATACGTGAATTGATTCAGTCTCATGGGGTTGATAAGTTAAGCGATGTGAATCCAGAGAAATTTCCAGATTTGTGGAAGCAGGTGGATGCGATTGGTTAAGAAACACGCACTTCTATCGCCATCTTCCTCATCCAAATGGTTGTCATCGCCACCTATCGCAAGGCTCGAAGAAATTGCGATGGAGGAATATGGAGTGGATGACACCAATGAGTTTGCTGAGGAAGGCACTGTGGCCCATGCTTTAGCAGAATCAAAGCTATTAAAGGCAATCGGAGAAGAATCAGAACGACCAGATTCTGATTATATTGACGCTGACATGGAAATATATACGGACGACTATGTTCTATTCGTTCAAGAATTAATACAGAACTTTCAACAAGACCCTCATGTCATGGTGGAACAGCGACTGGATTGTTCAAACTGGGTCTCTGATTGCTTCGGAACGGGAGACTGTATTCTAGTAGGGGATAATCGTATAGAAATAATTGATTATAAGTATGGACGGATGTGGGTGCAAACGGAGAATAATCCTCAACTCATGTTATATGGACTTGGAGCATTAAATCTCCTTGATGGGATTTATGACATTGAGGAGCTATATCTGACGATTTATCAACCTCGTATTAACAACATCAACACATGGGTAATAGATAAAGACGCCTTGTTGGAATGGGCGGAGAAGGAACTGAAACCAAAAGCTCAGCTCGCTTATGAGGGGAAAGGTGAGTTTGAACCAGGCCCATGGCTCAAGTACACCAAGCTAAAAGCCATCTCCAAAGATCGAGCCGATCATCATCTGAAACTGCGTAAGTACGAATTAAAACAAGTTCACCTACTATCTGATCATGAGATTGAGGATATCTTAGCTCATGTCGATGATCTGGTGGACTGGGCTAAGTCGGTCAAAGAGTATGCAGAACAACAAGCCATTCAACACAAGAAACACTGGTCAGGATTCAAACTTGTCGAGGGACGAACTCGTCGCAAATATACGGATGAGTCCAAAATTGAAGAACGAGCCAAAGAACAAGGTATTACGGATATTTATGAAACGAAGGTACTGCCGATTACAAAGCTTGAAAAGCAGATCGGCAAGAAGAAGTTTAATGACCTATTTGGTGACTTGGTGGTTAAGCCCACAGGCAAACTGACCCTAGTTGCTGAATCGGATTATCGACCAGCAATCGTAACTATTGACGCAACAGAAGAATTTAACCAAATCTAGGAGGAAATTATTATGACAAATCAAAATTTACAAACAAGAGTATTACTACCAGAAGTTCGCTTATCTTATCCATTCATTTGGGAGCCAAGAGCACAGTTCGACGGAGGAAAAGAAAAATATTCAGTATCTTTACTGATTGACAAAGGGGATACAGAAACGATTAAAAAAGTAAAACAGGCGATTCAAAATGCAGCCAAAGCTGGAGTCAATAAGTTCGGTGGTAAAGTGCCTGATATTTCCAAACTCCGTACGCCATTACGCGATGGCGATGAGCGAGACGACACTGCTTATCATGGACACTACTTTATCAATGCGTCATCCCTACAAGCACCACAAATCGTGGATGGAAATGTAGCGCCGATTATAGATCGTAATGAAGTTTATGCGGGTGTTTATGCCAATGTAACAATCAATCTGTACGCATACAACGTTAATGGAAACCGCGGAATCGCCGCAGGATTAGGCAATATTCAAAAGGTACGTGATGGCGAATCACTTGGAGGACGTACGTCAGCTTCATCAGATTTTCAAACGTTAACCACTGCAGTCGATGACTTTTTATCTTAAAGGAGGACACAAATATGGATTTATTTATGGCACTAGTTGATGGGGTATTAACAGGAGTAGGAATTGCAATCCTGATGTATATGGGTGCTTGTGTTGCCTATGTGAGTAACCAATTGATTGATATCGCATTAAGTCAGAGAAAACAGAAAAATCAATTAAAAGAAAAAGGTTATCAAGATGAAGACTCTATCCATCGACATTGAGACTTATTCATCCGCTAATCTTGCTAAGACAGGCGTTTACAAATATGCAGAGAGCCAGGATTTTAATATCCTGCTCTTTGCCTATTCAGTAGATAACGGACCTGTCGAGGTTGTTGATCTAGTTAATGACGAAGAAATACCTAAACCGATTCTAAAAGCTTTAACGGATGAAACCGTTCAGAAATGGGCTTTTAATGCCAACTTCGAGCGGATTTGTCTGAGTCGTTATTTAGGCTATCCCACAGGTCAGTACCTTGACCCTCACTCATGGTATTGCTCGATGATTTGGTCTGCCACTCTGGGCTTACCTCTATCCCTTGAAAAAGTAGGTGAGGTGCTAGGTCTGCAAGACCAAAAGCTAAAAGAGGGGAAGAACCTTATTCGTTATTTTTGTGTCCCTTGTAAACCAACCAAGTCAAATGGGGGTCGGACACGCAACTTACCCCATCATGCTCTAGAAGATTGGGAGCTGTTCAAGGCATATAACAAACGAGATGTTGAAGTAGAACTGGCTATTAAAGACCGTTTAAGTAAATTTCCAGTGTCTAACAAAGAGTGGGCACATTACCACCAAGACCAAGTAATTAACGACTTAGGTATTAAGGTGGATTTAGACTTCGTTGATGGTGCACTTCACTGCGACCGAGAAGCAAGGGCCGTCCATCTTGAAGAGGCTAAACAACTTACTGGTTTAGAAAACCCGAACTCCCCTATGCAGTTAAAAGATTGGCTAAATAAACAGGGATGTCTCATTGAGTCGCTCGCTAAAAAGGATGTACAAGAAGCCCTAGAAACTTCGAGTGGTGATGTAAAACGGGTCTTAGAGTTGAGACAGGAGTTATCCAAATCGAGTGTGAAGAAATACGATGCCATGAAACATGTCACAGGTTGTGACGGACGAGCGAGAGGGCTGATTCAGTTTTATGGTGCAAATCGAACGGGTCGATACGCAGGGCGCTTAATACAGGTTCAAAATCTTCCACGAAACTACATCACTAATTTAGAAGAAGCTAGAAATCTGGTTAAAGTTAAAGATTACCAAACGTTAGAGATGCTATTTAATTCTACGTCCAATACTTTATCGGAGCTGATCCGAACCGCTTTTATACCTGATGACGGTCACCGTTTTATCGTGGACGACTTTTCATCAATTGAAGCAAGAGTCTTAGCCTGGTTAGCCGAAGAAGATTGGCGTCAGGAAGCTTTTCTAGCGGGTAAGGATATTTATTGTGAGTCAGCGTCGCAGATGTTTGGTATCCCAGTAGAAAAGCATGGGATCAATAGCCACTTAAGGCAAAAGGGTAAAGTAGCCGAATTAGCGTGTGGTTACGGTGGATCCATCGGTGCACTTAAAGCGATGGGCGCTTTAGAGATGGGACTGGAAGAAGAGGAACTTCAAGGTATTGTATATGATTGGCGGCAAGCTAGTCCGAACATCGTTAATTTATGGTGGTCAGTGGATCGTTGCACGAAAGACACCATCAAAGGGCGGATGACGACTGAAACACATGGCCTTCGTTTTAGTTATGAGTCAGGTATTTTATTCATTCAACTTCCGTCAGGTCGAAGGCTAGCTTATTGTAAACCTCGAATTGGCGAGAATCGTTTTGGCGGGGAGTCCGTTGTCTATGAAGGCATTGGGACAGGAAATAAGTGGCAAGCCATCGAGTCTTATGGGGCTAAATTTGTTGAGAATATCGTCCAGGGGATTGCCCGAGATATTTTGGCGGAAACGATGTACCGCTTAAGAGACTATCGAATTGTCATGCATGTCCACGATGAGGTGATTTTAGAAGTGCCTGAAGGTCAGTCGAGTGTGGAAGAAATCTCAAAACTAATGAGTCAACCACCTGATTGGGCAGAAGGGTTAGTGCTTGGAGCTGACGGGTTTGAATGTCAGTTCTATCAAAAAGATTAAATGAAGGAGAGAGTAGTTTATGGAACTATACCATGCAAATGTACGGGGACAGGAAAAGAATCGCTTCTACCCCCTTAAAAAGACCGTTAAATCATTGTCAGACTTTAAAAAGGTGGTGAGCTTTGACCATGTGGCAGCAAGTTATAAAAATAATCAACGGTCAGTGGCGAACTTTATAGCTTCAGATGTTGTCGTATTGGATGTCGATAATGATTATTCTGACAATCCGACAGATTGGATTCAAATGGTGGGCATCCCGTCACTCTTTCCAGGGGTTCAGTGCTATGCGGCTTCAAGTCGAAACAATAAAAAGGTCAAGGGCAACCAGTCAGCTCGACCACGTTTCCATGTTTATTTTCCAATTCACTCTATCCAGGATGCGGATGACTACAAGGCATTGAAAGAGCGAATTGTTGAGGTAGCTCCTTATTTTGATATCAATGCTTTGGATAGCGCCCGTTTTATTTATGGCGTGGAGAATCCAGAGGTGATGTACTTTGATGGGAAACTAACCATTGATGACTTTATCGCTAACCAACCGCTTAACTTTGAAGACTTAGCCATGCCTGGTGTTCCTCAAACCATCAGTCAGGGATCACGTAATAGCACGATGAGTCAATATGCGGGACGGGTCTTGGTGCGCTTAGGTGATGCCGAAGAAGCACGACGTTTATTTGATGAACGAGCAAGTTTGTGTGAGCCACCATTAAGTGATGAGGAACTGAATCAAATCTGGCAGTCGGCTTTGAAATTTGAAAAGCGGGTGGCTGAGGATCCTAATTACATCCCACCTGATCAGTTTAATAGTGAGTATCTCTATCAGCCTGAGGACTATTCAGATATTGGTCAGGCCTTGGTGCTAGCGGAGCATTTCCAAGATAAACTTCGCTTCTCACAAGCCACAGGTTTCTTGGTTTATAACGATAGTTACTGGGAGGAGTCAGACCTGGATGCGGTGGGTGTAGTTCGAGAGCTAACCGATCGCCAGTTAGAAGAAGCAGAGGAAGGTATCGCTAAATATAAAAACCTGTTGAGTCGAAATGGTGGTATGCAACTCCTAGATAACCTGAGTAAGAAAAAGGCACTCGAAGCTTTTAATAAGGAACAAATGATTTTCTACCAGAAGCTAAATGAAGCGATGAATTACCGAGAGTTTGTCTTAAAACGTCGTAATCAAAATTATGTCCAGGCAACTTTGCGAATTGCGGAGCACTTGGTGGCAGTGGATCCGATGAACCTGGATAGTGATTCGTTTATTCTGAACACGCCAGCCTGTACTTACCACCTGGAAACAGGAGAGGTGTTAGACCATCAACCAGGCCATCTACTAACCAAACAAACAACAGTTGCTGTCAAGAATAATAAGTCTCCGATTTGGCAGGAAGCTTTGAACACCTTCTTCCTCAATGACCAAGACTTGATTGATTATGTTCAAGAAATCGTTGGCCTGTCGGTAGTTGGAAAAGTATACGTTGAAGCTTTGATTATTGCCTATGGTGATGGGCGAAATGGGAAGTCGACCTTTTGGAATACGATTGCGCGAGTCCTTGGTACTTACGCTAGTACTTTGTCAGCGGATGTTCTAACCAATCAATCAAGACGCAATGTGAAACCTGAAATTGCTGAAACGAAAGGGAAACGGTTGTTGATTGCTGCTGAACTTCAAGAAGGGATGAGCTTAAACACCTCGATTGTTAAGCAGTTGTGTTCAACGGATATCATTAAGGGCGAGAAGAAATTCAAGAAACCTTTTGACTTTGTACCCTCTCACACCATCGTTCTCTATACCAACCATCTTCCTAAGGTGGGGGCTATGGACGCTGGGACCTGGCGACGGTTAATTGTCATTCCTTTTGAAGCGGTGATTGAAGGACAGTCTGATATCAAAAACTATGCGGACTATTTGTATGACCAGTGTGGTGGTGAGATTCTTCAATGGATCATTGAGGGTGCTCAGCGTGTCATTAAAAAAGACTTCAAAATTAAGCCCGCTAAACGGGTTCAAGAGGCGATTGCCCATTACCATCAAGCCAATGATTGGTTTCAACAATTCCTCAATGAGTGCTGTGAGCTAGGCGAGGATAAGCAGGAGAAGTCAGGGCAGTTATATGACGCTTACCGTGCTCATTGTTATCGTACAGGAGATATAGCTAAAAATAGTCGTGAATTTTATCAGGCGCTAACATCCGCTGGGTTTAAAAGGTTCAAAAAACGTGAGGGGAGTTTTATCCATGGTTTACAACTCCTCAATGAATTTTTATAGAATGTTGATTTAACAACGTTTGTGACATGTGTGACAACTGATTACCTACCTTACGTATATGAGAAAAAATGAAATTTATTTATATATAAGAATAGGAATCGGATGTCACAGGTGTCACACTTTTATAAATTTTGATGAAAGGATCCGTTATGCGAGAAAAACAAATTGAGGAAAAATTAAGACAAGCAGTCACTGAACGAGGTGGTCTAGCCATCAAATTTATTTCACCTAGCTTAACAGGGATTCCAGACCGCCTGCTTCTCATGCCAGGAGGAAAGCTAGCCTTTGTGGAAGTCAAACAACCTGGTGGTAAGGTGAGGAAAATTCAAAACCGAAGAATAGAACAACTTCAAGACTTAGGATTCAAATGTTATGTCCTGGATAGCTTACTAGTGATTCCTAAAATCATGGAGGAGGTAGTGGCGGATGAACTTCACACCCCATAACTATCAAGCCTATGCGATAAATTATATTGAACAACATCCTATTGCCGCCTTGCTGTTAGACATGGGACTCGGTAAAACAGTGATCACCTTAACCGCTATTAAAAATTTGATGTTTGATTATTTCACTGTCAAAAAGGTCTTGGTGATTGCTCCCTTACGAGTCGCTAGAGATACTTGGCCCGATGAGATTAATAAGTGGGAACACTTAAAAGACTTAACTTATTCTGATGTTGTTGGAAGTCAAAAAGAAAGGTTAGCGGCATTAAATACCAAAGCTGATATCTATATCATAAACCGAGAGAATGTAACCTGGTTGATTGAAAAGAGCGGTCAACCTTTTGACTATGACATGGTGATTGTGGATGAGCTATCAAGTTTTAAGTCCCACCAATCTAAACGGTTCAAGTCTTTAATCCAGGTTCGTCCAAAAATCAAACGAATGGTCGGTTTAACAGGCACCCCTTCCAGTAATGGATTGATGGACTTATGGACGCAGTTTAGATTACTCGATATGGGGAAACGACTGGGACGTTTTATCAGTCACTATCGTCAAAGGTATTTTGACCCTGATAAACGTAATGGTATGGTCATCTATTCTTATAAACCAAAATCATATGCAGAGGATGCTATCTATAAACAGATCGAGGATATCTCGGTTTCAATGAAAGCAGAAGATTACTTAGATATGCCAGACCTTGTGATGAACGAAGTCGTAGTCAAGCTCTCTGATAAAGAACAGAAAGTCTACGATGAACTCAAAGCTGAGATGATCGTGGAAGTGAAAGATCAAGCCATCGATGCGATCAACGCTGCGAGCTTATCCAATAAACTCCTTCAAATGGCGAGTGGCAAGGTCTATGATGACCAAGGTGACAGTGTTAGTATTCATGAGCGTAAACTTGATGCCTTGGAGGATTTGGTGGAAGCAGCGAATGGGAAACCCATCCTCATCGCTTACTGGTTCAAGCATGACTTAGAGGTTATTCAAAAAAGAGTCGGAGCCAGGCTTTTAAAGACGAGTCAAGACTTTAAGGAATGGAATGAGGGTAAGGTATCTGTTGCTGTTATCCATCCAGCCAGTGCAGGTCATGGTTTAAACTTACAAGCGGGTGGATCAACTCTAGTTTGGTATTCACTGACCTGGTCTTTAGAACTCTACCAACAAACCAATGCTCGACTCTACCGACAAGGTCAAAAAGAATCAGTCATCATTCATCACTTAATTACTAAAGGCACAGTAGATGAAGATGCAATGTCAGCCCTTAAACGAAAAGATAAAGGCCAACAAGCTTTACTCGAAGCCGTCAAAGCACAATTGAAAGGAGCATGAGATGACACCTAAGCAGTATTTACAACAAGCCTTTTACTTAGATCAGGCTATCGAGAATAAAATCGAACAGGTGGATGCTTGGAATCAACTGGCAACAAAAATGACGATGACTTATTCCAACTTACCTAAGTCCAAGCACTACCGTCCGACTAGTTTTGAAGATACCTTGATTAAGATTATTGAGATGCAAGAAGAAATCAATCAAGACATTGATCGCTTGGTGGATTTGAAGTTAGAAATTAAAGACTGCATCTTAAAACTAAAAGACAAGGAAGCCCAGGTCGTCTTAGAAAAACGCTATCTCTGTTTTAAGAAGTGGGAAGAGATCGCGGTGGAGATGAATTTTGATACCCGCCAGGTCTTTCGTATTCATAACCGTGGACTGCAAGCTTTAGATAGACGAGGACTAACTTGTCAGTAAATGTCATTGAAAGTCATTAAGAACTTTTGTTATTGTTATACTAGAAAAAGAATCAAGAGAGCCTGTGTGGTCAAGAGACTGCATGGGCTTTTCTATTGGAGTGAATGTGATGCCTAGAAAACCGAAGCGACCTTGTTCTTATCCAGGTTGTCCTGAACTGGTTGAGGGTCGGTACTGTGAAGTCCATCAAAAGAAAGACTATCAAACCTATAACCGTTATCATCGTAACCCAGCCCACAAGACACGATATGGCAGTCAGTGGCGAAAGATAAGAAATAGATACATCCAAGCCCATCCTTTGTGTGAGAAGTGTAAAGAACGAGGACGAATGAAAGTAGCTGAGGAAGTCCACCACGTTGTACCTCTTGAACATGGTGGGACACATGATGAAAGTAATCTACAAGCTTTATGTAAGTCTTGCCATTCAAGACAATCAATCCTTGATGGTGACCGCTTTAGAAGACATAAACGACCAAGAAATCAGTAATAAATATTAAAATTTATCTTTTTTACACCCCAGGGGGAGGTTGAATCTCAAAACAATTATCCCCATTCAGCGGCGCCCCCCTCTCACGCAGGGGAAGGGGGTTTCAAACGGGGGATTAAGGGGAATGATTTTATTCTGGAGTTGAAAGGAGGAGGAGATGGCAAAAGATGGTACACGACGAGGAGGAAGGAGACCGAGAGCGGGTAAGAAGTCTAAAGATTTAGCTGAGAAAGTGAATCAAGGTGAAAAAGCACTGGTGATGGCGATCCCTGATTTGAAACCTTCTCATTTGGAAGTGGATGAACTTGACGTTGATGTGGACTACCAAGGTAATGAAATGCCTGAACCCTCCGAATACTTATCCGCTAAACAGCGTGATGGGACGGATCTCGGCGCAGATATTATCTATAAAGAAACCTGGCTCTGGTTACAGGAGCGAGGATGCGAAAAACTTGTGAACAGACGGTTACTTGAATCGTACTCACAAGCTTTTGCGCGTTTTATTCAATGTGAAGAAGCCATCTCAGATTTTGGTTTGTTAGGCAAGCACCCAACAACAGGTGGGGCGATTACTAGCCCTTTTGTCCAGATGAGTCAAAGCTTTCAAAAGCAAGCCAATCTCTTATGGTATGAAATTTTTGACATCGTGAAGCAAAACTCTCTCACCCCTTATGCAGGTGATCCACAAGGAGATGCGATGGAACAGTTACTAAGAAGTCGACAAAAATAAAGGAGGATGATGAATGACAAAGATTTATTTTGAAACAGCAGAGTCGGTTTGTAAGGGGCATCCCGATAAGCTATGTGATTATTTATCAGATTGTGTATTAGACGCTTGTCTAAAAGTTGATGCAAGTGCTCGAGTCGCCTGTGAAGTGTTAGCAACGAAGGGGCAAATCATTGTAGCTGGAGAAATTTCGTGTGAGGGTTATATCGATATTTCGGATGTGATTGACGAGGGGTTATCACAGATTGGTTATGACCCGATGGATTACCAGGTTCAGTGTTTTATGAAAGAACAGTCTCCAGATATTGCCAGTGGTGTTAACTCCTCGTTGGAACAGCGAAAGGGAGACACTGATAATGAGGAACTGGGAGCGGGTGACCAAGGGACCATGGTAGGTTATGCGACCAATGAGAATTCATACTACCTGCCGACCCCATTAGTTATTGCAAATCAGTTATGTCAAAAAGCCGACCAAGTAAGAGAATCAGGTGACTTTCCTGAACTACGACCAGATGGAAAAGCTCAAGTTACTATGAAATATTTAGACCAGATTCCTTTATTAGTCGATACAGTGGTGATGTCCTTGCAACATCAATCTGATATTCATCATAAGAGTTTTGAACGTAAAGTCAGAAAGCTCATTATTGACCCCGTTCTAGCTCATTACCGTTGTCATGACGAAACGCAAATACTGATCAATCCTTCTGGTCAGTTTATCCTAGGCGGTCCAGAAGCTGATACAGGCTTAACGGGTCGCAAGCTAATGGTCGATACTTATGGCGGTTTAGTCCCTCATGGGGGCGGTGCTTTTTCAGGAAAAGATTTAACCAAAGTCGATCGTTTAGGAGCTTACATGGCCCGTTATCTGGCCAAGAACGTGGTATTTGGTGGCTTAGCTAATCGATGCCTAGTGAAATTATCTTATGCAATTGGCAAGGCAGAACCAGTGATGGTCAGTGTTGAAACAGACGGTATGAATTCAGTGAGTGATCAGACTATCTCCAAAGCCATTCAAGCTGTTTTTAAATTGACGCCTCAAGGAATGATTGAAGAATTATTCAAGTATCCTTTTGACTTTAAACAAACTGCACATTATGGTCACTTTACCGATTCTTCTTATCCATGGGAACAGATTAGTGACAAATTACAAGCGTTGATAACGGAGGTGAAGCGTTATGAACATCCAACAAATAGCCATTAAAGACTTATTTCCTGCGGACTATAATCCGCGTAAAGACTTACAGCCAGGTGATAAGGAATATGACCAACTCAAACAATCACTTGAAACCTTTGGCTATGTTGAACCTGTCATTTGGAATGAACGAACAGGCCGGGTGGTTGGCGGCCATCAGCGTCTCAAGGTCTTACAAGAATTAGGTCATGACACGATTGATTGTGTGGTTGTTAACCTGGAAGAAAGTGACGAGAAAGCTCTCAATGTCGCCTTGAACAAAATTTCAGGAGATTGGGATAAGGATAAATTAGCTCTTTTAATGGCTGATCTTGAAAGCCTGGATTATGACTTAGCTTTAACTGGATTTGATATGGCAGAGCTCGATGATTTGTTCAAAGACCATTTGAAAGAAGACATTCAAGATGACGACTTCGATGTCGATGAAGCTTTAAAAGAACTCAGTATCACGCAAACGGGGGACATTTGGCAACTCGGTCGTCACCGATTGTTATGTGGGGATGCAACAAAGAAAGAAAGCTATCAGACTTTATTAGGGGATCAGAAAGTCAACCTGGTACTCACTGATCCGCCTTATAACGTGAATTATGAGGGCAGTGCAGGTAAGATTCAAAACGACCACCAAGCTGATGACGATTTTTACCAATTTTTATTAAAAGCTTTTGAGGGTATGGCATCAGTCATGTCTGACGATGCATCTATTTATATCTTCCATGCTGACACAGAGGGGTTAAACTTTCGTCGAGCTTTTAAAGAAGCGGGCTTTTATTTATCAGGAACTTGTATATGGAAAAAGCAATCGCTCGTTTTAGGACGATCCCCTTATCAGTGGCAACATGAACCTATTCTTTATGGTTGGAAAGCAAAGGGGAAACACGCCTGGTACGCAGGTCGTAAAGAAACAACCATTTGGGAATTTGATAAGCCAAGTCGAAATTCAGACCATCCAACAATGAAGCCGATACCGCTACTCGCTTATCCGATTATGAACTCCACTTTAACTAATTCAGTCGTCCTTGACCCCTTTGGTGGGTCTGGCTCAACGCTCATTGCCTGTGAACAGAGTGATCGCATTTGTTATACGATGGAACTCGATGAAAAGTTCTGTGATGTGATTGTGAAACGGTACATTGAACAGGTTGGCGGCTCAGATGATGTGGTTCTAATTCGGGATAATAAGTGTTATAAATACTCAGAAATAAATTAGCTCAAATTGCTAAATAAGACTGGACTTTCACGCTTTTTAGAGTGATGTATGTACATGAAGAAAGGAGCGTGACAGTCATGCAAAAGCAGTATGATTTAAATGGTCGTCAAAGAAAAGCCTTGTGTCAATTGATAGGCGAAGTTGTTGAGGAAGAGGTGGTTTACTTAGGCACTCCCACTTATGCCTACCAGATTGGTGATATTAAAGTGGATAGGGAGTGCCAAGTGACTGGTGTATCAGAATCTATTCACCAAGCAATCCTACAAGCGGGTTTTGAGGAAGTAGTTGAGAATATATCAGATGAAGATGATGACGGATTAACCATATCCGTTCCAGCTATTGATGAAGTGGACCTAGAAAAGCTAAACCATCTCCTCCAATCTAAAAGTGACCTTATCAAGAAAGCTTTAAAAGCTGACCAAATCAGTTTTTATGAAGCAGATGGCCAACTTCATTTCCTCTGGTTTAATCACTTACCCAGTCCAGAGACCATCCAAGCCAGCTCACTATTAATTACCAAGATGATTGATTATGTGAAGCGTCGGGAGTGGATCTCAAATAAACCGACCCAAACAGATAATGATAAATATAGCTTTCGTGTCTTTCTCTTATCCATCGGTCTTATTGGACCATCTTACAAGGAGATGCGAAAGATATTATTGAAAGACTTAACTGGCAATACCGCTTTTAGACATCCGAAAGGGAGTGGCAGTGATGAATAAAGAACGCTTAGCACAAATCAAAAGCAACTACCCTCATGGGACACGTATTGAACTTTTAAAAATGGATGATGACCAAGCGCCACCGATTGGTACCCAAGGAATTGTCCTAGCAGTAGATGATTTAGGATCTTTATTAGTAGCCTGGGACAATGGTTCCAGTTTGAATGTTCTTGACGGGATAGATGTTGTCAGAAAGCTTGATAAATAAGTCTTTTTAGTCAAAAAAGAACTGGACTAAGCTGTGAATGTAGGGCAATATGTGGTCACCAAAAGAAAAGGAGTTGCCCCTTATGACCAATAAAGAAGTCAAACGAAACAGTTTTTTAGTCGCTATTCAGCGCAGAGAACAGAAAAAAGAAATCATCCTTTTAGAAATTGCTAAGCAACATAGCTTTGCAGTGAATGACCGAGGAGATTTAGAAAAGCGAAACACTGATAGTGAAGATTTTATTGAACTATCTGTTTGGAGCTTGAAAGCTATGTTAAAGGCAGCTTATGAGGCTGGCCAACAAGTAGATAGAATAGACTAAATAACTACGACACAGAGTCCTAAATAAGGGCTCTTTTTTAGTGAGGAGGAGGACGTTGAGTGAATTATTAAACTATAAACCCACACGATTTATGGAAGATACCTCTTATTATGATGAACAAAAAGCCGATTTCGCGGTGAATTTTATTGAGTGCTTGACCCATACCAAGGGGCAGTGGGCAGGTAAACCTTTCAAATTACTTCCCTGGCAAGAAGAAATCATTCGCGATCTATTTGGCGTGATGAAACCCAATGGCTACCGCCAGTTTAATACCGCTTATGTGGAGATTCCCAAAAAACAAGGCAAGTCTGAACTGGCTGCCGCTATTGCATTGCTATTAACCTGTGGCGACGGGGAACAGCGAGCGGAAGTATATGGCTGTGCGGCGGATCGTCAACAAGCCTCCATCGTGTTTGAAGTGGCGGCGGATATGGTACGCATGTGCCCAGCACTCAACAAGCGAGTGAAGATTCTGGCCAGTCAAAAGCGAATCGTTTATTATCCGACCAATAGCTTTTACCAGGTTTTGTCGGCAGAAGCCTACTCCAAGCACGGCTTTAATATTAGTGGCGTTATTTTTGACGAACTCCATACTCAACCCAATCGTAAACTCTATGATGTTATGACTAAGGGTTCAGGGGATGCCAGAACGCAACCTCTCTACTTTTTAATTACAACAGCAGGCAATGATACCAATACCATTGGCTATGAGATTCATCAAAAGGCTGAGGATATTTTAGAAGGGAGAAAATCGGACCCAACCTTTTATCCTGTCATTTATGGCGCAAAAGAAGATGAGGACTGGACGGATCCTGAAGTTTGGAAGAAGGCGAATCCCTCTTTAGGCGTGACCGTAGCTATGGAAAAGGTTCAAGTCGCCTGTGATCAAGCTAAGCAAAACCCTGCTGAGGAGAATGCGTTTAGGCAACTGAGACTCAACCAATGGGTGAAGCAAGCAGTGCGGTGGATGCCTATGGATAAGTGGGATGAGTGCGCCTATCCAGTGAATACAGATCATCTGAAGGGGAGAGTTTGTTATGGCGGATTGGACTTATCATCAACCACTGATATCACCGCTTTTGTCTTAGTCTTTCCACCAGAAGATGAGGACGATAAATATGCAATCCTGCCTTACTTTTGGATTCCAGAAGAAAATGTGGCTCTTAGAACCAACCGTGATCATGTCCATTATGAGTCCTGGGTCAAACAAGGTTATCTCCTGACGACCGAAGGGAATGTGGTTCACTATGGCTACATTGAAGAATTCATTGATGCCTTAGGCAAACAGTATCAAATCCATGAAATTGCCTTTGACCGTTGGGGCGCCATTCAAATGACCCAGAACCTAGAGGGCATGGGCTATACCGTTGTTCCTTTTGGGCAAGGATTCAAGGATATGAGTCCACCCACCAAAGAACTGATGAAGTTGACGCTTGAAGCAAAAATAGCTCATGGCGGGCATCCAGTGCTGAGGTGGATGGCAGATAACATCTATATCCGAAAAGACCCCGCTGGGAATATCAAACCCGATAAAGAAAAGTCATCAGAAAAAATTGATGGCATTGTCGCTACCATCATGGCCCTGGATCGGGCGCTTAGAAACCAAGGTAATGACCCAACGTCAATTTACCAAGAAAGGGGGATACTACTCTTATGAATTTCTTTCAAAAATTGTTCAAGTCAAGGGATAAGCCGACTAACTTGTCTAACAGTCGCTTATCCTTTTTGTTTGGTCCGACACCCTCTGGTCAACAAGTCACTGAACAAACCGCGATGCAGACCAGTGCAGTTTATGCCTGTGTCCGTATTTTAGCCGAGTCAGTGGCAAGCCTACCCCTTCATCTGTATGAAGTATCAGAAGGAAATAGAAATCGGGCTTATCATCATTCGCTCTATCCCTTGCTCCATGACCAAGTCAATGAGGATATGACCAGTTTTATATTTCGTGAAACTCTGATGACACACCTACTCTTATGGGGTAATGCCTACGCTCAAATTATTCGAAATGGTCGCGGAGAAGTATTAGGACTATATCCGCTTTTACCCGATCAAATGGAAGTCACTCGTACGAAGTCTAATCAATTGGTCTATGTCTATACCAAAGTCGAAGACCAATATAAAGAAACCAAGGTCACGTTAAAAGGAGAAGATGTCCTTCATATTCCTGGACTTGGTTTTGATGGATTGGTAGGTTATAGCCCGATTGCCATGGCTAAAAATACGATTGGCTTGTCGATTGCTGCTGAAGAATATGGGGCCAAGTTTTTTGCGAATGGTGCCAACCCAGGCGGTATTTTAGAACATCCAGGCATTGTTAAAGACCCTGAACGGTTGCGACAGTCCTGGCAAGCCCAATTTTCAGGAACGAACCAGCACCGTATTGCTGTATTAGAAGAAGGGATGAGTTTTAAACAAACCACGATTCCGCCTGACCAAGCCCAATTTTTAGAGACGCGTAAATTTCAGTTAAATGAGATTGCACGTCTCTTTCGTATTCCGCCTCATATGATTGGGGACTTGGAACGGTCGAGTTATAACAATATCGAACAACAGTCGATGGAATTTGTGAAGTACACTCTCAATCCCTGGGTCACTCGTTGGGAACAAGCTTTGAAGAAAGCCTTACTCACTCCACAGGAAAAATCGAGTTATCAGATTAAATTCAATGTGAACGGACTACTTAGAGGAGACTACGAAAGTCGGATGAATGGGTATGCGGTGGCAAGGCAGAATGGTTGGTTATCAGCGAACGATATTCGAGAACTGGAAGATTTAAACAAAATCAGCCCCGAAGAAGGTGGCGATAAGTATTTAGTGAACGGTAATATGTTGCCGCTTGATTTGGCTGGGGAATTTTATCGTAAGAAAGGAGTCGATTATGAAGTTTTGGAATTGGACGAAGAATAAGGATGGGAATCGTGAACTCACCATCGAGGGTGTGATTGCTGAAGAATCCTGGTATGGGGATGAAGTGACTCCTCAACAATTTAGAGAGGAACTCGAAGCTGAAACTGGGCCAATTGTCATTTGGTTAAATTCGCCAGGAGGTGACTGTATTGCAGCGAGTCAGATTTATACCATGTTAATGGAATATCCTGATGAAGTGACGGTGCGTATCGATGGGTTAGCCGCATCGGCAGCAAGTGTGATTGCGATGGCGGGAACAAAGATTGAGATGGCCCCGACGGCTTTAATGATGATTCATAATCCTTTAACAGCGGTCTTAGGGGATCATAGCGAAATGGCGAAAGCAATTACCATGTTAATGGAAGTCAAGGAGTCGATTATCAATGCCTATGAAATTAAAACAGATCTTACTCGTGAGGTTCTATCCTCCATGATGGATGAAGAAACCTGGATGAATGCCTATAAGGCCATGGAACTAGGCTTTTGTGATGACATCATGCAAGACACCAAAGTTGCTACGGTAACCACCTATGCTTATTCAAGTAAGGAAGCAGCGACCTGTTTAATCAATAAAGTAAAAGCAGATACGACACCGATTACTGCTTTAGTTGACCGTCTCTATCAAATGAAACCTTAGGAGGAATAATCATGAATAAATTACAAGAATTACGCCAAAAACGTGCACAAGCCTGGGATCAAGCCAAGGCTTTTTTAGATGAAAAACATCAAGAAGCAGATGTCTTAGATGCGGCGGACACGAACCGCTATGAAGAAATGGAGGCTGTTGTTGTGAATTTAGGTAAAGAAATTGAACGATTAGAACGTCAAGAAGCGATGGATGCTTCGTTAAATCAACCAACGACTCAACCGATGAACCACCAAATAATGGGAGATAAAGTTAAGAGTGACCATGATGAATACAGTCAAAACTTTTGGAACATTATGCGAGGTAAAAAACACCTTGTTCCTCAAAATGCTTTGCAAGTAGGAACTGATTCAGAAGGAGGCTACTTAGTCCCTGATGAATTTGAAAAGACTTTAGTGGAAGGCTTGGAGAGTGAGAATATCTTTAGACGGATTGCTAAAGTCATTCAAACGCAAAGTGGTGAGCGTAAAATTCCTGTTGTTGCATCAAAAGGTGAAGCGGCTTGGATGGATGAAGAAGGGGCTTATGTAGAAAGTGATACAAGCTTTAGCCAAGTGCTCTTAGGTGCACATAAACTAGGAACTTTAGTGAAGGTATCCGAAGAACTACTCAATGATGCAGCTTTCAACTTACCGAGTTATATTGCGCGTGAATTTGCTCGTCGCTTAGGTGCTAAGGAAGAAGAAGCTTTTTTAACTGGGGACGGAGTAGGCAAACCACTAGGGCTCTTAAAAGATAAGGCGCTTTTAACTGGAGCCACCACTGCAGGTGCTAAGGCGATTACTTTTGACGACTTAATTGAACTCTATTATTCCTTAAAAGAGCCTTACCGTAAAAATGCAGTCTTTGTTATGAATGACCAAACGGTTAAAGCAGTGCGTCAGTTGAAAGATGGTAACGGTCAATATATCTGGCAACCATCCCTAGTAGAGGGAACACCTGATAAAATCCTTAACTGTCCAGTGCTTACGTCTGCTTACATGCCAGAACTAGCGGCGAGTGCGACCACCGTCCTGTTTGGTGATTTCTCTTATTTCTGGATTGCTGATCGCCAAGGTCGTAGTTTCAAGCGTCTGAATGAACTCTATGCTACCAATGGTCAGGTTGGTTTCTTAGGTTCACAGCGTGTCGATGGCAAATTGATCTTGCCAGAAGCGATCAAAGTTCTTAAACAAAAGGCTAGCTAGGAAAGGAGCGAGTAGACATGGTGAGCTTAGAAGAAGCTAAATTATTCTTGCGGGTAGAACACGACAGTGAGGATGGGCTAATTACTAAGCTCATCCAGTCGACTACTCAAACGGTCGAAAATATTCTCCGCCATCCCTTATCTGACTATGAAGAAGTACCTAGTGATATTCATTCCGCCATCCTTTACGGAGTGGCCTATCTATATGAAAATCGTGAATCGGCGAACTTTAATGTGATGATGAATCTTCTTCGAGCTATTCTCTATCCTTATCGAACGGAGGTGTTCTAGTGTTTTCAATTGGTCAGTTAGATCAGCGTATTGTGATCTGCTCCACTGAAACATTATTGGATGAATTCAACACTCCCACGGGAAAGCAACGAATATTTAAATATCGTTGTTGGGCTAAAGTAAGTAATCTTCATGGAAAGGAATATTACGAGGCTTATGGTTTACAGATACATCGAGAATTAAAGTTTACCTTTCGTTTTATTCCAGGACTAACAGAAAATCATGAAATTTTCTTTAATAGTCACTACTACAATATCACTTTTATTGATCATATTAAGTATGGTAAGCAGTGGATAGAAGTCAGAGCAAGTGAAATAAATCCAAAATCTTTGCGAGGTGAGAGAATACCAACCATGGATGAAGCATGGGATAAAGTAAAAGAGAGGAGTAATTAAATGTTAAAGCATCATGATGTCACAAAATTGTTAGGGATATTAGGAGGTTTTGTAGGCTGGTTCTTTGGCCCATTAGATGGTTTGTTAACTTTGCTCTTAGTCATGGTCATCATTGACTATATTACAGGGGTTCTTAGAGCCATTTATGAGATGAAGTTATCTAGTAAAGTAGGTCGCCATGGGATTACCAAGAAAGTTATGATTTTCTTGATTGTTGGGGTAGCTAACATTCTAGATTTATATGTCTTTGGTCTGGAACACACCGTATTACGTACGGCGGCCATCTGTTTCTATGCCTCTAATGAGGGGCTTTCCATTATTGAAAATGCAGCTGGTATGGGGATGAAAGTGCCTCAAAAAATAAAAGATACCCTTCAACAACTCAATGACAAGGAGGATAGGAAGTAGATGGATTTATCGTATCAAGGTGCAACGTTAGCAAACCATCATATTCAAATCATCTTAAAAAAGGCGGCAGAATATGACATTCTACCGTCTTTGCTTTTGGTGCAACTTCATTTTGAGAGTGGTTGGGGGAAAAGCAATGTTGCCAAAATGGATAATAACCTGTCAGGTATGTCGATGCCAGCTGATGAAGAACGTTTAAGTGAAGTCAAACGACCCTCTGGGGTGATTGTAACAAAAGGGAGTCCGCGCCCTCGAACTGAAGGTGGCTATTACTATCATTACAAAAACATTGAAGATTTTATAACCGACTGGACTTATCTATTAAGACCTGATGGCCTTTATAAGGTTCGTCGGGAAACAGACTTTAAGCAGGCAGTCAAAGGCTTGTTTAGAATAGGTGGAGCAAAATATGACTATGCGGCTAGCGGTTATGAGCCTTATTTGAAAGGGATGGTTGCTAGGCGTCAAGCGATCAACCAAGCAAACAATGGCCATTTAGATCAACTAGATAAAGGAGGATATCCTATGTCAATAACAGCCCATCATGTTTTAAATGTGGCGCGTAAATATATCGGTGTTAAAAAAGGTTCAGGTAGTCATCACGCTTTAATTAATGCCTATAACCGAGTACAACCTCGCCCTTTAGGCTATGTAGTGAGCTATCAAGATGACTGGTGTGACACTTTTGTGACCGTAGTAGCTGATGAAGCTGGGGCAAGTTCTTTGATTGGACGAGAGTGTGGGGTGGAGCGTCATAAAAACATCTTTAAGCAAAAGGGGATCTGGCACCCATTAAAATTGAGTGGGAACACTTATAAACCTCATCCAGGCGATGTGGTTATCTTTCAATGGAACAACCAACGCACTGCTTGGGCTCATCACATCGGTTATGTCGAGTCTGTTTCAGGGAACAACATTACTACCATTGAAGGGAATACAACTGTGAACGGAGTTTCCCAAGTAGCAAGACGGACTTATCATCAGTATGCAGAATGTATTCAAGGGTATGCCCGACCTAAATACGGCGCATCTCAACCAAGTAAAGGACTATCTAATCAGGCAGTTGCCAAAGAAGTGGTCCAGGGTAAATGGAGCAATGGCGCTGACAGGGTGAAACGACTCCAACAAGCGGGCTATAACCCTAAACAGGTTCAGGATGAAGTGAATAAACTCTTGCAGCCAATTAACTTCAACCAACTTGTCGATGATGTTTTAACTGGCAAGCATGGCAATGGTGAGGAGCGAATTAAAGCGATTCGAAGCCTGGGACATGATCCTGTTAAAGTTCAAGAAGCCGTCAATCAAAAGATGAAGTCAAACCAAACAACGATTACAGTTTCTAAGCAACAAGCTGTCGGGGGTGATAAACCTAAGATAGGGCAAGGGCAAGTCGTGGTTGATGGTGTGACCTACCAAGTTACCTTCAAAGAAAAATAAGCGTATTGAAAACAATCGACCTATTAGCTGTTGTGGCTAGTAGGTCTTATTTTCTTTGCTTATTTTTAGAAAAAGGGTACGAATTTCCTTACTCCCATGGCTAATAGTAGGAAGAAGTTTTAACAGAGCGGTTAACTTTCTTCTTTCTCGGCGACTAGAGATGAGGAGGGAATAGTATATGACAGATCTAACTATTAAAAATGAACTTGATTACTATTTATCTGAGCAGGTACTAGAAAAATTGTACCTGGCGGACCTGATTACGAGTGAAGAAAAACAGGTGATTCATCAATTAAATATAGAAAAAATCAAGCCGATGTTAGCTGAATTATTGGTATGAAACGTTGATAATAGTGGGATTGAGAGCTAATATGTGACACGACCAAAGGAGGTGGATCACTTGAAAAAAGTCACCAAGATTGAAGCCATTGAGTCTACATCGGTTCAAAGAAAAATAAGGGTCGCTGCTTATGCTCGGGTGTCCACTTCGACGCCTGAACAGCTAGAATCTCTAGAAACACAAATTCAACATTTTGAAGATTTATTCTCAAGCCACTCTGATTGGCATATGGTTGGCATTTATGTGGATGAAGGAATCAGTGGAACGAACTTAGCTGATCGTCAAGAGCTTCAACGACTGCTTGAAGATGCTCGAGCGGGGAAAATTGATCTAATCTTAACAAAATCGATTTCCAGATTTTCTCGAAATATTGAGGAATGTCTGGCCATTATCCGAGAATTATCGAAGTTAGAGGTAGCTATCCATTTTGATAAAGAAAATTTGAATACGCAAACGATGGATGGAGAACTTCTACTGTCGATTCTTGGCTCCTTAGCAGAAGCTGAATCAAAGTCTATTTCTGATAATACCAAATGGGGACGGATCAAACGCATTGAACAAGGGAGTTATCGATATAGTTGTCCGCCTTACGGTTATGATTTTATAGACGGTCAATTAAAAATCAATGAAGAAGAAGCAGAAATTGTTCAAAAGATTTTCCGATGGTATCTTCAAGGAGAAGGGACTTATCGGATTGCTAAAAATTTAATCAAAGCAGGGATTTCAACGCCTAGAGACAAAACCTGGCGAGAAGGCACCGTGCAATATATTTTAATGAATGAAGTTTATGTGGGTGATTTTATTTATCAAAAAACTTATACCGATAGTCAGTATAAACGACATATTAATGACGGAGATGTTGAAAAATACTATATTCCAGACAATCACGAAGCGATTATTACCAGAAATGATTTTGAAAGAGTACAATCTCTTTTATCGGAGAGAGGGAAAAATGTGACAAAAACTGCCAATCAAACATATCCCTTTACGCAAAAAATTAAGTGTGGTCACTGTGGGGGCACCTTTATCAGACGAACCCATTATTCTTCTAACCAGACGAGTTATATTGCTTGGTGCTGTGGGACGCATTTGAGTGATATTAAGCAGTGCCCAATGAAGTTTGTTAAAGAGACTGAAATCCAAGAAGCCTTGATGATCCTTTTTAATAAACTCATTTTTGGAAGGCGAGAAATAATAGAAAGAACGCTTGAAAGATTGGATGAGCCCACTTCAATAGATGAAAGAGCAGTTGATGAAATAGAGAATCAATTACAAACGTGTCAGGCTAAAAAGCAAAGGCTTGCCGAATTGTTAAATAGCCAATTAATTGAGATGACCTTTTACCAAGCAGAAATGAACCGTCTTGAAGCAGAGAAAAAAGTCTGGCTCCAGAGGAAAGAAAACTTATTAAGGAAAGATGTCAATAAATTAGAAACGGTCACAGCCCTGAAACATACCAATCAATTCTTAAAAGAGGCTGAGTACTACCAACATTTTGAAGCTAAGCTGGTCAATGACTTTATTGACGAGATCGAAATAGAGAGTCGAACGGTATTTCATTTTCATTTAGTGGGTGGTTTGGTACTAACAGAAAGGAGGGAAAATAGTGAGAGTGTACTTTGGTTATCAGATGAATCAGGGTGAAATTGAAACGCATCCTAAGGAAGCAGCTCAAGTTAAATTATTATACGAAACCTATTTAACAGGTGTATCTTTAGTCAAAGCAGGGAAAGAAGTAGGGGTGACTAAATCACATAGTCAAATTGGAAAGATGTTATCGAACCCGATCTATTTAGGAGAGAGGGGCTATCCAAGAATTATCCCTCCGGATTTATTTGATGCAGTTCAAGGAGAACGGGAGAAAAGGAAAAAACAGCTGGGGCGATATTTTGAAGTTAAAGAGGTGAAACTTAATATCTCTGACAAATTTAGATGGGGCCATCAAGAGGAAACCGTAACCGATCCACTGAGACAAGCAAACCAGTTATATCAAAGCATTGAGGTGATTATATGAATAACAAACGGGTGATGGTCATCCCACCCTGGAGAAAAAAAGATACGGATGATGTACAAGATCATCAAAATAAATTAAGAGTAGCAGCTTATTGCCGAGTCTCCACTGAAAGTGAAGAACAAGCAGGCAGTTTTCAAACACAAGTTAATCACTATACGCAGTATATCCGTAAGAATCCTGATTGGGTATTAGTGGATATTTATGCGGATGAAGGGATTTCTGGAACGAATACTAAGAATCGCCGAGAGTTCAACCGAATGATTGAAGAATGTCAGGCAAGTAGTATTGATTTAATTATTACCAAATCTATCTCCCGATTTGCTAGAAATACACTGGATTGCTTGAAGTACATTCGGGAACTGAAAGCGAAGAACGTGGGAGTTTATTTTGAAAAGGAAAATATTAACACACTTGATTCTAAAGGAGAGGTGCTCATCACAATTATGGCTTCATTGGCCCAACAAGAGAGTGAGTCCATCAGTAAGAACATCAAACTCGGTTTACAGTATCGCTACCAGCAAGGGCAAGTCAAGCTTAATACGACAAACTTCCTAGGTTATGATACAGATGGCGATGGAAATTTAGTGATTAACCAAGAACAAGCTAAAATCGTTAAACGAATTTTTAAAGAGTACTTGGAAGGCAAAGGAACGGGAAGGATTGCCAAAGGGTTAACCGAGGACATGATGCCAACTGCTAGAGGCTTACTCAAATGGTCTAGTGATGACATTAACCGAATTATCAGCAACGAAAAATATATGGGGGATGCCTTGTTGCAGAAAACCTATACGGTTGACTGTTTAACCAAGCAGAGAGTGCCTAATGATGGGACGGTTCCTCAATATTATATCGAGGATAATCATGAACCAATAGTGTCTAAAGAGGTTTTTCATCTGGCTCAACAAGAAAAAGCACGGCGTAGTAACCTCTACTCAGGTAAGAGAAAGAAAAAGCGACTCTACCAAGGAAAGTATGCTTTATCTGGTAAAGTCATCTGTGACTGTTGTGGAGAAATCTTTAGACGGGTCAAGTGGAATAGTCGGGGCAGTAAATCAGTTGTTTGGCGGTGTGTCGCCCGCATGGATAACCCTTCTAAGTGCCAGGCTCGAACCGTTAAAGAAGATATGTTGCATGAAGTGATTGTTGAAGTCATTAATTCCTTGATTGAGGATAGTGACTACTTAGATACATTAGAAATGAACATCAAAGAAGTCTTGAATCAAAAATACGATGAAACAGTTGAGGACGTTGATGATCAGCTTCATGAATTGCAGAAGCAACTGTACATAAATGGAAACGAAAAAGATGAATACGAACGATTAGCGGAACAAATCTATGACTTGAGAGAGAAGAAACAAGCTTTGTTGATTACGAATGCGACTAATGAAGATAAGCGTAGGAGATTAGCAGATATCAAAGCCTTCTTCAAAGGGCAGCACATTAAGCTGGAGGAATATGATGAAAGCTTGGTTAATCGGTTGATGGAGGAAGTGCGTGTTAAGGAAGATAGCCTTGAAGTGAAACTTAAGACAGGAGAAATCATTACAATAGAAAAATAAAAGAGACATAGAACTATGCGCAGAATGGGAATGATGTAGTTCTGTGTCTCTCTTTTTATGATATGCAGAAATAGTCTCTTTTGAATTTATTTGGTGTAAACCTAAAGCGAGCTTTTCTTATATGAATAAATTGAACAAAAATAATAAAAACATTTGTGTAAATCGAGGACAAATAGGTATTAACCTTTTAGTAAATTTTCTTTCAGGCGGAGGTGCTCTCTGATTCTGTTATTTGTTAATAAAATGCTTGACACAAGAAACTCAAACCTGTACACTTTGTGTATATAGTATATACACAAAGTGTGAAGGAAAGAAGTTAAATGATTAATATTAATCTTTCGAAATTTTCTAAAGTCCCATTGTACGAACAGATAATAAAAGAAATTAAGCGTAACATTATATCTGGTGAATTAAAGGAAAAAGAACGTTTACCATCTATTAGACAGTTGGCTAAAGATTTAGAAGTCAGTGTTATTACTGTTAAAAAAGCATACGAAAATTTAGAACAAGAAAAATTTCTGATGTCCATCCCAAGTCAAGGAACGTATGTAGCCGATTTGGATATTGATTTGATTGAAAGAAAAATTCTAGCAGAAATAGATGCGGGTATCGAACAAGTTATTATAAAAGCAAAAAGTATAGGCCTAAGTTCTGAAGAAATAGTTCAACGGTTCAGTGAAAAAGTGGAGGAATAAAAAATGCAATATGCGATAAAAATGAAAGATGTTACCAAAACACTTGGTGACTTTAAAATTGATTTAAAGAATTTACGGATACCAAAAGGCTATATTACGGGATTTATAGGGCCCAATGGAGCGGGGAAATCAACAACCATTAAATTGACAATGGATTTGATTAAGGCGGATACAGGACAAATAGATCTTTTAGGCTATGATCATGAAAATGAAGGAAAAGCCGCACGTGAGCGAATAGGTTTTGTTTATGCTGAAAATATTTATTATGAAAATTTGAATGTTTGTTCTATTGGCAACTTAGTTAACGGTTTTTATCCTAAATGGGATAAAGATAAATTCGACTCTCTCTGTCGTGATTTTAAGCTGCCTTTGCAGAAAAAAGTAAAAGATTTATCTACAGGTATGAAGGTTAAACTTTCATTAGCCGTTGCTTTAAGCCATAATGCAGATCTGATCATCTTGGATGAGCCAACATCTGGATTAGATCCAGTCGTAAGGTTGGAGATTCTAGACTTACTGTATGATATTATCCAAGATCAAGAAAAGACGATATTATTCTCCACCCATATCCTAGCCGATTTGGAAAAAATTGCGGATTATATTATCTTTATTAATGATGGAAGATTATTAATTCAGGATTCTAAAAATTATTTGCTTGAAAATTACAATCTCATCAAGGGTCCACTTCAATTGCTGGATTCAGAGATGCGAAACTTATTAATAGGTTATACAGAGAGAGAGTCTGGCTTTGCTGGTTTGAGCGAAGATGCAAAAATTTTTCAAGAAATTTATGGTGACAAGGTTCTAATTGAACCAGCGTCATTGGAAGATATTATGATTTATCACTTGAAGGGAGACAATTAAATGCGAGCATTACTAGTTAAAGATTGGATAGTAAGTCGAAAACTATTAATTTTATCATTGATTATTCTTATCTTAGTCTCCTTTGTAGTGAGTAATGATCAAATACCTTTAATTTTAGGCTTACTGCTGTCCATGTTTAATATGCGAAATATCGATGGTCTGGAAGACAAAAATGAATATCACGCCCTCATTCAAAGTATGCCAGTGAGCCGCTTTGAAGTAGTAGTAAGTAAAACTATTTTTCATTTCTTACAAGTCGGTATTAACTTATCACTTATAATATTGTTAAACAGCATACTTCCAAGTCTAAAAGGCAACAGCATCAAAGAAGTTTTCTTAACTGTAGTCATGGCTATCCTGTTAATTTTAGGTTATCAATTGTTGTACATTATTTTTGGCCCTGTATTCATGAGCTATGTTACTATCATAATTTTCCTAGTAATAATAATGTTTGGGTGGACATTAGCAAATAGCGCATTTATTCAAGGAGCATTAAGGTGGCTATCATCAATAAA
>NZ_JADD01000024.1 GCF_000518205.1 Hutsoniella sourekii ATCC 700629 | reverse complement strand
TAGGACGACGTCCTTTAAGAGATTTATGTTCAGTGGCGTTATCTTGAGCCAGTTGGGCATCATAACTAGCTGATTGAACACGTTTAAGTTCACGATAAATTGTTGAGCGGTGTCGCCCAATGGCTTGAGCAATTTGACTAGCTGTATAGCCCTCATGATAAAGTACTTCTATTTTTGAACGGTCTTCTATGGTAAGATGTTTGTAGCTCATAACAGGTCCTCCGTGTGTGTTTTTGTGGTTACTAACATTTTACACGAACCTGTTATGGGTTTTCTTGTTTGTCGCAATTAATTTTACAATCTATCTTATGAAAAAATCACCCAAGCTTAACAATCAGCTTGGGTGATGGAATAAATATTTATCTTATTAGTCTTGTCTAAGAGTAGATGAAAAGGCTAGACCTAATCCAGCTAAAGTTGTGAGAGAGGCAGTAATGAGTAGACTAACTGAGGAATCTTCACCTGTGTCCGGCAGGAGTCCACCGACTTTGCCATTGCTAGTTGGTTTGCGTTTCGCACGTTTAGGAGTGTTTTTTCCTCCATTGTGTCTACCACCGCATTTTGGTTGAGTTTTGTTGCCACTGTTTTTGCCACCGCAATCGTTGGTAGATGAATTCCCATTTGGATTAGTATTATCTGTTTCATCACCGTTATTATTACTCGGAGAGGATGATTGAGAATCCGTGCTCGAACTATCCGGATTTGGTGTCGATTCAGACTCTGGTTCAGAGCTAATGGATTCTGAATGGATTGGTTTAGTTCCAACAGCAATAATTTCATCGATAGGTTCTTTTATGATGTTCCCTCTAAAATCTTTCAGTCCATTGACGCCCTCTTGTATTACTTTTTCAACTCCAACTTCTAATGATGGATCTTCTTGTCTTACTGTTTTGAATGGGATAGTTATGCCATCCGGATGGTTGATGGTTAATTTGACATGTTTTGTTTTGCCAGCGACGAAATCATTAACTTCTTTGCCCAATAGGCCTAAACCAGAATTATAGTCTGAGGTAAATCTGCTATCATTTCCGTGCACAAAATAAATGGCCTCGTTGCCGTATTTAAGTTTATTCATATCGATATCAAATGTCACAAAACCATTTTCATCTGTTTCGGCTTGAGTATTATGACGTTTAAGCCTGAATGTGATACCTGCCTCAACTGGCGTACCGTCCGGATAAGTAACTTCAACTTCCATCGATGCGAATTCGCCCTCATCTTCTGGATTGATAATGGATGCGGTGACGGAATTAGGACTCCCAGGTCTTATATTTCTTATCTCAAGTCCTTGGAAGCCTGGTTTATAATTATTATCAAATTTAGGTCCGTTCCCTTTGATAAAATATAAATAATCATAATCACTATAATTATTAGGGTCAAGCTCAAATCTGGCAATGCCTGAAGTGTCTGTAGTCGCTTCGACGTCGTTTATATTTAGTCTAAGTATAAAACCTTCACCAACTGGACTGCCGTCTTCATAGTTTAATTGTACTTCAACTATGACGCGTTCTTGTACATTATCTTCATCTTCCTCGTCATCTTCTTCCGGTCGAGCGACCCGGGCCATATGCATATCTAGACTCTCTTCATCAGTGCCTTCTTCTGTTGGTTCCTCAGGGATATCTTCAAAATAGACATCATGATTCGAGTCTTCTTCATCCCAATCAAAGACTTCTTCAGTGAGATCTTCCCCAAAGATTTCTTCTGCTAGGGTTGTCACTGGTGCAAGGGCTAGACTAGCCACTAAGGTCAGGCTACTTAATTTCAATAAATATTTTTTCATGGCTCTTCTCCTTTAACTTTTTCTTTTTAACTTAACTTTATTGTAAGGGCTTAGCTCTTATTTTTGGGGGATAATTCCTGAACGGTCATTATTTATGCCTCAACGACATTTATTTTCCAAATATGACTCATCTATGGGATAATAATAGAAATAAAAGGGGGTAGACAAATGGCAACAAATAAATGGATCCAAGCGGGTAAAGGATTGCTATTGGCTAGTGGTCTGGTTAGTATGAGTACCCTTGTTATTGGGAATCTCTTTGTTGATTATGCACTCGTTCCAGGTAATGGGGGGCAAGATCGGGACGTGGATGAGGAAGGATCCTCTACGCGCTTTCAAAGTAAGATCGACCAAGCTCAAGAGGCGGCCTTTAAAGAAGCGCAAGATTGGCGAGCTGATTTACAAGAATTAGCTCCCCGGGTGGAAATTCAATCCCGATCAGGACTTTATCTGCGTGGACAAGTCTTCAAGCAAGTTGGCAAGAGTCACCGCTGGATGATTATCGTGCACGGCTATCAAGTAGACCAAGAGGCTTCATTGGCCTTGGCGCACCAATTCTATCTAAGAGGTTACAATGTCTTAATTTACGACCAAAGGGCCCACGGCTTAAGTGAAGGGACTTATATTACTATGGGTCAATTTGAGCAGTCTGACTTGTTGGAGTGGACCCGTTATGTGATTAGTCTGGATAAGCGGGCCAAGATTGTCTATCATGGGACTTCCATGGGCGGCGCTACGGTCTTAATGGCCTCAGGCAAGCCCTTGCCTAAACAGGTCAAGGCTATTATCTCTGATTGTGGCTATAGTAAGACTTGGGATATTATGGCCTTAGAATTAAAGAAACGCTTTAACTTAACGGCCTTTCCTTTCTTAGAGATGGCACGCTTAATGGCGCGTCTACGGATCGGCATTGACCTCAAGGATATTCAACCCATTCGCGAAGTGCGTAAGAGTCGCTTGCCGATCTTGTTTGTCCATACGGAGCCGGATTCCTTTGTGCCTGTTGAGATGGCTAAGGACTTATACTTGGCCAAGCGACATGGGCCTAAGGAGATCTATTTGATTCCTGAAGGCCAACATGCTCAAGCGCCTTACACGCCTCATTATTATGAACGTTTGGAATCTTTTATCGATAAATATATATAGAAGTGTCGCTATTCCCTGACTATTAGGCTATAATGAGAGCATTATTTGAAAAAGGAGAGGTAAAATGTTTAAACAATTAAAGAAATTAGGCTTATCGCTAGTAGCCTTATCGCTTGCTTTCTTAATTCCAGCTCAGGCTTTAGCACAAGAGTCATCGTTTGCTGGGGAGACTGTTTCAGTGGGAGTAGTAGGAGATCTAGGTGATGAGATCTGGCGCTATGTAGCCGATAAGGCAGAAAAAGAAGCCGGCATTAAGGTAGAGGTGACCCTCTTAACGGACTACAACCAACCCAATGAGGCGGTTATGAATGGCTCCTTGAATATGAATGCCTTTCAACATGTGGCCTTCTTGAACGATTGGAATGAAGCCAACGATGGCGATCTAGTTAGTCTGGGCTATACCTTTGTCACAGAAATGGGAATCTTCTCTAATAAGGTCGATCAATTAGAAGACCTTCAAGAAGGTGCAACGATCGCTATCCCTAATGATCCCACTAATGGTGGCCGTGCCCTACTAGCCTTAGAATTAGCAGGTTTGATTGAAGTGGATGATGCAGCTGGCATTCTAGCTACACCTAAGGATGTAACAGCTAACCCTCATCAGTTGAAGTTTGAAGAATTGGACGCTCACCAAGTAGCCCAATCCTTGCCTGATGTTGATGCTGGTGTCTTAGGGACGGGTCTAGCTACTGATGCAGGGATTTCAATTGATGAAGCCCTGTTTGTCGATACCGAAGACTTGGACCAGTTAGATGAAGCTTACCGTAATGTGATTGCGGTTCGTCAAGGTGATCAAGATAACCCACTCTTCCAAAAGATTGTCGAACTCTTCCAAAGTGAAGATGTCGCTAAGGTCATCAATCAAGCGAGCCAGGGTGGGGCAATTCCTGCTTGGTAGACCTAGATTGAAATGCGTGATGAAATTAGTTATAATCAAGAAAATGGGAATGAGGCACTCCCTAACGTGCGGACGTTGAACCGCTAGAATTCTAGCTAATGGCTTCTGTATGTCTGTTTGGCATACAGAAGTTTTTTTGTGTCTTAAGATAAGGAGGAGTAGGATGTTATTAAGTGTTGCTGGAGTTATAATTGTGGGTAGTCTGATGGGAGCAATTTTTAATTGTTTGAAGTTGCCACGTCTTCTTGGTTACTTGTTGGCTGGCATCTTATTGGGGCCTTCAATGCTTGATAGTCTAGATCCCGGCTTTCTCCAATTGTCGCCGATCATTAGGCGGGTAGCCCTAATCATTATATTAGTTCGAGCAGGTTTAACCTTGAATATGAGACAACTGACTCAAGTCGGTCGTCCGGCCTTGCTCTTATGCTTTGTGCCGGCTTCCATGGAAATGCTTGGGGCGCTCCTAGTCGGTCCCTGGCTCTTGGGTCTATCCTTAGCGGAATCCCTCTTGATCGGGAGTGTCTTGGCAGCTGTCTCGCCAGCTGTGGTTGTGCCTAGAATGGTAAACCTCATTGAAGATGGCTATGGTGTCAACAAACAAATTCCCCAAATGATTCTAGCGGGGGCTTCGGCGGATGATGTTTATGTATTGGTCTTATTTACGGCCTTTATGTCCTTGAACCTAAGCGGTCACTTCCAAGCCTTGGATCTATTAAAGGTACCGGTTGCGATCTTGTCCGGTATCTTAATAGGTTGGTTGATAGGCTTCTTCCTGGTGAAATTTCTCCAACGCTATTCTATCGATCGGATGATGCAGATTTTGCTGATTTTGGCTATTAGTTTTATCTTGGTCACGCTTGAAGATTACTGTCAGGGTTATTATTCGGGTCTTCTGTCGATTATTAGTATGAATATGATGATTTTTCGAGAGATGCCTGAGGATGCTAGTTCCTTATCGCGAGGTTTTAATCACCTTTGGCGGGGAGCAGAGATCTTCTTGTTCTTTCTGGTTGGGGCCAGTGTTGACTTGTCCTATACCCTTAAGAGCAGTTGGCTCCCCCTTGTATTTATTGCTTGTTTACTAGTCTTCCGGGTGGTTGGAGTCGCCTTGGCGCTGGTTCACACAGCCTTAAGTAAGCAGGAGCGTTTATTTGTAGCCTTTGCCTATTTGCCAAAGGCGACTGTCCAAGCAGCAATCGGTAGCTTGCCCTTAGCTAGCGGACTAGCCAGTGGTGAATTGATCCTGAGTGTATCGGTTCTATCAATCTTAACAACGGCCCCTTTAGGAGCAATTCTAACAGATTACTTTGCGGGTAAGTGGTTGACCCGGTCCAATTGAAACACTTGCAGTGACCCTATCCAAGGGGTATCATTAGAGAATAATGATAAAAGAAAGAAGGGAAGTCATGCTTGAAGCCATTCTCAAGACCTTAGAAGACAAGTATCCGCGCATGGTAGCTATTAGGCGCTATCTCCATCAATATCCAGAGCTATCCTTTGAAGAAGTGGAGACGGCGCGGTATATTGCAGACTTTTATGAAGATTTAGCTTGTCAAGTGGAGACTAATGTTGGGGGCCATGGAGTGAAGATTACGATTGATTCCGGACGGCCTGGTCGAACCTTAGCTATTCGCGCCGACTTTGATGGCCTACCGATTCAAGAAGAGACAGGCCTGGCCTTTGCTTCCAAGAATCCGGGCTTGATGCATGCTTGTGGTCATGATGGTCATACAGCCTATCTCCTGATTCTGGCTGAAACCTTGATCGAGTTCAAGGACCAACTCAGCGGTCGGATCATCATTATTCACCAACCTGCTGAAGAACAGCCACCAGGTGGCGCCCTGCCTATGATCCAAGAGGGTGTTTTGGAGGGGGTTGACCATGTCCTTGGTCTTCATTTGATGAGTCAAATGCCTTTTGGCCAGGTGAATTATGGCCTAGAAGAAATCCAGACCGGCCGGTCTTACTTCAAGATTAAGGTGCAGGGACAAGGAGGACATGGTTCCAGTCCGCATGAAGCTAATGATGCGATTGTTGCAGCCAGTCACTTTGTGGTGGCCAGTCAGACCATTGTCTCCCGTAGATTGAATCCATTTGATATGGGCGTGGTGACGATTGGTTCCTTTGATGGGGCGGGGACCTTTAATGTCATTAAGGATTCGGTGGTCTTGGAAGGGGATGTTCGTGCGATGACGGATCAGACCTTAGCGACCATTGAAGAGGAGATTCAATCTATTTGCCGAGGCTTGGAAGCGATGTTTGGCGTGACCTGTCAAGTTGACTACCAGCACCAGTATCCAGCCCTCTATAATGATCCTGACTTTACCTTAGCGAATATGCAAGCTATTGAAGAGGCCCATTTGGATTTGGTGGAATCGGTTAATGATATTGGAGCAATTCCTCCTTCCGAAGACTTTGCCTACTTTGCCAAAGAGCGTCCGTCTACTTACTTTTTTATTGGTGCTCAAGTGGCTGAGGGCATAGCTTATCCGCACCACCATCCTAAGTTTGACTTTAATGAGCAGGCCATGCTTGTGGCTGCTCAGGCTATGGCTTGCCTAGTGGTTAATTATATCAGCCATCAATAAAATAATTCCCAGTCTCGCTCGACGGCAAGGCTGGGAATTTTTGTACTTAAATTAAGTTATGCACAGCTTGGTAGATTCGCTTAGCAATATAAGGATTATTCATGGTATATAAGTGGATGCCATCGACGCCTTGACTAATCAAATCAACAATTTGATTAACGGCATAGGCAATGCCAGCATCCCGCATGGCAACTGGATTATCTTGGTAGCGGTCCATCATCTTAGTGAACTTGCTTGGTAACTTGACACCACATAAGCTGGTCATCCGCTCGATTTGGCTCTTGTTGACGACAGGCATAATTCCCGCTTCAATTGGAACTTCGATACCAGCTAATTCACAGCGTTCCTTGAAGGCGTAGAAGTCCTGGTTATCTAAGAAAAGTTGTGTGATCAGATGATCCACACCCGCATCGACTTTAATTTTTAGGTGTTTGATATCTTCAACCTTATTCTTGGTATCGATATGACCTTCTGGGTAACAAGCAGCGACAATGTTGAAGTCGCCATGTTCCTTGATAAAGGCGATCATATCTGAAGCATATTCAAAGTCTCCAGGGGCATATTGACCGTCTGGTAGGTCTCCTCTTAAGGCGAGAATATTCTCGATCCCTCGTTGTTCTAATTCCTGCAAGATTTCAAGTAATTCTTTTTGAGTCATACCGATACAAGGCAAGTGGGCGATGGCTGGGATACCACTATCTTTAATGGACTGGGCAATAGCCAGGCTTTGACTATGGTTACCCCCACCCCCGGCACCATAAGTAACGCTGATACAGTCAGGTGACAGCTCCTTTAATTCATCCAACGTGTGGTAGATGGAAGAGAGGTTAGTCGCCTTCTTCGGCGGAAAAACTTCATAAGACAGGATCGTTTTATCCTTGAATAGTTCCTTGGTTTTCATGGTACACTTCCTCTCTAGCTTGAACCAGATGCTTCAAGCTGGCCACTGTTTCTTCCACATGGCGTGTTTTTAACCCGCAGTCTGGGTTAATCCAGACCTTTTCGATAGCTACTTTGTCTAGTATTTTATAAATGGTCGCCTTGATTTCTTCTACTGAAGGAACCCGTGGCGAGTGGATATCGTAGACGCCAGGTCCGACTTGAGTTTGGAAGTTGTTTTCCTTTAGGGCATCTAGAATTTCCAGCTTGGACCGTGAGGCCTCGAAAGTAATCACATCTGCGTCCATATTGTCGATTGCTGGAATAATATCAGTGAATTCGCTGTAGCACATATGGGTATGAATTTGCGTGCTAGCTTGGACTCCGCTGTGAACGAGCCGGAAGGCTGGGATGGCCCAGTCTAAGTATTGGCTGTACCAATCACTTTGGCGAAGGGGGAGCTTCTCTCTTAGAGCGGCTTCATCAATTTGGATGATCTGGATGCCGTTAGCCTCTAGATCCAAGACCTCATCACGGATTGCCAGAGCGATTTGGTAGGTGGACTCCTTGATTGAGATATCTTCACGTGGGAAGGACCAATTCAAGATGGTTACCGGTCCGGTTAGCATGCCCTTGACAAAATGGTTGGTCTGCTTTTGGGCGTAAGTTGACCATTCAACAGTCATAGCATGGGGACGGGAGACATCTCCCCAGATAATGGGTGGCTTCACACAGCGGGTCCCGTATGATTGAACCCAGGCATATTGGGTGAAGAGGTAACCATTTAGTTGTTCACCAAAGTATTCCACCATATCATTTCGTTCAAATTCACCGTGAACCAAGACATCTAGTCCGATCTCTTCCTGCAGTTTGATGTAGGCTTTAATTTGTTCCTGGTTAAAAGCAATATATTGATCTTGATCAATGCGTCCTTTTTTATAGTCAGCCCGGTTTTTCTTAACGTCTCTAGTTTGCGGGAAGGAGCCAATGGTCGTTGTTGGTAAGAGTGGTAAGTTAAGGCTTGCTCTTTGTGCAGTGACTCGCTCTTTTAGGGCAGGTTGACGGGTGAAGAGTTCCTGGGTGATTGCTTGAGTACGCTTTTGTACCGCTGGATCCTTAGCGTCTGGTCGATCTTGGCTGAAGAGGTCTTGATTGCTTTGGTAGAGACTTTGGCTATTATCAGTTTCTTTGAAGATAGCCTTCAGTTCAGCTAATTCCTTTAATTTTTCTTCTGCAAAGGCGAAATGGGCCTTGTATTGTGGCGGTAGTTGATCTTCTGCTTCTAAGCGGTAAGGTACATGTAAGAGCGAGCAGGAACTACTAAGGACCAAGTGATTCACATCGGTTGCCAGTTCTTGCAGGATTGCTAGCGTTTCTTGGTAATGGTTAGCCCAAATGTTCTTTCCATTAATCAAGCCAGCAAAAAGCCATTTATCTGAAGGGAAGCCATAGCTTTGGACGAGCTCAAGGCTCTTGCGCCCTTCAACAAAATCCAAACCCACACCGTCAAGATCTAATTCAATAAGGCGGGGGTAAATATCGCGAACATCGCCAAAGTATGTTTGTAAGAGAATCTTGACCTGCCCTTTATACTTCAAGAGGTCTTGATAAATATCTAGGAAGAAGGCTTGGTCGGCTGCTTCCAGGTCATATACAAGATCTGGTTCATCCACTTGAACCCACTGAACACCTGCTTGGTCCAATTGTTCTAATAATTGACCATAGGCATGCACTAAATCAGGAGCGAAATCAGAAGCGGTCTTCTTGCCTTGATAGCGCAATTTCTTCAAGAGGGTAAAAGGTCCAATAATCACTGGCTTAGTTTCAATACCCAATTGCTTGGCTTCCAAGTAGTAGTCAAGTGCTTGGCTGTTAGCCAATTTGATTGGAGTGTCGTCTTCAATCTCGGGCACCATGTAATGGTAGTTGGTGTTGAACCATTTCTTCATAGCTAGGGCTTTTACATCCCCCTTGTCTCCTTGGTAGCCACGAGCTTGAGCAAAGTAAGTATCCAATTCGCTTAAAGCTAAGTCTTGATAGCGTCTAGGAACAATGTTGAAGGAGACAGCAGTATCTAAGAGTAGATCATAGAAAGAGAAGTCGTTGGAAGGAATAAAGTCTAATCCACTTTTGGCTTGTTGTTGCCATTGGCTGTGGCGGATTTCCTTGGCAGTGGCTTGAAGTTCATCTTCGGTAATTTCTTGACGAAAATATTTTTCGGTTTGGAATTTAAGCTGACGTGAGTGACCAATTCTGGGGTAACCAATGATTGATGTTTGCATGGGCGATTCTCCTTGTCCTTATCGAATGGGATTCGATTTAATGATGGTAAGTATAGCAAGTCGACCTTGCTAGGAGAAATACCTACTTTGAATCGGTAGGGATAGCCTACTGATATGGCATCACTTCAAAATAAGCAGATAAAATAAAATACAATTCAGCGCTTTGAAATTGGAAAATAGATTTGCGAAATAAGAAAACACCTCCCCATCCGCTTTCTTGGATCAGCAAATAGCCGCAAGTCTAGAGATAAAATGAATAAATCATGAGCAGACAGCTTATTTCACTCACTTAATGAAAAATAAATGAGAATTTAGAATTAAATATGATATACTATCTTTAACTGTCGCCCCAGTGCGGAGTAAAGATAAAATAATAGAAAAGGGTGAGTGGGATAAATATGAACAGAGCAAAAAACTTTATTTTAATTTCCCCCCATTTCCCGGCTAACTTTGAACCTTTTGCGATTCGCTTAAAGGCGAATGGTTTTAATGTTTTCGGGATTGCTGATGAAGCTTACGATCGACTGAGCCCTAAGCTAAGAGAGGCCTTAACGGAATATTATCGGGTCGATGATATGAATGATTATGAGCAGATGTATCGAGCGGTGGCTTATTTTGCCTTCAAGTACGGGCGGATTGACCGAATTGAATCCAATAATGAACACTGGTTAGAAACGGATGCCAGATTACGGACCGACTTTAACGTTCCGGGACTTAAGTCAGAAGATATGGAAGTGATCAAGCATAAGTCCAAGATGAAGGAAGTCTTCCGCAAGCATAAGTTGCCGGTGGCTAGGGGCCGAGTGATTACAGATGATAAGGATGCCCGTAAGTTGGCTAAGGAGCTCAAGTTCCCTGTGATTGCTAAGCCTGATTCAGGGGTTGGAGCAAGTGATACTTGGAAGATTAAGACACCGAAGGATCTTGATCGATTTCTTCAAGAGCGTAATCCTGAGGTTTCCTATATTATGGAAGAGTATATTCCAGGAAATATTGTGACCTATGACGGTTTGGTAGACCAAGACGGGAAGATTGTCTTTGACGCTTCGATTACACATGATAAGCCCGTCTTAGATGTGGTTGCTGACCATACAGATATGTATTTCTTTATCAAGCGTGATATTCCGGAAGATTTAAGAGAACTAGGACAAAAAGCGGTACAAGCTTTTGGTATTAAAGAACGCTTTTTCCATTTTGAGTTCTTCCGCTTAGATAATGGGGATTTAATCTGTCTGGAAATTAATTGTCGGCCACCAGGTGGATCGACGATTGACCTTTGGAATTATGGCAATGATTTTGATATTTTTGATCAGTATGCCCAGGTGGTTAAGAACAATGAATTTACAGCTGAATTAACTCGCCCTTATCACGTCGCTTATATTTCTCGGATTGATGAGGTGGATTACGTGCACAGTCATGATGATATTTACCGTCATTATGGTGATGAGATCTTATATGATATTGTTCACCCAGGTGTTTTTGCGGCTGTAATGGGGAATATTGGCTATGTCTTTAAGACACCTAGTGAAGATAAATTGTATGAAATATTAGATTATATCAGTGAGCGTCAAACGACTGATTAATAAATAAGGAGATTATGGTATGCATTTTGAAACAGGAAGTCATTATAGTGGCCACTTAGGCCAGGAGATGGGTTATAATCGCTACGGTCATAGTGGAGTTCCCGTGATTGTGTTTCCTTCGTCTGGGGGAAGCAAGGATGAATTTGCCGATTTCGGTATGATTAATGCCTTGAATCGCTTTATTGAAGAAGGTAAGATTCAAGTTTTTACACCTGAAAGTTACGATAGTCAGTCTTGGCTAAATGAGCACAAGTCAGCTCATGATCAAGGTCAAGCTCATAATGCTTATGATCGTTATATTATTGGAGAATTCTTGCCACATGTTCGTCATTTGACGGGTTGGCAGGGTAAGGTTATTGCAACAGGGGCTTCCATGGGAGGCTTCCATACCATGAATTTTGCCTTGAGACATCCGGATGTTTTTGGGGTTGCGATTGCCTTAAGTGGTGTCTATGATGCGCGTTTCTTTACCGATGAATTTGGTGGGGATATGAGCGTCTATGAGAATTCGCCAATTGATTATATTTGGAATATGGAGGATCCTTGGTTCTTGGATCAATACCGCCAGAACCATTATATTATTTGTGTGGGTCAAGGCGCTTGGGAAGGGCCACATGTGCTGGATACTCGCCGCTTAGAAACGGCCTTTGACGCCAAGTCGATTCCGGCTTGGTTTGACTATTGGGGTCCCGATGTTCCTCACGATTGGGATGCTTGGCGCGACCAAATCTATTACTTCTTTAATGAATTAGACCGTCAGGGAATTATTTAAAGAGTCAGCAGCTACTACAGGGATACCTCTTCTTGTAGTGGCTGTTTTTCTCTTATTTTTAATCAGACCTTAGAAGGATATCAAGTCTAGCCTATTGTTGTAGAATAGAGAATAAAGAGGTGGTAAAATGACTATTATTTTAAATATTTTATGGTTTATCTTTGGCGGCTTTATCAGTGGCTTCGCTTGGTTAGCTATTGGTGTCTTATGGTGCTTGTCAATTGTTGGTATTCCAGTGGGACTCCAATGCTTCAAGCTGGCTCAACTGAGCGCCTGGCCGTTTGGTAGAGAGGTGGTTCACCGAGAATCAACGGGTGCTTTTGCCATGAATTTGCTTTGGCTTATCTTTGGTGGGGTGCCGATTGCAGCAGCTGAATTATTAACGGGATTGGCTCTGTGCTTTACATTGATTGGTATTCCTTGGGGTTTACAGCATGTCAAGTTGGCTCGCTTGGCCTTATTCCCCTTTGGTGCATCCATTATTCGTGACAGATTCTAAGTTTTGGCATCATCGAATCAAAAGTGCTTGGCTATGAGCTAAGTAGTTGATGGGTGGTGCTTTTCTGTTTGGGTCATTTATACCAGTGACCACTGGCGCTTTCTTTTCGTTTCTTGCTTTATTTTAATTTGTCGGGTTACAATTAGAGACAATTGTAGTAGAATAATAGGAGAAATAAAGCAATAGACGAGGGGTAAGCGGATGAAAGTTCATAGTTTAACACAGTATTTCGTAGATATGGTCAATGAAATTTCAGGAACCACTAAGGCCAGAATTTGGCGTTTGGCTGATTTAGTTTCCTTTATCGTGAGCGGGCTCTTAGCTTACAGTTTCTTTTGGGAACTAACCACTGTGCCATTGATTTTTTATGCTTTGGCTATCGGCTTGGGTTACTTGGTTTATCTATTATTATCCAAATTTACGGGCTTGAGTCAGCGATTGAATCGTTATAGCGGGATTGCTGATTTAACTAGCTTGTTCTTTCTAGTCTGTGCGTCCTCCCTATTGGGTGGCTTTCTTGTTTATGGCTTGGTCCACCCGATTTCGATCCGTTATTTGCTCTTGGCTACCTTGTTAACGGGGGTCTCAGTGATTGGGCTTAGAACTTTATGGCAGGCCCTGTTTCTATCCAGACAACGAATGGTAGACCTACAAGGGGGCAATACGGACGAGAAGCGTCGTCTGCTAGTGATTGGTGCGGGTGATGGTGGCTCTTTATTTATGGATAATTACAAGCGTCACCCACAAAAAATTGAAGTGGTCGGTATCTTGGATCAGGATCCAGATAAACACAACAAGGTAATTGGTGGTGCTCGGGTACTGGGTGATATTGATCTAATACCGGATCTTGTCAACCATTATGCGATCAATGAAATTGTAGTCGCCATCCCTTCGATTCAACCAGAAGCCTATGAAAAGATATTGGCTATCACTAATCCTTACAAGGTTCAGCTTTATAAGATGCCTAAGGTAGAAGAGGTCATCCAAGGATCCTATCGTCCCTTGGTCACTGCCAATCAAGTTAATATTGCAGACTTATTAGGGCGCAAGGAGATTCAATTAGATGAGCAGAAATTACGAGCTGAGATCGAAGGCAAGACCATCTTAATCACTGGAGCTGGTGGATCAATTGGTTCAGAAATAGTTCGTCAAGTCACCCGTCTTAATCCACGTACTGTTGTCCTATTAGGCCACGGAGAGAATTCGATCTATCAGATTTACCACGAAATGCTCAAGGTGCCAAACATGGTCAATTATGAACCCGTTATTGCTGATATCAAGGACTATGGTCGTTTGCTAGCGGTTTTTGAGAAGTATCAGCCTGATATTGTCTATCATGCGGCGGCCCACAAGCATGTCCCGCTAATGGAGATGAACCCGATAGAAACCTTTACCAACAATATCAAGGGAACCTATAATGTAGCTAAAGCTGTTGATGCAACGGCTACCGGCAAGATGGTAATGGTGTCGACGGACAAGGCGGTTAACTCTACCAACGTGATGGGAGCAAGTAAGCGGGTAGCTGAATTAATTGTAACGGCCTTTGACCAGAAGAGTGAGTCTACCTATTGTTCAGTTCGCTTCGGTAATGTACTGGGTAGTCGGGGAAGTGTGATTCCAGTCTTTGAAAAGCAAATCAAAGCTGGTGGCCCGGTAACCGTAACAGATTTTCGAATGATTCGTTACTTTATGACGATTCCGGAGGCCAGTCAATTAGTGATATATGCCGGCGCCTTTGCCCAGAATGGGGAGGTCTTTATTCTCGATATGGGTGAACCGGTACGAATTGTGGATCTGGCCCGGAAGCTGATCTTGTTAAGTGGCTATACCGAAGATGAGATTGAAATTGTTGAATCAGGTATCCGTCCAGGTGAGAAGCTCTATGAAGAACTATTGGCAAGTGAAGAAAATGTCGCCAGAAAAATTGACGATAAGATCTTTATTGGGAAGGTTGAAACGATGTCTCTAAATGATTTGGACCGCTTTATTGGGCAAATTGAAGGTCTTCCTGTTGACCAGCTCAAGCAAGAGATTATTGCTTTTGCTAATGCGACTACCCAAGATAAGCCAGAAGCTTCAGCCGAGTTAGTAAGTGAATAGGAGAGAAATAATGAAGAAGATGATTAAAGTCCTGCTAGTGATATTCCTAACCTTTATGGCTGGGACAGGTCTAGCTCAACCAAGTGTACAAGCTCAAGGCGATACCTTATCTATTCTCTTAATGGGAGTGGATACGGGAGATTTAGGTCGCGATGAACAGGGGCGTTCAGATGTAATGATGCTCTTAACTGCCAACCTCAAGGACAATTCAGTAGCCTTGACTAGTATTCCTCGTGATACTTATGTCGATATTCCAGGTTATGGTATGGACAAAATCAACCATGCCTATGCCTTTGGCGGTTCAGACTTAGCCGTTGAGACGGTCAACCAATTATTTGACATTGACATCGATCACTATCTAACTGTTAATATGGCCGGCTTAAAAGATATCGTTGATGCAGTGGATGGTGTTGAAGTGGTTCCACCAACTAGCTTCACCATTGATGGCTATGAGTTTATCGAAGGTCAAAAAACACCCCTTGACGGTGAAGCAGCCCTACAATATGCTAGAGAACGTTATACATCCGGTGGTGACTATGCGCGTCAAGAACGTCAGCGTGATATCATCCAGGCGGTTGTTACTAAGGTTCAATCCATTCCTAAGACAGATGTAATTACCTTAGGTAAGGCAGGGATGGCTTTGAACAAGAATATTGATACCAGCTTAGGTATGGGTGAAGTGATGGATTTAGGTAGCAAGTTCTATCAAATGTCTGATCAAATTGAACAGTACCAGTTAACAGGTAATGGCCAAATGATTGACGGCGTCTATTACGATATTCCAGATGAAGATTCTTTAGCAGAAATCACCCAGAATATTCACCAACAATTAGGTATATCCTAATCCTATAGGACAGAAAAATCGAGCCGGTATCAATTTAGATATCGGCTCGATTTTTTATGGCTTTTGTTACCACTAAAGCTTATCCGAATTAATCTGATCTAAGACCTTTGAATAATAGCTAACCAGACCTCGAGTCCAATGGATGATCTCTTCATCAGCATCCTGATTCAGCCGGGAGCAGGTGTCAAGATAGGCCTGCTTAACTTTTAAGGCCAGATCACGTCCGGTAGGTGATAGTTGATAGATCTTGTAATGACCTCTGCGCTCCTCATCTTCAAGTAGCCAAGTGCGTCTCACCATGTTGCGCAGTAGATCTTGAATCCGTTTAGGATGGAAGAGGTGCAAGTCGGTTCGAATATGCCGACTAGTAAAATTATCGTGATCCAAGCAATAGATCAGAACAATAATTTGTAAGAAAGTAAGCGTAGGGCAGTCAATCTTTTGTTCTTTCAGGGCTTGGTTGACAGCGTTTTGGATAAGATCACTAATGGCTGCTAGTTGCTGGCCCGCTTTAAGGGCGAGTAATTGCTGATGGTTCTTCTTTGAAGTAGATTGATAGTCAGCTTGTCCAGATTCTTGTACTTGAAATTCTGAGTCCGACTTGGAACTCTTGATCTTGCTATTCAGATAGCTAATAAAGTCTTCAGCAGTTAGGTCCATCGCCAGGAGGATCTGGTCAACGGAGTCTAAGCGAACGCCTTTATTTTGATGTTCAATGCGCGAAATAGTTTTGCGATCAAGTTCACCTTCCAAGGCAATATAGTCCTGGGAGAGTCCATGAGCACGACGAAGCTCAAGTAAACCTTCTGCAATCATTTCTTGTAATGACTTCGTGCTCACCAATCCCCCTCCTTCAAGTATAGTCTCTTAAAGTTTATCAAAACCATTTTGCTTGTCTGTCCCTTAAAAGGGACAAAACAAGTGAGATATCACCTGAATAACTAGACAGTCGCTTACTGGTGATGGGTGATCTTTGTCTCTTTTAAACAAAGACTTTTGGCGATTTTTATGGTTGTCATCTAGGTTTCTCAAGGGATTCGTGTTACTATAAAAGCGTTGTCTTCATTGCTGAAGAAGGATGATTAATACAAAATAATATAGAATTGAGGGAAATAGATGGATTTAAATATACCCATGACCTTGGTTAACTGGCTCTTGGCCTTTTTACCGATGGTCTTATTGTTTACTTTATTAGTTTTTATGAAATGGCCGGCGCCTCGTGCTGGCTTTACCTCACTAGCAGTGGCAGCTGTCTTGGCCTTTGTATTCTTCCAGGCGCCCCTTCAAACGATTGGCGTGGCGATGGCTAAGGGCGCTTGGGATTCGATTGGTATCTTGCTTGTTGTTTGGACAGCGCTCTTGCTCTACCAAGTAACCTATTTTGCGGATGCCTTTGCTGCCATTCGAATTGGCGTACAGAAGATTAGTCACAATTACTTGTTCTTGATCTTGATGTTTGGTTGGATCTTTGCTTCATTCCTGCAAGGGGTGGCCGGATTCGGCGCGCCGATTGCAATTGCAGCTCCAATTCTTCTAGGGTTAGGCATGAAGCCCCTTTACGCGGTGGTGATTCCGCTAATTGGGATTAACTGGGCCACGATCTTTGGGACACTAGGTACAGCTTGGACGGCTACTTTGAACTTGGTAACCCCAGATAACCTACCATTGACCCTGCTCTATACTTCTTTATTGTTGATTATTCCTTGTCTGATTGGTGGTTTGTTTATCTGCTATTTATACGGCAAGTGGGAAGGAATTAAGGAAGGAATCTGGATGGTCTTGCTCTTCTCTCTTATTCAAGGCGGAGGCGAGCTACTGGTGTCACAATTTAATGCCGTCTTGAGTACAGTGATTCCATCGGTGGTTTCATTGGTGGTTGCGATTGCTTGGGTGGCCAAGTGGCCTAGCAACCAAAAAGCGAGCCGACTCCAAGAGACTACGCCAGTCTTAGACCATGAATCGATCCAATCCAGTCAAGAGGAACAAGAAGAGCCTAAGTTGAACATGTATGAAGCCTTGGCTCCTTATTTTGTCTTGAGTGTCCTATCGCTGGTAGGATTAGGAATTCCGGCAGTGTCTCAGTTTTTAGGTCAGTTTAATATTTCATTTGCCTTTCCAACTGTTACTACCGGTTACGATTATTTAACCACTGGAACTGATGCTTATGCTCCCCTAGCCTTATTAAGACATGCTAGCTTATATCTATTGATATCCGCTATATTTGCCTATTATTTCTTCCGTTCCAAGGGATGTTATCAAGGAGTTGAAGCGGTTCCGCAACGTTCCGTTAAGGGGATGGTCAAGGATGCCAAAGGACCTTCCCTATCGATTCTGGCCTTCTTGATGATGAGTCAGGTCCTCAGTCATTCTGGTCAAAATGCGGTCTTAGCCTTAGGAATTGGTATGGTAGCACCACCGATTCTTTATGTATTCCTAGCACCTTGGATAGGCTCGATTGGTACCTTTATGACTTCATCGACAACGTCATCCAATATCTTGTTTATTCCGATGCAAACATCAGTGGCTCAGACCACTTCAGCCTTAAGCTTTGACCAGATGATTGCCTTCCAGTCCGGAGGGTCCGCTGTGGGTAACTCGATCGCTCCAACAAATATCATCCTCGGTTTATCAACTGTTCATTCCGATCACAAGCCAACCGATGTTTATCGCATTAGTGGTATTTACATGGTGTTAACCGGACTCGTTGTCTCCATCGTTTCTGTCTTGATTCACCTCTATTTACCCCACTAATTTTCTGGACCGCCTTGGAGGCGGTCTTTTTAAGTTTTCGATAAGAAAAGACCTTTGAAAATTAAATGAAACTGAAAAACTGAGTTGACAATGCTTACATAATGGGCTAAATTAATATTAATAAATAATAAAGGGGAGAAACTCAGATGAAAAAATTTCTGAAACGTGTAGTGGCCCTAGGTGCTGCGGTCTTAGCCTTATCACCATTAGCAGGCGCTGGTACACAAGTAGCTTTTGCTCAAGATAATCAGGCCTTGAATCTGTCAATTTCAACAGAACCGCCTACGATTGACCCAGCATTGGCTACTGATAGTACGTCAGGAGCTATTATCCAGAACGTCTTCGAAGGTCTAACTGGATTCGACAAGGACGGTAAGGTTGTTCCTGGGATTGCTGAAGAGTGGGACGTTAGTGATGATGAATTAACTTATACCTTTAAGTTAAGAGATGGTGCCGTTTGGAGTAACGGAGAACCGGTTGTAGCCGGAGATTTCGAGTATGCTTGGAAGCGTGTCCTAGATCCTGAGACAGCTTCACAATATGCTTCAATTATGTATCCAATTGAAGGAGCTGAGAAATTTAACTCTGGTGAAGGAACAGCTGATGATGTAGCAGTTAAAGCTATCGATGATAAGACATTAGAAGTTAAGTTAACCCACCCAACACCATACTTTACTGAGTTAACAGCCTTCTATACTTATATGCCAGTTAACCAAAAAGCTGTTGAAGCTGGTGGTGACGGTTGGGCAGCAGACGCTGGTGAAAATTATGTAACCAACGGTGCCTATAACTTAGCTCAATGGAATCACAATGCCGACTACCAATTAGTTGCAAATGACCAATATTGGGACAAAGACAATGTATCTGTCAAGGAAGTTAATGTTCGTATCATTGAATCTGAATCAACCGCTAACAATGAGTTTGAAGCGGGTAACTTAGACTACTTAGGTTCTCCTTACGGAACCGTAGCGCTTGATTATATGGATAAGTACAGACAAGAGGATTCCTTGGAATCATTCCCATATGCAGCGATCTACTGGTACAAGGTCAACACAACAGATGAAGTTCTACAAAACAAGAACATTCGTCGAGCTCTCGCTTTAGCAATGAACCGTCAAGAATTAATTAACAATGTAACTAAGGGTGGACAACTACCTGCAACAGGAATCATTCCTCCAACGATGGAAGCCTTCAAGGAAGACCGTGGCTACTTCCAAGATAACGATATGGAAGGGGCTAAAGAAGCGCTTCAAAAAGGGATGGAAGAACTTGGAATCAAAGATCCAAAAGAGATCACTGTTAAATTATCCATCAACGACTCTGAAGCTCACTCAGCCATTGCTCAATTCGTTCAAGCTGGTTGGGTAGAAAACCTTGGTATTAACGTTGAGATTGATTCAACAGAATGGCAAGTATACCTAGACCGCTTACAACAATTAGACTATCAAGTAGGTCGTATGGGATGGATTGCTGACTTCAACGATCCTATTACCTTCTTAGATATGTACCGTACAGCTGATGAAGGTAACAACGACACTGGTTGGGAAAACGAAGAGTTCAAGAACTTAATTGATTCTGCTCGAGCAGAAACAGATGAAGCTAAGCGTTTAGATATGCTGAAACAAGCTGAAGCGATCTTAGTGGATGAAATGCCAGTTATCCCAGTTTACTACTACACTAATAATGCGGTTAAAAAACCTCACGTTCAAGACATGAAACCTAATGCTTTAGGTAACATTTACTTGAAACATGTGACTTTAGCCGCAGAATAAACCCAAAAAATAGCAATAAGATCAAACCCGAAAAATAGGAGAGTCCTTGGTGGATCCCCTATTCTTCGGGTTTCTATAGCATTTTAGAATAAGTAAGCTAATTTAGAACTGTGTCAAATTAGCTTTTAATTAAAAATAGTCCTAGTGATTATATCAAATGTTCGTTATAATGGGTCTTGTAATTATTTTTGTAACTAATGAGGAGGAATTTTACATGGCGAAGTATATTGCCAAACGTATACTTTATGCGCTCATAGCCTTACTGGTCATTGTTACAGTGACGTTCTTCCTGATGCGAATTGCACCGGGGAGTCCATTTGCCACTGAACAAAATAACATCTCACCAGCTATCCAAGAGCAATTGAGTGCCACTTACGGGTTAAATGACCCATGGTATGTCCAATATTTCAATTACGTTAAGAATGTCTTTACTTTTGACTTTGGAGAATCAATGAAATATCGTGGACGGACTGTTAACGCAATGATAGCTGAAAGTTTCCCAGTTTCAGTGCAACTGGGCTTACAGGCCTTATTGATATCTCTAGGACTAGGGGTATTACTGGGTGTGATTGCTGCAATGAATCACAATAAATCCGGAGACTATTTTGCAACAACCGTTTCTGTTCTAGGCATTTCTGTGCCATCCTTTGTCTTGGCTGGTTTGTCTCAGTATTTCTTTGGTTTGAAGTTAGGTTGGTTCCCAATCTCTGGTTGGCAAAGTCTACTTCACACAGTCCTACCAACGCTAGCCTTGGGAATGGTCCATGTGGGAAGTATTGCTAAGATGACCCGGTCCGGCTTATTAGAACAGAACACCTCAGAATATGTTAAGTTGGCCCGTGCCAAAGGTTTGAGACGCTGGCAAGTAGTCTATAAACACTCGCTAAGAAATGCCCTCTTACCAGTCGTGACTTACTTAGGGCCACTAGTAGCAGGGGTTCTGACAGGATCTTTCGTTATCGAGAAGATCTTCGCTATTCCGGGCCTTGGCCGTCACTTCGTGACTTCCATTAATAACCGGGATTATACAGTTATTATGGGTATCACTGTCTTCTACTCTATCATCTTGTTAGGGATGGTTATTCTAGCAGATGTGATTAATGCCCTATTAGACCCTCGAATTGACTTAGAAGGAGGCAACGATTAAGATGAGTGAAATGCCAATAATCCAAGCCGATAAGTTTAAGCGAATAGGGATTCGTGAAGATCAAACGGATATTTTAAGCGATAAGCCCGTTTCTTTCTGGCAGGAAGTTTTTCAAACCTTCAAGAAGAATAAGTTAGCCATGGTTGGGATTGGGATTCTAATTGTTATCGCCTTGATGGCTATCTTTGTGCCGATCCTATCTCCATTTGAATATAGTGAACAAACAGGGGCCTATAACCATGCACCAAGTGCAGAGTATTGGTTTGGTACCGATAATTTAGGTCGCGATATTTTTGTTCGTGTTTGGGTTGGAGCTCGAATTTCCTTATTTATTGGGTTAGCTTCTGCCTTTGTCAGCGTATTTATCGGAGTGGTCTACGGTTCGATTGCCGGTATGGCTGGAGGCCGAGTGGACCAAGTAATGATGCGAATTGCCGATGTCTTGAATGCCGTTCCTTATCTATTGATCGTCATTATGCTATTGGTCGTTCTTGAGCAAGGATTACTACCTCTTATTCTAGCTATGTCGATTACGGGTTGGATCTCTATGGCCCGGATTGTTCGGACTGAAGTGATGTCCTTGAAGAATGAGGAATATGTACTGGCTTCTAGAACCTTGGGAGCGAGCCTAGGTCATATTATTCGTAAGCACTTGATTCCTAATGCGATGGGGATCATTATCGTACAGATGACGCTTTCAATTCCTAGTGCTATCTTTACCGAAGCCTACTTGAGCTTCTTGGGACTAGGTGTAACGCCACCGATGGCTTCTTGGGGAACCATGGCTAATGAAGGGGCAGAATCGATTATGACCGCTCCATGGCGTTTGATGTTCCCAGCTTTATTAATTTCTCTGACGATTTTTGCTTTCAACGCAGTTGGTGACGGCTTGCGTGATGCATTAGATCCGAAGTTACGGAAGTAGGAGGAATCATATGTCAGAATTATTATTAGAAGTAAAAGATTTAGCTATTTCCTTCAAGACCTTTGCCGGACGTGTGCGAGCAGTTCGTGGGGTCAACTTAAGTCTTCACTACGGAGAAACCTTGGCGATCGTAGGAGAATCAGGTTCTGGTAAATCAGTCACCAGTAATGCCATTATGCGTTTGATTCCTCAACCACCAGGTGAGTATGACTCAGGGGAAATTATCTTCGATGGTCAAGACTTGATGAACTTAGATGATGATCAAATGAGCAATATTCGAGGTAACGATATTGCGATGATCTTCCAAAATCCGATGACTGCCTTGAATCCGACCATTAAGATTGGTAAGCAAATTAGTGAAGTGATTACACTTCATAATCCAGATGTATCGAGCAATGAAGCTTATAAGCGGACGATTGAACTGCTAGAATTAGTTGAAATTCCAAGAGCAGAAGAACGCTACCATCAATATCCGCATGAATTTTCTGGTGGGATGCGCCAACGGGTTGTTATTGCTATTGCCTTGGCAGCAGAACCTAAGTTATTGATTGCCGATGAGCCAACCACAGCCTTGGATGTGACCATTCAAGCTCAGATTCTTGAGTTAATGAAGTCTATTCAACATAAGATTAACAGTGCCATGATATTTATCACCCATGACTTAGGGGTGGTGGCCAATGTGGCGGATTCAGTTGCGGTTATGTATGCGGGACAAGTAGTGGAGTATGGCAGTGTTAATGAAATCTTCTATAATCCTAAGCATCCCTATACTTGGGGTCTATTAGGATCTATGCCGGACTTGGAGAGCGACTCCAGTGAAGAATTGTATACAATACCAGGAGCCCCACCTAACTTGATTAATCCACCGGTAGGCGACGCCTTTGCTCCGCGTAACCAATTTGCTATGCAGATTGATTATGAACAAGAACCTCCTATGTTCAAGGTGAATGATGAGCATTACGCCAAGACTTGGTTGCTTCATCCAGATGCCCCAAGCGTGGAAGTTCCTCAAGCCATCCAGCGGCGAATTGACCGCTATTTAGCCCATGAAGGAGCGAAGTTAAATGACTAAGAAAAAAATATTAGAAGTAAAAAATTTAAAACAATATTTTGGTAATCCTGATAACCCCGTCAAGGCGGTCGATGGCATTAGCTTCGATATCTATGAAGGAGAAGTGCTAGGCTTGGTAGGCGAATCAGGATCAGGTAAGTCCACAACTGGTCGAGCGATCATTGGTCTTTATGAACCGACAGCTGGTGAGATTTCTTATGAAGGTACACCCGTTCGTCAGATGGGACGTAAGGAGTTATCAAGAGAGATTCAGATGATCTTCCAAGACCCTTATGCTTCCTTGGATCCTAGAATGACAGTTTATGATATTATTGGTGAGGCCTTCGATATTCATGGCCTATATAAGGATAGCAAGGAGCGCCAACAACGGGTCGCTGACCTATTGGAAGCTGTTGGCTTGAACCGCGAGCACACTAACCGTTACGCCCATGAGTTTTCAGGTGGGCAGAGACAACGGATTGGTATTGCCCGGTCATTGGCCTTAGAGCCTAAGTTTATCATTGCGGATGAGCCGATTTCTGCTCTTGACGTGTCGATTCAAGCCCAAGTCGTTAACTTGATGAAGCGTCTTCAAAAAGAACAAAATCTTACTTATCTCTTTATTGCTCATGACTTATCCATGGTTAAATATATCAGTGATCGAATTGCTGTGATGTATATGGGGAATATTGTTGAATTAGGACCTGCTGAAGAAATTTACAATGCGCCTATTCATCCTTATACGCGCTCACTTCTATCAGCTGTTCCTCAACCGGATCCAATTAGCGAGAGCCACCGGACCCGGATCCCTTATCAGCATGAACAAGCAACGGGAGAAGTTAAGCAACATGAAATCCATCCCGGTCACTATGTCCTAGGAACGGATGAACAAGCCCGTCGCTGGCAAGCAGAACTTATCGATTTCCATGCATAAGATCACTTGATTTTACTGCAGTTTTTAACCCCCAACCAAAACTTGGTTGGGGGTCTTTATAATTTTTTAGCGTAGCTTAAATTAATTTAGCTCCTAGACTATTTTTGAAATGGTCAAGGGCCCACTGGTCGCCAAATTCGGTGAAGGTGGCGACGCAATTGGTAGGAATCACAATTTTGAAGCCTTTGTTATAAGCATCTACCGCAGTATGAAGCACGCAAATATCTGTACAAACACCAACTAGATACAATTCCTCAATGCCCCGTTCTCTTAACTTGATCTCTAGGTCAGTACCAGCGAAGGCAGAGTAGCGAGTCTTCTCCATATAGTAGACGTTTTTGGCATCCTTGACTTCTTGGTAGTAGGTCTCTAAATCCTGATAGAGTTCGTGTCCAGGCGTTCCTTCAATATTATGGGGTGGGAAGAGTTGCGTTTCTGGGTGATAAGGATCATTTAATTGATGGGTATCAATGGCGAAGACCACGTAATCGCCTGCTTCAACAAAGGATTTTGTTAAATCAAGGATTTCCTGGTAGATAGCTTGCCCAGTTTCTCCAGCAGTTAAGGCGCCATCGTCAGCGACAAAATCTACTGTATAGTCAATATTAATGAGTGCTCGTTTCATGATAAATTCCTCTCTCTATGTAGATGGTAATAGAATCTAGCCAATATAGAACCATCTTACTCAAAAGTATGGTAGAATTCTAGTGAAATAATAAATTGGTGTGAATTTTAAATAAATATTTGAATAGGAGATAATAATGGAAGAAGAAACGATTTATGGAATTTATGGATCTGGCGAGAAGGCGGAGGCCATCATTGATTTGTTGGTTGGTAATGGAATTCCCCGTCAGGCTATCACTTTATATGCCAATGAAGATGTTGTCTTTGAGCTTCAAAATATTGACATCACGATGAAGGATGCCCAAGAAGCGCCTAGCAACCAGAAATCTTGGTTGGAGTCCTTTAAGGAATTCTTCAGCGAAGATGAAAAGTTGGTACTAGCAGATGGTCCGAATCCCTATGTTGATAGTGAAGTGGCTGACTTTCAAGATGAAATTGACCGTGATATGATTATTGTCACTGTGGAGCCAGAATACGAAGCCCAGATTCAAGCCATTAAGGCTCGCGCTAAAAAGGCCAAATAGTTCTAACTCTTGAAGTTTGAATAAAATGTGAATTAAATGAGTCAAATCAAGCCCAGACTATGAAAAAAGCGTTAAGATAAGCGTTATTGTTAGCTTTACGAATGATTTGGTGCTAATATAAAGGTGAAAGGGAAGCACCCTTTAATAAGTGATTAGGAGTGATATAATGAAAAAATCTCTAAAAAAATTAGCTTTACTAAGTATGAGCGCCATGACATTAGGTGCAGTTGCGGTGAATACCGTTGCCCTAGCTGAAGACAATTCAGAAGCAGCAGCTACTAGCGAAAATACAGAAACACCAGCAGAAGAAACTTCTCATGTTGAGGAGTCATCAGTAGCTGCCGAAGCCTCAGTGGAAGCAGAATCTGCTGAATCAGCAGCTGAATCTGCTAGCGAAGAAGCATCTGTTGTTGAAGAAAGCGCAGAAGCAGCTCAAGAATCAGCAGCTGTACCGGCTGTAGCTACTGAAGAAGAAGCCTCAGCTTTACAAAAAGCGGTTAAAACTTCAGTTGAAACTTTCCGTCAAACTTACCCAGATGTATCAGTCACAAAAGTAAGTGTTGAACAATTAGACGGATTAGACCAAGCCGTTCAAAATGCTGAAACAGCGATTTCTGAAGTTGCTGAAGGGGAAGAAGTAGATACTTCAGTTAACGAAAATGTCTTCAAGATTCAAGTTGAAGGTCGCGATGAAACAACTGAATACAGCTTAACTTACCACAGTGAAACTCAAGAAGTACTTGAAGAAGAAACTGAAGAGTTAGATGCAGAAGACCAAGCAGAAGCGATTGAAGCTCTAGAATTCGACAACTTATTATCATTTGATAAGTTAACAGCGATTGCGATTGAAACTGCTGGCTATGGTCAAGCGATCGAATGGGATCTTGAACGTGACTTGAACCCAGAAGATAAAACAACTGTAGATATCGAAGTAGTTGAAGATATTACAGATCCAAGCAAGGGTCGCAAGGCTGAAATTACTATCGATGCTGTAACTGGTGAAGTCATTAAGACTGAAGGCGAAGTTGTTAAACCAGTTCAACCAGCGGCAACAACAGCAACTGAACAAGCTTCATCAGAAGAAGCATCAGCTGAATCTGCTGCTGAATCAGCCTCAGAAGAAGCTTCCCAAGCAGAATCTGAAGCATCAGAAGCTAAAGAAGAAGCAGACTCAGCTTCAGAAGAAGCCGAATCAGCCTCTGAATCAGCTAGCAACTAATCAATTAGTAAAGCGATGAACTCCACCTTCGGGTGGAGTTTTTTTGTTGATCTTTCATCTTTTATTCATGGCTTGGTCCGACTTGATAGGCGATTGTATGCTATAATAAGCCAGATTAGAAAGTGAGGCGGTGATTGAATGTCTAGCTTAGAATTGAAGCAGGTGACGAGTGGCTATCAAGGAGTAGCTGTTATACGAGATATCAATCTACAAATTCCCTTTGGAGAAATAGTAGGATTAGTTGGCTTAAATGGTGCAGGGAAGTCTACTCTCTTGAAGACTATCTTGGGTCTTCTAACCCCCTTATCAGGACAAATAAGGATTGCCGGCCAAAGTATTGAGGAAGACCATCAAGCCTATGCCAGTCAGGTAGCTTATATTCCTGAAACACCGATTCTCTACCCCGAATTGACCCTGGAGGAACACTTGGAGATGACGGCTTTAGGTTATGGTTTGGATGTAGACTTAGTGATGAAGCGGGCACAACCTTTATTGAAACTCTTTCGCTTGGATAAGCAGTTAAACTGGTTCCCCAGTCACTTCTCCAAAGGGATGAAGCAGAAGGTTATGATTATTTGTGCCCTGGTCACCGATGCGAAGTTGTTGATTATTGATGAGCCTTTCTTAGGTCTTGATCCGATTGCGATTAAGGACTTCACTGAGCTTCTTCAGGAACGAGCCAGACAGGGGTCGGCCATTCTATTTACCACTCATGTCTTAACGATTGCAGCAGATCTTTGTGATTCCTATATCTTTCTTCAGTCAGGTCAAGTGGTGGCTGAGGGCCAGTTGGAAGATTTGCAAGCAGCCTTTGCAATGCCGCAGGCTAGTCTGGATGACTTGTATTTTGAAATGACACGTAGAGAACAAGTAGGTGGTTCCCTTGACTAATAACAATAAGCAAGGTCCTGGAGTTAAAGTTGAGCGGCGTCAAAGCCGACCAAGTAGCAGTGGCCGGGTTAGGGATCTGCCGCACTTATTCCAAGTGCGGCTTAATCAGCAACTTCAAGACTTAGGTAAATATGCTCGTTTAATTTTTAATGATCATTTTTCGATTATATTGTTGGCTTTGATGGCTCTTGGTGCTCTATTTTACCGTGACTTGTTAGGTCGCTTGCAAGATCAGCCTTTGAAGCAGGTTCAATTACCGGTGACCCTATTTGTGGTCTTAGTCTTAGTAGCTGGGATGTCTGTGGGACGACATGTCTGGTTGACTCAGATCCCTGACCAAAGTTACTTGTTTGCTAGGGGAGACCAATGGCGATCCTATTGGGCTAAGGGTTTGCTTTTAGGTTTTGTGCCGGGTGCTCTTGTTCTAGCAGCTTTACAGGCCTTAATCTTCCCCTTGATGGCCCTGGTGAGTGCCTGGGATCAAGGCCAGCTGATGTTATTTATAGGTGTGGGGCTAGTCTATCGCTTGAATCGTAGTGTTTCTGAGTATTTGGGGGCTTTTGTTCCAGAGCGGTCAGCAGGTAACCGTTGGTTGATTATTTGGCTAAATACCTTAGCTTACGGTCTCGGCTTGATCTTAACGGTCTATCTTCCCTCTGCTTATTATTTGTGGGGTTATCTGATCCCCTTAGTGGCTGTTCTTCTAATGAATCTTTACCTTTATAGTAAATTCAAGCGGGATCGCTTAGCATTTACTTGGGTAATTGACCAAGAACAAGCCCGCCAATCCAAGCTATATAAGTGGATTTCTATCTTTGCTGATGTTCCAAGCAAGGAAGTTCGGGTTAAGCGACGTTCTTACCTGGATTCCCTGTTAAAAGTTTTATCAACTAGACATCCTAATCCCTATTATTATATTTACCTAAGAAGTCTGTTTCGTAATCAAACAGATAGTGCCATTTGGTTGCGACTGGCTATTTTTACAGCTTTTCTTCATTGCTTTATCCAAAGCTCGCTACTGGCAGGAGTCTTAGGTTGTCTGTCCTTGCTGATGAGTTTAGTTCAATTAATTCCTTTAGCTAAGCGATATGACCGCCACCCCTTCTTCCGGATCTATCCTAATCAAGCCATGGGACAAACCAAGGCTTATGCTCAAGCCATTCGCCTGGTTACCTGGATTCAATTAATAATTATGGCTCTTGGATTGGTTATCGGTCAAAGACAAATCCTATCTACGCTCGTTATCTTCATGCTTTGGATTATTGTCTTGGAACTACTCATACGCTTCTATCTTCCTTGGGCTAGCCGATCCAAGCAAAAGCCAGTTCAATAAACGATGCGAAATGTTAGATTCCCCAGCTGTCTTCTAGTAGCTGGGGATTTTTTGTTACAAAACTCCAACGAGTCGAGTGGATCAGCTTGAAACTGTCAAGAAGATTGTGCAAAGAAGACAAAATACCTTAATAATTTGTGGTATTTTTGGTGGTATTAGCTTATGAAAACCTATACAATAGCAGTATAAGAACATTGGTGGTAGATGGCCAATGATCAGTCTAATAATCAGGAGGGATTTGTTAATGGGTTACAAGAACAATCAGACAGGTTACCGTGATGGTCTATTAACATCACGAGGAGTTATCAAGAAGAATAACTATGCCATTATTCCACATGATGGATTAGTTAATAATAGTATTCCAGGATTTGAAAATGTAAAAATCTCTATTCTAGGTTCCCCACGCTTAGGCGCTTCATTTAGCGACTATATCGCAGAATTCGAAAAAGGTGGCAAAAATGAATTAGGCTTTGGTGGCCCAGGTCAGCAAACGTTTGTCTATGTTGTCTCAGGTAAATTAATCGTTAAAGATGACCAAGAAAGCCATGAGTTAACAGAAGGTGGCTATGCTTACTTCCCAGAAGGACAGTTAATGTATTTAGAGAATGGGCAAGATGAAGTTACTGAAGTCTTCTTGTATAAGCGTGCTTATGAAGCCATTGAAGGCCATGAAGCCTATAAGGTGGTTGGGAATAAGAACGATCTAGAACCAATTGAATACGAAGGCATGAAGGATGTACTATTATGGGACTTCTTGCCAACTGATGACTTTGGATTTGATATGAACATTCATATTCTATCCTTTGAACCAGGAGCTAGTCATGGTTACATCGAAACTCACTACCAAGAACACGGTGCTTATCTCTTGTCTGGTCAAGGTATGTATAACCTGGATAACGAATGGTTCCCAGTCGAAAAAGGCGACTACATCTTCATGGCTGCTTACACTCAACAAGCTGCTTATGCAGTTGGCCGTGACGAGCCTTTAGCTTACGTTTATTCAAAAGATGCAAACCGTGATCCAGGTGTCGCACCTTTAAACTAGTCATTCAAGAGGAATCAATTAAAGGAGGAAATTTAATGTCTGAAGAAAAAACAGTAAAAGTTAGCGCACAACGTCTCCATGATTTAATTAAGAAGAAATTAATGGCTGCAGGATTAAACGAAGCTTCTGCAGAAGAGACAGCTGCTCACTTAACATATGCAGACTTATCTGGCGTTCACTCACATGGTGCGGTTCGTGTCGAATACTATGCTGAGCGTATTGCCAAAGGTGGGATCACTCATGATCCACAATTAAAGTGGGAACAAACAGGTCCTGCTACTGCTATCTTAGATGGTGACAACGGTCAAGGGCAATATGTTGCTAATGAAGCCATTGAACCAGGAATCAAGCTAGCCAAGGAACAAGGAGCAGCCGTTATCGGTGTTAGAAACTGTGGCCATACCGGCACGCTATCTTATTACTTACGTAAGATTGTTGAGTATGATATGATCGGGATTGCTATGACTCAATCAGACCCAATGGTTGTTCCTTATGGAGGGGCTGAACCTTACTATGGAACGAACCCAATCGGTTTTGGTGCACCAAGTGCTGGTTCTCACCCAATTATCTTTGATATGGCGACAACCGTTCAAGCTTGGGGTAAAGTATTAGATGCTCGCTCTAAAGGTAAGTCTATTCCTGATACTTGGGCAGTAGATGCTGATGGTAATCCAACCACGGACCCTCAAGCAGTAGCTGGTCTTGTACCAATTGCAGGGCCTAAAGGATACGGCTTAATGATGATGGTTGACGTTCTTGCAGCTGTCTTAATGGGACTTCCATTTGGTAAGAATGTAACCAGTATGTACCATGATCTCCATGATGGTCGTTACTTAGGTCAGATCTATATCTTAATTGATCCAGAGAAATTCGTAGGAGCTGAGAAGTTCAAACAAAGCATCCAACAAACTCAAGAAGAATTGAATGCCATTAAACCGGCAGGAGGATTCAGCTCTGTTCGTTACCCAGGCGAAGGTTCTAACTTACGTTACGACAAAGCGCTTGAAGAAGGAACTGAAATCCCTGAATCAATTATGGAATACCTTGAATCTGATGTGGTACATAATGACGCATACGAAGGCCTAAGTGCTTTTGCTAACTAATCCAATAAACATAAACAAGAATGTGAGATAAGTTATTCACACCATGTTTAATCAAAACAAATCGTTCAGATTTGTAACCTTTATTAGTAAAAAAAGAAAATTGATAATAGCGAAGAAAACAAACATTCCCTCAGCAGTAGTTTTAGGACAATTGACGCATAGCTCTCCCTTACGCCTATGGCGCTTAGGGAGAGCACAGTCAATTTAGCCGGAAAGAGCGTTCGCGCTCTGAAGGCGGTCCACTACAGCTGAGGGAAAGTTTGTTTTTCGAAGCTTTTAATTGATCGATTTTGACTCATCTTATAATTTCATTTTTAGAATGATTAATCGGTTGTTTATTAGCCTTCTTCGCTTAACTCCAGGGCTATTCTTAAGTTCAAGGAGTTATCCGGAGAAGATACGGAATAACCGAGGATTTCTTCGCAACGTTGGATCCGGTACTTGACAGTATTGCGGTGGACATATAGGTCTGCCGCGGTTTGAGCAATCTCGCATTGGTTGTCTAAGTAAGCCTTCAAGGTATCTCTGAGGTCCTGGCTACCAGTATCTTCAGGATAGGCGAAGCTCTTGAGAATGGAACGGCAATAGTATTGGACTTCATTATGGTTTAATTGGTTGAAGAGTTGATACATTCCCTTATTCTCATAATAACTAATAGACCCCTGACGGTTATTGGTTCGACTGCGTTCATTATAGGCAAGGCGGGCTTGGGAATAGGATTCCGCAATTTGTGATTCGTGAACATAAGCATTACCGACGCTGAAGACAATCTGGATATCTAGAATCCGTCTCAAGTCGCTAGCCAAGTCAAAGAGCACTTCCTCCAGTAAATGAGGACTCCGTTGTAGAATCAACAAACTTCCTTGACCATTAGGCTCCGGCATGACCAGGGTATTACTAGGAAGACTTGGATGGTCGACATACTTCAACCAAAGAGTAATCACATCCACAGCTTCTTGTTGGAAGACCGTTAGAGAATGAGCCCCCACAGTTGATTCCTCATGGACCAAGATGGCTTGGTAGTAGTCACTCTTAATATAGCCCATCTTAGAATCCAAGATTGAGCGTTGACCCGGGTGCTCGGACCGGTCTGATAATTGAGTATCAATTAATTCTTTGAAGTAATCCGTCTCCATATTTTGCTTGGATTGTCTAATCTTATCATCCTTAAAGAGAATAAAGCTCAAGACCATCGCCACTTGCTCGATAGCAAAGGATGAGAAAGGATAAGGAATCTTTTCTGAATGCAAAATAATTAGGTAATGAGGGAAGTTCCGGTAGACATAAATAGGAACCAAAGCCACCTGAATCTTTTCTCCTTGGTTATTGGTGATGAGAAAAGTGCCTTCCTTCTTGTTAACCTGACTGGCCTGAGAGAAGGTCTGATCCACCAAGTGGTCGCAAGAATGATAGCTTGAACCAAAGTGCTTGGAAGCCACGATGGTTTGGTGGAAGGGACTAACCAAGATGGCAGGACTATTAACGGTTCGACTGAATTCATCAATAACCACATCATAGTGGGCATCATTGATTAGAAGACTTGAGAACTTCTTTTGAATATCTAGAGCAAAGTTGATCTCTTCTTGTTGGGTCTGCCAAATAACATTGGAGAATTGGTGCAACAAGGAGCCGATAGGGTAGGTATCTGGAATTTCAAAAATTGGTATTTTCAGTTGATTGGCATGGTTGATTACTGTTGGATCTAATTCACCAATGAATCTCCCAGTCTTGATCCCTAATCCAGCAACCCTGACTTTGTCAATAGAATTTAAATAGTCAATCAAGCCAGATTGATCATCTTGGAAAATCATCGCTGTCGTTAAGATAATCGCTTGTTCGGGGATATAATAGGCAACATCAGGCGTCTCGCTGACTTCGACCGACTGAATTTCCAGTCCTGGAATGTCTGGAGAGGTTAAGAGTTTAATGTCACTGAAACGGGGCTCTGAAAGTAATTCATAAATAGTTGTCATGGCGCACCTCAATTTCATATTTTCCCGAACCCTAGAAGTTAGATAGGGTGGTGGAATGTTAAAGGAATTATACCGCAATAATTTTTTTGTGCAATCTGAACAAAAAACCGCAAGACTCAGTAGGATGAAACCTTGATTTCATAGATAAAAAAGAGGATAATTGACCAGTAAAATGAAAGTAATTAAAATCTTGGAGGGATGACTATGTATCAACCATTACAAATTCCGCAACGAACCATTATGACACCTGGCCCAGTTGAAGCTCACCCTCAGGTGCTTCAAGCTATGAGCAACCGAATCTTAGGTCAATTCGATCCAGCCTTTGTATCTTTAATGGCTGAGATTCAAGAGATGCTTAAAGAAGTTTTTGCAACCGATGGCTATACTCTCGGTGTGGATGGATCTTCTCGTTCAGGGCTTGAGGCTGGTTTGTTTGCCTTGATTAAACCAGGTGATAAGGTTCTAGTTCCTGCTTATGGTCGTTTCGCCTATTTATTAGCTGAGATTGCCGAACGTGCCGGCGGTGACGTAACCTTAATGGAGAAAGACTGGGATAGTCCTTTTGACCAACAAGAAATTATTGATCGCTTGGTTGCTGAACAGCCAGATGTTCTAGCGATGATCCACGGGGAAACGGCCAATGGTCAATTCCAAGAGCTAGACCAAATTGGTCAATACTGCCAAGAAAATGATATTTTCTTCTTGGTTGATATGGTCGCTACTTTTGGTGGGATGCCAACCCGCATGGATGATTGGGGAGTTGATATTGCAGTTGCCGGAACACAAAAATGTATCAGTGTGCCCGCAGGAATGTCATTTGTTGCTATGAGCCAACGTGCGGTTGACTATATTCGAAGCCGGGAACAAGTTGAACTAGGAATTCGCAAAGAAAGCGACCAGCCTAACGACGATTATATCCAGTCTAACTATTTAGATTTAAGTCAGCTTCTTCATTACTGGAGCCCTAATCCAATCAACCACCACACAGAAGCAACTTCACAAGTCTATGGTGCTCACACTGGTCTACGCCTAATTCTCGAAGAGGGTTTAGACAATGTCTATGAACGTCACGCCTTAAATGACCGTGCGATTAAGGCCGGTATTGATGCTATGGGCTTAGGATTATTTGGTGAATTAGAATCCAACATGGTGACAGTTACACCTGTTCTTATTCCAGAAGGAGTAGATGGGGATGCGGTTAAGAATACCTTATTGGAACAATTCGGTGTTGAAATCGCAGGCTCATTTGGTCCATTAATTGGTAAAATCTGGCGGATTGGTAACATGGGTTACTCTAGTCGCCGTGAGAACGTTTTGCAAGTTCTAGGTGCCTTTGAAGCAGCGCTTATCCACCACGGGGCTGATATTACTCCAGGTAAAGCTGTCCCAGCTGCCTTGCAAGTCTATTTGGACGCCCAAGCTTAAACGGATCCACTCATTGACTAATCTTAAAAGAGGCTGTAAGGTAAGTCCTCAAAAAACCCAGATTTTTATTCGACAAGAATAAAAATGCTGGGTCTTTTGATTTGTTCTAAAGATCAGAGCCAATTTTCTCATGTTCGTGGCCATTAACGCCAGTCCAATCTCATTATGAACCTTATCAATTCCTCTTACATGGAATCGGTTGAACCCTAAATTCGCCTTCAAATGTCCGAATGCGGGTTCCACATCCGTTTTTCGAAGGCTGTATATTAAGCTGTATTCTGGATCTGACAAGAGCTCTCGTTGCTTGGCTTTGTAGTACTCCCACTCCGGATTGATGGTTACCTTCCTAAG
>NZ_JADD01000023.1 GCF_000518205.1 Hutsoniella sourekii ATCC 700629 | reverse complement strand
GAGTGGCCTATCTCCAGTTGATTACCGAAAACAGGACACTCAATACGTTGCCTAAGTATTCAATTATAAACTCCAACTTTTGGGGGTCACATCAACTGTCAAAGGCAGTTTTCAGCTTTTTTATGCAGAAACTTTGATGATTTGGTCGAGGTAGACCAAGAGATGGTGCCCCAAGTGGCAATCTTCAAGGACCACACGTTGATCTGCTTGGATTGGAGATTTAACATAACATTCTACAGACTTTTGACAAATAATTTGTTGTCGATTGTAGTATTCATAGAGGACAATAATAGGCTCTTGATTTATATAATGTTGGTTGAGTCTATCCCTCACTTGTTTTAGCGGTTGGATAAGGGGGATGACTGGATCTTCATGGATAATAAAAGGATTGAATAGACGGCTTAACGATGACTTGACAGTTTGTTTGGATTGAATAGGTAGTTCCATAATTTCCCTCCTTCTAGTCGAACTGATGTTCTGATAACATTATACGAACACTTGTTCTGAAAGTCAAGCTTAGACTTTATTATATGAGTCATCAATATATTTAGTGATCAATAATATCTTATAAATTGAGATTGATAACCTAAGAAAGCCTTATGGCTTCAAATATAGGCTATATCTGTTATAATGAAAGGGAACATAAATTTTAGGAGGGAATTCTATGGCCAAAAATACGCTACAAATTGTTAAGGGAATCGAAGATGAAGCGAAAAAAATTCAAAAGCAGTATGAATCGCAGATTCAAGCTTTAGCCCAGGAAGAAGAAAAAAGATTACAAGACGATGAAGCTAAGTTTGATCTTGAAACTGAAAAGTTAGAAAAACAGCTAACCAATCAATTGCAGACTGAGAAAGACCAACTTGAAAAAGAAGTTGAAGATACATTAAGCTTGCACCATAACCGAAGCCAAGAAGTCTTGGATAGTCGCAAAGAAGCCCTAGTGGGTCAGATTATTGAGAAAGTGGTGAAAATGTATGGCGATTAGCCCCATGAAGCGCCTTGCCATTCTAGCACCTATTAACGAGTTAGATGAGCTATTGGTAGCTGTGCAAGGGTTAGAGCAACTGGAAATTATTGATTTACAGGAAATTGAAAAATGGGACGAATTACCAGCTGAAACAAGTGAATTATTAAATGAACTACAAAAAGATGAGATTCATCCACATAAAGATCAAGGCTTAGTAGATGAATTAAATCATCGACTGCATGGGATTGAACGGGCAATTGAAACAATTGAAGATTACCTTCCTAGCCCGTCTTTTTGGCAGAAAATGAAGACTGGTAAGAAAACAGTGACCTATGACCAGATTGAGCACCTTGGAGAACGAGTCGACGACCAAGCTTTAGTGGATCGAATCCATCAAGACATCCTTAGACTAGACGAATTAGAGGATTTAATTGACCAAAGGCGTAGTCAATACGATGAATTATATCCTTGGCGTGATTTGCAAGTGACCCCTAATGAACTTCGTAAATTCCAATACGTCCGTGGGGTGATTGGAAGTATTCCCTCTACGAATGATGATCATTTCTTTAATTTCTTGAAAGAGGACGATGATTTAGAGTATGAAGTCGTCTATATTGATGAGCATAACTACGGCGTTATAGTCTTCATTAAGGGTGAAGCTCACCAGTATGCTATGAATGAATTGAAAAAAATCAATTCACTCCTTTCACCTATAGTTATCAGGAATTACCTCAAGAACGCCTAAAAATCTATCAAAAAGAAATTGAAAATTTCAAGGTCGAATATCAAGAAATCTTTAAGCGTTTAGAAAGTTCGCGAGAAGAATTAGACCAGTTGAAGCTTGCCTATGAATATGTATCCAACTTAAATAAACGCGAGCAAATCAAGCTGCTTCTTGGATATTCCAAGCATTTGATTTCAATTCAAGGTTGGATTGAAGCAGACCAAGCTCAAGACTTTATCGCTCAGATTCGCAATAACTTTAGTCAGAATGTCATTATTGCCGCTAACGAATTAACGGAAGTCGAAGCCAAGTATGCACCAACTAAATTAAGGAACAATTGGTTAGTGCGACCATTTGAAATGATTACCAACATGTATGGGGTGCCGAACTATCAAGAAATTGATCCGACACCTTTTGTTATGCCTTTCTATTCCTTATTTTTTGGTATGATGATTGGAGACCTTGGTTATGGCTTGTTAATCATGCTAGCAACTTTGATCCCTATCTTGACCTTCAACCTATCTGAATCCACCAAGCAAGTTCTTAAATTAGCGAATACGCTCGGTTGGTCAGCCATCTTATGGGGAATTATTTATGGGTCATTTTTTGGGATTACCTTGCCTCAAATTCAGATTATTAATCTGGAAGGACAGGTTATGGAAGTGATGATGCTATCTTTAGCAATCGGTGTTTTACATATGCTGATTGCCTTTGCTCTAAATACTTATTTACATTTTAGGAACAAGGCATATGCACTAGGTTTTGCAGAGGGTCTCGGTTGGATTGTGATTATTCTCGGTCTATTGATTTATGGACTGGGTCAATTTGTTCCGATGCTAGCTCCAATAGCCGGTGTGGGTGGATGGTTCGCCTTGTTTAGTTTAGCGGGAATATTTGTCGCTCATATTATCGAAACAGGGAGTATTTCTGGCTTGGGTAAGGGCCTTCTATCTTTAATTGATGGAGTGTCTTATTTTGGAGACGTGATTTCTTATTCCAGATTAATGGCTCTCGGCCTGTCTGGAGTTAGTATTGGAGCGGCTTTCAATCTAATCGTTGGTCAACTTCCACCAGTAGCTCGATTTAGTATCGGTATTTTGATCTTTTTAGGGCTACATTTATTTAACTTATTTTTATCTTTTCTTACCGGCGCAGTGCATGCTTTGCGGTTAATATTTGTAGAATTTTTTGGGAAATTTTACTCAGGCAATGGTCACTTGTTTGAACCCTTCGCCTCAGAAGAGAAATATGTCGAAATAAAAAAATCAAAATAAAGGAGAATCTTAATGGGAAATTTTATGCATGATTATGGTGGACTGATGTTTGCCACAATTGGAGTCTTTTTAGCGGTAGGATTGAATGGTGTGGCATCTGGTTTAGGAGTAGGGCGTGTCGGTCAAACTGCAGCTGCCTTATTGAAAGAAGAACCAGAAAAATTTGCTCAAGCGTTGATTTTGCAATTGATGCCAGCTTCTCAAGGTCTTTACGGTTTTGTAATCGGTTTTGTTATAATGCAACAAATCCAAGTTGGAATGGAATTAATTAAGGGAGTCAATTTATTAATCGCTGCTTTGCCGATAGCCCTAGTTGGTTATTTTACGGCGAGAGCTCAAGCTGATGTGGCTATTTCAGGTATGGGTATCTTAGCCAAGAGACCTGAAAACAACACTTACGGAATTATCCTATCCTCAATGGTAGAAATGTATGCTATTTTAGCTTTTGTAATTTCTTTCTTATTGATTCAAATTGTCTAAACTTAGCGTTATAATTAAGCAATAAAGGATGTGGGATAATGAGTGAATATAATCAATTAAAAGATTCTGTGTTGGATCAAGCAGATCGTCGCGGACAGGTCCGGCTAAAGCAAGCACAGGATAAAGCAGAAAATGATTACCAAGAAAAAAGAAAGCAATTATTAGCTAGGAAAGAAGAAGAGCGACGCCAACTATTAGGGCAGATCCAAGCTGATTTTGACCGGCAGTTGCAACAATTACAAAATAAGAAGCGCCAAGCTTCTCTTGCGAGTAAACAAGAACTTTTGGATGTACTGTTTACTGAGGCAGTTCAGTCAATGAATAGTATGTCTTCTGATTCCCAACTTAAATTTATTTATCAAGTCTTAAATAAATTCAAAGAGTTTCCTATTAGTGTAACCTTTGGTCAGTATACGAAGGATCTTTTAAGCCAAGAAGCTTTAGACCATCTCAAGATCAATTTCCCTAATTTAAACTTAATTGATGATGTGATTAAACACATGGGAGGGTTTATTGTTAGCCAAGACCGAGTCGATTATAATTATATTTATGAAAATATGATTGCAGATGCACGTCAAAAACTTGCTAGTCAACTCAGCCAATCAATATTTAGTGAATAGGAGAGGATATTATGTCGCATGATTTCTCGCAGATTAATACGACGATCTCCATTCATGAAACTAGCTTTCTGACTATTGATGATTTTAAAGACTTGCTTGATAGTCCTAGTGAGCAACAATCTCTTAGAATTCTTGAAGATACGAATTACTTTTTTCGGCCGGAAGATTTGAGAACTCCTCAAGCTATTGAAGGACGGTTGATGAATCAGCTTGCGGATGAATACAAATGGATATATGAAGAGACACCCTGCCAAGAGGTAGTGGATATATTTGGATCGAGCTACTTATTTCATAATTTGAAATTATTTTCGAAGATGCTAGTGACTGATAAGGATTTGGATGAGCTGTTAATTCCCATTGGACCCTATCCTTTAAATGAATTACATCACTTAGCTCAGACACAAGAGTCAGATATTGTTGATAAGACAATTACTGATAATATCCGTGAAATTTGGCGTGAGTTTCAAGGTTACCAAGATACTGAAGTGTTTGATGTCGGCTTGGATATGGCCTACTTTGATTATTTAAGGGTAATCGCTGAAAGATTAGATCTAGCCATCATCAGCCAGTTAGTTGAAGCCATAATAGGTTTCTATAATATAACCACCGGTCTTCGAGCGGTTCAACAAGATAAACCCAATAGCTTCATGTATGAAATGATGTCAGATAAGGCTGATTTATCAATTGAAGAGTTTATTGATCTAGTCCGTGAGAATCAGGTTTTATCTTGGTTTAAAGGTGCCAATCAATTACCATTTAACCATGGACTTCAAACCTTTGAACAGAGACTCAGTCAAGGAAAAATTGATTTATCTGAGATAGAAAATGGACAAGACTTTTATATCCATCAATTATTGACAGAAAATCGATTTCAAACGGATGGTCCGATACCGATATTACGTTATCTATTTGGAAAAGAGATGGAAGTGAAAAATTTAAGATTGATCCTAGTGGGTCGCTTAAATGACTTGAAAGAAGAACAAATAATAGAAAGGATGCGTCCTGTCTATGGCCAAACAGTATAAGATTGCAGTAGTAGGCAATCGTGATGCAATATTACCCTTTAGGGTAATAGGATTTGATATCTTTGCGGTCACTAGTGCTGAGGAAGCACGCGAAACCATGAGAGATCTTGGTCGGGGAGATTATGGTATTATTTACTTAACAGAAGACATTGCAGAGTTGATACCCGAAGTGGTACGATACTACGACACAAGAGTCACTCCTGCTGTTATTTTAATCCCAACCCATCGAGGTCAAATGGGAATTGGTATGAAGAGAATTCAAGATAATGTCGAAAAAGCAGTGGGTGCTAATATATTGTGATTGAGGGAGGTAGTCAATTGAAACAAGGAAAAATTATTAAAGTTTCTGGACCTTTAATTCAAGCGTCTGGAATGGAAGAAGCAAAAGTTCAAGATATTTGTTATGTGGGCGAGCTCGGCCTGATTGGTGAAATCATTCAAATGAAAAATGATGTAGCAGCCATTCAAGTATACGAGGAAACATCAGGAATTGGTCTGGGTGAGCCAGTTGAATCCACTGGCAGTCCCTTATCAGTTGAATTAGGGCCAGGCTTAATGTCACAAATGTTTGATGGTATTCAACGTCCTCTTAATAAATTTATGGAGATTACTCAAACAGACTATCTAGAAAGAGGCGTTAAGGTTCCTGTTTTAGATAGTGAGAAAAAATGGCACTTTGAAGCTACAAAAGCTGTAGGAGAATATGTAAAAGCGGGAGATATTGTCGGTTATGTTGACGAAACTAAAGTTGTCCAACACCGAATTATGGTCCCTTACGGCCATGAAGGCCGTTTGATTCAAATTGAATCCGGTTCTTATACGATTCAAGATACGGTCTATGTACTTGAAGATAATAAAGGAAATCGATTCCAGGGTAGCTTGGTTCAAAAATGGCCCGTCCGTAAGGGTCGCCCCTATGCAGAAAAATTTGCACCTAGTGAGCCTTTAGTAACTGGACAGCGGGTCATTGATACCTTCTTCCCGGTTACTAAGGGGGGAGCTGCAGCAATACCTGGGCCATTTGGAGCAGGGAAGACGGTCATTCAACACCAAATTGCTAAATTCTCTAACGTTGACATTGTTATCTATGTCGGTTGTGGTGAACGTGGTAATGAAATGACGGAAGTTTTGGATGAATTCCCTAACTTAATCGACCCTAATACTGGCGAATCACTAATGGATAGAACGATATTAATTGCTAATACATCTAACATGCCAGTGGCTGCCCGTGAAGCTTCTATTTATACGGGGATCACGATTGCTGAATATTTTAGAGATATGGGTTACTCAGTCGCTATTATGGCCGATTCAACTTCTCGTTGGGCCGAGGCTCTACGTGAAATGTCTGGTCGTTTGGAAGAAATGCCTGGTGACGAAGGTTATCCAGCTTACTTAGGTAGCCGTTTGGCTGAATATTATGAACGGGCTGGTTTTGTTAGACCTTTAGGATCCGATGAAGAGCGCCGTGGATCTGTAACTGCTATTTCTGCCGTATCGCCTCCAGGTGGGGACACCTCAGAACCCGTTACGCAAAACACACTAAGAGTGGTTCGCGTATTCTGGGGCTTGAGTGCGCCTTTAGCCCAGCGTCGTCACTTCCCGGCCATTGATTGGTTGGAATCTTATTCCCTCTTCTCGGATGAAGTCAGTTCTTATATGTCCGATCAATATCAAGTAGATTGGTCGAATCGTGTTCAAGAAGCCATGGACATTCTTCAAAAGGAAGATGAATTAGAGGAAATCGTTCGTCTAGTCGGGGAAGAATCCTTATCTGATCGCGACCGGATAACTATGAATACTGCTAGAATGCTGAGAGAAGATTACTTGCAACAAAATGCTTATGATGATGTGGATGAATATACTCCCTTTAATAAGCAATTAGCAATGCTAGATAATATTCTATACTTTGACCACAAAGCTCAAGAGGCCATTGAATATGGTGCCTATTTAGATGAAGTCTTTAATGGCACAGTTGAATTACGCGACCGTATTGCTAGAAGTAAGTTTGTCCCAACTGAAAATGTAGGGCAAATCGAAGCGTTGAAGCGTGAGATTGATTTAACACTCAAGAATGTGTTACAAGCTGGAGGTGAAGAATTTGGCAATAATTAAAGAATACCGCTCTGCCTTTCAAGTTGATGGCCCTCTAATGATGGTAGAAGGTGTCAGTGAGGCTAAGTACAATGAATTAGTTGAAGTGGAATTACAAGATGGTGAGAAGCGCCAAGGTAAGGTGCTAGAAATTTCTGGCGATATCGCTACCGTCCAACTTTTCGAAGGATCCTCAGGAGTTAACTTACAATCTACTAAAGTTCGTTTCACTGGTCGTCCACAACATTTACCGGTATCAGAAGACATGGTTGGTCGGATCTTTAATGGGATGGGTAAGGTTATTGATGGAGGACCAGAAATTCTACCTGAAAAAGAGTTGGATATTGAAGGAGAAGCTATTAATCCAGTGGCCCGTGAATATCCCGATGAATTTATTCAAACGGGTATATCAACTATTGACCACTTGAATACGCTTGTTCGTGGTCAAAAACTACCTATTTTCTCTGGATCTGGCCTTCCTCATCAACAACTAGCAGCTCAAATTGCTAGACAAGCGCAAGTATTGAATTCAGACGAGAATTTTGCAGTTGTTTTTGCGGCAATGGGGGTTACCTTCCAAGAGGCTGACTTCTTTATGAAGGATCTGAGAGATTCTGGTGCCCTTGACCGTTCGGTCTTGTTTATTAATTTAGCGGATGATCCATCCATTGAGCGACTTGCAACTCCTAAAATTGCTCTAACTACCGCAGAGTATTTAGCCTTTGAGAAGGGTATGCATGTGCTAGTTATTATGACGGACATGACTAACTACTGTGAGGCATTACGTGAGGTTTCAGCTGCCAGACGTGAAGTGCCGGGACGAAGAGGCTATCCAGGATACTTATATACTGACTTGGCCACTTTATATGAGCGCGCCGGTAGAATCGAGGGTAAAGAAGGGTCAGTGACTCAGCTTCCTATTCTTACGATGCCAGAAGATGATATTACTCACCCAATTCCTGACTTAACAGGTTATATTACCGAAGGGCAAATCATCCTGTCGCGCGAAATAGATGGCCACGGTTTTGAGCCACCGATTAATGTCCTACCTTCCTTGTCTCGTTTAAAAGATGACGGAATCGGAGAAGGAAAAACGCGTAAAGATCATGCAGCTACTATGAACCAAGTCTTTGCTGCCTATGCTACCGGTAAGGAAGCTAAGGAATTATCAGCAGTACTAGGGGAATCAGCCTTGTCAGATACAGATAAGAAGTATTTAGAATTTGCTGACCGATTTGAAAAGGAATATGTCAACCAAGGCTTTACGACAAATCGTTCCATTGATGAATCAATTGATCTAGCTTGGGAACTATTGGATATCTTACCGAGAACAGAGTTAAAACGTATTAAGGATGATATGATTGATGAATTCCTTCCTGGTAAGGAGTGATAAGATTGGCTAAATTAAATGTGAAGCCTACTCGTGGTGAATTAACACGCCTGAAGTCTCAGCTGTCGCTGGCAACGAGAGGGCATAAACTTCTTAAGGATAAGCAAGATGAATTGATGCGTCAATTTATTGATCTGATCCGAAAAAATAATGAAAAGCGTCAAGAAGTTGAAGGTCAATTAGTCGAAGCTATGCAAAATTTTGTACTGGCTAAGTCTTTAGAAAATAGCCAACAAGTTGAGGAAATGTTTGCTATCCCATCAAAAAAAGTGAATCTAAGAATCGAACAAAATAATATCATGAGTGTTCGAGTTCCCCAAATGTTTACAGACATTGATGAGATGGGCAATGATAGCGATGTGGAGTATAGCTTTGTAGCTTCTAATAGCGGAATGGACGACTCCATCCAAGCGATTGAGCAGTCTTTAGATGATCTATTAGAGTTGGCTGAAATTGAAAAAACTTGTCAATTAATGGCTGATGAAATAGAGAAAACACGTCGTCGGGTTAATGCGTTGGAGTATCGAACGATTCCTGATTTAAAAGAGACCATTCATTTTATCGAGATGAAGCTTGAAGAAGCTGAGCGTTCTGCTATCACTCGCATGATGAAAATTAAAGACATGAAATAATAAGGAAGCCAGCTTGTCTGGCTTTTTTAATTATTCTTAGGCAATATTTAAGTCTATCTAATATTAGGATAAGAAAGAAGCTTTGCCTTCACGTATATTTATGCTATTATTAAGGGTACAAATAACATTAAGCAGGAGGTTGAAAATGTCACAATCAAGAGGATTGCTAGTCGTTTTATCTGGCCCATCGGGTGTTGGTAAGGGAACAGTAAGAGCGGCTATATTTGAAGAAAACAAGTATAATTATGTTTATTCAATCTCTGCTACAACTCGCAAGATGCGTGACGGCGAAGTAGATGGTGTTGACTATTTTTTTATTAGTCGCGAAGAATTCGAAAACTTAATTCAGGAAGATGCGCTGTTGGAACATGCGGAATATGTGGGAAACTATTATGGTACGCCCATAAAAAAAATCCAAGAAAATTTGGAGGCCGGCCATGATGTTTTCTTAGAAATTGAAGTCCAAGGAGCGCTTAAGGTCAAAGAGCGAATGCCTGAAGGGGTATTCATCTTTCTAGCTCCCCCTAACTTAACGGAATTAGAGTCAAGAATCTGTGGGCGAGGTACTGAGGATGAGGCAATTATTTTTGAACGGATGCAAAAAGCCCGCGAAGAAATCGAAATGATGCAATATTATGATTATGTCGTGGTCAATGAAGAAGTAGACCAAGCAGTTGATCAAGTGAATGCGATTATTCAAAGTGAGCATTTAAAGGTTGACCGGGTTGTTGACCAAATTCAAAGACAAATCCATGACTATTTTCAGAAAGGGGAATAACAATGTTACTCTATCCATCCATTGATAAATTAAATGAAAAGATTCCATCAACCTATAGTTTAATAATTCTAGCTTCCAAGAGAGCTCATGAGATGCAAATGTTTGACGATCATCAATTGGAATCCTATAAATCTGTTAAGCCTGTTGGGCAGGCATTGGAAGAAGTGGTTGCTGACAAGCTGACCATTCGCGAAAAATAATCAATCATTTATTATGAGATTAACCTTATTCTACAATCAAGATAAGTCTTGCTGATTAGAATAAGGTTTTTTATTATGAGGGGGTGAACCAGTGATTGCTCAAGTAATTGTAGATATTCCGTCTGCACAGCTTAACCGAACCTTCGATTATTTGGTCCCTGAAGAATGGCAGGAAGCCATTGAATTAGGAATGAGAGTGGAAGTTAACTTTGGTCGTAGAGTTCTCATGGGTATCGTCGTTGGCCTCAGTGACCAGACTGATTTTGCAGGCCAATTGAAGCCACTTGTATCGATCTTAGACTATCGATCTTATTTGAATCAGGAGCTTATTGATCTCAGTTTTTACCTAAAAGATGATTTGCATGCCTTTCAAATATCTATTCTTCAGGCTATGCTCCCATCACTCTTAAAAGTTAAATATGAAACTACCGTTAAGATTAATGATATTGACGCATTCTGTCAGCTACTACCTGATTGGAATCGGGAAAAATTAACGGTTGAGCGAAGTGATTTAGAAAAGCGACTCAATCCCAAGCAAATAAAAAAATTAGCTGATCAAGGGATTATCGATTTTAAATTTAGTCTACAAGATCAGAAGACCATCAAAACAGAAGCTTATTTATTTAAAAAATCACACCTAAATTATCAAGAATTGCTGGAAAGTTTAAATAAACAAAGCAAGAAACAGGCCCTCTTACTATCAATCATGATGGATGTGGATCAGTCGCTTTCATATAAAAGGTTAGAAGAAGAAGGAATTAGCCGACCTGTGATCAAAGCAACGATAGATAAGGGCTGGTTTGACCGTGTAGACCAAGAGGTTTACCGAGATCCTTTAAAAGATCTAAGCTTTGAACCAAGTTTACCAAAAGCCTTGACCCATGAGCAAAGCTTGGCTTATCAAGCGATTGCGCCAGCGATTAGAGAAGGACTTGATAAAACCTTTCTCATTGAAGGTGTTACCGGGAGTGGCAAAACAGAAGTTTACTTGCAATTAATGGATCTAGCAATAAAAGATGGGAAAACAGCCTTATTACTAGTACCAGAAATAGCCTTGACTCCTCAAATGGTTGAGAGAGTCGTTTCCCGCTTTGGTAGCCAAGTAGCGGTCCTTCATTCAGCTTTAACGACAACTGAAAAATTTGATGAATGGCAGCGAATTATTAAACAAGAGGCTAAAGTCGTGGTTGGGGCTCGATCTTCAATCTTTGCTCCACTTGAAAATTTAGGTCTGATTATCATTGACGAAGAGCATGAGACGAGCTATAAGCAATCAGATAATCCACGATATCATGCTAGAGATGTTGCTAAATGGCGAAGTGGTTATAATCAGATTCCCCTAGTTTTGGGAAGTGCGACCCCTAGTCTGGAGTCAAGAGCCCGCGCACAAGTAGGTAACTACCAATTAATTCCACTTCCCAATCGAATTAATGGCAAGACATTACCTCCTATTGAAATTATTGATATGACCGAACAGTCAAGAAATAACATTAATCAGGAGTTTTCGCTCCAACTCCTTGACAAAATTCAAGAAAGGTTGGAAGTTAAACAGCAAATCGTTCTCATGTTGAATCGACGTGGCTATGCTGCTTATCTCTTGTGTCGGGAGTGTGGGTATGTTGTCCAATGTCCAAATTGTGATATTTCCTTGACTTATCATAAAAGTCAGCATCGAATGAAGTGTCATTACTGTAATCACGAAGAGTCGGTACCATCGGTATGTCCGAAGTGTCAGAGTCCACATATACGAACCCAAGGGCTGGGTACGCAAAAGATTGCCGAAAGTCTTGAGGAATTATTTCCACATGCTCGCGTCATACGGATGGATAACGATACCACCCAAAAGAGAGGCTCTCATCAGCAACTACTCGATCAATTTGGCCGAGGTGGGGCGGATATATTGTTGGGAACCCAAATGATAGCTAAGGGGCTAGATTTTGAAAATGTAACCTTAGTTGGGGTTATCAATGCTGATACCAGCTTAAATATTCCAGATTTTCGTGCCAGTGAGCGAACTTTTCAATTATTAACACAAGTCAGCGGTCGAGCTGGGCGAGGTGAATTAGCTGGCGAAGTAATTATCCAAACCTATAATCCGGATCATTATGTCATTAGACTAGCCCAGAAACATGACTATGAGAATTTTTTCTTCCAGGAAATGAAACGTCGACATTTAGCTAAATATCCTCCCTATTATTTTACCAGTTTGATCTCGGTAGTCGGTAAAAACCAAGGACAGGCCTTTAGGCGGGCCCATGAGATCAAAAGCCAATTAAGTAAGACTCCTTGGCAAGGGGAGGTCATTATCTTAGGGCCTAGTCCGGGTCCAATTGCTAGAATCAATCAGCGTTACCACTATCAAATATTTTTAAAATATAAAGATCGACAGGAATTAAATCAGATCCTCACGCATCTCTTAGAGGCTAGTCAAGAGGATGCTCGTCGCGGCCTCTATGTGAGTATTGACCATGAACCTCAAATATTTATTTAATCGACCTAGGAAAGGAATCAATTATGGCAAAAATAATTTTTATGGGAACCCCCGACTTTGCGAAGACTATTTTGCAGGGGCTCCTTGAAAGTGAACACCAAATTGTTGCAGTTGTCACTCAACCCGATCGCCCAGTGGGACGTAAGCGCAAGCTAACGTTCTCTCCAGTCAAAGATCTAGCCTTAGAATACGATCTACCAGTTTACCAACCAGAAAAAATTAGTGGATCGATTGAAGCAAAAGAGTTATTAGAATTGAAAGCTGACCTTATAATCACGGCTGCCTATGGCCAGTTTGTGCCTAAGAGTTTATTAGAAGCGCCGAAGTATGGAGCCATTAATGTACATGCTTCTCTTCTTCCTAAGTATCGGGGGGGCGCACCAATTCATTATGCAATTTGGCAAGGCGAACAAGAAACGGGCATTTCAATCATTTACATGACTAGTAAGATGGATGCAGGGGATATTCTCGCGCAAGCAAGACTGTCTATTCATGATGATGACGATACTGGTAGCCTGTTTATTAAACTTGCAGACTTAGGGAAAGACTTATTAATGGAAACCCTGCCTGCACTAATAGAAGGTAAGATTCAAGCCCAAGCTCAGGATGAGGAATTGGTGACCTTTTCACCAACGATCAATCGTGAGCAAGAACAATTAGATTGGCAGCAAGATGCCCAGCAAATTGATCGACATATTCGTGCCTTTAGCCCCTTCCCATCTACTTATACTTGGTTAGACAAAAAACGCGTCAAGATCTGGAAAGCTAAGCCAATTGTTTATTCAGGCGAGCAAGCAGAAGTGGGAACCATTGTTGGAGCGGGCGAAGATTATTTTGTCGTTCAAGCAGGAGCAGATACTTATCTAGCCGTTTACGAGTGGCAGCCAGCTGGCAAGAAGCGTATTAAATTAAAAGATTATTTTAATGGACGCTCGGCTGATGAGTTGATCGGTCAAACTTTTGAAACTAGGTAAAATATGAAAATAAAATCAAGAGCCAAGAATTATTTCAATGAAAATGCTCGTTTCCAAGCTTTAAATATTTTATATCAGATTGAATATCAAGAGGGCTATTCAAATGTATTAATTAATGAGAGCTTAAAAAATTCTCAACTAAATTCAGCTGACCAACGATTAATGACTCAACTTGTTTATGGATGCCTGCAAAGAAAGCTGACTTTGAACTATTATTTTGAGCTTTTAACTAAGGGTAAGAAAACGGATCGATGGGTGCAAACTTTGATTGAAATGAGTCTTTATCAACTAATCTTTTTGGACCGAGTTCCTGATCATGCGGTCATCAACGAGGCTGTTGAAATTGGTAAAATCAACGGTCATCAAGGTCTAGCTAAATTTATCAATGCCATTTTGAGAAAATTTCAACGTGACTGGTTACCAGTGGATCTTGGTAAGATTGATAAAGAAGAGATCCGATATTCGATCCCGCAATGGATCATTGATGAACTCGAATCAGTCTATCCTGGATCAGATATCGACAAGCTTCTTAAATCCTTTAATGAGAAGGCCTATGTAAGTGCTAGAATTAATCCTGAAAAAAAGATGAGCCAGTCTGCTGTGATTCAAGCTTTAAAAGAAGAAGGTTATCAAGTTGAACCGGGTGTCTTATCAAACGAGGCTGTTCGATCACTCAAGGGAAATTTAGCAGATAGTCAAGTCTTCAAAAAGGGATTGATCACAATTCAAGATGAAAGTTCGATGTTGGTTGCTCCCTTAGGCCGTTTAGCTGGGGATGAGCATGTATTAGATCCTTGTGCAGCCCCAGGGGGAAAAGCTACACATATTGCGGGTCTTCTCGATCGAGGGCAAGTGACAGCGATAGATGTCTCAGCCGAAAAAATAAATAAACTAGATGAAAACAGGAAGCGTTTAGGCTTAGAAGATCGCTTGCACTTAAAATTAGCTGATGCAAGAAAATTTAAGCCAGATTCCTCTTCTTTATATGATAGAATATACCTAGATGCGCCTTGCTCTGGCTTAGGTCTTTTGCGCCGCAAACCAGAGATCCGATATAGCCAAACTCCTCAATCGGTTGCCGCCTTGCAAGTCATTCAAGAACAGATAATTGAGAATGTAGAGCAATATTTAAAAGTAGGCGGTATCTTAATTTATAGTACTTGTACATTGACCAGAGGGGAAAATGAAGAGGCGATCGAGCGTTTCTTAAAAAAATATTCCAATTACTCAGTGTTAGCCATTACTCCAGATGAAGTACGCAATCCCGAGTTGATTACTTCAGATGGTTTTATTCGGGTGTGGCCTAACCAATTTCAGACGGATGGTTTTTTTATTGCTAGAATTATCAAAAATAGTTAGAAAAACATAGAGGTGAAGGAATGAAAATTTCAATTCATTCAAATGTAGGTAAGCAAAGGAAGTCTAACCAAGACTATGCTGATTACTTTACGAATAGTTTTGGTCAAACCTTTTTTGTGCTTTGTGATGGAGTAGGTGGTCAACAAGCTGGTGATATTGCCAGTCAAGCCACAACTAAGTATTTAGGTTCTCGTTTTGAATCTTTGGATCAAGCGATTGAAATTGACCAGGCAAGTGAGTGGATTGGTCAAATGATCGAAGCGGTTAATCAATATATACTCGATTTATCCAAACAAGCTGAACAGTATGAAGGAATGGGGACCACACTGGTTTTGGCTCTCATTATCGACCATACTTTATTCTTAGCTCACGTGGGTGATAGTCGGGCCTATATATTTAAGGACGGAGATTTAATTCAGATGACTGAAGATCATTCTCTTGTTAATGAGCTTATCAAATCTGGAGAAATCACTGAGGCGGAAGGTCAGACCCATCCTCGGCGGAATGTAGTGACCCAGTCCATCGGTGGCACTGAAGAGATTTCCTATGAAATTACAAATCTATCTTTGGAACAAGTAGATATTGTGATGCTGTGTTCCGATGGATTAACCAATATGCTAACAAAAGAAGTCTTGGTAGATTTCTTCAACAACCAAGACCATCAAAGTAATCTTAGCCATCGTTTAATTGATGCTGCTAATGAAGCGGGTGGCTCTGATAATATTACGGTTATTATTGTATCGGATCTAGATCAAGGAGGTGAGTGGAATGATTGAAATAGGAGATAAGTTATCTAATCGCTATCAGCTAAATTCTCTGATTGGAACCGGAGGAATGGCCAATGTTTATTTAGGACGTGATTTAATATTGGACCGTGATGTGGCAGTTAAAGTCCTAAGATTTGACTTCCAAGATAACAAAGAAGCGATCAAAAGGTTCCAAAGAGAAGCGATGTCAGCCAGCCAACTTCTTCACCATAATATTGTTGAAGTTTATGACGTTGATGAAGAAGATGATCAACAGTATATTGTCATGGAATATGTAGATGGGACGGATCTCAAACACTTTATCCAAGAGCATGCTCCTATTTCTTTAGAGTTAGCCGTATCCATTATGAGTCAAATATTAGCTGGAATCGAAATTGCCCACCGTCACCGAATTATTCACCGCGATATTAAGCCTCAAAATATTCTAATTACCGGTAAAAATCAAGTGAAAATAACTGACTTTGGGATAGCTATTGCTCTGACTGATACTTCGATTACTCAAACCAACACCTTATTAGGATCCGTTCATTATTTATCACCAGAACAAGCACGTGGAGGAAATGCAACCACTAAATCTGACATCTATGCCTTAGGCGTCGTTTTATATGAGCTGATAACCGGCTCTGTTCCTTATGATGGCGAATCGGCTGTTTCTGTCGCTTTAAAGCATTTTCAAGAACCTTTTCCACGAATTAGAGAGCAGCTGGATTATGTGCCACAAAGCTTAGAGAATGTAGTCCTAAAGGCAACAGCTAAGGATCCTGCTGATCGTTATGAGAGTGTTCAAGCCATGCTGAGTGATTTATCAACCAGTTTGAGTGTCAATCGAATGAATGAGCCTATCTTCCAACCTCAAGAAGATATGGATAAGACCTTGGTTCTACAACCGATTCAGACAGAATCGGGCCACCAATCTAGCTCAGATCAAGACTTGGAAGACTTTGATTTTCAAGCCTATGATCAAGTGGCTCCCCTTGAACCCCCTAGAAAGCGTCGGCGATGGTTATCATGGCTGATTCTCTTTGTAGTAGCTTTGAGTTTGCTGGTGGGAGGTTTCCTAATCTTCAATAATTTCTTTGCAATGACTACAGTACCTAATTTAACAGGTCTCTCTCAGGAAGAAGCTTCTCAGAAATTATCCAAGTCCAACTTGCAAGTTGGTGATGTCTCTGAAAATTGGCATGAAACTATCCAGAATGGACAAGTGATTGAAACTGAACCAGAAGCAGGCAAGCGAATCAAAAAAAATCAAGCAGTGAATTTAATCGTTTCTAAAGGTAAAACTCAGGTTAAGCTAGATGACTATGTCGGACAAAACTACGAGGCTACCCGGAGATTATTAACTGATGCAGACTTTATAGTAGAGCGGCGTGGAATAGCGACTACCGATCCAAGTCAAGTGGGAGTTGTCTTGGCCCAAAGTGTCGAGCCGGGATCAGTAGTTGTTCCTAGTGAAACACCGATCACTTTGACTGTTGGCAGTTCCAGCGATTCGATTGTGATGCAAGATTTTTATAATTTATCTGTAGATATGGTCTATCATTTTGCTGAAGAATACGGTGTATATGTTGAGGAAGTCTATGAGTACAGTGAATTTGTCCCTAAGGGTCAAGTAATCAGTCAAAAACCAGCACCAGGCACACCATTAGAAGCGGGTCAATCGATTGAAGTGACAGTCTCTCAAGGTCCTGAGGCGAGTGAAAATGTTAGCACTCAAGTTGAGGAGTATGTCGAATACGTGCCTACCTATGAGTCTAGTGATCTTGATCAAGAAAAGCCTTTACCTAATAAAATCCAAGTTTTTATCGGAGATGCTAATAACAAGATCACAGAACTAGCTAGAGAGTTTGAGATCACTGAATCTCAACCGATTCAACTGTCCTTATATATCCCATCAAATAGTGTTGGCCAGTACCGCATCACTCGCGATGGTGACGTTATAGCAGAAAGTAATCAAGTTTATCCGCAGTAAGGAGAATCCATGGATCAATCAAATAATCAAGTCATTCAAGGAAGAATTTATCAAGCACTCAGTGGTTTTTATTATGTCGAGACATCCGAGGGTTTAATTACCACCAAGCCAAAGGGACTTTTTCGTCACGAAAAGCTCAAACCATTAGTCGGAGATCAGGTTCTGGTTGAATTAGATTCAAAGTCAAGTCAAGATCCGGCAACAATCACTGAAATCCTTCCTCGGATAAATGAATTTCTCCGCCCACCGCTTGCTAATCTGGATCAAGCAATCATTGTGATGTCTCTTATTGAGCCGGACTTTTCTTATAATTTATTGGATTATTTTCTAGTCATGGTTGAGTCCTACCACATTCGCCCCCTTATTTATTTAAGTAAATATGATTTACTGGTTCAAGAAAAGGGTGAAAAAGACGCTGAAAAATTAGTTTCTAAAATCAAGAAAATTTATAAAGCAGTGGGATATCAAATACTTCTATCTTGTGAACCAATGTCATTTCTTCTAAACTTGCTCTCAGAAGAATCTGGCCAATTATGGGCAGTGATGGGGCAGTCTGGAGTGGGTAAATCAACTTTATTAAATAAATTATTACCCCAAGCAAATATTGAGACATCGGCTATTAGCCAGTCCTTAAACCGAGGACGGCACACGACACGAGAAGTGACTCTTTATCCAGTAGGAGAAGCTTTAATTGCTGATACACCGGGATTTTCTGCGATTGATCATCAACAAATTGAATCCAGCGAAGAAGTTCAAACATATTTCCCTGAAATTAATGCAGCTAGTCAGTTTTGTAAGTTTCGTTCATGTATCCATATCAAGGAGCCAAACTGTCAGGTAAAAAAAGAGCTAGAAGAGGGAAAAATTGCTGAAAGCAGATACAAAAATTATGTTGATATTGTTGAAAAAATTGAACAGCGGAAGCCTGATTATGGCAAAGTAAAGAAAGGAAGAAAATAAATGTCAGTCAAAATTGCCCCGTCTATGTTAAGCGCTGATTTTAATCATTTACAGGCAGATATTTTGGATATGATTCAAGCAGGCGCGGATTATTTACATATTGATATAATGGATGGAATGTTTGTCCCAAATATCTCATTTGGTCCCATGGTTTTTCAAGCGCTTAGAAGTCAGACAGATATCACCTTTGATGTTCATATGATGGTTGAAGAGCCAGAGAGATATGTTGAACTTGTTGCTCAGGCTGGAGCAGATATTATTACTGTACACCAAGAAGCGACAAACCATTTATACCGTGTACTGCAACAAATTAAGGGATTAGGTAAACGAGCGGGTGTCGTTATTAATCCAGGTACATCAGTTGAAGCGATTCGACCAGTTCTACATTTAGCGGATCTTGTTTTAATTATGACTGTTAACCCAGGTTTCGGCGGACAAAGTTTCATTCCAGAAACCTTAGATAAAGTGCGCCTTTTGAAACAACTTCGCCATGAAAATAACTACCATTATGAGATTGAAGTGGATGGTGGAGTTAACAATGAGACCTTCCAGGCCTGTATCGACGCCGGTGCGGACGTTTTAGTATCAGGATCTTACTTGTTCGCAGCAGAGAATCGTCAACAAGCCATTAGTCAATTGAAAGGGTAAATTGAGAATTATGGACGAAGTTGCTCCTTTAGTGATTTTATGTGGGGGTGCGGGTGAACCTGCTATCGACCAGTTACAAGAATACATTGAGTATCATTCCAATTCGGAACTAATTTTAATTGGTGTTGACCGGGGATCCTTATCCCTATTGTCAGCTTTTAACCGTTTAGATCTAGCTATCGGAGATTTTGACTCCGTATCTAAAGAAGAAAAAGACAAGATCACTGCTAAGGCGGATAAGATTCTAACTCATCCATCACAAAAAGATGATACTGATATGGAATTGGCTCTTGAATTTGCTAAGAATCATTATCCGAACTCAAAATACGTGATTTTAGGGGGGCTTGGTCAAGGGCAGGGACGCTTAGACCATCTGCTGTCTAATATTTGGTTAGCTTACCAACCTCGTTTTCAATCCATTATCCATCGAGTCTTATTTCTTGAAAAAAATCACCTGGCTTATTTTCTGAAACCAGGACAGCATGAAATTAAGAATTTTATTTGCAGTCGCTACTTATCTTTCATTAGTTTAACCCCCGTTAAAGATTTTGAAATTAAGGGCGCTTATTATGAACTAGATTCGACAAGTTTTTCATATCCTCGTGCCTTAATTAGCAATGAGTTCCTGAGTGGACAATCAGTGAAAGTTGAGTTAAGCCAAGGACTGATTTTGGTCATGGAAGTCGATGAGGATAAGTAGCAGTCTGATTACAAGCTGATAAAGCGAATTATCTATTTAGATAGTTCGCTTTTTATATACAATCATATATAAAAATTATATTCTTTGGTAATTGGTAGCGTTTTTAGTATAATGGCACTATATTATTTAAGGAGGTTTTTTGATGAAGAAATTAAGGTCGATTAATATGACGACCCAAATTATGATTGCGATGGTTTTAGGAATTGTTGTTGGTAGTTTGGTGGGGCCTAGTATAGCACCTGTTAAAATTCTAGGTGATATCTTTCTAAGATTGATTCAAATGTCCGTTGTAGTTATGATTATGGGAGCCGTTATTGAAGCGGTGGGTGGACTGGATCCACAAGAATTGGGTAAAATAGGAGTCAAGATGGCGGTCTGGTTTCTAGGAGGAACCTTATTAGCAGCAGCCCTAGGAATATTTTTAGGCTTTGTAATTCAACCAGGTGCGGGTTTAGATATTCAACTGGAAGCGAGTAGTCAAGTAGCGAGTGCAAGCCCTAGCTTGGAAGAGATGGTATTAAATTTCTTCCCTACAAATATAGTTCAAGCTATGGCTGAAGGTTCGATGATTCAAGTTATTATTTTTGCTTTGTTATTTGGTTTAGCAATCAGTGTTCTATCAGTAACGACTGATCTAACCACCCTAAAGTCAGGGATCAATCAGTTCAATCAAGCTATTTTACAAGTGGTAAAATTCATTATGAATCTAGCACCAATTGGTATTTTTGCCTTATTGGCAGATGTAACTGGGCGGATCGGCTTCCAAGTGATAATTCCTCTAAGTAAGTTCTTACTTACCATGGCTATCGGAACGATTATTTTTATGGTTATTTGGTTAATTGTTTCAGGTATGATTGTTAAGGTTAGCCCGGTTCTTATTTTGAAGAAGATCTGGGGTATGACCATAATGGCATTTACCACCACTTCTTCAGCCATTACTTTACCAGTTAAAATGGAAGATCAAGAAAATAAACTCGGTGTTTCTAAGCGGATTTCTGGTTTAGTTGGTCCTTTGGGAATGGCCATGAACTCGAATGGTTTATCTTTATTTTTAGCGATTGCAGCGATCACCTTAGCGCAATTCTATGGTTTGGAATTTGGTGTAGCAGATGCCGTTCAAACGGTAGTCTTATCAACTTTAGCTACACTAGGAACTGTTGCGGTGCCTGGTGGGGGTCTCGTAGCCTTAGCTATTGTTATCCCAGCATTAGGTTTACCCTTGGAAAGTATCGGTTTACTAGCTGGAATCGATTGGTTTTCAGGAATGTTTAGAACGGTACTAAACGTTGATGCTGACGCCTTGATTGCTATGATTATTGCTCATGGTGAAGGAGAAATTGACCGAACTATTCTTGAAAGTGAACAGCATATTTAATTTATTGGGGGTTCCAATTGTTGGAACTCCTTTTTGTTTAAATAAAAAAAGCAACTTTCCAAACTGGAAGTTGCTGTATCGATTTAAAATTATACACGTTGTACTTTACCGCTCTTCAAGGCACGAGCAGAAACCCAAACTTTTTTAGGTTCACCGTCTACCATAATACGAACTTTCTGTAAGTTAGCACCGAAAGTACGCTTAGAAGCGTTTAAAGCGTGTGAACGATTTTGACCAGAACGTGCTTTACGCCCAGTGAAATAACATTCTTTAGCCATTCTTATTCCTCCTTTATCTGCAGGAGCGTCTGTCTCTGCTTTTTCATACTAGAGTAATTTATCATATTTAGGGATAGGTTTCAAGCCTAATAATGGATATTTTTCCAAAATACTTGGGCATCTAGCTACTTATCTTGTTTTTTTCGATGGGTATGGTAAGATATTATTGTTATTTTTATATGCAACAGTTTAAAATTTAGGAGGATTAACATGGCCTTGAAAATACCTACACCAAATGGTGTGATTCAATTAACCAATGAAGCCATAGCGACGGTTATTGGAGCGGCTGTTACTGACAATTATGGAGTTGTTGGGATGGTCAGCAAGCACTTCTTTCGTGATAATTTGATTGAGGTTTTAGGACGTGACAATTATACAAAGGGAATCGTTCTTTCTCAAAATGATAATCATGTGAGTGTGGATGTATACATTCTGGTTACATATGGAACTAAGATTTCTGTTATTTGTCAGAATATTCAAGAAGCCGTTATTTATAATGTGGAGCGTTTATTAGGTTTTCAACTCGACTATGTAAACGTCCATGTACAAGGAGTTAAGATCGACGATTAGGTCGACTTGACAGTTAGGAGGACGAAAGTTGAAATTAACGCAATTAAAGGCTGAGGATTTTCAAAAGATGGTACTTGCTGGTGCAAGTAACTTGACTGCCAATGTTGAGCTAATCAATTCATTGAATGTCTTTCCAGTGCCAGATGGGGACACAGGAACAAATATGAATATGTCATTTGTCTCAGGTAAAGATAATTTGTTAGCCAGTCAAGCAAATCATGTAGGAGAGTTAGCTCAAGCTCTTGCTAAGGGATTGCTAATGGGAGCACGCGGAAACTCTGGTGTTATTTTATCTCAAATTTTCCGAGGCTTTTCGCAAGCGATTGCTGATTATAAAGACTTAGAAGCAGAACAATTTGTAGCTGCTTTTGTGGGTGGCGTAGATTCTGCCTATAAGGCTGTGATGAAACCTGTAGAAGGAACTATATTAACTGTTGCTCGTGAAGCTGGAATTGCTGCCGAAGAGGCTTTAAATGATACTAACGATATTGTTGAAATCATGCGCAGAATCGTACAAGGCGCATCAGCTGCATTAGATTCTACACCAGATTTATTACCAGTCTTGAAGCAAGTGGGCGTAGTAGACTCTGGAGGTAAGGGGTTACTATGTATTTATGAAGGCTTTCTTGCTAGCTTAACTGGAGAATTGGTCGCTTCTGAACCCGAGGACACTAGTCATCAAGGTCACTCGCATGCTATGTTCGCCAATGATAATGAAGAACATCCTCTATCTATGGAAGATATTACTTATGGCTATTGTACGGAGATTATGGTACGCATCGGTCAGGGGCCTACAGTAAAAGAAGCATTTGATTATGATCAATTTAGAGAAACCTTGAATCAATTAGGGGATTCCCTTCTTGTAGTAGCTGACGATGAGATTGTTAAAGTCCATGTCCATACTGAAGATCCTGGTCATGTAATGCAATTAGGCCAAGAATTTGGTGAACTTATTAAGATCAAGGTTGATAATATGCGCGAACAAGTCAGAGACTTAGAAAAACAAAACCATACTGAAACTAAATCTGACGATAATTCAAGTCATTCATTAAATGTGAACGTTAATAAAGAATATGCCATTATCACTGTAGCTGCTGGCCAAGGTATGGTAGAGCTCTTCCAATCAATTGGCGTAGATCATGTGATTGAGGGCGGGCAGACGATGAATCCTTCCACTCAGGATTTTGTACAGGCGATTGAAAAAGCTGATGCTAAGCAAATTATTATCCTTCCAAATAATAAGAATATCATTATGGCTGCTGAACAGGCGGCTGAAGTTAGTGACAAGCCTTGCTTAGTTATTCCTACTACTTCTATTCCTCAAGGAATTAATGCCATGGTTGGCTTCCAGTCGGATCTAGGACTGGAAGGTAACAAGGAATCAATGACTCTATCCAGTCAAGAAGTGATGACTGGACAAGTCACTTACTCTATTCGTGATAGTGAGATTGACGGATTAGTTATTAAGGAAGGTGACTACATTGGTTTGATTGAAGGCAAAATCACCAATGCGTCTCCGACAATTGAAGAGACACTCAAAACAACTTTGGAATCGATGTTAAATGAAGACAGCGAGTTGGTTACCATTCTCATTGGACAAGAAGGAGACGAATCCCTAGTTCGTATGTTGGTGGATAGTTATGAAGAGCAATATCCGGAGCTTGAATTTGATTCAGCTCAAACAGACCAACCCGTTTATCACTATATTTTAGCAGTTGAGTAAACTGAACAAGGTAATTCTTCTATAGAATTACCTTGTTTTTGAATTTGCTTATGAAGGAGGTGGAGTGTGAAGTCATTATTAGATCCCATTACATCGCTAAAAGGCATTGGTCCTAAAACTGCTGACAGATTTCACTTACTGGGCATTGAAACAGTTTATGATCTCCTTTTTCACTTTCCTTTTAGATATGAAGATATTTCTGAGCGTTCTCTTGAATCCATCTTAGATGGTGAAAAAGTGACTTTGAAGGGGCAAGTGGTCACTCCACCGGTGGTTAATTATTACGGCCATCGGAAAAATAGATTGAATTTTCAATTAGCTCTTGCGGATGGCCCGATTATTCAAGTTGTTTTTTTTAATCAAGCTTATCTAGCCAAACAAATTGAATTAGGGCAAGAGCAAGCGGTTTATGGTAAATGGCAGGCGGATCGGCAAAATTTATTGGGCATGAAGATGATTAAACATTCAAAGGAAGGCCAAGGCTTTGATCCAGTATATAATTCCACTAAGGGATTAAAACAAAATCAAATCATTAAAGCCATTCATCAAGCTTATCAAGATTATCAAGAGGTCATACCAGAGTTGATTCCTCAAACTTTAAATGATAAGTATCGATTAATGAGTTTAAGAGAAGCCATTGGCCAGATGCATTTCCCCCAATCTCGTTCGCATCATAAGCAAGCGGTTCGTAAAATTATATATTTGGAGTTCTTTCTTTATCAGTGGCGAATTCAAAAGGCTCAGCATTCGCTACAGGGTCATCAAGGAATTGAAGTTCATTATGATAACCAATTATTAAAAGAGTACATTCAAGCCATTCCCTACGAACTTACTCAGGCTCAAAAGCAAGTAGTTAATGAAATTTGTCGTGATCTACTATCAGCTTTTCCTATGAAAAGAATGCTTCAAGGAGATGTTGGAAGTGGTAAAACTTTAGTTGCTTTTATTGCCATGCTAGCTACTCTCACTGCTGGTTTTCAGTCAGTCTTAATGGTGCCGACAGAAATACTAGCGACTCAACACCAGGAGTCTTTCAATGAATTATTTGAAGCAGTGGGTTTGCATATGGAATTACTGGTTAGTCAAACGCCAAATAAAGAAAAACAGGAGACAATTGAGGGTCTAGCAAGTGGACGAATTCGGCTTGTTGTTGGAACCCATGCTCTGATTCAAGACTCAGTGACCTTCCGAAATCTTGGCCTTGTTATCATTGATGAACAGCATCGCTTTGGTGTTGGGCAAAGACAAGCCTTACTAGACAAAGGCCAGCAAGGCGATAGGTCTGCCAATTTATTACAAATGACTGCTACGCCTATACCTAGATCATTAGCACTGTCTATCTATGGGGAAATGTCAGTATCAACGATTGATGAATTGCCTAGTGGTCGCCAACCGATTCATACGTGCTTGGTAAAAGAAGGACAAATTGAAACGGTCTATAATCAAATGGAGCAAGAATTAGCTAGAGGACATCAAGTTTATTATGTATTGCCACTAATTAGTGAATCTGAGGAAATGGCGGATGTTGAAAATGTTGAAGCCACTTATAGTAGGTTGAAGGAACGCTTTCCCCATTATCAAATTGGTCTTCTGCATGGACAACTTTCTAAGCAGGACCAGACGCTGATGATGCAAGCATTTGAAGCCAATCAGACTCAGATCTTGGTCGCCACGACGATGGTAGAGGTAGGCGTTAATGTACCTAATGCCACAATTATGGTTATTCAATCAGCTGAACGCTTTGGTCTCGCTCAACTACATCAATTAAGAGGACGGGTCGGCCGGAGTGACTTGGCTAGTTACTGTTATTTGATTGCTAATCCTACCACTGATCAAGGCAAGCAAAGGATGCAGATCATGGTTGATTCTCAAGACGGTTTCTACATTAGTCAGGAAGATATGAAGATTCGTGGTATGGGAGATATTTTAGGACATGCTCAGAGTGGATTTCCTAGCTTTAAGTATGCTAATTTATTTGAAGATCAGATTGTTTTGGAAGTGGCTCGTAAAGACGTTCAAGAAATTATCAAGCATCCCTATTTGATTGAGGAAGAGGAGTATAAACGGATTATCCAATGGGTCCAAACGGACCCAATCGAGCTCTAATTATTGTATTAAGAAGGTGGAAGTATGGTAAAAATAGCTTTAGATATTATGGGTGGAGACGACGCACCCGAAGTAACGATTCAGGCAGCAGATCTAGCTTTGTCTGATAAGGAAGATCTGGAACTTGTTTTATTCGGAGATGAAGCAATCATTCGCTCTCAATTAAAGGCAACATCAAGAGTTGAAATCGTTGGGACAAGTGAAGTGATTACAGGCGAAGATGAGCCTGTCTCATCTATTCGACGCAAGAAAGATGCTTCTATGGTTGTAGCCGCTCGGGCAGTTAAAGAAGGGCAAGCGGACGGACTAGTATCAGCGGGAAATACAGGAGCCTTGCTGGCAGCTGGGTTATTAATTATCGGACGAATGAAAAATGTTCAAAGGCCCGGTCTCATGGCCATGTTGCCAACCCTAACTCAAGAGGCAGATCATGTCATCATGATGGATGTTGGAGCCAATGCTGATACAAAAGCTGAAAATATGCATCAATTTGCAATCCTAGCGAATTTTTATGCGAGCCAAGTACTTGGAAAGAAAAATCCACGAATCGGACTCTTGAATAACGGAACCGAAGAGGGTAAGGGATCAAGTCTGACTAAGGAAGCTTTTCAGCTACTTAAAACAGAAAAATCAATTAACTTTATTGGAAATATTGAAGCCAAGGAACTATTAAAAGGTGGCGTAGATATCGTTATTTCTGATGGCTTTACTGGTAATGCCGTTCTTAAAGCTATTGAAGGAAGCCTAAGTTCTATAGCACATTTTGTTAAAGAAACTTTGCTTAACTCTGGCTTATCAGCTAAGTTGGGAGCAGGCTTGGCCCTACGTGCCTTAAAGAAAAAAATTAAAACCATGGACTTGTCGACTACTGGTGGAGCTGTTTTACTAGGGGTCAAACAACCTGTTATAAAAGCTCACGGATCCAGTGATGCGCAAGCTCTTAAGGACGCCATTTTGCAAGCAGCATCTGTTGTAGAATCAGGCGCTACACAAGTAACGAGTCATTATTTTGATAACTTATCGGCTCAAGATTAGACATCTCCTATAAAAGTCGGTACAATATTCTTAAAAGGGAGGCTTAAAATGAATCAGCAAATTTTTAATGATGTTAAATCAATGATTGTTGAACGCTTTGGTGTTCAAGATGAATCTGTCACAGAATCAATGAGTTTCGATGATTTAGGGGCCGATTCACTAGATGTCGTTGAGTTAGTGATGGAGTTAGAGGATAAATATAATATTCAATTTGAAGATGATAAAATTGAAAAATTGAATACAATCGGTGATGCCGTGAATTACATCGATCAAGTTAGATAGTTGGTAGAGGTCCTTAGGTCTAGAGATCTTAGGACTTTTTTATTTAGGGGGAAATATGAAATCATTAATTGATCACATCAATGAAATTTTACCAGTTAAATTGAACCAAGAACATATAATTGAGACGGCTTTTAGACATACTTCATTTGTAAACGAACATACAAAATTAAAGTTAGAATCCAATGAAAGGTTAGAATTTCTTGGAGATGCCGTCCTAGAGCTTGTTGTTTCCAAGTTCTTGTATCAATATTATCCCGATCAGCCAGAAGGTTTTTTAACTAGAACCCGAGCGACCCTGGTCCAAGAGGATAGTCTGGCTTTTCTGGCTAAAAAATATCATTTTGACCAATTTATTCGTTTAGGACATGGAGAGAAAATGAGTGGAGGAGATCAACGGAAATCGATCCTTTCAGATTGTTTTGAAGCCTTCTTAGGGGCAGTCTATTTGGATCAAGGTTATGAGGTAGTTGAGCAGTTTTTAAAAGAAGCCCTCTTAGAGAATCACCAAGCCGTTATCCAGGCAGTAAACAAAGATTATAAAACCCTGCTACAAGAAAAGTTGCAATCTCAAGGATCTGTGGTTATTTCATATCGAGTGCTGAGTCAAGAAGGTCCTGCTCATAACCAAACCTTTGAGTCTGGCGTTTTCTTAGATGATCAACTTTTGGCCAAAGGAAAAGGAAAAAGTAAAAAGCAAGCAGAAAGACAAGCAGCTAAAATTGCTTATCATGCCATAATGAATCGCTAAGCTATGTTATAATATAAACAATAAAAGGAGGGAAAAGGTGTATCTAACTAGAATAGAAATGACTGGATTCAAATCTTTTGCTGATAAAACAGTTATTGAATTTGATCGTGGAATGACTGCTGTGGTCGGACCAAATGGTAGTGGAAAAAGTAATTTATCAGAAGCCATTCGCTGGGTTCTTGGTGAGCAATCAGCTAAGAGTTTGCGAGGGAGTCGGATGGAGGATGTTATCTTTAATGGGACTCAAGCACGTAAAGCAGTAAACCGCGCGAAAGTGACTCTCGTATTTAACAATGAAGATCGGTATTTGGATTATGACTTTAGTGAAATAGCCCTCAGTCGCAGTTATAATCGAAATGGCGATAGTCGCTACAGCATTAATAATGAGACGGTCCGTTTAAAAGATATTGTTGATTTATTATTAGATTCTGGCTTAGGTAAAGACAGTTTTTCAATTATTTCTCAAGGGCAAGTGGAACAAATTTTTCTCAACAAACCTGAGGAGAGGCGAACGATTTTCGAAGAAGCTGCTGGTGTTCAAAAATATCAATATCGAAAAAATGAAGCTGAAGCTAAGTTAAATAAGTCCCAGGATCATTTGAATCGTGTAAAAGATATTATTCACGAATTAGAGCTACAAATTGACCCCTTGAGGGAACAAAGAGAAGCGGCCCTTAAATTCCAAGAATTTGAATCTCAATTACAAAGTTTAGAAGTTTCCCTATATACCCATCAAATAGAAGAGGATAAAGAAATTTGGACTCAAAAAGAAGCGGAATATAAGGAACTTCAAGCGGACTATGAAAAATTAGTTAACCATTTAAAAAAAGATCAAGACAAACTCAATGAAGTTAAAATTGAGGAAAATAAACTTCACTTGGAAATTGAAGCTTTGAATGCTCACTATCAAGACCAAATCCAACAATATGAGCAATTGAAGGCTCAAAGTCAAATGATTCAGCAACAAATTGACTTCCAATCTTCATCGGCCAGCCAACAAGAAGAAGACCAAGCTAGTCAAGAGCAAAAAAAGGAAACCCTTGATCAACAAATTAAACTTTTAGAAGAAGAATGCATAGGCTTGGTGACACGTACGGAGTCAATGAAAACCGTCTTAGCTGATTTACAAGAGAATAAAGCAGGATTATTGAATTTAAATAAAGAATCAGAAACTGATCTCAGAGGTCAACTTATTGATCTCTATCAACAACAAGCTAATAATAATAACCAGATCAATCAGCTAAAGGATTCGATGGATCGTGACGAAAAAACTAAGCAAGCAGGATTGATTGAGGTGAAAAAATACCGAGACTCCCAAGAAGAGTATGAAGAATCGTCTCAAGTAATCAAATCACAGCTTTCTGACCTAAATGAGCAACTTGTACCAGCAAAGCAAAAACACGGCTCATTACTTGATCAAATACAAGCTCTAAGACATGAAAGCCAAGACAAAGAAAGTCAAATCTATCAATTAGAACGTCAAATTCATCAAATACGGGCACGTTTGGAAGCCTTAAAGGCTAATCAAGAAGAATATACAGGCTACTATCAAGGGGTACGGGCTGTGATGAAAGCACGAGGCCAACTCTCTGGAATTGATGGTCCTGTATCTGATTTAATTAAAGTCCCGCCAAAGTTTCAACAAGCAATTGATATAGCTTTAGGGGCTTCACAACAGCATATTGTTGTTCAAGATGATAGAGCTGCCCGGCAAGCCGTCCATTTTCTTAAAGAAAATCGAGCTGGACGCGCTACCTTTCTACCGCGAACTAACATTAAGCCGAGACAGTTAAACTTTAATCATTTAGACATTGCTCAAGGCTTGCCCGGTTTTATTGGAATTGCTTCACAATTAATTGAATTTAATAAGATTGACCAGGCAATTATTGATAATCTGTTAGGCACTACAGTGGTAGTAGATAACTTAGTACACGGACAAGAGATGGCAAAAAGCTTACAGCATCGGGTACGAATTGTAACTTTGGATGGAGACCTGCTCAACCCTGGGGGGTCTGTTACTGGAGGAAAGAATAAGAATCAAGCTCCGTCGATGTTAGCTCGACGTAATGAATTAGATCGATTAGAAGTAGATTTAGCTCAATATGAAAAAGATCTAGCTCTAAAAGAAAGTGACCGTGAGCAGGACTTACAACAGGTGAAGCGGTTAGAAATTGCGAGCCAAAAAGTGTCGCAAAGTGTTGATGACTTAACCAGTCAAATCCAAGCTTTACAAGCTGAACTAGACCAAATGGGGCAGCAACAGAAAAAAACTCAACAAGGTTTTTTGATTGCTCAAGATGAGTATCAGAGTGCCCATAAAAGTCTATTAGATGCTAAAGAACAATTAGCTCGTGCTGAAGAAATGAAACAGCAACTTGAAAATAATATTAATGACTTGGACCACAAACTCAGCCAATTGGACTTAGATAAGGATCAAAGACAAAAACAATTAGATGAGTGCAATCAAAAGATAAATCTCATGCAGACAGATTTAGCGATTAATCAAGAACAAATACGTCAAAAAAACGAAAGAAAAGCAGAACTTCAGCAAGAATTTAAAGAAATAGAACAATTACTGTTGAAGTTATCTCAGCAAACTAGCCTATCCAAGAAAAGTTCTAAAGAGTTAGCGGACCAGTTAAGGAAAACTCAAATACAAGAAAAGGAGCAAGCTGAGGCTCTTGAAACTAGTAAGCAAAATTTAGAGTTGAAAAGAGATCAACGTCAAACCCTAATTGATAAACGCCAAGCGCTTGAAATTTCTACTGAACAATTACACAAAAATGAGCAGGAGACATTTAAGCTAAGCACTCGGCTCGAGAATCAAATCGATCGGTTAAAGGAAGCGATTGATAAGGGCTTGGATCATTTGAGTCAGGCATATCAATTGAGTTACGAAGCAGCGCTTCAACAAGCTTCTCCAGTGGACCAACCTGAAGCAAGTAAAAAAGCGATATTAAAATTGAAAAAAAATATTCAAAGTTTAGGACCTATTAACCTGCAAGCGATAGATGATTTTGCTGTTTTAGATGAGCGTTATCAAAAATTATTAGAGCAGGAGACTGATTTACTGACAGCTATGGAGCAGTTACATCAGACGATGCAAGAGATGGATCAGGAGGTCATTAGCCGCTTTTCTAAGACCTTTCATGCGATTAATGATCAATTTAAACTGTCTTTTCAGCGCTTGTTTGCTGGTGGGTCAGCTTATTTGGAATTGACAGATCCTAAGGACTATTTGACGACAGGGGTGGATATCATTGCCCAACCTCCTGGAAAGAGAAAACAAAAGTTAGCCTTATTATCTGGAGGGGAACGAGCCTTAACAGCGATTGCGCTTTTATTTGCTATTTTAGAAGTTAAGCCAGTACCATTTGTGGTTCTTGATGAGGTGGAAGCCGCCTTGGATGATGCTAATGTTTATCGATATGGTGAGTATATTCAAAATTTCACCCAACAGACTCAATTTATCGTGATTACCCATCGAAAAGGGACCATGGAACATGCCGATGTTCTCTATGGTGTAACGATGGAACAATCCGGCGTTTCAAAACTTGCATCGGTAAGATTGAGTGAAGCTAGCAAAGAATTGGAGGAAGATGAATGATTAAATTAATTGCAATCGATTTAGATGGTACTTTGTTGGATAGTAATCATAATCTTTCTGAAGAAAATATTAAGGCTTTGCATTTTGCAAAAAATAAGGGAGTAAAAATTGTGATTTGTACAGGGCGCCCTTATCCTGCAATGAAGGATTTTGTTGATAAAATCAACCTTAATGCTGAGGATGATTATTTTATAACTTATAATGGGGGAATTATATTTAATGCTCGTGACAGAAATAAAATAACTGAAAATTATTTTACAATTATTGATCTCAAAGTATGGTCCGATGAAATGAGACGAATTGGTTTACCAATAAGTGCTATTGATATAGAGAAGGTGTATGAGCCATTAGATCAAGGAGAACTTTCTCAGTATTCAAAAGTCACACCACTTCAGATAAACAAAATTAATTTCAGTGAAATCCCTGACGATCAACGTTTTTATAAATTTGTTTGTTGTGCAGAAAAAGAAGTATTTGTTGAGAGAATAAAGAATATTAGTCCTGAACTATTAAGTAAATATTCAGTAAAACAAGCACTTGAAAATAGTATTGACATTACACCCAGAAATGCTTCTAAAGGTAAGGCTTTAGCTCAGCTTTCTAACTTGTTGAAAATTGAGCCTAGTAATATAATGGCTATCGGTGATCAAGATAATGATTATTCAATGATTGCGATGGCTGGTACCAGTGTAGCTATGGGAAATGCTATTGAAAAAATTAAAGAAGCTGCTGATTATATTACAGGAGACAACAATCAGAGTGGGGTAGCGCAAGCTATTTACCATTATTTAAAGGAGAGATAAGATGGGAATTTTTGATCGAATAAGAAGAGCTTTTACTGGTGAGGATGAGGTTGTAAAAGGAGAACTCCAGGAAAAAGAAGATCAGATAGTATTTGAGACTTACGACAAAGGAATGGAAAAAACTCGCCAAAGCTTCACAGAGCGAGTTAGCCAACTTTTTACGGGATTCACTGAAGTGGATGAAGAATTTTATGAAGATCTTGAAGAGCTCCTCATTTCAGCTGATGTTGGCTTCAATATGACACTCGCATTAACCGATGCCATCCGTGATGAGATTGAAGCCCAAAATGTACACCGACCTGAAGATGTCCAAAGAGTAATGGTTGAGAAGATGGTTCAAATTTATGAAAAAGATGATGAAGAAGATTTAGCGCGTTTAACCATTAATCCCAAGGGACCGACAGTTATTCTCTTTGTTGGGGTGAATGGGGTTGGGAAAACAACCAGTGTTGGAAAAATTGGCTACCAGCTGAAACAAGAAGGCCATAAAGTTTTACTGGTTGCTGCTGATACTTTTAGGGCGGGCGCTATCGAGCAGTTAAATGTTTGGGGGCAGCGCTTAGATATACCTGTTATTACGGGACCAGAAAACAGTGATCCTGCCTCAGTTGTTTTTGATGGTATAAAAAAGGCTAATGAAGAAGCGTACGACTTTGTACTGGTAGACACTGCTGGAAGATTACAGACAAAGGCCAATTTGATGCAAGAGCTGGCTAAGATTAAACGCATCATCGAAAGAGAAAATCCCAATGGTGTTCAAGAAGTGCTACTAGTATTGGATGCGACCACTGGTCAAAATGCAGTAGTTCAAGCCAAACAATTCAATGAAGCAACTGATATTACAGGATTAGTCCTAACCAAGTTAGATGGCACTGCTAAAGGTGGTGTGATATTGTCTATACGGTATGATTTAGATATCCCTGTAAAATACATCGGCTTAGGCGAACAGGCAACTGACCTTCAACAATTTGATGCCGAACAGTATATGTATAATTTGGTTAAGGGATTGATTGAATAGATTTTCATAAGTTTTTAAAACATATAAAGCTCAGAAATCTTTGATTTTCTGAGCTTTTTTAGATTTTATTAACGTATTAATTTGAACGTGAAAATAGAGACTATCATAGTAATTATGTTGTAAAAATTTAAATAAGTTTTAAACGAAAGCAAAAGAAAATAAACGAAAGATATTGAAACCGTTTTATAAATGTTGTATATTGGTTAGGTAAACAATATTGAAAGTGAGAGGAGATTCAAGATGACAAAAGAATATGTTGTTGTACCCATGGGAGATCCAGCCGGAGTAGGGCCAGAAATTGTTTGTAAAGCTTTTTCTCATGAAGGTATATTTAAGGATGCTAATATTGCTGTTGTCGGAGATAAGCAAATTTTAGAAAAGGCCAATGAAATCTGTCAGACAAATTTAAAAATTAATACTATTAGTGATCTTACAGAAGGAGATTATAATGAGGGAACTATCGATCTATTTGATTTAGACAATATTGATGACTCAGTATTTGAATATGGTCAAGTTCAAGCTCAATGCGGACGTGCCGCTTTAGATTATATTGAAAAAGCTGCCGATTTATGTATTAATGGTAAAGCTGCAGCAATGGCAACAACAACAATTAATAAAGAATCATTAAATGCAGCAGGTATTTCTGAATTGGGGCACACTGATATTCTGGCGCGTATTACTGGAGTTGAAGATCCCTTAACTATGTTTGAAGTTCAAGATTTAAGAGTTACATTTTACTCAAAACATGTTTCATTAAAGGAAGCATGTGATTTGATTTCTAAAGAAGGTATCAAACATTATGTTCATCGGACCATTGATGCTTTGGATACATTAGGAGTAGATAATCCCAAGGTTGCAGTAGCTGGATTAAATCCACATAATGGCGAGCATGGTTTATTTGGTACTGAGGAAGTCGATTCAATTATACCAGCTATCGAAGAAATGCAGGCAGAAGGGGTAAACGTATTTGGCCCAATTGGCGCTGACTCAGTTTTTTATCAAGCTTTAAATGGGAAATATGACGGCGTATTATCCTTATATCATGATCAAGGCCATATAGCGACCAAAATGGTAGATTTTCATAGAACAATTTCAATCACCCATGATTTACCGTTTTTGAGGACCTCAGTTGACCATGGAACGGCATTTGACATTGCTGGAAAAGGAATTGTAAGTGAAGTTAGCTTGGTTGAAGCTATAAGACTAGCAGCTAAATATGCTCATGCATTTAAAGAAAAGCACGAAAAGAAAAATTAATTCGCTCTAATAGATCCTATATTAAGATAGGATCTATTAATTAAAAAATAATGAAAACGCTTTTAAGGAGAACAAATATGAAATCAATAATTATTGCTGATGATATGACTGGATCAAATGTATCAAATTCATTATTAGCTAAGCATGGATACAAGGTAGGGACAGTAAGTAATAGTGAGAATATTGAAAATTATGAAGACTACGATGCATTAGGTATTCACACGGATTCTCGTGGAATTAGCCCAGAAGATGCGTATAATACAGTTTATAAGGAAATGGAACATTTAAAGAATCTTGATGTGAAATTTTTTAATAAGAGAATAGATTCTACGTTGCGAGGTAATAATGGTTATGAATTGAATGCGATGCTTGATGTATTGGGGGATGATACATTGGGGATTATCGTACCAGCATTTCCCGATTCAGGCAAAATTGTGATTGGAAATTATATGTTAGTTGATGGAATTCCTCTTGAATTAACTGACGTCAAAAATGATCCTACGAGTCCAGTTACGACTTCGCGTGTGATTAATGTATTTAAGGAGCAAACTGATCGTGAAATTGGCGTTATTTCAATGGAAACGATTATGCTTGGAATTAACGCGATTAAAGATACAATTCTTGCGTTAAAAGAAAACGGAGCACAATTAATTATTATAGATGCATGCACAAATGAGGATATTGAAACTATTGCTAGAGCCACTTTAGAAGCGAACGTTGATTTTGTGTCTGTCGATCCAGGGCCTTTCACTTATTATTTAGTGAAACATTCCAGTACAGTTGGTAGCGAGAAAAATAAACAAAAAATGCTATTTGTCGTTGGTAGTGTAAGTACTATAGCAATTTCTCAAATTGCCAGACTACGAGCAGAATTAGACCCGTATGTTGTAAGGATAGATGCAGAAAAGCTGCTGTACAGTGGTAAAAGAGAAGCTGAAATTGAAAGAGTTACATCTAAAGTATTGAGCCGCTTAGGCGACTACTCAATGTTTTTAGTAGCGACCATGATTGAAAAAGAAGATAAGCTTAATTTAACAGAAGCTGCTGATAAAGCCGGGATAACTCCAAGGGAAGCCTCTGCTTTAATAAGTAAAAATGTGGCAATCATTGGTGAAAAAATTGCCTCTAAAATGGGGAGTCAATTGGGTGGAGTTTATACCTCAGGTGGGGATATTACTCAAGCATTTTTAGAATTAACAAATACTACTGGTATTCAAATTAAAGATGAGATTATACCTTTAGCAGTTTATGGATCTATTATGGGAGGAGATTTAGATCATAAAGCAATCGTCACTAAAGGAGGTCTTATTGGTGACGAATTTACTCTTGTGGAGTGTGCAGAGTATCTTGAAACTAAAATTTCAAGTCAATTTTATTGATAAAAATCATAAAAGTTATTAAATACAATAAAAAAAGTGCATTAGATTTAAAACTAATGCACTTAATACTTTATTTTACTTAGCGACTCTGATTAAATATAATATTTAACATTCTGTAAACCTTACATTTTTACAGTTTTTTGGTAGATCTCGAATAAGATCTTTATCTTTACGGTCTGTAACAATAGAATCAAATTGCTTTATTTTAGCTACAGAATACATATTTTTTTTAGGATATTTACTGCTATCTGCTAATAAAATCCTCTTATGGGTATTGTTTAAAGCAATTTTCTTTAAATTAGCTCTTATTTCATCAGAAGCGTAAATATTTTTTAAATCAAAACCATCGCACCCGATAAAGGCTATATCGAAGTGAATTTTTTCTAACTGAAGTATGGTTTCAATACTATTGGCAGAAAGTATTGATCTATCAATTCTACCACCTAATTGTATTAAATTAATGGTTTTAAAAGCTGAAAGCTCATAGCCAATTTGAACATCTGGAGTAATTACTGTTACATCCGAGTAGTTAGGTATATGATTAATAATAAATTTTGTGGTGGTCCCTGAATCTAAATACACTGTCATATCATTATCTAAAAAATATTGAGCATTTTCAGCTATAAGCTTCTTTTCGGGTATATTTCTCTGTTCTTTTTCTGAGAGAGAATATTCATTCAAAATGGATTTTGGTTCGATGGCTCCGCCATAGGTCCTTTGAACAATACCTTTCATGTCAAGAAGCTCTAAATCTCTTCTGATAGTAACCTTTGAAACTTTGAATTTTTTTGCTAAGTCATTCACAGAGACTTTTCCGTTAATATGGATGAGCTCAACAATTTTATTATGCCGTTCTTCACTGTACATAAATTCACCATTCTATAGATTGTTTTGATGCTAGTATAGCATATTTGTAAAAAAAATCACAATTAAATGTTTTAACATCTTAGTTCTTTTGTCATAAATTTATCCTGAGAAGTAATTATTATAGCCAAAGAGAGCGCTTGCATACTATCTTCAGATGTGTTACAGTAAAAACAACCAAACGAAAGTGTTCGACTTACGTTTGTGTTCGAGAAATTAAGGAGGAACAGTTATGAAAAAGGCGATTTTACTTGGCGACGCGATGATTCCAGGTGAAGGTTTTGAAAAAGCTTGGAAAAAACATTTAAATAAGTATGCTGAATCGGTAATAGTTAATGATTGGGAATCTGATTGGGGGCAACTTCAATATCGCCGTCTTGAAGTAGAAAAGCATGGCCCAGAAATCGAAGAAGTTGATGAAACAATTAAAAATGAAGGTCCCGATGCCGAGTTTTTGATGGGACTTTTTGTACCAATCTCAAAAAATGTAATGGAGACAATGCCAAATTTAAGAATTGTTGGGGTTTCTCGGGCAGGTTTAGAGAATGTTAATGTAGAAGAAGCTACTAAAAGAGGGATATTAGTATTTAATGTTAAGGGTAGAAATGCTCATGCAGTTTCAGATTTTACAATTGGAATGATGTTATCTGAAAATAGAAATATAGCTAGAGCTCATCATTCAATCAAAAATGGTGAATGGCGTAAAACATTTGTTAATACGGATTCAATTATTGAAATGCATGACAAAACCATAGGTCTAGTTGGCTTTGGGCATATCGGTGCTTTAGTCGCAAAAAAATTATCAGGTTTTGATGTACGAGTGATAGTTTACGATCCATATACTGAGGCTGAAGATATTGAAAAACATGGTTGTGAAAAAGTTGAATTAGATTATTTAATGCAAAATTCTGATATCGTTTCACTACATGCACGTTTATCAGATGAAAACCATCATATGATTGGTGAAAATCAGCTCAAGATGATGAAGCCGACAGCTTATTTTATAAATACTGCACGCGCAGGATTAGTTGATCAAGATGCCCTTGGAAAGATTTTAAAGGAAGGTAAAATAATGGGGGCAGCTTTAGATGTTTTTGAAACTGAGCCAATACCTGAAAATAGTATATTCCTAGAATTAGATAATGTTACGTTAACAACTCATATTGCTGGTACGACAGCAGAAGCTTTAACGAATTCACCATATATGCTAATGGAAGATGTTCAAGCATTTTTAGAAGATGGAGACCCTAAATTTATAGTAAACCCTGAGGTTCTTGAGAATTCAGAATTTAAAAATTGGTTAGAAGATCTTAAGAATTAGGAGGAGTCATGTTAGTAAATTTTCATGGTGTCTTGGATCACGCGTATAAGAATGGATATGCAGTAGGAGCTTTTAATTGTTACAACCTAGAGACAACGCAAGCAGTGATTGAGGTTGCAAGTGAAAAGGATAAACCTGTAATTATAGCGTTTGGAGCCAAGTATTTAAAAAATATGAGTTTAAAGACCATGGCAGCTTTAACTCAGTCATTAGCCTCAGAAGCGGAAGTGCCTGTTTGTCTGCATCTAGATCATTGTGATGATATTTCTGTTATCAAACAAGCAATTTTAGCTGGCTTTACCTCTGTTATGTATGACGGTTCAAAATTAGATTTTGAGGAAAACCTTAAAAATACTCAAAGAGTTGTCGAATTATCTCATAAATATGGAGTAACAGTTGAAGCTGAGTTAGGAAGTCTGGGGATTGGATCTCACTCTCATGAAGGATTAAGTACTGATTTAGAATTATTAACAGATCCCCAATCAGCTAAAAAATTTGTCGAAAGAACCAATGTCGATGCTTTAGCAGTTTCCGTCGGAACAGTTCACGGATTATATCAAGGAGATCCAGATATTAAGTTTGATTTATTAAGAGAGATTAATGATTTATTGAAAATCCCGCTTGTGTTACATGGAGGTTCGGGTGTTCCCCAAGAAGATATTTTGAAGTGCGTAAGTCTTGGTATTAGTAAGATGAATGTTAATACAGAAATTTCAACTTATACAGTTCAAGCATTACGAGACTTATTGTCTTCAGAAAGTCCTCACCTATCAGTTTTATCTATAAAAGAAAAAACATTTGCTAAAGATATAGTTGAAAAGTATATTAATTTTTTAAGTTAATCATTCAGAGGCTGTAAGGTAAGTCCTCAAAAAACCCAGATTTTTATTCGACAAGAATAAAAATGCTGGGTCTTTTGATTTGTTCTAAAGATCAGAGCCAATTTTCTCATGTTCGTGGCCATTAACGCCAGTCCAATCTCATTATGAACCTTATCAATTCCTCTTACATGGAATCGGTTGAACCCTAAATTCGCCTTCAAATGTCCGAATGCGGGTTCCACATCCGTTTTTCGAAGGCTGTATATTAAGCTGTATTCTGGATCTGACAAGAGCTCTCGTTGCTTGGCTTTGTAGTACTCCCACTCCGGATTGATGGTTACCTTCCTAAGATACCCTTTAGGGG
>NZ_JADD01000022.1 GCF_000518205.1 Hutsoniella sourekii ATCC 700629 | reverse complement strand
GAATAGCTACATCCTGATAAGAAGCGCCGGTCTCCTGCTTAAATCTTAATACATTCAGTTTAAAATTCAATGGATAGTGTTTGTTTGACTTCCTTTTCTTAAGCCCTGACGGGCCTTCCTCTCGAAACTGAGCTACCCATTTTTTGACTAAGGAAGAACTGGAAACGTCATATTTTTTGGTCAGTGACTCGTACCCTAACCGACCTTTTAAGTACTCTTGTACAATTTGTAATTTAAATTCGTAAGAATATTTTTTGGACATAAAATAACCCCCAAAAGTTAGATTTTTAACTCTAACTTTTGGGGGTCAGTACAAGTTTTCAGCTTTTTTTAATTAATTTAAAAGTGAAGTTGTTTCTTTTCTTGATAAAAATCGACTTCTCTTAGGAATCATTAGACTAGGCGTCAACTTAGCCAAGCAGCTCAATACACTTCCCCACAGTAAGGCTGATAAAAAGATACCTAGCCAAAAATGCCAGCTAGTCACTGAGTAAATCTCAGGCTCAGCTAAAAGACTTGGTAATAGCCAATGGTTTAATAATAAATTAGAAAGCACGACCAAGAAAGAAGCAGTATAAATATTTAAATAAGTCGAAGCATACCTCAAATTATTTAAAGTTCTCTGAGTGTTTCTTGCAAACAATCCAGCTAGGCCAGCAGTTAGTAAAGGTAGTATATAGTAAACAACTTGTTCAAATTTGGTGAGCGAACTAGGTAAAATAGCTATTAAAGCCAAGCCTGTTATAAAAGCAGCAATGATACCATTCGCTGGCCCATACCGCAAACTAAGCCATATTAATGGACCCACAGATAAGGCCAAAGGAAATGGACTGATAAGATCAGCTAATAAATATTCCTGACCTAATCCTAAAAGAATAGCTAGAACACTGGCTAATAGCAGATCCAGCAAGAGCCTTTTTGATCTTTGATTCATCTAGTACCTCCTAATTTTGATTAGACTTATTGGGCTGATAGCTAGAAGCTTCCATGATAATAGGTAAGACAACAGGACGTCGTTTAGTCTCTTTAAACAAATACTTACCTAGCTTTTCCCGTAAGTCTCCTTTTAAGTCTCCCCAGTCAAAATTATCACTGGCAAGATGCTCTTCTAAAACATCTAGAGTCATATCCGAACATGTTTGAATCAAATCAATACTAGTCTTCATATAGACAAAGCCACGCGAAGTGATCTGAGGTCCCACTAAAACTTTTTCGAGACGTCTAGAAATCGTCGCAACCACAACAAAAATACCATCTTCACTCAAGATCCGTCGATCACGTAAAACCACATTTCCTATATCCCCAACTCCGAGACCATCTACCAGGGTATCCCCAGCTGTTACAGTCTGAGTCATGGTCATCTTATGGTTCTTATATTCAATCACATCCCCGATATGAGTAAGGAAAATTTGACTATCACTATAGCCTAATTCCTTAGCTAATTGAGCGTGTGCTACTAGCATCCGAGACTCTCCGTTTACCGGAACTAAATATTTAGGTTTCAAGAAATTAATCATAAATTTCAAGTCATCTTGACTAGCATGACCGGATACGGCCATATGGTCAGTAATCGATTGGGTCGTAGCACCCGCTCGGTAAACCAAATCTTTAATTTTGGCTACTTGGGTCTCAACGGCAATCGACGGAGTTGTCGCTAAATAGACTAGGTCTGTGGCTTCAATATTAACATCCGGATGCATGCCTGTAGCCATTTTCTCTAACTCTTGCAGAGGTTCACCGACTTCACCTGTTTGAACGATAACTACCTTGCTAGGATCCATTGAATCCAAGTCTTTCCACTTACCGATTACCTTGCGGCTAGGTAGCTTAATCTTGTCTAATTTAATAGCGACATCAATAATGTCTAGTAGACTCTCTCCGACAAAGAAAATTTGCCGGTGGGTATGGTGAGCTGCATCTAGAAGCTGCTGAATACGCGAAATATTACTTCCTATACTTGCAACCACAACTCGGCCTTCTGCATTTTGAAAAACATTCTGAAGCTCCGATACAATAGCTAAGTCACCTACTGGTCGCACAGGGGTCTCAGCATTAGCTGAATCAGATAATAGGGCTAGGACTCCTGCTTCACCTAGATTGGTTAAGCGGTTAAAGTCAGTTTGATAAAGTTCTGCCGCTGAAGGGTCAAAGCGAAAGTCACCTGTATAAACAATCTTGCCTTGATCAGTGTTTACTACAATCCCGACTGAATCCGGAATGGTATGAGTAGTCTTGAAGAAAGTCACGGAAGCATCCGCAAATTCAATTTCAGTGTCTTCATCGATGCTGAAGAAATTATCTAGATCAACTAGTCCTCTTTGCTTGGCCTGGATTTTAACAAGCTCAATCGTTAATTCGGTTCCAAAGACAGGCGCACTGACAACATCCAGCAAATAAGGAACAGCTCCTACTGCATCTTCGTGACCATTTGTCAAGAAGATCCCAACCACTCGGTCACGATTTTCTTCAAGATAGGTGAAATCAGGAATCACTGCATCTATTCCTAACAATCCTTCCTCAGGGAAAGTAAGACCACAGTCTAAGACAAAAATGGATTCCCCCACTTCAACTAGGTACATATTTTTTCCTTCTTCGCGGACACCGCCAAGAGGAATAATTTTTATTGTTTTACTCATTTTACACCTCATTATAATATAATTAACTGTTTCATAATTTCAATTACATCTATTGTACCATAAAGTACATTGTTCAAGAAAGCTAAGGCTGAAGATATGAGAGATAACGGACTAGTAAAGTAGAAATAAATATAAAAAACCATGTGGCTAGGGATGAAGCCAGTCAAAATATTGACTCGATCCACTCCATGCCAACATGGCTTAAATAGTCATGAAATCTTTATGAATTAAAGCAACTCTTTGCGTGTCAAACGGATTCTTCCCTTGTCATCCACGTCTTTAACTTTAACTTCGACCTTATCACCTAAAGATAGGACATCCTCCACTTTTTCAACCCGATGATTCTCAATTTCTGAAATATGAAGAAGACCATCCTGTTTTGGTAGAATTTCTACAAAAGCCCCATACTTCTCGATCCGTTTAACTTCACCGGTATAAATATCGCCAGGAGCAATCTTATGTGTTAATTGTTCGATAATTTCCTTGGCACGGTTGATCATCGCCTGATCACTTGAAGCAATGGAGACGTTCCCGTCATCATCAATATCAATTTTGACGCCAGTCTCTTCAATGATACCGTTAATTGTTTCACCACCGCGACCAATGACAATACGAATATCATCTGGATCAATCTTAATCATTTCAATCTTCGGAGCGTATGGACTCAATTCTTCTCTTGGCTCAGCAATTGTCTGAGTTAGATTATCTAAAATTTGAAGTCGAGCAGCCTTAGCCTGAGTCAAGGCTTCCTTAAGAATAGCCTCGGTAATACCTTGAATCTTAATATCCATTTGAAGAGCTGTAATTCCTTCAGCAGTACCTGCTACCTTGAAGTCCATATCACCTAAGGCGTCTTCCAATCCTTGAATATCAGTAAGAATGGTGTATTTGCTTTCGTCTTGAGGATCCATAATAAGACCCATCGCAATTCCAGCTACTGGAGCCTTAATCGGAACACCAGCATCCATTAAAGCCAGAGTTCCCGCACAGATAGAAGCCTGAGATGAAGATCCATTTGATTCAAGCACTTCAGCCACTAAACGGATGGTATAAGGGAAGTCTTCGACATCTGGGATCACTTCCAATAGAGCTCTCTCGCCAAGAGCCCCGTGACCAACTTCACGACGGCCAGGGCTACCCATTCTTCCTGTTTCGCCAACAGAATATGGAGGGAAGTTGTAGTGGTGGATGAATCTCTTTCCTTCTTCTGCTCCCAGGCCATCAATAACCTGATGCTCACCAAGGGGAGCTAAGGTTGCAACTGACAAGGCTTGAGTTTGTCCTCTCGTGAATAAGCCTGAACCATGGGTACGTGGAAGGTAGCCTACTTGAGAATCTAATGGGCGAATTTCATCAATGGTACGGCCATCAGGACGAGTGTTTTCGTGGGTAATGAGACGACGAACCTCTGTTTTTTCCAAGTCTTGAAGACTGGAATTAACTGATTTCATTATATCGCCGTATGATGGATCGTCCTGGTATTTTTCTTCAAAATATACTTCAGCGGTCTGCATCACATCAGCGATTGCTTCCTCACGAGCTAATTTCTCTGGTGTTTGAATAGCTTGGATCATGGCTTCTTTATATAAATCTTCGACTTGTTGCTTGATTTCTGGCATGGTCTCAGCAAGTGTTAATTCAAATTTTTCCTTGCCAATGTCTCGTACAACTTCTTCTTGGAAAGCAACAAGCTCTTGAATGGCTTTGTGACCAAATAATAAGGCCTCCAACATTTCATCTTCAGGAACCATCTTTGCGCTGGATTCAACCATGTTAATTGCTTTTTTTGTTCCAGCAACAGTCAGGTGAATATCCGAAGCCAATCCTTGTTCAACACTTGGATTAATGATTAACTCACCATTCACGCGCCCAACATTGACTCCCGCAATTGGCCCATCAAAAGGAATATCTGAATAAGCAAGTGCCAACGAGGAACCTAGCATGGCTGCCATTTCTGGAGCGCAGTCTTGCTCAACAGATAGGACCGTATTGACAATTTGAATTTCATTTCGAACCCCATCTGGGAACATGGGCCGAATTGGACGGTCAATCAAACGAGCAGTTAAAGTTGCATTCTCAGAAGGCCGCCCTTCCCGCTTGATAAAGCCTCCAGGAATTTTACCAACGGAATACATCTTTTCTTCATAATTAACAGTTAGTGGAAAGAAATCCATGCTTGAAGGTTTTTTGGAAGCAACAGCTGTTGATAAAACAACCGTATCACCGTAGCGCACAGTCACCGCTCCATTGGCTTGGCGAGCTAACTGACCAATTTCAATGGTCAGAGGATGACCTGCTAAAGTCGTAGATTTTGTATAAACTTGAGTCATAATGTCCCTCTTTCTATCTTTCATAGGAAGGCTACTAGACAAACATCAACGGATATTTAAGAGAATGCCCGCTCATGCTTGTTTAGTAGCCGAATAAGTACCCTTACTCTCCTTCCTTGACTATCTTATCAGTAATCATAAAAAAAAGGAATAGCAAAGCTATTCCTTTTTTTTATGATTAGCGACGTAATCCAAGGCGCTTAATTAATTCACGGTAACGAGTAACATCGTTTTCACGCAAATAAGCGAGCAAGTTACGACGGTGACCAATCTTTTGCATCAATCCACGGTAAGAGTGGAAATCTTTTTTATGCGTTTTGATGTGTTCGTTTAAAGAGTTAATATCTGCAGTTAATAGAGCAATTTGTACTTCTGGAGAACCTGTATCTCCTTCTTTAAGTGCAAACTCTTTAATAATTTCTTGCTTACGTTCTTTTGATAATGCCATTTCTTTCACCTCTTCTAGTATTTTATCCCAAAGCTAAGTAGAACATCGGTGATGCGTCCAACCGAGCCAAAGGCTGTCAGTCAAATGTCGGCACAAGGCGGCAACAAATGACTACCTGAATATCTTACATGATGTCAACGAGACTTGCAAGTTATTTTTATTGATTTACTTGCAAGGTCTGATAGAGCTCTTTAGCCACTAAGATGGTAAACTGTTCCATCCCTTCCATACTATGATGAATATCATCTTCGCCATACCATTCAGGATGACCTTGTTGGTAAGAATACCAATCAATTTGGTGGACATTGTCATATTTATCAGAAATTTCTTTAACAATTTGATTAACTTCAGCAACGTGTTGAACGCGTGAATTAGTATTGACAAAGAAAACTTCACGGTCGCCAGATAAGGCAACCAAATCCTCAACTGCTTCTAGGTCTAATGAAGCGTTGGTCCCGAGATTAATGACGACATTTTCTTTAACAAATCCCTCATCAATTAACTTTTGATAGATTGGAACAGCATCCCATACTTGCAAGCTATTTTGTCCGTATTCATTACCGTTTTGAAATAGTCCGAGTGAGTATGGTGCTGTTAATTGAATCAGAGAATCGCCGAAGAAGGTAACAGGAACCTGACTAGCAAAGATTAGTTCCTGAGGGGTCAAGGCTTCTAGGACGCCAGGATAAGAACCCGCCAGATCGTCACGTAGTTCTTGTAACTGTTCTTGAGTTTGGCTAATTTCGTGTTCTAATCCAGTGGAGCCTTCCAAGGCCAATTGCGCTTGCTTAATCATAGTGTCTACAGGATCAATCTTACTTTCTTCTTGAATAAAGTTTGTAGCCATAACTTCATCCAATCGCTTTAAAGTTTCCTTAACTTCAACAAGTGGCGCTTCAGCTGGATAGGGTTTTTCCAGTAAGTTAGGCTGATTTTGATAGAGTCGGTACTCTAATTCAAACAAAGCCACCCGCTTATTATCGGCCGACTCCTTCATCCCATTTACAAAAAGGACTAACAGACCTATATAAGCTATAAACAGCCAAGGCTTAGGATTAAAAATCTGTAAGCTTGTAATGGTTTTCCAGGCATCCCTGAGGTCATAAATCGGAGTCAAATGATTGCCCCACCAAATGCGTGGCTGACCCTTTTCAATTAGGTGGTAGAAGATTTCGCCTATAAATAAAAGTCCCAAGATCATCAGACTAGATAAAATCCACTGATTACCGTTAAATAATCTATGTAAACTAAGGACAAAAACAATTACAGGATAATACCATAAGTAGTAAGAGTAAGATCTTTTTCCCAAAGCTGCTAAAAGTTTGATATCAAAGGGCCCTGTAACCAAAGGGGTGCGAATAACGATTAAAAAAGCCAAAAACATACTCAAAATATTAAATACTGGCATATAGAGCAAATAAGTAATCGCAGATGTGTTATCAGCATAAAAAACAAGCGCCAGCATAGGAATGAGAACAAATAGTCCCCAAATATTATAAATATAGCGGCGCCAACTTAAGCCCCTGACAAAATTCAGTAGCGTCGGCGTCATATAAGCCCCGGCCAAACCAATGGCAAAACTAGCAAAGCGTGTATCTAAACCATAATAAACTCGAGAAGGATCGGCGCCAGGCTGGTAAAAAAATAAACTCAATAAATGAGAAGCTGAAGCTAACACTAACCAAATCAAACCCTTAGCAGGAATGTTCAACTTTAACTTATTGGTCAGGAGAACTATGGGAACTGCTAAGAGAAAGGATTGAAGATAGATGGCGTTATACCATAAATGAGTCAAAGGAGAAGCATCTGCCATCTGCACAAAATAACTTTTCTCATTTAGTAGTTGGAAAAAATTATTAGTAAAGGTTAATCCAGAAAGTATCTCACTACGAATATAGTGTAGTTCTTGTCGATTAACCAAGTAAAGTCCTACAACAATAAGCATAATCATCCAAAATAATGGAATAAATAAACGTTCAAAAGTATGTTTTATGTATTTTACTAAGGCTCTCCAATCCGTGCTGGATCCAAGCGTTTGATCTTTCTCCATCTTGTAAGCAAAAAAGTAACCAGATAAGACGAGAAATGTATTCACCATCAGAAAGCCACCAGAGAATAGGTCTGGAAACATATGATAAAAAACGACAGCAACAATAGCAAAGCCTTTAACCCCATCAAAAGCAGATAAGCGAAATGGTCTTTCCACCCCAAATCACTCCTTTCTAAATCCTAACCATTGTATCTTAATTGATGGCTTTTTTAAAGAGAATAAAAGAACAAAAACAGCCAACCGTCTTTGTTCTTTTACTAATTGTTATTTAAAATGAGCCTTTAGTTCCATGATAATATCTCGTAAATCAGCCGCAGCTTCAAAATTAAGATTTTTAGCATGTTCGCGCATCTCAAGTTCTAGACGTTCAAGCTGTTCTTCTCTTTGCAAACGTGACAAGGACTTGAACTGCTGGTAAATATTCTCTTCTTGTTCTTCACTTGATACATCTTGACTGATCTTAATTAAGTCCCGAACTTCCTTCTTAATCGTCTTCGGTACAATTCCATGCTCTTTATTATAAGCTTGTTGGATTTCACGACGACGATAGGTCTCATCAATCGCCGTTCTCATAGATTCAGTAATAGTATCGGCATACATAATCACCTGGCCATTCTCATTACGAGCCGCACGGCCAATGGTTTGAATGAGTGATCTTTCGCCTCTTAGGAAGCCTTCCTTATCTGCGTCAAGAATCGCTACCAATGATACTTCAGGGACATCCAGTCCTTCTCTAAGAAGGTTAATTCCCACTAAGACATCAAAGACTCCCAGCCTTAGATCACGGATGATCTCAGTTCTTTCTAAGGTTTTGATATCACTATGCAAATATTTAACTTTAATATCAATCTCTTTTAGATAATCTGTTAAATCCTCTGACATTTTCTTAGTTAATGTCGTTATAAAGACTCTCTCATCCTTAGCTACCCGGTCATGAATCTCATTAACCAAGTCATCAATTTGCCCCTTAATGGGTCTAACTTCAATTTCTGGATCCAATAAACCGGTTGGTCGAATAATTTGTTCAACAAATTCACCATTAGTATGCTCTAATTCATAAGGTCCTGGCGTTGCAGAAATGTAGATGATTTGATTGACATGGTTTTCAAATTCTTCCAAGCGTAAAGGCCGGTTATCTAAAGCACTCGGTAAACGGAAGCCATATTCTATCAGCTGTTCTTTACGCGCTTTATCTCCATTATACATGCCCCGAATCTGAGGCATGGTCATATGGGACTCATCGACTACAATCAAATAATCATCTGGGAAAAAGTCAAGCAAGGTGAAAGGTTGTTCACCTGGCTGACGGCCATCCATATGTCTGGAATAATTTTCGATCCCATTAGTATAGCCCATTTCAAGTAGCATTTCGATATCGTAGTTCGTTCTCTGCTCAAGTCTTTGAGCTTCTAAGAGCTTGTTTTGATCAATTAATTCTTCCAAGCGCTCCTCAAGTTCTTGACGAATCGTAACCACTGCGCGTTCTGTCTGGTCTTTATTAGCAACAAAGTGGGTCGCTGGATAAATAGGATAGTGAGACAAGTCGCTCTTAACTTCCCCCGTTAACACATCCACTTCCCGAATCCGATCAATTTCATCGCCAAAAAACTCGACGCGAATCACTTCACTATCTCTAGATGCCATAAATATTTCAACAACATCGCCTCTAACTCGGAAAGTTCCCCGTTGAAAGTCAATATCATTTCTTACAAATTGCATATCTATCAATCGACTGATAACCGCCTCGCGACTAATCTCTTGCCCCTGTCTTAGAGAAAGTACCTGATCACGGTACATTTCCGGGTCGACCAAACCATAGATACATGAAACAGAAGCCACTACGATGACATCACGTCTTTCCAATAAAGCGGAAGAAGCGGAGTGTCGTAACTTATCGATTTCGTCGTTGATGGATGCCTCTTTCTCAATATAGGAATCTGAAGCCGGAACATAGGCTTCCGGCTGGTAGTAATCATAGTAAGAAACAAAATATTCAACGGCATTATCTGGGAAAAACTCCAAAAGCTCACTATATAACTGCCCAGCCAGAGTTTTATTGTGGGCTAATACTAGTGTAGGCTTGTTTACATTTTGGATAACATTGGCTATCGTAAAGGTTTTACCTGTACCGGTTGCTCCAAGTAAAATTTGTTCTTTGCAACCCGCTTCAATACCCTGACTTAATTTTTCAATCGCTTGGGGCTGATCCCCTCCTGGTTGATAGGGGGCTTTTAATTTAAATTCGTTCATGACTGATTCCTTTCTAATATACTTGGCAGAAAGTCCACTATGAATGGTTCGCTAACTCCTCTTGGTTCAAGATTTGAAAGCTATGAATCTCCCCTTCAGAAACAGTGACGATGACAGATACTACTTCTTCAGCTGGGCGCTCCTCTTCGCCAGCATAGACCCAACCAAATTGAATTTGCTCGGGATCTGACATAAAGGTCATCTCTGTTTCAGCGGGACCCCACTTATCCACCAAACTAGTCAGATCAATTTCATTATTGGCCAGTTTATTTGATAAGTCTTGACCCTTGATTGAGAATGGGACTAACATCTTAGGCTGGCGGTTCTCGCGCGTTACTTGGCTGACCCGTCCCTGATTAATAGCTAAGGTGATGACTTGCCATGAATCCTGCTCTTGCCCTATCCAATGATAATAGTTACTAGACTCAAAGTCTTCAATCACTGAAGCTTTGGGTAAATGAGAAGCAAGGTCATCATAAGTCAGGGAAGTATTCGCCTGCATCTGGTCAAGTAAACTTTGATAAAGTTGATCAAGTTGATCATAGGAGTAAAAATTTTCAACCCCCTCTGCAATCATCGGCTTCAAAATCGCTTGATGATCAGTGTCTAATTGTTGCACGTGCTCTGAAGTTCGATCTGATAATTGCTCGTTAGCCATTACCGGGCTCGGTGCCAATAAGATGATTAGCGAAAATAACCATAAACTTTTTCTTAAATGGTACATAACAATACCTCCTTGTATTAGAACCTATTATACTGTCTGTCATCAGAAAATACTAAAAATTTATATTGCAATACACCTAAAATATTGTGTATAATTAACACTGTTGACTATGTTAATTAAAGTTGATAAAATAACACAGTTAAAACTTTGATGAAAGAGGTGACGTCAATGGCAAACTCCAAACAAGCGATCAAACGTGTTCGTCAAGCACATAATGTTACTGATCGTAACAATGCGCAAACTTCAAAGATGCGTACTGCAATCAAGAACGCTCTTAAAGCAATTGAATCAGGCGAAGGTGATGTGCAAGCTTTAGTCAATGAAGCTTACAGACAAATCGACCGTTCTGCTAACCGTGGTTTAATCCATGCCAACAAAGCAAGCCGTGAAAAATCAAGAATTGCTCAATTATTAGAAGCTTAATGTTAAAAAAGTCTAGTTGTAAAGCTAGACTTTTTTATTTTGTACTATTTTTGTCAATAAGACAATAAAATGAGTCTGGGGATTCCCGTAGCCAGTCTTCATAGCATAATCAACTGCTACGATTTCCTGATAAATAATCTTAAGCTCTGCCAAAGTCATAATTTTGGAATTTTCAAGGGCTAATTTGACCCGGTAAGGGTGAATGCTTAATTCACTCGCAATTTGTCCCTGGTTAAACCCCATCGATGATAAGATCTTGCTTTGAATCATTACTCGAAATTGAGAGGTTAAGAGTGCATGTAACTGAACCGGATCGTTACGCATTAAGATCAGATCTTGGTAAATTTGGACGGTTCGTTCAAGTTGCTGGGTCAATAAGGCATTTGTTAATTCAAAGACATCTGACTCCAAAGTTCGCGGAACCAAGGAACGTACAACCTCAATGTTAATGGGTTTACCCAAGGTCGAGTAAGATCTTAATTTAACTAATTCATTCATTGCTTCACTTAACTGATAATTGACTCGTTCCAATAGCTCCCGTTGAGCTTCACGAGTGATCTGCAAATGTGTATCTTGAATTGTTTGATGGACATAGCGTTCCACATCTGCAGCTTGTAGGGGGCTGATATCAATCATAATCGTTTCTTTAACGAAAGCTTTAACAATCTTTCGACGTTTATCAATTTGATCTTGGGAGCAATAGAATACCAGTACGGATTGTTGATTAGGAGATTGGATGTAGTCGATCAACCTTTTTTCTTGATTAGGAGTTAATTTATTTTTTGGTTGGCTGGTTAGAAAATCTGCATTCTCAACCATAATCACCCGATATTCAGCAAAAAATGAAAATAAATTAGCTTCATCTAAAATATCGTCCACGCTAGATTCTGATAGATCCAGATGCACGAGGTCAGGTTCATCATCAAACATAGCCAGTAAATTTTCGTTAAATTGATGTTTAAGAAACACTTCGCTACCATATATATAGTAGACCGGAGCTAAGTGCCCTTGCTTTAGTTTTTGGATTTCTTTTTGAATGTTAGTCATAATGGTCTCTTTCTAATTACTTGCGCCCTTATTAATAGTTAGTTATACTAGGTTAAATTTATCCTTAGAACAGAAAGTGAGGGATTAAATGCGGCCCATTATAGGAATTACAGGCAATACCCTATCATTAAATCGACCAGAAGATGTAGATAGCTTTCCTGTAAATTACTCACCAAGAAGTCTATCTAGAGCTATCGAGCGCGCCGGGGGACTTCCATTAATTATTCCCATCAGCCACCGTAGATCCAGTCTTCAATACTTGGAAATTATTGATGGCTTATTATTAGCTGGGGGCCAGGATGTCTCTCCCCTATTCTATGGTGAAGAGCCGAGAAAAATTCTCGGTAGCACCTCACCTGAACGCGACCAATTTGAATTAGGTCTGATTCAAGCAGCTATCGATAGACATAAGGCGATCTTAGGTGTCTGCCGGGGCATGCAATTAATCAATGTCGCCCTAGGAGGTACTCTTTATCAAGATATTGATGAGAATGCCGATTTTTCCATTCAACATGTACAAAAATCCATGCCCCATTATGTCACTCATTCCATCCGAGTAGAGGCTGGAAGTCATGCAAGTCAATCCTTGCCACGACACTTACTGGTGAACTCATTCCATCATCAAGCAATTAAAGATCTAGCACCGCCATTAAAGGCCGTAGCCAAAGCAAGTGATGGCTTAATTGAAGCCATTGAAGCCGTCAATGATCAGCTTAATATATTAGCTATTCAATGGCATCCGGAACTACTCTTTGACCACGATAGTCCTAGCTTATCACTCTTCGAGGATTTAGTACACCGTTCTAAATCCAAATAGAGTCTTACTTTCACTTTGTGGTATTTATAAATGAAAACCTGCTAAGAAGCTGTTACCAGTCTTCCTAGCAGGTTTTTTAACGTTAATCGTCTCTGGATTAAAAGTCCCGCGGACCATTAAAAGTATAATTATTGTGGTGATAAGTCATCGATAAGATCAATCCTACACCAATCATGTTACTTAATAGGGCTGATCCCCCTTGTGAAACAAAAGGTAGAGGAACCCCGGTGATAGGTAGGAGACCAATGTTCATTCCAATATTTTCAACGATATGGAAGAGAATCATGGAAATAACACCCGTCGCAATGTAGGTGTAAAATTCACTTTTTGTATCAAAGCAAGTTTGAACCATTTGGTAGATTAATAAGAAGTAAATAAATAATAAAACTGCACATCCAAGAAAGCCAAAGTTTTCAGCAATTGTCGTAAAGATAAAGTCTGATTCTCTAACCGGTACACTCACTTGCGAGACACCGAGGCCCTTACCGACTAATTGACCGGATCCAATCGCTTTCAAACTCTGAACTAATTGATAACCTGTTCCTTGAGGGTTATCGAAGGGGTCAAGCCAGTCATGAATTCTAGCTACTTGGTAGTCATGTACCAAGCCAGTATTAGTCAAAATTTGTGGATATTCTGCCATGATAAAGATTAATCCACCACCTATTCCAACTGCTAAAAGAATAGCTGGCAAAATAATTTTCCATGAAATACCTGACATCAAGACCATACCAGCCGTAATGGCTAAAACTACCAGATTGGTTCCCAAGTCATTTTGAAGTTGAATCAGAATAACTGGCGGTAGGGCTGCTAGCGCCATCTTGCCCAACAACTGCCAATCCGAACGTACCGTCCGCTTTGTAACATTATTGTTGTGCTGGGTAATAATCTGGGCTTGAAATAAAATATAAGCTGGTTTAAATACTTCTGATGGTTGAAAGGAGAAAGGTCCTAATCTAAACCAGGAGGTGGCCCCTGTTTCAAAGGCTACTTCGCGGTCATAGAAGATTAAGACTAAGACAAGTAAGATCAAGCCAAAGCCATATAAATATTTAGCCATCCGCCAATATTGTTCAGCATTGAATTGCATCACGACGATAATAGCCAAGGCCCCTACCCCATACCATAAGGCATGAAAAAGTGTGGGTCGTAAATCCTGCCCTTCAATGAGAGCCGTAGTGGCATAAACAGAGACCAAACCAATAATGGCTAATAAGATAACCGTGAGGATAATTCCATAATCGACTCTATTTTCATGTTTTTTGATTAATTGCCGTGAAAGATTCATTCGCTCTGACACTCCTTTGAAAGTATTGTTTTTTCTTGAGAATCAACCCTTATCTGATGACTAAGGGCTTTTTCACTATGATAATAGGGATTGAAATTTTCACTTTGCTGGCGGTAACTTTTAGGATGGCTGGTCCGTTGCTTGAGTTTCCAATAAGGCACTTCTAGATAATCATGAAAAAAAACATTAATATAAGCGCCCACTACAATGACCATAGCATTAAAATAAAGCCAAATAATCAAAATCACTAAGACCCCAATCGTATTATTACCAGCTCCCTTACCTGAAAAACGCATATAGAGTGGAAAAAGTTGAGATACTAGGTTGAATCCGATAAAACTAAATAAACTGCCAGGCAGAGAATATTTAATTGGCCAATTCACATTGGGAATAAAATGATACATAACCACTAAAAGTAAAAAGGTAATAATTAAAGTAATCAACCACGTTTGTTGAAGCAGAGAATAAATAAAAATCGACTCAAAAGAGAGATGACTGCCTAAAAAATCGATCACACCTTCACCAAAAACAAAAACAAAGGTCAAAACAATTAAAGCTATCACAACAGCCAGAGTAAAGACATAAGCAAAAGCCCTTGCTAGTAGTGCATTTTTACGGCGATTAGCCTTATAAATAGTATTGAACACCCGTTGCAGGGTATTGAATACATTTGACGCCGGCCACAGCGATATGATTAAGGAAAGTGAAAACACACTTGAAGATGTTGAAAACAAATAATCAGTCAATAAAGGGATGATTATTGACTCGATTTCATCTGGTAGGGCTATTTGAATACCAGTAATAATCTGGCTCTTATCAATTGGTAGTACAGCGATCACATTTGCTAGCGCCAATATGATGGGAACAAATGACCAGATGACATAAAAAGAAAGTTCCGCTGCATAGGAACCAAAGGTTAATTGTTGATTATTCAATTTAAAGGTCTTCCTTAGCCTCTGCAACCGACCTGCTGCTTGTCTTGCCATCTTCTACTCCTTTTGGGTGAATTATTAATCTAGATTAACATACAATAAAGGAAAATGCACTTCAAATTCAATGCTAAATAAAATTTGAAAAGCGCCCTAATTATCTCTTTAGACAAAATATCCAGAGATAGCTATAATAAAGGTACAACTTTAAGGAGGTTTACTATGAGTCAAGGAGTTACATTTTATTTTGTTCGCCACGGTGAGACCTACTTCAACCAATATAATCGCATGCAAGGTTGGGCAAATGCCCCGCTGACAGATAAAGGAATTGCTGATGTCCGACGCAGTGGTCGAGGCCTCAATGAATTAGAATTTGATGCTGTTTATACTAGTGATCTCCAACGTACGATTGATACCGCTCAAATCATTCTAGAGGAAAACCAACATGCTGACAAGTTAACCATCCAACCCATGTATGCCTTTCGTGAAGTATTCTTTGGAAGCTTTGAAGGCTTACCTGCCAAAGACATTTGGCCCAAAGTCACCCAAGAAGTAGACCATGATCTACCTGTTGGTGGGGAACTGGCTCTTCAAAGAACGCTCAACTTGATTAAAAAGTTAGATCCTTATGGTGAAGCGGAAAACTATGTCGAATTTTGGAATCGAGTTGAAGCAGGTCTTTTAGAGCTACTAAACAAACATTCAGGAACCGGTCAAAACATTCTTGTCGTTTGCCATGGATTGACAATTCGTAATTTGCTTGAAGCCTTGGTGGCCGATTTTGATGAGGTTGAGCCACTTGACAATGCCTCTGTATCGATTGTCAAATATGAGAATGGCCAATTCAAAATGACCGCTTACAATCAGACTGATCACTTTAAAGATGTGGCTAAAAAATCAGACAGTCACGACTAATTATTTGATCCTATAGCTTATATCCCAACCAATAAATAAAACCATCCAAGTGGATGGTTTTATTTTACGTGGATCAGCCTTTTTTTCTCTGACTACGACGTTTCTGACGCGCTTTAGAGCGAGCTTGCTTCTTACGGTGATCCTTAATGTTTCTTTCCAGTTTACGTTTATAGCCTGGTTTAACCTTTTTCTTCTTGCTCTGATTAATCATCCGTGTAATTTCCGGATCAGATTCTTGGTTTTGCTGACCCTTTCTCTCCATACGCCGTGACCGTTGGTCAGTTGACTTAAGTTCTCCATTAATGAGTCGGACTTCCTCAAACTGAATGCCCTTGTATTCCAATTTACTGATCATTAGATCATCATCTGGTGTCACAAACGTGATCGCATCACCAGGGACTTGATTACGACCCGTCCGACCCACTCGGTGAATAAAGAACTCTAGTTCCTGAGGTACTTCTGTATTGATAACTAGAGAAGTTCCTGGAATATCAATCCCCCGAGCTGCCAGGTCCGTAGCAACAACAAATTGATAGTCTAAATTTCTAATTTGACGCATTAAACGGTTACGGTCTCTGGATGGAATGTCGCCATGAATCGTCGCAATCTTTAGTCCCTTTTCTTTGAGATAAGTAGATAATTCATTAGCGTAATCCTTCGTGTTAACAAAGACAAGAGCAAGAAATGGATGGCCCATCATCAAGAGTTCATAGACAAGTTGCTTGCGGTCCATTCCTTTAGTGTTTAGCAAATAATTTGTAATATAAGGGGAGATAATCTCGCGATTCTCTATCACCACAGTTTCCGGATGATCCATGTATTTGTTTAAGAAGATAGATAATTGCTGAGGAATGGTTGCAGAAAATGCCATCATCTGAAGAGAATCAGGCATTCTCGAAGCAATTTCATCGACAATCGGTAGAAAACCTAAATCCAAAGTCATATCGGCTTCATCAACCACCATGATTTTCCCTGTTTGCACCCAGAGGGCATGTTCACTCATTAAGTCTAAAATCCGACCAGGCGTACCGATGACAATATGAGGTTGGTGACCAGATCTAAGACGGTCCAATTGGCGTTCTTTATCTGTTCCACCTATATAATTTACAATTTGAATGTTGGACTCAAAGTGGGTCGTAAGTTGTCGCGCTACCTCAAATAGCTGACTGGCTAACTCCCGACTAGGCGCAGTGATCACGGCCTGAACTTCTGCCCGTTCAGGATCAATAGCTTGCATGATTGGAATCAGGAAACTATGGCTCTTACCGGACCCAGTTTGAGATTGGACAATTAAATCACTTCCAGCCAATGCCCTTGGGATAACTTCTTCTTGGACAGGTGTCAATTCATTAAAATGTAAATCTTGAATCGCTTGAATTAGTTCATTTTTTAATGGTAATTCTGTGAATTTCAAGGAATCACTCCTTTTCTGACAGATTAGCTTGATAGTCTTTAACAGCTTGTTTTAATAAGTGAATAATTTGATCCATCTCTTCTTTTGATTCTGCATTAGCCCCACTTGCTTTAGCATGGCCACCACCACCAAATTGCTCAGCAATTTGATTAATAGCTGGTCCTTTAGACCGAAGTCTGACCCGCCAATTGGGGGCCGTCGATTCTTGCTGAATAAAGATGGCCCAGGCCTTCATGCCATCAATTAAGCCTGGCAAATTAGTGATTGAATTCGTTTGTTCCTCACTAATATCAAAGTTTTTCAAATCTTCTCGACTAATAACGACACTGGCTACTCCTTCCGGCAATAATTGAATTTGCTCCAGAATATAACCTTGAAATTTGGCCTGATTAACTGACATCGTTTGAAAGTGATCGGCAATTTGAAATGTTGAGATATCCTGTTTGGCTAAAAAGGCTGCCATTTCAAAAGTAAGTGGCGTCGTATTATCATGAATGAAGCGACCAGTATCACCGACAATACCAGCATAGAGCAAACTGGCAGCCTTGGCATTCATGGCTAGCTTGTCTCCCAATGAAGAAGACAGTAGGGTTATCATTTCACTTGTTGAAGAAGCTTGGGAATAAACAATTTCCAAGTCACCATAGGAATCAACCAGTAAATGGTGGTCCAACTTCAAAATGACATCTGCCTGGTCATAATAATCCCCATCAATCCTTGGACGGTTAGCCGTATCCAAGATGATAGCTAAGGCATTGGTATAGTCCTCTTTCTTCACTGAATCCATCTGACCCATCCATGCTAAACCTTTGCTTGAGCTACCGGCTACTAGGACATTTTTATCTGGATAGTTATAAAGAATTAATTCTTTAAGTCCTAGCTGGGAGCCTAGAGCATCTGGATCCGGCCGTATGTGTCGGTGAATAATGATTGTTTGGTAACGGCCAATGGCATCGATAAAGGAATCGACGTCTTGATTTGTAAAATACATTTGTTAGTTCCTTTCAATAATTTGCAGGGTAAGGATGGCCCGTGCGGCCAAACTATTTTCAATATAAACATTAACCTCAACCAGCGCCGACCGCCTCGTTAGATGAAATATTTCCACTGAAAATTGAATTTCATTGCCAATTTGAATCAAGTTAAAGTAATTTAAATCGATTTGCTCAACAATATTATTTAAACTAGTCGCATCTAGAACCTTTTGATTGGCAGCATAGGTAATCAGTTCAACCAAAACGCCGTAGGATATGGTCCCTAAACTATTAATCATCTGAGGTTGGACCAGGGCTCGGTAATCATAAGAATAACGTTCAGTTGTAATTGGAAATTCTTCAATGTAAGCTGTGATTTCATCTTCAAGAGTATTGATATTTTGGGGTTGCTGTTGGACGCTCTGGAGGGCTCGCATCACATCTTGACGAGAAACAACGCCCAATAACTTTTGATTGTCAGCGACCACTGGAATCATCTCAATATCTTCCCAGATCATTTTATGAGAGACTGACGCAACGCTCATATGCTTTTGAACAGTGACTAGATCTTTGGTCATAATACGCTCTATCGGCGTCTGTTCACTATAACCCATTAAGTCTTTAGCTGTAATCACGCCTATCAACCGGCCATTTGAGACCACCGGAAAGCGCGATAAGCTGGTTTGGTTGGCCAATATTCGAAAATCAGCAACCGTATCACCACTCTGTAACGCTACCGATTGATCAAGAGGCGTATAAATATCCGCAACTGTAATAATTTCATGACTAATTTCTTGGTCAGAAAGTGACCGGTTGATCATTGTCGCAACCGTAAAAGTATCATGAGTGGTTTGAATAACAGGTAGTTGTTTGGTGTTGGCTAACTCTATAATTGAGGCACTCGGGTTAAAACCACCGGTTAATAGGACTGCCACATTATTCTCCAGAGCCAGTCGTTGAATATTTTCACGGTTACCAACGATAATTATGGTATTGGCTGCAAAGTATTTGCTCACAGCTTCAGCCCTCATCGCACCAATAATGAAATTATTGAGAGGCTTATCTAAACCATTGACACCACCCACAACTTCTCCGCCTGTTATCCGTGCTATTTCTCTAAAAGTGAGTAATTCCCGGTGACGTGTAGCTTTTTGTTCGATTCGGATGGTCCCCACCCGTTCAATCGTTGATACGTAACCTTTATCTTCAGCCTGCTTAATTCCTCGATAAGCAGTCCCATCCGAAATATCGAGTTGCTTGGCTAGACCGCGGACAGATATTTTTTCACCTATTGGCAAATTTTTGATGTAATCGACTACTAGTCTTTGTTTTCTTCCCATCTCTTCACGCCCTTTACAAGACCCATTAAGAAAGCGATTATCTTCAATTATTGTAGCATATTTCCTTATCTAAAGACGAACGATATCCTATTCAAGATCTAATTCCAGCCACTCATAGGCGGAATCTTGGAAGTTTGATACGGAAACTCCCAGTAATCGAACCGATTTCTCTAACTGACCGTGTTCCATCCATAGGTCCCATACCGTTTCCCAACAGGTCTCGTAATCATTAAAGGCCTGTTTGAGCTGAATTTGTCTAGACAGAGTTTGAAAATCTTCATAGCGAACCTTTAGCGTGACGGTGGTCGCCTTAATATTGAGTTCAATTAAACGATCACTAACCTGTCGGGTTAATTTTTCCAAGGCGCGTTGGATCTCGCCTTCTTGTCTTAAGAATTGGCCAAATGTTGTTTCCTTGCCTAAAGACTTTCTTTCCCTCTGGGGGTTAACTGGCGCATCATAAATACCCCTTACTTTAAAGTAAAGGGAGTGTCCCATCTTTCCAAAATGATACTCTAAAGTTTTCAAATCCCATTGATATAAGTCATAACCATTTTTGATGCCTAATTCATGAAAATGAGGCACAGATTTTTTGCCAACACCATGAAAATCTTCAATAGCCAATTGCATCAGAAATTCATGTGCCTGACTAGGATCAACCAAGGTAATACCATGCGGTTTCTTGAAATCCGACGCTAGTTTAGCAATGAATTTATTATAAGAAACCCCAATCGAACAAGTTAGCTTTAACTTTTGATAGATTTCAGCTTGAATTTCTTGCGCTAAGAGGGTCGCCGAGGGCGCCTTTTTCTTATTATGTGTTACGTCCAAATAAGCCTCATCTAAAGCCACTGGTTCCACTAAATCAGTATAGGAAAAAAATATTTCCCTAATTTGATTGGATACTTGCCGGTAATAATCATGGCGTCCAGGAATAAAAATAGCCTTAGGACAACGATTTAGAGCTTCTTGGGCGGACATGGCGGAATGAATCCCGTACTCTCTAGCCTTATAATTGCAGGTAGCAACGATCCCTCGTCCACCTGTTAGCCTTGGATGTCTGGCTATTACAACTGGCTTGTCACGTAGTTTAGGATTATCTCTTACTTCCACAGAAGCATAAAAAGCATCCATATCAACATGAAGTATCTTTTTGGAGTAATTCGGCTTTGGCTCCTTAAAAGTTAAGATCCCGTACTGCATTTTGTCACCACCTTGTTGCCATTATACAAACATTTGTTCGAGAGCACAAGAAAGAAAACCGGCCTGAAGGGGCCGGTTAAATAATGGGTTAATCTAGGTCTGAAAGATTTTCGTCTTTGGCTAATTCATTAGCGCGCTCAATCTCTTCTTGACGCTCTTCAATATTGCCGCCTTGAGTCACTTGACCGATAGCTTGAAGTGAAAACGTAAGATATACCCCTTCACAATCTAGCACAACCGTCTGACTGGATTGACTCACCTCATCAACCACACCGTGTAATCCCCCTAGGGTAACCACACTGTCACCAGGTTTTAATTCTTCCAGCATATTCTTCTTTTGTTGAGCCGCCTTTTGTTGAGGCCGGATCATCATAAAATATAAAATACCAAACATGACAAGCATGGGTAGTAAAGTTCCAATTAATTCCATGAATTATATCTCCTTTCAATAAAACTAACTAATAGTTCAAGTCTAACACGAATAGAACGGGATTTCACTTAAAACATCTTTGCATTAGGCTGATTATAGCCATACTCTTCAAAAAATGCTTCACGAAATTCTAATAACTGGTCGTCTCGAATCGCTTGACGGACATCGCGCATCAATTGCAATAGGAAATGAACATTATGAATCGAAGCGAGTCGCAAACCAAAGATTTCGTCTGATTTTATAAGGTGACGCACATAAGCCCGCGTATAGTTTTTACAAGTATAACAATCACATTTAGGATCAATCGGGTTAAAGTCACGAGCATATTTAGCATTTTTGACAACTAGTCGGCCGGAGTGGGTCATACAAGTTCCATTACGGGCAATACGGGTGGCTAAAACGCAATCAAACATATCTACACCACGGATGACACCATCAATTAAAGCATCTGGTGAACCAACTCCCATGAGATAACGCGGTTTATCCTTGGGTAGTTCAGGAGTCAAGTAGTCCAGTACCTGATTCATCTCTTCCTTACTCTCACCCACTGACAGACCCCCAATTGAATAACCCGGAAAATCAAGACTAACCATATCTCGGGCATGTTGAATCCTTAAATCTTTATAGCCAGCCCCCTGACAAATACCAAAAAGTGCTTGATCTTGGCTTCTTTGGTGAGCCTTGAGACCCCGTTCTGCCCAACGAGTGGTCCGATTGATAGAATCTTTTACGTATTCATAGGTATGGTGGAAATCAGGACACTCATCAAAGGACATGATAATATCTGCTCCAAGCGCATTTTGAATTTGGATGGCTTTTTCAGGCGATAGGAATAATTTTTCTCCAGAAATATGGTTTCTGAAGTGAACACCTTCTTCTTTTATTTTGCGAATATCGGACAATGAAAAGACTTGAAATCCTCCAGAATCCGTTAGAATTCCCCGGTCCCAATTCATAAATGAATGAAGGCCTCCGGCTTCTTCCACAATATCTTCACCAGGGCGTAACCATAAGTGATAGGTATTGGATAAGACAATCTCAGCCCCCATCTCCTTTAATTCTTCCGGTGACAAGCTTTTAACTGTGGCCAGGGTCCCGACAGGCATATAGATAGGAGTTTCAAATGAACCGTGGGGAGTGTGAAGGATTCCAAGGCGGGCACCTGTATTTTTTTCTTCTTTGATTAGTTCATAGCGAATCGGACTATTCTTTGTTTGAGTCATATCGTGCTCCTTATTCCATTAATTCAACTTCCATGACAACTGGATAAAGCTTGCCGGTCAAATAAAAGCGATTTCCTTCAATATGAGCGATACCATTGAGGCTGTCCATTTGAGCCAGCTGGTCTTCACTTAATTCAAGTTGATCAATTAGTGGCTGAATGTCATAAGTTTTAACCACTTGTCCAGTCATCGTGTCTATTTTAATAATAGTCATAGTATACCAAACATTAGCAAAAATAAAACCGTCAACCCATTCTAATTCATTTAAACGATTGATCGGACGCCCTTGAGATTTAACATCCAAAGTAGACATAATAGCGAAGTTGTCCAAATCTCGTTGGTAGATTTTATTACTGCCATCGCTCATCCATAAACTTTGACTTTCTGAATCATAAGCGAGCCCCCATCCTTCTCCTTGATAAGGGATCTTGTCAACAAGTCTTAGGTCATGAGGATGTCTGATCAATAAACTGCCTTCCCGCCATGATAATTGATATAAATAATCCGGGCTCCAGGTAATTCCTTCCCCAAAGTAAGCCTTTGGTAAGTCTACCCTTTTTTCAACTTGACCTGTCTTTAAATTCAAATAACCTATTGAGGAGCTGCCATAACCCCCAGTTCCGATAGTGAGCTTACCTTCAGGGCTCATTTCAAGTCCTTGGGTAAATGCTTGGGGATCACTGGGGAAAGCTGCCAATAAATTTACTTCAGCTGCTCTTGACCTTAATGGAACCCCCAATAGGAGAATCCCTAGAATAAACCAGCGCCAATTCTTCATCAGTCATCCTTCCTTTCTTAGCATAGATAAATCCACCCTGAACTGCTAAAATAAACTTAGCTCGTTTGGAAAGGATAAATATTATGATCAATTATTCAATACTCGTATCAATTATCAGATGGGTTCTGCTCATTTTTAATGGAAAAAGCAAAATTTATGGCTTAGACCATCTTCCTAAGGATCAGCCTGTTATTTTTGCTGCTACCCACCAATCTAATACGGACCCCTTCTTCTTAGCCGCAGCTATTCAACCGAAAGTCGTGGCCTTTATGGCCAAGGAAGAATTGTTTCGCTTTAAACCACTAGCCTGGTTGCTCAATAAAGGGCATGTGTTTCCTGTGAACCGGCAAAATCCATCCACAAAAAGTATACGGCACGCGGCAACCTTACTCAAACAAGGTGATAAAAATTTAGGAATCTTCCCTACCGGTAGCAGGCATAGTGATGAGATAAAGCCAGGAACTGCCTTTATTCAGAAATTATCCAAAGCAACTATTATTCCTGTTGCCATTCAGCCTCCAATTGGCTTTATCCAATTCATTATGCGTAAGCAAGCTTACTTGGCATTTGGTCAACCCATTGCCTACGATTCCTCGACTAAATACGATAAAGATAAGCTAGCCGAAATTGACCAAACTATTCAAAAGCAATGGAATCAGCTGAATCAACTGATTGATGGAAAAAAATAAAAGAGAAGCCCCTCCAAAAAGCTGGAGGGGCCTTTTATTAATCTCTAACCTTCATTGAATTCATAATTTGTTGGACTTTTTTTCTAGATGGTTTCTGTCCCATACTAGTCATCATCTGCGTGATCATACGCTCATCAATAGGAGGATTTTTTTTGAAATAATCCATCATATAACGGCGAGCCATAAAGAAGCCTCCCGCAAAACCACCAATCAAAGCGATAACAACAATCACAATCCAAATCCAAGTTTCCATTTACATTCCTCCAAACTAATTCTACTTAAGTATCTTATCTTAAATCCAAGTAAAATACTATGCCTAATTAAAGTTCCTGATCGCGCCCGTGCAATCCTTTTTCTTTTTGAATATCTTTTACCTTTTCTGGGGTGAGATCATTTCCTTTAGGATCTACAATTTTGATTCCCTCTACATTATTTGCAAAAGATTGTCTAAACGATTTTAAATATTCCTGATGTAGAGCCTTACGCTCGGCTTGCTCTTGATCAGTGAGTGTGCCTGACTTTTTCTTGGCTGCCAATTCGTTCAGGCGAGCCATTTTTTCTTTACTTAACATCATTTCCTCCTTGCGAACATTTGTTTGAAAACACCTCTAAGCCATGCTATAATTGTAGCAACAATAATTAAGGGTGTGAAACTATGACAACCATCTCAGATAAACAATTGAGTGTGCTTCGCTGTATTTACGATGCCATTCAAGATAACGGCTATCCACCAACGGTTAGAGAAATTGGTCGAACCGTTGGACTAGCTTCCACCTCAACCGTCCATGGCCATATCTCCCGCTTAGAACAAAATGGTTACCTCATTAAAGACTCAGCTAAAACACGTGCCATCGAATTAACCCAAAAAGGCTTAGACGAATTAGGTATTCAACCAACGTCCATACCAGTTTTGGGCCGGGTAGCCGCTGGTTCTCCTATCCTAGCCGTTGAAGAAGCAACTGATTTCTTCCCGATTGCTCCCGATCTAGCCCACTTTGATTCTAAAGATCTGTTTATGCTTGAAATTGTCGGCGACTCGATGGTCAACGTAGGCATTCTAAATGGGGACCTTATTACCGTTAGAAGGCAACCTTCCGTCGAAAATGGCGAGATTGTCGTTGCCTTGACAGCTGATAATGAAGCAACCTGCAAGTCATTTTATAAAAGAAAAGACCACTATATTCTGCGACCTGAAAATGACTATATGGATGATATCATCCTAGATGAAGTGACCATTTTAGGCAAAGTTGTTAGTCTTTACCGTCAATTCTAAGATTTAATCCCCTCAGGGGATTTTTTTGTTCCCAGGTATTATAGCCCAAAGTCTTTTATTTGTTAAGCTGGAGCTTGGAATCGTCCTCACCATAGAATAAATGATACATTCGCTCAATCGATGAGAGGGGGCCAACATAGTAGAGCCGGTCTTGCTCCTGTAAGATAAAATAAGGCCCAGGGGAAATCACCAATTCTCCCTGACGACGAACAGCCACCAAGGTCGCTTCCGTTTGATGCCATAGATTTATATCTGCTACCGACAAGTTGAGCCAGTGAGCCTTTTCTGTTAATAAAAGTTCATTGGGAACAAAAGGATAATAATCTATCGTTTTATGCATTTGATCCATATACTGGTTTAATTGCTTTTCAAACTGTTGCCAAATCGCTTTTTGTTGTTGGTAATTATCCAAAATTTCCAACCGGGACTCTTCTAAACTCTGAATATCCTTGTACTGTTTAACATATTGCTTGGCTTTGGCTTGGGAAGCTACAAAGGAACCGCTACCTTTGAAGGTAGAAACAATCCCTAAATCTTTTAAGACAATCAGAGCTTTACGTCCTGTCTCGAATGAGACTTGATAAGTTTGTGAGATAAAGCCTCTAGCAGATATTTTCTCCCCCTCTTTAATTTCACCATTAGCGATCATTTCGGCTAATTGACTGGCAATTTGAATATACTTTGCTTGCTTAATTTGACGCATAATGACACCTCCTACCCCTAGCTTGCTTATTATAGCATAAAAATAACCCGCTTTTAAAAGCGGGTTATTCTAAACGTTAACGTTTGAAGCTAGCGACTTTCTCTTGATTTTCCTCAACCCATTTAGCAGCTGCTTCTTCTGCAGTCATGCCTAGGTGCATATCGTACATCACAGATTCCATATCTTCAATTTCCCAGAAAAAGTTATCAATAATTTTCTGAGCTTCAGGATAGTCCTCTTGGAATCCTTGACGGGTTAAGGTATGCACGTTCTCTTCCGTTCCCATTGTCTCCTTAGGATCTTCAAGCATGGTAAGATCATATTCAGAGAACATCCAATGAGGCGTCCAACCCGTAATGACAATCTCATCTTGATTAGCTATAGCCGTCTCTAATTCAATCAACATGGCTCCTGTTGAAGAAGTCTGTTGACTCCATGATTGCAAGTTAGGGTAACTATCAAGCGTCGCCTCAGTCATTTCAGTAATACCAGCACCAGGCTCAATTCCTGTGATTACTTGATTAGCCTGAGTGTTTAAGTCTTCAATGCTAGTTATACCCATGTAGCTAGGAACCGTTAAACCGTTTTGAGGACCTTCCAAGTTAGGGCCTAGATCAATAAATTGTCCTTGATAGCGTTCATATAGGGGTCCTTGGGTAACTGGCAACCAAGGCGATACAGTAAAGTCAATATCACCAGATGAAAGCGAAGAAAAGAGAACCGCAGGATCAAGTTCATTATATTCAACCTCGAAGCCCTCATCTTCAAGAATCTTCTTGATGACATGCGCTGAGGCAATTTCACTATCATACTGGGTACTTCCAACCTGAATCTTATCTCCCATACCTCCAAAAGCTTGGAAGGAAGTTCCTAGTAATAAGAGAACTCCCAAAGCTGACAAAATAATTTGCCCAAAACGTCTCTGCTTAACTCGCGAATCTGCTAATTGGCTCACTTCAACTCGTGACATGGTTAATGCTTGAGTGAAACGGTCAATAATAATAGCTAAGATAACTAAGGCCAAACCATTAACAAAGCCGTTTCCTACCCTAGCTCTCTGCAAGGCCGTCAAGACGCCTTCACCAAGTCCGGGTGCCCCAATCATGGAAGCCGTAACAACCATCGAAAGAGCTAACATTGTTGTCTGATTAATACCAGAGAAAATCGTTTCCTTTGCTATAGGTAATTCGACCTTAAAGAGCTTCTGCCAAGCTGTTGATCCAAAAGAATCCGCCGCTTCAATTAATTCAGTTGAAACCTGACGAATACCTAAATTGGTCATCCGAACGGTCGGCGGTAAGGCAAATATCACAGATGCAAAGACCCCAGGAACCATACCGATACCAAAAAAGGCCACGGCAGGAATTAAATAAACAAAAGCAGGCATAGTCTGCATAAAGTCTAGGAGTGGCTGAATAATACTTTCAGCCCGGTCGCTCTTGGCCATTAATATCCCCAATGGGATCCCTATTACAACTGAGATCAAGCTGGCCATAATCACTAAGGTTAAGGTTGATAACATGGCCGACCACAAACCTTGGTTGTAAACAAAGAATAGGCCGACAAGAGCAAATAGACTCAAGCCTAACTTACGATTAGAAATAAAATATAATAGAATCGGTAAAATAATAATCAAGGCAATGGCTGGTACCATGTGAAGTGCTTCGGTCATTGAATTCATCAATAAATTCCCACTTGCCTGCAAAAAATTAAACATTCCTGCAAATGTTTCGGTGAGCCAAGCAGTAGCCTTCTCAATCCAAGGCGCCATTGGTATCGTTGGAATATTTTCAAGCATTATCCTTCATCCTCCTCTGCATCTTCAGGTGTCAGAGCGTCAAGTATAGTACGACGTCTAATTACCCCTTGAACTTTTTGATCGTCATCAACGACAACAATCGGAGCAGGTGAATTATTCATTAAGTCAAATAAATCCTCCACTAATGCTGTCGGTTCAACTGCTACTACATTGGAATCCACGATTTCCCCTAGCTTGGTAGACCCTTTGGTCGCTAAGGCCACATCTCGAATATCCAAGAATCCAACTAATTCATTGAATGGGGTCACGGCAAGTAAGACATTAACATCATCATGTCGCATCCGGTGGAGAGCCGATTTAGCAGTATCCCCTTCAACGTCAACAGAAATAGCCGGAACCATAATATTTTCGGCTGTCAATACTTTAGAACGGTCCACGTCCACCACAAAGTCACGAACAAAGTCACTATCCGGTTCCATTAAGATTTCCTCACCCGTACCAATTTGCATGATACGTCCATCTTTCATGATCGCTATCCGATCCCCAATCCTTAACGCTTCATTCAAGTCATGGGTAATAAAAATAATGGTCCGTTTCTGACTAGCTTGCAATTCAATCAATTCATCTTGCATATCTTTACGAATTAATGGGTCTAAAGCTGAAAAAGCCTCATCCATTAATAAAATATCTGGGTCATTGGCCAAGGCCCGAGCTAGACCCACTCGCTGTTGCATCCCGCCTGATAATTGATCAGGATATTGATCCTTAAAATCCAGGAGATTTGCATTGTCTAAAGCTCTCTCAGCTCGCTCTTGACGTTCTTTCTTATCTACTCCGCGCACCTCAAGTCCATATTCAACATTTTCTAAGAGGGTGCGATGAGGGTATAAAGCAAAGCTTTGAAAAACCATATTAATCTTATCGCGGCGAGTCTGTCTTAAGGTCGATTTATCCATATCTGAAACATTCTCACCATCAATTAAAATATCCCCACTAGTTGGTTCGATCAAACGATTCAACAAACGAATAAGAGTCGATTTCCCACTACCAGATAAGCCCATTATAACGAAGATTTCACCTTCATTAACATCAAAGCTTGCATCATAGACTCCAACGGTCGCTCCCGTTTGATTTAAAATTTCATTTTTATCAACCTTCTTTTTGACAAGGTCAAGGGCTTGATCAACTTGCTCTTGGTTGCCAAAAATTTTGGTCAAATTTCGGACTGATAACTTGGCCATAAATCCTCCTTGGTATTTATTCAAATGAAAAAGTGACATTCTCATAATAATTATAGGTTGTCACTTTGTCAAACCAGGTGCTAGCTAAAAAAGAAATTTTATCTAAATCTAATTTGTTAGCCTTTTCAAAGAGCCGACCCTCATAAAGTATTCATAAAAATAGCTGAATTCCATCTCTTACTTGTTATTTATCGCAATAAATAGTAAAACCTGATGGTCAGTCTGCCCTACGTATTTGTTTAAAAACAAAAATCGAACATCCCTGACTTAGAAAGTAGCTTAAACCACGGATCTGGCTAAATACCAAGGAATCCATCCCTTAGAGAACAAGGGACACACGCCTTGACAAAGAGTAGATCACAAGGATTCTAAGTCAGGAATATTCGATTTTTGAATCTATTGATCAAAGCTTTAATTGAACAGAAATTATTTCTGCTAATTAATATTTAAGTAAAGCCTTGTAAGGGTACCCTTCTAATTTTTCAGACCCCTTAAGACCTTCCAATTCAATCAGAAAAGCACAACCGACTACGATACCACCTAGTTTTTCAACTAAATCAATCGTTGCTTTTACAGTTCCACCTGTTGCTAACAGGTCATCAATAATTAGGACTCTCTGTCCTGGCTTAATTGCATCCTTATGCATCGTCAAGGTGTCAGTGCCATATTCAAGATCATACTCGACTTCAACGGTTTCTCTTGGTAATTTTCCTGGTTTACGTACCGGAACAAAACCAATTTCCAGAGCATAGGCTACGGGGCACCCAATAATAAATCCTCTCGCTTCAGGTCCAGCTGCTACATCAACTTCGAGCTCTTTAGCGTAATCGACAATTTGTTGGGTAGCATAACTAAAAGCATGGCCATCAGCCATTAAAGGAGTAATATCTCTAAAGATAACTCCTTCTTGCGGATAGTCAGGTACAGCTGCGATATATTCTTTTAAATCAATCATCTTGTATCTTCCCTTCAAAATAATCCTTAATATCAGCCAAAGACTGATAATTAAGCAATTCTTCTATTTCCATCATCTTTAAATAGTCCTTATAGGAGTCAAGTTGAGTTAAATCAACCTTTTGATTGGTAGTTACACGGTTCATTTCAAGCCAACCATCCTTAATTGTAACAAATCCTGCTTCCAAAAACATCAAAAACATGATTTTAAGTTTAGTTTGGGATAGCTTGAGCTGAGAACTAATTGACGCTAACTGTGGCCTAATTTCAAATTGATTGACTTGTTTACAATAAGCGTAGAGTTTAATCAGATCAGGTCGTGAAGGAGCTCCTGCTAGATATTTTGATTCTTGGACATAGCTGACTAAATAAACTTTAGCTAAATCCAAAGCCAATAGCTTATTTAGATAGCCTAGATCCTTAGGCGCTTCTACTATCACCAAGGATTCTATATGACTGGGAATCTCTTGATCTTGATTATAGAGCATTGCCATACTACTACTAGGAATTTTATCTTGATAATAGTCAAGCAATCGTTGATGTCTAAAGACATAAAGGGCCTCCTCCAAAGTAAAAATATCCGGAGATAATCGGCTAGACCGCCAATCAATCCATTGGTTCCCCTCGATAGATAAGTCTTCTATCAAAAGTTGCGCGGATTTTTGTGATTGCCATTCATTAATCGAAAGCTGACCTAATAAATTAATTTGCTGATTTTCTTGAATATCCTGGGCTTGATCAGCCTTTGAAAACCCTATTGCCGTTAACAATGAATTAGACTGGTCAGAACTTGAAATGGATAGCTTAACATGATTCCTTTGACTCCCTATAAAGTTTATCTTTTGCACTTGGGCTTGGTCGATAGCAATCAATGGCCGTTCATTTCCCATGCCAAAGGGCCCTAATTGATTAATTTCTTCAATTAGATCAAGGGTTACGTCTTCAGGATTTAATACCAAGTCAATCTTTTTGACTTCAGGCTTTTGAATTTGAGCTTGGAAGCCGTCAGCCTGGCTTAATATGGTCGTCTTAAAGGCTTCCCAATTCTCAGAGCCAATTGTTAGTCCAGCTGCCTGCTCATGGCCACCGAAAGCCTTTAGAAGTGAAGAATTTTGACTAAGCAGTTGAAATAAGTCCACCCCAGGAATGCTCCTACCCGATCCCTTGTATTCATTAGAGTCTCCATTATATTGGAAAACCAGTGCCGGCCGTTGGTAGTGTTCAACCAACCGGCTAGCCACAATGCCTAAGACACCTTGAGACCAGTCCTTTCCAGATAGGATTAGGATAGAAGGTCGCTCTTGAGTCTTTTCAATCAATGTTCGTGACTCCTCATAGATCTGGTCTACGAGATCTTTACGCTCTTGGTTGACTTGATTGGTCTGATCAACTAACTGGTCCACTAAGCCTTCATCAAAGCTTGCCAGTAACTCCAAACCTGGGGTCGGATCGCCTAAGCGGCCTAGAGAATTAAGTCTTGGTGCAATTATAAAAGCAATGGTATCTTCATCGATATCTTCGCTATTAATATTTTGAGAAGCCAATAAGCGCGCTAATCCAAGGCGACTAGTCGCTTTCATCAAGGACAAACCACTCAGTACAATGGTCCGATTTTCATCAGTCAAGGGAACTAGATCGGCAACCGTTCCTATAGCTGCTAGCTCAAGGGCTTCCACCGGTATTTCATCCAACAAGGCACTAGCTAGCTTTAGGGCTACACCCGCACCAGCTAAATCTCCGAAGGGATACTGACCTTGAGGATGGCGAGGATGAATAATGGCATAAGCTTCCGGCAAATCTCCTTGCATTTCATGATGATCGGTAATTATTACGTCAATTCCTGCTTGCTTAGCCCATGAGACCGCTTCATATCCAGCCACCCCGTTATCCACTGTCAATATCAACTCAGTCCCTGCTTCCACCAACTCTTGATAGCGCTCAAGATTAGGCCCATAACCATCAGTAAATCGATTAGGTAGGTAATAGTTTACCCTCGCACCTAAGGATTCTAAGGCTTCATACATGATTAGGGTTGAGGTAATCCCATCAGCATCATAATCTCCATAAATAGTAATCTGTTCCTGATTGGCAATGGCCTCTTGCAAGCGATTAACTGCCAGATCCATTTGATAAAAGAGATAAGGATCGTGAAAGATTTGCGGTTCTTGGTCAGTAGCCTGTTTTAGTTTTGTATAAGTATCTAATCCCCGATTATAGGCCAACTCTAAAAAAGCGGGATGGTAACTTGCCCCCGCTTGTTTAACTTCAGCTTGAAATGTTTGCCAATCTAGCCCTCGATCTTTTGGATATTCCCACTGGTATTTGGCTAAATTTCTTTTCATGAACTCTAACCCCCTTCTTAAATTAAGGGATCTTTTGCGTCAATTAAATCCTCTGTTGTGTCCCCGTTGTACTGAGTTTGAGGGATAATTGTTGTATTGTGTTGCTTGGATTCGATATCTTTGATTTGAGCCTTAAGATCAGCAATTGTTTTATCTTTACTTAAGGTAAGCGTATTGCGTTCATCCTTAAGACGATTCACTTCTTTTTGAAGTTCTTTGTTTTTCTTGTTATTGCGGGTGATAGCGGTCATTGATCCGATCAGTCCAACAATCGCCCCCACTAAAACACTAAATAATATCACTAACACTAGAGGAACTTGCGTTTGATAAAAGATAAAATCAACTTCTGCTGTTGCCGTATTTTGAATAGCAAATGTCACCACTAAAATTAACACCAAAATAGCTAAGACTACTTTCCACTGCCCTTTCATGATGTGGCCTCCTTAATATTATAACTAACTCTCATTGTATCAAATGCCCTGCCAAAAAACAGCTAATAAGTCGTTTAACTAAAAGGAATTTCAAATTCATTTAAGTCATAGACAAGGCGACTGGCAGGAAAAATATTTTGTGCATCGACTTGCAAGGCCTTAGCATCCGGACCTAGATAACGGGCTGAAATATGATTCAAATATAGCCTTTTGACCTGACACCGTTTTGCCGTTTGAGCAGCCTGGGTAACCGTCGAATGGAAATGTTTTTTGGCCATTTCTTCTTCACCTTTACCGTAGGTTCCTTCATGAACTAATACATCTGCATTCTCAGCCAACCAATCAATATTTGGATGTTGCCTAGTATCACCGAGAATGGTTAGCACTCGACCTGCCTGCTTGGGACCAATAAAGTCCCTGCCATCAAATATTCTGCCATCTTCTAATTGTATGGTTTCTCCTTTCTTTAATAATCCATACATTGGTCCTTCCGGTATACCTGCATGCTTGACCTTGTCAATCTGCAATTCTCCTTCTTTATCTGGTTCTGTTATCCGGTAACCCAAGCTCAAGATCCCATGATCCAAGGGTAAATAATCACAACGATAACCATGACCAATATCGAAATGTCCCCCTTGAGGATTCAATTCATTAATAACGAGTTGGTAGCTGAGCTTGGACTTGGAGAATTTCAAGCTAGACAGAACAAAATCCTTAATTCCTGGTGGTCCATAGATTGTGAGTGCTTGATTGTCACCCCCTTGAAAAGACCTCGAGCTTAATAGACCCGGCAAGCCAAAAATATGGTCACCGTGTAGGTGGGTGATAAATATCTTGCTGATTTTACCTGGTTTCAAACTAGTTTTTAAGATTTGGTGCTGGGTAGCTTCCCCACAATCAAACAACCAAACTTCATTGATTTCATTTAATAATTTTAAAGCTAAGGAACTAACATTTCTTGATTTTGCCGGAACACCTGCTCCAGTTCCCAAAAATTGAATTTCCACTCAATCACCCTTTCATCATTTTATTATATTTATCCTAGATCTAAATGTCGAATATAAAAAAAGAAAAACATCCATGACCTAGTAAAATGCCTTGATTTTCTCAGCTTAAATTCTTAGTCACTAAGCAAGAATTCAGCCGAGGGCTAGATCATAGATGTTAAAAATATTGATTGCTCGTGTATTCACTCATTCTAAGAGTCAAAACCTTCTTATTATCTTTGTCGGTACAATTCCTGAGCAATAAGAACTGCAAATTCATGAGCGCCTTCTGGATTTGGATGAGCACCGTCCTCATACAACCACTGTGGATTGTCATTAACTCGGGAAGCCCAATCAATGATGTGAACATTTCCGTGACGTTGAGCCGCTTCTAGAAGCCTTTGATTGGCGTCTTCACGCCATACCCGGTTAACATGAACATTGACAAAGAATATGTCTTTGTCTGGTCCGATTGCTTGAATATAATCTTCTAGCTGAGATTGAGTGTAGGTGCCATTGGATCCTAAGATTGTTACAACTGTATCTTGAAGCAATCCCTGACTAGCTAAGCCACTGACAACCGGTAGGCTATTGTATAGTTGTCGACCCACTTCTCCATCAATAACCGCTTTAGGAAAGACTTGTTGAATCTCCTCTGCAGCAGCTAAAAGAACTGAATCACCAATAAAGGTCACTTCTAAACCGTTCGCATATAATAACTCTTCTTGGTTTAAACCTTCAATATGGTTGACGACTTTCGTATTTTGAGTGTCTTCTGTTTGAGTTGAGCTAGCCAATTCTTGGTTACTTTCAATGACTTCTTGTAATTGATTGGCCATTTCACCCTTTTGTTCAGGAGCAATAGCTAAGGCTATAACGGCTAAGAAAGCCATAATTAAATAACCAGCCGTCAAGCTTTTAACTTTTCGAAGTCCTTTAGGATGCTTTTTAAGATAACGAACTTGAGCTCGAGCTTTCTTGAAGTTAAAATCCTGTCCAAAAGGTAAACTAATAGTCTGTTGCTCAAATATCCGATAAGAAGCTTCTGTTAAAAGCATTAAAACGATAAACTGAATGGCTACAGTTAGCCATAAATTTGAACTGAAACTTCCCATTAAACTAGGAACAATTAAATATATAGGGTAATACCATAGATAAATTGAATAACTTCGTTTACCGAGATAGCTAAAAGGCTTCAAGGTGACTAAACGATTGATCCAGGTTTCAGGATGGATAGCTGAAGCAATTAGAATCGCAGTTGACAAGGTAAATAAGAGCATACCAAAGCGATAGGCAAAGGCCTGAGTCCCATACATGAAAACAACCATCAGTAAGATTAATACCAGCGAACTAATACTTATGAGGTTCAGTAATTGTTTAGCTTTCTTATTTAACGGCTTTGGATTTAATTCCAAAGGCAAGATAAATCCAAGAGCCCCACCTAAGGTATAGGCAAAACCACGTGTCAATAAATCATAATAGACCCGTGTCGGATCTCCGCCTTCCGGAAACCAATAAGCCATTAAACTGGCTGAGATCAGTGAAATAACTAATAAGAAATTGACAGCCACAGCTGGTTTTTTATTCCATGAAAAAATCAATCTCACTAAAAGAGGTGTTAATAGTAGTAAAAGTCCTAATAAAGACACATACCACAAGTGGGTAAAAGGCGATGGATTAGCTGCTTGAACAAAATATGATTGATTTTGCCATATTTGATAATAGTTATTCAAAAAAGCTAAGGCTGAAAAAGCCATGTTCCGCAAGTTAAATAGATAATCTCTGGCAAACAAGAGAATAAATGCAGCCACAGAAATAATCATTGCTAACATAGGGAAAAACAAACGATTAAACCGACGTTTATAGAACAACCATGTATTAACTTTCTTACCCTTAGTACTGGCTTTATAAAAATGTCTAAAGTTAAAGAAACCAGCAATAAAAAGGAACATATTAACTGCTAAAAAGCCACCTGGTACCAAATGTTGAAAGAAATAATAGGCTAAGATGAAGAGCATAGCTAGGCCTTTTAGACCATCAAAAAAGTCAGATCGTTTTGTCTTCATGCTATCACCTACTCAAAAAACTCAAATTGGTAACCAGAAATTTCAACTGTATCTCCGCTTTGAGCTCCCTTATCTCTAAGAGCCTGATCAATTCCCATGGCTCTCATCTGACGGGCAAATCGTTGCATGCTTTCATCATGGGCTTTGTTAGTCATCTCAAACAACTTTTCAATCTTGGCACCCGTCACTAAATAATAATCGCCATTCAGACGATGTACTTGGAAATCATCTTCTTGCTCTTCCAACTGATAATGAACATGATCGTCTTCAACTTCTTCTTGTAGTGGGATGAAGTCAGTAGCTTGAATCTCTTTATCAATAGCCCAAAGCAATTCCTTGACTCCCTTATTTTGCCACGCAGATATTTCGTACAAGTCTTTGACTGCTATATCAGGATGTGCTTGGTAATAACTAGTTAATTTCTCTTTAAAATCTTTTAAGTTCTCCCAAGCAATCGATTCATCCATCTTGTTAGCAACAATAATCATCGGACGTAGCAAAAGGCGTTCATTATATGATTCAAGTTCCTCCATTATTTGCTGGAAATCGTCAAAGGGATCACGTCCATGAGTGGCTGCCATATCTACAACATGAACTAGTACTTTGCTTCGCTCGATGTGTCTTAAGAAATCAATACCTAATCCAACACCCTCGGATGCACCCTCAATCAGGCCTGGCGTATCAGCAACAACAAATTCATGGTCAACACCTAATTTAACTACACCTAAGTTAGGAACTAGGGTTGTGAATGGGTAATCGGCAATCTTAGGTTTAGCATTAGAGATAACTGATAAGAGGGTCGACTTACCGGCAGACGGGAAACCAATAAGAGCCACGTCTGCCAATAACTTTAATTCAAGAGATAGTTCTCTGGCCTGGCCTGGCTCTCCATTTTCTGCAATGGAGGGCGCTGGGTTTTTATGGGTGGCAAAACGAATATTGCCTCGGCCTCCACGGCCTCCCTGAGCCACGACCACCTCATCGCCGGCATGAGTCAAATCAGCTAACAGTTGACCCGTCTCAAGGTCTCTGACAATGGTACCTGGTGGGACAGCGACATAAAGATCATCTGCACCTGCCCCATACATTCCTTTGCTCATTCCGTTTTCACCGTTTTTAGCCTTGAAGTGGCGATTGTAGCGAAAATCGAGTAGTGTCCGTAAACCTTCATCCACATAAAAAATGACACTTCCACCTTTTCCGCCATCACCTCCAGCAGGACCCCCGTCAGGAACATATTTCTCCCGACGAAAAGCAACCATACCGTCCCCACCTTTTCCAGCTTGAACGTGAATTTTAGCTGTGTCTAAAAAATTTGACATCCAATGCCTCCTTTCTAATCAAGATTAAGTGTTTTTAAAATTTACTAATTAATTGTCTAGGATCAAATAGGTTAAATACCGCTTCCGTAAGGACTTTTAAGGTCGCTTGACGGTTACCTTTAATCGTAGGATCATCGGTATTAACCATATTATCTTCAAAATACGCTTCAATCGTTGGAGCTAATCGATAGAGGGTGCCAAATAATTCAACTTGCTCAACTAACAGGTCAAGCCCCATGACTTGTGAGATCAAAGCCTTCTCTGATGATGTTTGAGCGAGCGTTTCTGAAATAGGTTGAATCACTTCAACTTGATGGCCTAGGTTAACAACTCGTGTCAGTTGCTCAACAAAGTTACGATAAGTAGCTGGATCATCCAACTTCAATGTCTGCATCCGTTTAGCAGTATCCACCATTACTAATAAATCTAAATGGTTGACTTGAGTAACAGATTGAATAATATCATAATCTACCCCATCTGCATCCAGATGATTAGAGACGCGAGCTTGGATAAATTCCTTGATAGCAGTTAATACAGCTGGGTCCAAGACCTTTTGATGAAGAATGGTCAATAAGTCAAAGTCCCAACGACGATCAAGCATAATTTCAACAATACCACTCGCTTGACGGCGAAGAGCAAACGGGTCATTAGATCCCGTTGGTATAATACCAGCTTCAAAGAATTGGATCAAAGTATCCAATTTATCAGCCATGGCCAAGAGAGCGCCCGCTTCCGTGGCTGGCAATTGACCGCCAGCTTGATTAGGTAAATATTGACTACCGATAGCCCTAGCTACCGCATCGTCTAAGCCATAATATTCAGCATAAATTTCACCCATTTGCCCTTGCAGTTCAGGAAATTCATCCACTACTGCTGTCATTAAGTCAAATTTATAGCACCGTGAAGCCTCCCCAGCTATTTCAACTGCTTCCCCTGTTGGCAAACTTCTGCCTGGTTGATTTGCAATTAATTGAATCAGAGCCTCTACACGGGCTTCTTTTTCACCATAAGTTCCAATGGCCTGATGCTCATTAACATAGTCTAGTTTTTCATTAAAGAAGTTTAAGCTATGCTTTAGATCCTCTTGGTAGAAGAATAGAGCATCCTCTAAGCGAGCTTTTAAAACCTTTAGGTTTCCTTTGACCACATTCTCTAAATGCTCCTGATTTCCATTACGCACTGAAATAAAGTAAGGTAACATTTTTTCAGTGGTCGGATCTTGAACATAGAAATAGCGTTGGTGATCTTTCATCGCAGTCTGAAGAATAATTTCTGGAACCTCTAAATAAGAAGATTCGAACTCACCATAAAAGGCAGTGGGCCACTCGACAATAGCTGTTATTTCTTCCAATAAGTCTAGGTCCATCGGAATACGCCATGTGTTTTCTTGAGCAATTTCTTGAACTTGATGGCGAATAATGGCTTGGCGCTCTTCAAAGCTCGCGATCACATAATTTTTCTTTAATGCATTCTCGTATTGAGATTCATCTTCTAGGACGATATCTTTACTTCCTAAAAACCGGTGACCACGCGTATGGTTTGAACTAGTGATACCGACAAATTCAAAAGGAATAATCTGATTGTCCAATAGTGATACCATCCAATGAACAGGTCGAATAAAGCTAGTTTCCAAATTACTCCAGTGCATGGTAACGGGAAAGTTCATCGCCTGTAGAATCGTAGGTATTTCCTTTAATATTTCCTCGACTGCTTGACCGGCTATAAACTTATCGACATAAATATAGTCTTCTCCCTTGTAATCTTCAACAATAATTTCCTCAACGCTGGCACCTTGCCCTCTAGCGAAGCCTTCAGCAGCCTTAGTCCATTGCCCTTGATCATCTTGAGCAATTCTTAGAGCAGGTCCTTTAACTTTTTCTTGAATATCTGCTTGCTTGTCAGCAATATTGTGGATACGAACAGCAATTCTTCTTGGCGTAGCAAATGATTCAATCTCTTCATAAGCGATCCGCTTTTCTGCTAAGAAGTCAGCAATTCGTTGACTTAATTGATCACGAATGCCTAACAAGAAACGTGCGGGAACTTCTTCTAAACCTAATTCAAATAAATAATGGCTCATTATCCTATCCTCCTAGTCCTCTAATGCCTTGGCTCGTTCTGACTCATCATGAAGTAGCGGGTATCCAAGTGCTTGTCGCTCAGCAACAAATTGACTAGCAACTCCTCGAGCCATTTTACGAATTCGAGCTAAATAACCTGCCCGGTCAGATACTGAAATAACGCCACGGGCATCTAACAAGTTGAACGTATGGCTACACTTCAAAATGTAGTCATAGGCGGGATGAACGAGACCTTCCTCAATCAGTCTCAGCGCTTCAGCTTCATAGGCAGTAAAGTTATTAAATAATAAATCAACATCGGATACATCAAAAGAATAGGTTGAGTGTTCTTTTTCCGGTTGCTTGAAGATTTCTCCGTATTTAATACCGGGAGCCCATTCTAATTCATAAACATCGTTAACATCCATAATATACATAGCCAGACGCTCTAAACCATAGGTTATTTCAGAGGTAGTCGGATAACATTTCAGTCCTCCAACTTGTTGGAAATAAGTGAACTGAGTAATTTCCATCCCATCAATCCAAACTTCCCAACCTAAGCCCGCACAACCAAGAGATGGATTTTCCCAGTTATCTTCAACAAAACGAATATCATGCTCAAGAGGGTCAATTCCTAAAACAACTAAGCTATCCAGATACAATTCTTGAATGTTCAAGGGTGAAGGCTTCATCACCACTTGAAACTGGTGGTGTTGGTAAAGTCTGTTAGGATTCTCTCCATAACGTCCATCTGCTGGACGTCTGGAAGGTTCAACATAGGCTGCATTCCAGGGTTCAGGTCCCACTGACCTTAAGAAGGTATAGGGGCTCATTGTCCCTGCCCCCTTCTCCGTATCATAACTTTGTAGAATGAGGCAACCTTGTTCAGCCCAATAATTTTGTAATTTCATGATCATTTCTTGGATTGTTAACTTTTGCATTCTTTCTCCTACTTTCCCTTTTGTCAACAAAAAAAGCCCAATGATTAACCAAACTGGTTATCAAAGGGACGATTGTAGTCGCGGTTCCACCCTAATTCTAGCTGAGCTAGCACTTCATTATCCAATTATTACCTATCAGCTGCCTACGATATTGGTCTAGCTTGCACCGTCCTAGACTCGCTCTACTATCTTCTATTAATGCCTTTAGTTAAACAATAGTTTACTGTGTCTTCATTAAAAAGTCAACTAAAATACCAGAAAAGACTGGCTGACTTTTTAACGAGCTTCCTCTCTTAAAATTTTATAATTTCTTTTGAATAAGGTATAATCATTATAAAAATAGAGTGAGGAGGAATTAGCTTGACACCAAGTAAAGAGGATTATATAAAAGCTATTTTAGAGCTTGGTGGTGATACCCAGATGATCCCTAACAAAGCCATCGCCAAAGCAGTCGGGGTAAAAGCTGCCTCAGTCACCGAAATGATCAACCGCTTAGTCGCAGAAGAATTAGTTACCTATATTCCCTATAAAGGCGTGAAAGTTACTCGAAAGGGCCTTAACTTAGCCAGTGACCTTATCCGAAAACATCGTATATGGGAGGTCTTCTTATACGAACACCTCGGCTACTCATGGGATGAGATTCACCAGGAGGCCGACCAATTAGAACATGTATCAACAGACAAATTAATAAACCGACTCTATCATTATTTGGGAGAACCTAGCCACGATCCCCATGGTTCAGTGATCCCCAAGCCTGGAATCAATTTACTCGAGACTTGCCAAGAACGTACAGATTTAGCTAGTCTGCAAGCAGGCGATCACTTTCAAATTGTAGCTACCAGTGAAGAAACAAGTCACTTGCATTATATGGACCAAAAAGGTCTTGCCCTAGGTGCTATCTACCAGGTCAAAGAAATTGATCAATATGGGCAGTTAATCATTCTTGAAGACCCTAACAAAGAACAGGTCGTCATTGGATTGCCGACAGGTTCTGGAATATTCGTCCAAGTAATCGATCCCTTAAATTAAAAAAGACCAACGATCAGTGTACTGACCCCCAAAAGTTAGAGTTAAAAATCTAACTTTTGGGGGTTATTTTATGTCCAAAAAATATTCTTACGAATTTAAATTACAAATTGTA
>NZ_JADD01000021.1 GCF_000518205.1 Hutsoniella sourekii ATCC 700629 | reverse complement strand
GCCATTGTGATGTAGTTGTTCACCGAGTAGGCTCAGATAATCACGCATGAGATTAACCTTGGTATAAAGGGGTTTCGTAAAAATAAGCTTAGCTGGTATCGTCTGATATCATTAAATTTTTGCCCCATAAATGCCCCATGAATTCAATAACGTGTGCTATAAATATTTCTAAAAACTTCCTAATACTACTTGTTTTTATACACTTTATTATGTATAATGTAAGTATAGTAAGGAGGTGATAAAAGTGAATGAAATCGAATGGCTCAAAGCTATTGGCACACTCGCCGGTGGATTTGGAGCTTTAATAGCAGGTGTCGCTAAAGTCATTGAAGTTGTCGCTGAAGCCAAAAAGAAAGACGACCACGAAGAGCCCGCCCAGGAATCTAAGTAATCGTCTGTAAGGATAACAGGGGAATTGCCCTCCCCTTCCTTATCCTTATTATAACATAAGGAGGAGAATAAAATGAAAGAGTTTTTATTTGTTATGTTCTGTTTTGCTGTTGTCTGCTTTACATTCAATAGAAAGGGGCAAAAGAAATGAAAGAATACATTAAAATGATCGAAAAACTCATTTTTGATTCAGACATAACTACCTATCGAATTGCTAAAGAGACAGGCATTGCCACACAAGTTTTAGACAGATACAAGAATGGTGGATCTAAAATTGAAAACATGTCATTGAAAAACGCTAGTAAGTTAGTTGATTTTTATAAAGAATACGTTGAACCCGGCCAGTAGGCCGGGTTTGTTTTGTGCAAAAGAAAAAGCCCAGCCTAAGCTGAGCTAAAATTATGGCTTAATCTCCTTTTTGAACTTTTTGTAGTCTTTCTTATTGTATTTATCTGATGGATATAAAAGATGGTTACAATCAATTAACAAAGGATAAAGAGTATAGTGGTTAGCATCCGATTTAATTAGGCCAATAATCCTAACACCACCTGTAGCACCTAACTGCCATAGCTCTATGTCTAAACTAAGAGACGTGCCATGAATAGACTCAATGGCCGCGAATGCAATATTAAACGCCTCATCTGTTATTTGATGGCAATGCTTTTCTCCATTTCCCATGATAGATATAATGTTGTCTTGTAAAAAAGGAAATAATTTAAACATAATATTGGATAACACCCTAGATATATGTTTATCATTCTCGTATCTATTGGTAAAAGGCATCCTGTGGTACGACTTAAACCAATTAGGATAAGCTTTTAAATCAATCAAAAGCTTATCCATCTTAGGTTTTTTAGGATTATGTACATTGCTATCAGGATGAACGATGTTTGAAACTTTAACCATACTAAAGTCTTGATCCATAACACTCAAAGATTGTTGCGTCAGATAACTCATTGGAGCAAATTTCAGCTGGGGCTTTATCTCCTCTGGCTTCAATCCATGGAGTCTCTTGGTGTGAGATGCTTTCGAGCTCATTACCATTAAATGGACCGTAAACCTCGTAAACTTGACTAAGTATATCCTCAACCTCATCCGGAAACGTAGTCTTCTTCTCTTCAGCTTTATTAATAGGATTATAGCCGTAATGTCTATATTCTTGATAAACCTTGGGAATAACAGGTCCGTGCACCCAAGCTTCAAATGTTTCATCAAATAATTTATTCGTTAAATTATATTTATTTTCATTAGATAGAGTGAGGAACCATGAATAAGCATAATAAAGCATCTTTTGTAACTTTTTAGGTGTCATTGACTCTTTTGACAAGAACCAACTAATAACTTCTTCAACATCATACATTATAATTCCTCCCTTCTTGAGCTAATTATAATGGTGCAGAGCAAACTATGTCAACCAATTACGTCATTTATTTCTTCTCCCAGACCCACACGACGCCATCTTTGTCTAAGAACTCATTATCAGCCAGTTGCTGCTTTTCTTCTTCCTTCTGGCTAACTGCTGGGACAAGCGTCTCTTGCTTATCTTCCGCCAACTTCTTGTTGACCGCTTCTTGAATCTCAGCAATCTCTACCTCAGTATACCCTTCAGACTTGAGCTTATTCACTCGTTCCTGTCCGTTGCCATACTTACCATCAATAATTCCTTGAACGGCCTCTTCTTGAGGTTTCTTGCCTTGAGTCAGCAATTCGTTGACCCGCTTCTGCACTTCTTCGTATCGAGCGCCAAGGCTTGCCTTACGTTGCTCACCCGTTCCAAAGTCACCAGCCATCACCCGTTGGGCCAGTGTATCGGTAGGCACTTTAGATAAGTCGGCTACCTTAGCTTGGCCGTAAGGCGGTCGGATGTAACCTTGAATGTAGTAGTCACTCTTGCCGAAGCTTCTTTCAGCCACTCGAGATTGTGCGTCATAACCGCCAATGTTACCTTCAATGGTATAGACGGTGTTGCCACTAACAGCTGTTACCAACCCAACATGATCTGGCCAATCGTTGCCTTTCTCATCATCAAAGATAATAATGTCTCCCGTTTTGGGATTATTGCGCCCTACCCATTGACCAAGTCGCTGAGCTCCCTCTTTCATATAACCGACAGAAATTTCTAAAGGCACTTTATTACCAATACCCGCCTCAATCATGACTGCTGATACGAACATGGCGCACCAGTCATAACCAGCACTGTGGTTAGGCACCGGACGATTTGCGAACCTTTTCTTGGGATAATTATTATATCGAGACATCAGCCCTTTATACTGATTAGAGTACTTGCGAACCCCATTATACTTTCTTGCGATACGTATGACGTCTTGTGCTGTTGTCATTGAACCCACTCCTTCTTTATTGTCTAACTTGTCTAGCGCCCCATTGTTAGCGTGATTGATTGCTGTTCTGCGGGATAGCATTCCTTTTAAATAGGCTTCGTATCTTTGTTTACTTTGACTATCAGGTAAGTTCATAGTCGCATAATCATACTTTGCCCCACCATATCGGAACATTCCCTTAACTGCCTCAGCAAACGTGGCAGAGTCAGCAATCTTATAAGAGCCACCTCTTCTAATTAAATACAGCCAATCAGTAAAAAAGTCTTGCAGATTTGCATACTTCATGTATTGACCGCCCTCGTTAGTTGGGCGATTTGACCCACGCTTAACGACTACCCCTGAGGGTCTAGTGAAGATATCAGGAGCATCATTTGGCATTGACATGCCTGATAAATTATTATTCAATTTAGCGACTTCGGAACTGCCCCATAACCCTTCAAAGTGCAGCTTAACAATCAAATAAGACGGAGGAACACTAAGTCTCTCCGCCTCTTTTACCAGCATGGATAACGTCGTGTCATCTAAAGTCGAGCCGTTATAAGTTAGCATTATTTAGCTCCGATCTTTGTAGCATCATAAAACCCGCTCGCACTGAATCCCGCCAGCATGCCTGCTAAGGCGTTGTCCGGGATAGGCAAGCCGTAGATATAAGCAAGTACTAACCCAGCAATCAGACCAATACCCCCTGACACTAAGGGTAGATATCGGCTATCTATATCTACTGCCTTTTTTATTGCTTCTATTAATACCCCAATAATTCCCGCCATAATGGCAGATTGCAAAATAATATTATCTATAATTGCTTCCATTTAATCACCCTTCTCTTCAATTTCCTTCACTTCTAACTTGTCGACCATTAAATTACTAGCAAGCTTGTCCTCTGATTCCTTCCGCATTTGGTTGAAGAACGGCTTCAGCTTGTCAGGAAACGGCAGCCCCAACGCTTCCCAATTCTCAATGAACGATACAGAATAGTTAGTGATGAAGAAGACACACGCCCCAATAGAGACATTAGGGTAGCCGAGCGCTCTTGCATACGTCCCAATTAATACCATCACTGAGAAGACAAGAAAGTGCCTAATTAAGCCGTTAGTACCGACTTTACTATCAAATTTGCGATTCTTAATTCCTTTAGCATAGCCTGATACTATATCAAGCAAGATTAGCCAAAAAAGGCAGTGCATATAACCGCTATTAGCTAGCGACTTAAAATGCAATGCTAATACTTCATTAGTTATTTCAATCATTTTTCACCTTCATTTCAAAAAGAAAAGGAGACCTTTGACAGTCTCCCTTCTATGCCTGATTTATATGTCTACTTAATTAACTCTTCTGCGCCCATTGTCTTAAGCTGTTCAGCCACTTGTTCCTTCAAGAACTTAGGCGTACGCTCGTAAGTGTAGCGACCTGCCACAATATTAATTGCGATCAACATTGCCATCATTAATTTCACCTCCTTCCATTTCAACTTTAGTCTCGTCAGCGGATTCTTCAGGTACGTTCTCATCTTTCACCTCATTTTCTTGAGGCTCTTCAGATTTTTCAGCAAGTGCAGCCTGAAGCTCAATTTGTAATGAACCGACTATCTCAATCATTTCAAGCAAAGCCCCTTGAGTGACTGCTGATTGTTTCTCAATTGCCCCCATTGTCTCCTTGGCGGTCGTCATGAAAGAATCGACTTCTGCCACTTTCTCATCTAATAGTGTTGTTCGTTCGTCAAGCTTGTTGATTGCGTGACTAGGAGCAACTTCTGCCACTAACTTGTCTAGGACTAGCTTAACGATCTCTTCATCAGATAGTGCTGTGACGTTACCAGTAAGCTCTTCTTCAATGTAGCGATAAGGACTGTCTTGTTTAATTGTGACTTGTGTTGTGTCTTTGTGATCACTGTAAATCGGTTGATTCGTCAGTTGGTACATCTTCTTCCCCCTCTCCTTGTAGTTCAGCTAGTTCTGCTTGCAGTTCTTCTACTTGCTCGGCTAGTTGATTTTTCTGTGTCTTAGTGACAGCTAGATCCATTGCTAGTTCTTGAATTGTCTTAATTAAATAATCCATCTACATTCCTGCTTTCATTAGTCTTTCATGAAGATCGGTGACGGCTTCACACAGCAAGGCAAGAATAGCTTCAGTGTAAATCTCTTCATGTTCTCCTTGTCTGTTGTACGTAACCCCAAAGCCTGAACCTGCTATTGGCACGAGGTCAATCAGCTTAACTCTGTTTTCATAAGCGTCCTCTTCCGCTGTCAAGTGCCCAAGATAAGAATAGACCATAGGCATTGGCACTGGTCTCCTGACCTGCTTGCCATAAGGTCGCTGGCTTAGCATGTCTGAAATTTGAGACATCTCATATAAATTAATTGTCTCATTAAAACTATAACCGCCAGTCATTTGATTGACGTCTCTTTGAGGATAGATTGAATATTGATATTTGAGCTCTTTTCCGCCCATTTTGTAAGTGTAGTAAATCAAGATATCTAGGTCGCCATCAGGCGTTAAACCGCTATATTCTACTGTCTCAACATCACTTGCATACTTTAAACTGAAGTAAGTAGAAGTTAAATCTCCAACATCATTCCGTTCTGGGATTGTGTAAGTATTGAGCGGCAACTCTCTGCCATTGGCGTCTTTCATCTTCACGTTAAAAGTACCTTTTTTATCTTTCGCCCCTGTTTCCATGAAAACAACTGCTAAAGTTTCGTGAGCCATATAGTCCCCCTTTAATAAGTAGCTGTAATTTGAACTTCGATCGGTGTTGCAAACACTCGCCCGTTTCTAGTATCTCGATAGGTCGCATAACCGAAAACAGGGACAATCCCTTGATTGCGCATGTATTGAGTTATCTGCGCCACCCTAGCCACGAATCGCACCATGTAAGAAGTTGAGTACTCCCCTCTTGTAGCAATTCCGTGAGGGTCAACTGGTGCAACTGATACTTTGTAATCTTTGCCCCTGAATGGAGCTGGCAAGTAATAAGGCTTGTAGCCCAAGGTTAGACCAGGAACGCCATTTGCTGAATCCCTGTGCTGTGTATGGCAGACGTTGGCAATATTAGCAACGTGGGTCAAGTAGTGTGTGCTGTAATTAGTGCCACCAATCTGTGTAAAGAGACCGTGCGCATTGATAATTGTGTAAGAGCCGTCAGTATGGCTTGCTCTTAACTCTTGACCATTAATGCCAATTCTTGAGTTAATCGCATTCCAATAGGACTGAATAAAGTTGGTTTTATTACCTGCTAAATTGTTAACATCAATATTATTAGCCACAATGCGGTTAAATTTACCCATGAAAGCTGTGACCTCGTTGGCTTGCATGCTGTCAACGAACAACTTCTTAATGAAAGCTTGGTTCATGGTTGTGTCGCCATTTAAGTGGATCAATGATGATTTAATATCAACAGCATTAGGGTTAATTGATATTTTGGATAGTGCATTGTTGTCGCCAAAGACTGACAGACCAATATAGTCTTCTAGTTGCTTAATTTGACTGTTCTTTCGTATCTCTTCAACTGGCGTGTGACGGTAGTCAAACATTTGCTTGGAATTAGGGTTGACGCCAAAGATCATCAGCATTTTATCGTATGATTGAGAAGCATTGTTTAAAGGGCGAACCTTAAAATGAACGTCCGTTAAGTCGCCAACATATTCAATCGTGTCTTCAAATAGCTGAAGTCTGGTTAACTTGCGCTTCTGATCACCAAAAGTGATCTCAATATCTTCCATAGGCAAGATTCTTAGCTTTAGCCTGTGTCTGCCAAATGATAAGCCATTGGCTAGCGCTCTATTAGAGTTAGGCGGCTTGATAATTATTTGATAGTTCGGACCCCATTTAGTACCGCTGACTTTCTTCTCTGTTAACCCAAAGCTAGAAGTCATGTTCTCAACTTTTAAGGTATCCTCCCCTGATTCAATGAGCATTTTAAAGTTGTTTTCCGCCCACAAATCGCCAGTTTCTCTAAGTGGTCTAGTGCCTACTAACTCGCCTAGTATCTCGTTCTTAAAGACTTTGTCGGTCATCACGATTCTTGAGATGTTATTGTGAACCTCATTTTCTGAACTGCCTATGACTCGCTCATAGAGATTGGACGTTTCTTTGACGGACTGAAAAGCTTGTTTGGTACTATCTAAGTCTTTAGATACACTAGCTATCGTTGATTGATTGCCTTCTGCGGTTCGCTTAACGTTGTTAATTAATTGAGTAGTTTGATTGTCACCATCATTAATTAGCTTAGTTAAGCTAGTTCTTAGTTCATTGGCTGTTTGCGTGGTGTAAGATCTTGCTTCGTTTAAAGTCTTGCCATCGCCAGATTGGATCTTAGCCGTATAGTCTTTAGTCAAACTATTAGCAGTTGCTTTGATCTGACTAACTAAGCCATCATCAGCATTCTTAAAGTCCAGTTTGATCTGATTGAGATTGTCAAACAACTTCTTAATGACCGTCTCATCACTTTGCGGCCTAACATAGTCTAATGCTTCTGTTCCTCGGTTGAGGTTGGCTTGCGTGAAGGTAAAGCCTTTGCCTAATTCATTAGGGCTGATGCAAATTTTAGGCTGCTTACTTTCTGCTATAAAAGTTGATTGTACGAGAATAGACCCGTCAGACTGGACTTTAGCCGTTGTCTCGACAGGTTGGTTGTTTTGCTTTATTTGTACTGTCAAGATGGTATCACCTCCTTGTTAGATTTTCTCCCATTCTTTCCACTCGCCGTTAGATAGAACACGTATGTACCTTAGAGAAGGGTTGTCTTTACCGTAAGCTTTCTGCAAAGCGTTCTTATCCAGTTTTCTCGTTTCTAGCCAGAACCAAGCTTCGGCTGGCAAATTTTGAACTCTGTAACTGACAAGTGAAAAGCCATTGGGCAAAGTGTTCGCATCATCAGTTTCTTTTGAAAATAAATTCACTTGCGAATTTATGTCCATTTTTACGGCATCAATACCCCCCCGACTTTTTGTGATATGTTGTCACGTAAATATTTTACAGTTACTAGGTCATCATCAGCTTTAATTGGTGTTAAACTCTTCATTTTTCCTCCTATAATTTGATTAAATAGAATCCTCTCAAAAGAGGTGAGCCTTCAAAATAAATATGGGGGATAGTGCAGTCGTTGTTTCCAGAATTAAAAGTGTACTTAACAACTTGCTCATCATTAGCATAATATGAAGCAAAACTTGTTGTCCCATATTGAGTTATACGATTTGTTCTGCCATACAGAGTATCTTGGATAAACCCAAATTCATAATCGGTGTTCTTTTCAAGATTCACTTTAGCTATCCTCAATACACCTTGTTTTGATTCGCCTTTTGGTTTAGCCCAGTAAAACCCTGATTTATGCTCAATTTCCATTGTGTTTCCATCGCCACCATAAGAACCTTTAACAAGGTCAAGTTGTCCATCTTTCCCCAAATTTTCTATCAAATTTGCCTCATATATACCCCCCGACAATTTGCAGTATATTATCCTGTAAATATTTTAATGATATCAAACTGTCTTCTGAGTTGATTTGACTTAATGATTTCATTTAACTTCCCCCTATAACTTTCCAAGGCGTCCACCCTTTGTGCCTGTCGACAGAATACACACGTTTGTGAGTGGTCAAAGCCTTTAGGTCAGTCGCTACTTGGTACCCTGCACCGCCTTTAAAACTGTCGCTGAAAACCGATTCGACAAAGTAATCGGTGAATGTGGTAGGCCAATTTGCTTTATCGCCTGTCGGACCACTGTATACTATGAAATAACCAGTTCGTTTTATGTCGTTAGCGTCAACCTCACCTTTAAGCTCTATTACCTCATTCAATTTAGATTTGGTTGCTAGATCATCACTCGCTTCAAACTTTCCTATCGACTTCACTTCATCACCACCACTCTAAACTCGTTCGATTTCAGCGCTCGATCAGCAACCAACTTAACGCTATTTGCATCTTGTCTGAATCTGCCTATCAAGTATTCTTCGTAAGGCGAAGCTGTCTGATACATTTGCACAATAACATCACGAGTGCCTAGCCCATGATTAACAACGTACTCTTTGGCTGTCCCATTCCCTATCGTTTGCGCATAGGACATTCTGCCTGTCTTTGGATCCGTATAAGTAATACCCACATTAGCCTGTTCAGCCACAACAACCGTCACTGAATACTTCGCTAAGAAAGGTTGCTTCGCTTTAGCAGGGACGACATCGCCTTGAGTAGACTTGAATTCAGCAAACAAGAATTCGCTTCGTCCGTCCACTTTTGCGTAAAGCTTCAAGTTGTTGAGCGTAAAGTTGTCTCTCATGGTCTGGTTGTTGAACTGCCCTGATACCGTTACTTGCTTGCCTTGCTGATTCATCTTTAAATCAGTCAAGTTAACGCCATTAGCTTGCAACTTAGTAAAGATAACCCCTTTGTTATTCGCTATCGCCCAAGCCTGTTCTGTACCTGCTTGGGGTTTGATCTCGCTGTTAAACACTGCCACCTATCTAACCTCCTGTTCTACTCTTGTTTCAACAAATGCGCCGATATATAGACTAGCTGGCTTGACTTCTGATTCTTCTCTCGGGTACAAGACGATAGAAACGGTGTATTCCTTGCCGATAATAAATCCATCTCCGTTGTGCTTAACAGGAATACAGCCTTGCCCTGCAGGGAGATAGCCGTCAGGTTCTCCGTCCCATCGATTCTCGTTGTAGCGAATTTGTGCTTCATTGCTGATAAATTCAGCTTCCAACTCATCACGAATGGTTTCTCGTTCAGTAAGTCGCTTGATTGCTTCATCTTGCTCGCTAGTCAAAGCTTGGATCTCTGCAGTGATCTGTTGCGCTCGTTCAGCTAAGGTTTTAGCACCAGTCGCTTCAGATACTGCTTGATCAGCTTTCTTCTCTGAATCTGTGATTGCTTGAGTTTGTGATTCTACTTTTTTGTCGATCTTCCCGATCTGCTCTTTAACGCGCCGACCGGTAAAGTCATCTACCAAGATTCGCCACTGCTTTAATTCATCATCCCAATATTTGACCATTACATCATTAGGAGTGTCAAACTCGAAGTAATACCATAAGTCATTATCCGTTGGATTAGGTACAGGATCAGGACCATAGGCAATTCGGTTAGAGCCATTAGAGGACATGATAATATTAGTCACTCGCTCCGCTTCTTTGGCCACCAGATTCCCAATCTGTTCATTCGTCAAATCAGCAATGCTAGACTTTATTTGACCGCCGACCGTTTGAGGGGTACTCCCTAACATTAGTTGAATGTACTCTTTCCCAATTGGATCATACTTATACCCAACGCATCGAATGACCTCTTCAACATCATGCAAGAAGTACTTTAGAACAAGGGTATCACCATAGTTAATCTCTGTTCCGTCAATAATGTTGGTGTCGATCTTTATAGACCGCCTTGGCAAGTCTATCTTTTCATACTTGAATTTTCTTGAAGCCCAGTCAGACAGCTCTTTCTCGGTCTTCAAGTTGTTGTTGACGTAATGACGTTCATAGACCTGCTCGTACTCATTGATCAACGGACTTTCCACAATCACAGACAAGTGGACTTCTTCAGGCTCTTTCTCTTCTCCCTCTTTCCGTTCAGGGCGGAAGGTAGACTCAGCATAAATCCTTGTACAAAGCGAGGCATTAGATGTCTCATCTTCATACTTACTAATGTTCTTCTTCTCGTATAGCAGGGCATCAGTTACCCGGCCTACTGAATCGACCAGTCGGATATCCCATCCGTTAAGAAGTAGTTCCGCTTCCCATGTTCCGACGATACTATGAGCCCCTTTAAGGAGTTCATCTAGGGCATTATACTTATCCTTTTCTTTATCAGGGTCTTCTGTGTTATAAGTCCGCTTCTTAGTAATGCTAGACGAGAAGGTGAATGGTCCCCTTTCAGATGCCATTCCAGTCTCAAGTTGTCTCAGCGCATCACTCACCTGGCCATCGTTAATATGGATAGGGTTCGTCATCTTGGTGTCTAAGTCGTACATGACATGAAGCGCATCAACCTCGATATAAGTATCATGCTTAGTGATTTCCCAGATTCTAAAGGGCTGTTCGCCGTCCGGCGTATGAGCCTTGACCAGCATCCCTTCTTTTAAGGACTTGTAGAACTCCTGGCTGTCTAAAAGGTGGCGAAATGACAGCTCAAACGACTTTTCACGCTCGACAACAGCGTCGTAGGCATGGACTAAAACTTGCCCATTCCAAGTAAAGTCCGTTTGATCTTTAGGATACAGATACATCATCTAGCGCCACCCCCATCTTTTGGTTATTTCAACCTGCTTAATGCCAGGTCCTTTTACAACTGCGTTATCTCCTGGTTGGACCTCGAAGAACGGCCCTCGGATCTCTCGGTTTACTTTCCTTCCACCAGTTGACCAGGCGTCCTGGTAGCCAGGCTTGCATTCGATGTAGATGACATCTTGGATCTCTTTAAAGTACATCGTTTGCTGGCCAATCTTCAAAGATGTTTGCTGACCAATCTGGCCAGTAATCTTCAACTTAGGATACATCGGCGCGTTCGTATGATTATTTAAACTGGATCCCAAAGGTTCCGTGACCTCTTTTTCCATTCCAAAAGGCTGACAGATAAACTTAACTTTCACCTTATAACCATTGGTCATATCCAGTTCGTCAAAGCCCAAAACGGATTCCACAAAGTGATAGCGCAAGTCAGGATCGTCGTATGAAGTGAACCAGCCTGAATCGGTCACGAAAGTTTTAAACTGTCTTATCTGGCTCGCATCCACATCCAACAAGTAGAAAATATACTCTTTAGTGATTGGTTCGTATGCCTCAACAGACTGTACTGCTACCCCAGTTAAGTGAGTAGGCTCATAGAACTTATCCTTTTTCTTAGATTTTTGCGGAGAAGAATTAATTTCTACCGCAACAAAAAAAGGAAGTGACGCTGTCGACTTCCCGTTAATTATAAACTCGTTATATTTAAGCAAATCCCATCGCGTCTCCTTTCCTTGTGATTTGTTCTCTGCGCATCTGTTTGCTGATCTCTTCGCCCACGGCTCGAGCTAAGCCTTTGATATCTTGCTCGTCCTTAACAACTGGACCATTGATCTCAACATTAATGTTAACCCCTTGGCCACCACCTGGTGTATTCTTGTTCTTCATATATTCAGCAATCGCGCCTTCGATCCCTCGCATTTTCTCACCACTTGCCAGAGGCGTGATCGATACACCTGATCTAGTAACGTGGAAGAGCTCAGGTCCAGCCTCGCCTACGATCCCCATATAACCTCTTGGAACATTACCACCGCTAGCAAACATACCACCCCATTGAATATTGCCACCATCTTTATAGGCGTCTATGTGACCACCCTCAGCGTGTTTACCAACTGACTGGTAGACCTTACGGTAAATGGTCGTCAATACTGAGGTTTTACTGTAAGATGCAGCAACTGCTGAATTCCATGCTTGTGCCTTCCCTGTATTGCCAGGTAGGCCTGGTGTCAGTGTGGTCAAAGTAGTGGTCTTACTTCTCCCCGCTTCAACAGCTGAGTTCCAATTCTTAGCCTTAGTTGTATTGCCTGGCAAACCTGGAGTTCTTGTCGTTAAAGTGCTCGACTTGTCTTTAGAGGAATTAACAGCAGAATTCCAGTTCTTAACTAACGTTGTGTTTCCAGGAAGACCTGAGGCAGTAGTCGTTATCGTTCCATCTTTAGACTCTACCTTGGACGCTTCTGCGTTCCAAAGTTTAAGAGCTAAAGTATTAGCAATAGTTGACAGAATGTTAGTTGTTACAGTAGATGATTTATCCCCCGGAACTTCATTAGCCGCATCAGCATACGCGCCTACGTTCTGAGCATCCGTTTGAGCGGTTGGGGCTGAGGTTGTGACGGTAGCGGATTTGTCAGTGAGTCCCTCAGTTACATCTCTTAACGCTCGGACGTTTTCGGTTGTCTCAGGAACACCTGGACCACTAGCATTAACCGCAACATCTTTGTCGACTAGCCCTAGTTGAACGAGTTCAAATTCCTCCAACTGATAAGTTGCTGTCTCGGCTCCAGGAGCGGACACGGTCACGGTTACTGTCCCGCCGTCAGCTTGCAATACCGCTTCGCTAACAGAATCTAAACCACCCTTAACGCTGGCTGTCCCATCCTCGTTGACTGTAATATGAACGCCACGACCGTCAAGCTCATTGACGGCGCCACCGATTTGTTCGATACCTTCCTTGACACCTTCGTCATCCAGGTCTGCTTCCAACTCGATTGGCGGTAACCCCATTAAAGCTCGATATTCATTGACAACAGCTAATAACTCTTCTTTAGTGGCGCCAGCATTTGTCATGGTCATTAATTGCTTGACTTGATCAACCGGAAGGCCACTGTATTCGGAAATTAAAGAGGCTATTTTCTCTTGAGATTCTGGAGCATTTGTATCAGTGTCTGCGTACTTGCTTAAGAACTCAGTGTTGTTCCATATATCCGTTGTTTGTAATAACGGCTTGAAATTAGCTAATGCTTGGTCCGTTTCAACCACCGCTTGCTTAGCTTCTACTGGTGGTTCCGCTTTCCAAATGCCATAATCAAATAACAAGTCACTTAATTCTTTGGCTCCCTCCGCTTCAACAAGCGCAGTTTTCTGTTCATCAGTTAAAGAAGCAAAGTCCCCGCCAAACAATTCAATAATACGTTGCAAATCTTCTTCGCCGATAACATTAACCTCTAGGTCTTTAGGTTCAAACTCAATCAGACCTACTTCTTTCAAGGCCTGCAAAAGCTGTCTAGCATTGTCTTCAGTAAGGCCGAATTGTCTTATACTATTAGCCAGAGCTGGACTGATCGTACCATCCATCTCTAATATTGCTAAACTGCCTTCAGTCGTCAGTTGTTGCATCACTTGCCCTAAATAAGTGCTAGCGTCTGTGATATCTGACAGTGATTCTCCTGCCGCTTTCGATAAATCCATATAAGATTTAACGATGCTCGCAAACTGTTCTTTGTTGATAGCCTTGTTGTTCTTCGCTGCATCCGCTAATATCCCACTGATTGTAGCTTCGTTGGTTCGTATTGCATGAATCTTATCATCATACATTTTATTAACCGCACTTATCTCAGCACCATAGTCTGTATAGAACTCTTTGTTGTCCTCCATGGCTTGTAATTTAGCTTGGCGTTCTTCTTCCAACCCAGCAACTACAGCATCCGTTACGCTTTTGACCATTTTCTTTTGACCAATTGCCCAATCTGTCGTTACTTTAGTCTGATTTTGATAAGCAGTTCCAATATCGGTCAAACTTTTATCAATGGCTAATCCAAATCCAGTGAAATTATCTTGTATTCCTTGGAGTTCTTCCTTGGTTGTGATCCCGAAATTCTTCAGGGTGTCTTGCATGTTCTGAATAGGAACACCCATTGCTTTCAATTGCCAGTTAACTGCTTGACCCAAATCTGTCTTGTCGAAGATGCCGTTCCACTTGTTCTGCAGGTCTCTAGTCGCATCATATGTTTCTCTTTTGATTCGCTCTACTGCTTCTTTGTATGTTTCGCCACCGTCAACAAAAGCTTCAGAAATACCTTTATTGGCTTCGGAAACTTTCTTGGCACCCCGCGTTACATAGTCGAAGTACTCTTCATAAGCGCCTTTTGTTTTTGCTATTGCCTCTTGGTGAGCACGGTCATATTTCGTAGCTTCCCTGTAAATGGCATATCCTATACCTGCAACAGCTGCTAATGTAACAGCCGCCGCTCCTACCCAGGAAGAGCTGAATAATGTAGCAGATGCTCCTGCGGCTTCAGCCGCTCCGGTAACTTCACCCAAGTTCTCCGCAGTATCGATAACCCCTTTAGGCGTCGTTATCTTACCAAACCACTTGATCATACCCCCAACAGCCTTACCAGCAGAGCCAGCGACTTGGACAATGCTCCCAAGGGTGGAAGCTACCGGACCAAGTGCGGCACCGAATAACCCTGCTTTAATAATAAAGTCTTGCATGCCTGGGCTAAGCTTGCCGAACGACTGAGCCAAGTCGCCGATGCCCTCGACCATGTTCATTACATGCGGAAGAACATGGGTCCCAACCTCAATTCCCAGGTCACGAAGTTCAGCCATCATTTGTTTGAACTTAAATTCTGGCATTTCCTTCATCTGGTCTGCCATACGTTTAGTGGCACCCGTAGCATTTTCTGCTTCTCTGGTGTATTTACGGACAGCATCTCCACCCTCGTTAACGAGAGCGTTCATTGCTGATTGCGCTTCAGTACCGAAAGCTTGAGCAATTAAGGCGGCCTTTTGTTCATCGGTCATTCCTTTGGTGCTCTCGGCAATTCGGTCTAGTATTGTTGGGAAGTCTATCAATCCATTCTTATACTCTTCCGCACTGAAACCAAGCTGTTCCATCGCTTGAGCATTCTGCTTGGATGGTTTTAGCAGGCGAGTAAGGGCCCCTCTCAGAGCGGTACCACCCTTACTGGCTTCGATACCAGAGTTTGATAGTATCCCCAGAATCGAGGCAGTCTCTTCAACCGACATGTTCAAAGTGTTAGCGATAGGTCCAACATAAGCCATACCTTCCCCAAGGTCAGTAAATCCGGAGGACGTTGCGTTTGCCACATAGGTTAAGGCATCGGCCACTCGTTGAGTGTTCGTCAACGTCTCGTTCAAGCTATTACCCTTCAACTGAAATTGGCTAAGAACGGCCGAAGTCGTTCCCATAACAGCGTTGAAATCTTCTCCTGAGGCAATCGACGCATCAAGAACGTTAGGCATCATACCCATAACTTGGTTGGCGTCGTAACCGTTACGGATCAACTCCGCCATACCCGCGTTGATAACGCTCGTGTGCTCGCCGTAGTCTTTTGCCCAAGACCTTGAAGCCTTCGACAATTGATCAACTTGCTGACGGTGTTCTTGAGTGATCTCCCCGCCTTCTGCAAGGAGTGGGAGAAGACTGCCTATCTCAGAGTGGAACTTGCCCGCTAGCGTCGTTGCTGCAGTGAATCCAGCAATAAGAGGTGCAGAGAGTTTATTGGCATGAGCCCCAAAGTTACTGATCTTCTGACCGACTCCTTGGACTTTGTCGCCCCAGTCGGTCCATTTCTTGGCGGTATCGGCTAAGCGTCCGCCTTGGTCCCGATACTCCTTGTGAAGGGCCTGAGCTTGATTCTTTAATTTTTGAGTCGCAAGTTCCGCGCTCGCCAATGCCTGTGGCATTCTCGTTAGCTCATCACGGTTCTCTTCGTACGTCTTGGTTAATGTTTTTAGCTCTTTCCCTAATGCTTGTGTTTCAGCCTTGGAAGATTGCCAGGCATCTCTTGCTTTGATCGTTTCTTCGTGATTGGATCCCAACGCACTTCTCATTTGAACGTAGTTGTGCCTTAATCTATCAGTCTCTTTTTGCGAGTCCTTGTAGGCATCATTCGTTTGTCGGATCGCCTTTTCGAGCTCTGTTTGAACCTTAGGTAATTCTTTTTGACGCTTCTGCAGGGTCTCCGTCTTCTTAGTAGAGTTCTGTAGCTCTTTGGATAGATTCCCCATTGACGTTTTGTATTTATCAACGATCCCAGGGTTGTTCCCCAATTGAGCCATAGCCAACTTATTCTGAGTCTGCATTAAACGAGTCGCATCTGCTACCCCTTTAAGACCAGCTCGATAATCAGCTTCCCCTTTAAGTGTCAGGTGTATCCCCGCTTCAACTAAAGCCATTTAACCGCCTCCTTTCGTTACATATTAAAAAAAGAGGGAACTCTTTAAACATTAAAGAATCCCCTCGCACTTACTTCCCCTTCGTTTTTAACTTCACCTTCATCATCAGGAAGACTAGCCTTATGCCAAGCGAAATATCGATTAATCAAATCAATAATCATTCGCTCGTCATGGTCATACAAGAACTCGTCCATCGTCATGTGAAGATGATGTCTACAGAAGAAGTAATAATAATCCCAGTCAGGGTTTAAGACTTTCCCTCTTCGTCTTCTTCCGATTCACCAAAGGCGCTAAATACTTCCGCCCCTTTTTTGTTCATAGCTTCATTGTGCGCCATAACAAACGCAATACAATCAACGGCGTCTGTGTTGTCGATGACATCTTTCTCTTTAACCTCAATGCCATTAGCTTTCAAGACAGCCCACACGAATCGAGCCGCCCAAAGGTTTTCGCTTTCTGCAGAAAGCTTGCCGAACTCTGCTTGGCTCACTTTGTATTTAGATTCAAGCAAGATCCAGATTGCGTTGTTGATCTTATATTCTTTTTCTTCACCAGTAATATCAGAAGTGAAAGTAATTAAATTATTTGAAAAAACTGTTTCAGCCACTTAGATTCCTCCTCTAACCATTAACCTAACGAACCAGCTGACGCTGTCTTCTCACAAGCTTGCAATGTATCTTCATCGTACCAACCTTGCTCCAACAACTTATCACGGTCATACTTCGCTTTGTTATCCTCATCAGCCATATCGACTTGGTGGAAGACGAAGTTCTTACCATCGGCCACGCGGTAAACTAATGGTTGGCCAGTGATATTGTATTGTCTCAATTGCTCGTTGACGTCTTCACGCTTAGTTTCCCCGCTAATGTTAACTGGTGATAGCGTACATTTAGGGAAATTAACAATTAGCTCATCCCCATTCTCATCGGTGAACGGAATAGCCATCCGGAAAGGCTTCTTGCGTGGCTGAGTAGGCATTGACCATCCACCACCTAAGTTAACCATCCCTTGTGCCTCTTCAGCAAAGCCTTTAGGCAAGTACCCTGCATCCACTTGAATGGTTGCTGATTGAACAGCAGATAGGTCTGAGTGAAGAACGTTGGATAAGTGAACTTTCTTCTCTGCCAACTCAAGCTCAACGTTGACTTGGTCTAGGGATGGTGTCTCATAAATTTTCTCGCCTGTGTCGTAAGTAGGCGCAGTTGCTGGTGTCTCTTCTTTCGTCATGAAAGATAAATAAATAGATCCTGCACCTGTTAATAGTGCTCGTTTAGAATATGTTGCCATTAATTATCGTCTCCTTTGTTTAAGTAATTGCTTTTTGAATTCTACCTTGCATGCTCCCCTGATGGGCATAGAACGCCGGTCTCATATGAGGTGTAGGTGGGACATAGGTCGCTTGACGTTTGCGGTAACGACGCTTGCGTTTACCAGTACGATTACGAGCCACCCTTTGCCGTCCAAAGCGGTTATCCAAGGCGTGGAAGCCGAGCTCATGAAAGTAACCATGAAGCCCCGGTCTGCCTGACCAACCAATGGTCGCTTCTTCAGCGCTCTTTTCGATCTGAATCCCAGAAGCCCCTTGGCCGGTATGTTGCCTTAGACCGGATTGGAAGTTAGAGCGTGCATCCTTGTGCATGTCCTCAGCAATACGAATGAACTCAGGTTTGGCATTTGAAGACTTGGAGGCATAGTTATCGAACATGCTTGCCGCCTCATCGAAGCCAAACACTTTCAAATCAACTAACACTACCTCACCTCCACAAAATAATGCCAATCGGTCCGATCTTCGTCTTCGTTGTAACTGATCACCTCGCGCCAATCTGAAGTAGTCAAATTGATCTTCTCTAAAGATTCCGTAATAACGGATAAGATCTCTGCATCTTCCACATTGAGAGGAATATCCGAGAAGTAATCGACCTGATAAATTGGCATTTGCGTGTGTCGTTTGTTTGATAGTCTAACGCTGATGTTAGCTAACAAGAAGTAATGAATACGCGGAATGACTGGATTATCCGAATCTCCGTATGACAAGAAAGGCCCTAGACCATTGAGCGCATCATAAATTTTATCTTTAGTCGTCACTCGCTAGCCACCTCTCTTAAGCTTATCTCGGTCTCATTATGCTTATAGGAGTAGAAACAGCGATAAACCTCATAGTGCTTATCGCCTAATTCTACTCGCCACTTAGTATCAATATCAACATCACCGAAGATAGCTATCTTTCGGTTTAACTGCGTGTCGTCTGCATGAGAATAGTAAACGTCTTGGGCTGTGATTCCTAACTTACGATACCAAGCCTTCATCGCCTCGACGTAGATTGTCTGTCCCCTTAAAGGCGTTCCGTACTTGTCACGTTTAGGCTCTGCCTTAGCTAGGAATCTGGCGATACCTGCATTGTAAACTTGGTTTATGAACTCTTTCTTAGCCATCCAAGTCACCTACTTCAGGCAAGAGCTCAAAACTGAATGAACTAAGTTCGGAGAAGAAGCAGGTGTAAAAATGCTCTGTTTTACCGTGATAGGCAAAGCGAACGTACTCAAAGACCAACTTCCGCCCATTGACATCTTTAGTCATATCAAAGTCCCCGCAAGTCGACCGGATGTATGCCTCTCCTTCAGCAAGCAGTTGCTTTAAATTTTCATTGTCATCGTCATGCAAAATGTGAAGCCGAGCCTTTACGGCTTCTAAATCAGATGTAAAGGCCATTTAGCTATCACCACCTTTTGTTATGCTGGGCTACCAGTCCCTGATGTTGAACTAGCGATCTTTAGGTTATAAACCAATGCAGAGTCATTATCTGATGGCGTACCGTCTCCGAAGACATCCATTGCGTAAAGCGTTGCACGCTTCATAGCGAAAGTTTCTTTATATTCGTAGATACGGTTAGTAAACGCTGTTTGCGCTTCGTATTGTCCATCTAAGAAAGCAATCACTTTACCTTCTGGTACATACTCAGATTCAATGACATCTTCAAAGGTGATGAATGGAATGTTGTAGACAAACATACCATTTAAGTTCTGAGAAGCTGTCGCAATCTCAAGAGCATAGTAGTCAAGCGGGTTAACAATCAATTTAACCTTACCAGACACTGAACGACGACGCGTTTCTTTCTTCTCTTGGCCACCAGCGTCTGTGTATTTGACAGTATATTGAGATAGGTCCTTACGGATTTGTCCAATCTCTTTAACCATTGCCTTGCCGTCTGCAAAGGTTAGCGTTCCTTTAGCCTTCTTGTCTGGATACTTACCACCAGTTACCGCTCCGTCTAAGTCTTTCATTAATCCGATTGGTTCGTTGTTACCAGTACCTGCTACGATAGCCTCTTCCCAAGCGTCTGCGATAGCTTCTTGAAGACAGATTCGGATGTAACGATCTAACCAGGCCGGACCTAAATCTAAAGTGTCATTTGAGATTAGGAAGAAGGCGGTTAAGCTGAGTAAGCTAGTCTCACGTACATCGAAGGTCATATCCAATTGGCCTTCAAGGTCGCGGTGAAGGGGTCCCCAGACTGCTTTACCTAGTCGTTTAGAAGTGATAATCTTCTGCTTACCAACTCCCGGAGTAAACTTGATCGCTCGTAGAAGTGGACGGTCGCGCTGTAAGTCTTCGAACACTCGCTCGATTACTGTTTCCGGCAACAATTTGTCTGCCGGGATCTCGCCAGTCTTTTTAACTTCGTTGTAGAAAACTAACTCTTCGGGAGATAATGTATTAATACCTCTTGCAGCAAGGACAGAAGCTTCAGTTACATGTTTAAGCTCTTCGTACTCAGCCTTTACTTGGTCCATCGCCTTGTTAGAAATGCCTTTGAAATAGGCTTCCATTGCGTCAACCTGCTCATCCGTTGTAACATCATCTTTTCCTAGAAAATCTTTAAACTTATTCTTTAACTCTTCAGTAGATGTAAAATTCAATTTATCCATTACTTACCTCCAAATATTTTATTCAAACCTTGAGGAGTTTTACCCTCAGGCTGTTTGCTAGTCAACTTGGCAACTACCTCGTTAACAATTTCTTCTTTCGCAAGATTAATCAGCGTGTTATCGTCGCCTGTAACTTGTTCCCTAGTTCTATCTGCCAAGCCTTCTCTAACTGCTTCTTGAGCAGTAAACCAAGTCTCGCCCTCTAGCCACCGACGGATGATATCATCACTATGACCAGTCTTTTCTTGATATATAGCGATTAGGGACTCATCAACACTTTCTAATTGGGAAATAACCTTTTCCAAGTAACTCTTATTACCAGCGCAGAATGTCCACGCCTCGTGCAACATCATTTGCGAACCCGTCAGCATGACGACCTCGTCTCCAGCCATGGCAATAATACTTGCAGCACTTGCCGCTAAGGCGGTAACTTCAACGGTAATGTGGTTAGGTAAATCCTTGAGATAGTTGTACAAGGCAATTCCATCGAAAACATCTCCTCCCGGGCTGTTAAGACGAATAACGATATCTTGAGTACAGTCGCCAATCATCTCTTGGACGCGCTCTTCATTGATATATTTATCGCCCTCTTCCCAAAAGCCAGGCGTCCCGATGGTGCCTGACAAAGTTAGGACCAACTTATCATTAATCAGCTTGTTGTTGATTTCCGGTTGTATCCGACTCGCTATTTTTTGTAACTTGTTTATAATTCTCACCTCCAGATTTGACTTCTGCTTGAACCGTTCCATCCTCGTTAAGAGGCGCGTGGTTCTTCGTAATAAACCTTCTCGTTGAAAGCTCAGTGTTCAATCGATCTTTGCCTTGAAGTTCAAGAATATCGTCAATCGTCCATACTGAACTGCCGATCATCTTCTCTACAGCTCCTGCCATCTCGAACTCGCTGTTGTAGATAACCTTGATCATATTCACGGTCAATCTATCTCTGCTAGACAGGCCAAAGTATTTAGCGTTAATCTCCGTTGAGATGATCTCGATCAATGGGCGAACACAATACTTAATGAACAGCTCGTTGTGAACCGATACATCGGCCAAGTCACCACTGAACAGCAGTGGCGGGACTTGCAAGATGTTGGCCACCTGTCGAATATAGAGGTTCTCTAAATCGCCAACTTCTTTGACTGATCGACTTTCATAATGCTGAGCACTCTCATTGATCTGATAGTCATCTTGCTGAGGTGCAATCACGACAGAATCGTTACGAACCTTTTCTTCGAAACCTTTCAAGAAATTAGCAAACTTCTCTTGATTCTCTCTCCCTTTGCCCGTTTGGTGCTTGAAGGTTGCATATAATCTAATCTGATTGTTCCGCATATGAACGTCTACCAAGCGTTTGAACAACTTAGCATAAGATGTATCTAATGATTTCAAGAAGATCTCCAAGCGCTCATCCGAGTACTTGAAGTGAAAGACTTCGTTCGCATAAAAATGCTTAATCAGCTGAAGATTACCGATTACTACTTCTGTATATTTTTTAGGTCCCAGAACCGTTTCATCGCAATAAAAGCTATCTGCAATATAAAACTTGCTGTTATGAATAACGACCAAGCATTCACCTTCATACAGCATCTTGTTTACTACCTGTCGAATGAAGTCTGCCGAGTTTAAATTATCATTGGCTTGAATATTCATGCGATAATTCAAATGATTATCTTCAGTATTAAACTCCACTAAACTACAAGCGCTTTGAATCTTGCCTATGACCGTCTTTAGTGCCGATTCTCTCAAATGTATGTCTTGATAATCGTGATAAATGACTTCCCAATCACTAATAGGAATACTATCCCCTAAAGTGTCTGGGACAACTGGACGGCCTGTGTACAAAGCTTTAATTCTATTCATCAAACCAATATAGGCCACCTCCTATCGCTAAATTACCCAGTTTCAAGACATATGGCAGGTCAAGTCCAAAAGTCCTCAAAGACGAAGTCTTCAGGCGCCTCAGGGAACAACTCCGTCCCCTTCCAGTACGCATGTACTAAAGCCATGAAGCCATCTATCTTCCGTCTGTTCTCTTCTTTCTTCTCATAGGCCATGTTCCCGAACTTGTCTCTTCTAACGAATACGTTATTGGTGTACCAGTTCATTAAGGGATTCTTTCCCCAAACCAGTTTGTTTTCAGCAAATGCCACCTCTATCTGAGGCGCTACTGTCGCTTCAATGGACTTGGTCCGTCTAATGAATTCGATCTCAAAGCCTTCGGCTTCAAGGGCTCCTCTAACATAGTCCATTCGGTAGTTATCTCCTACAACAGTATTAAAGTCGTAAGTCTCTCGCATTTTGACAAACCACTCGACTATATGTTCAATTCCAATTGTCGGCTCGTCGACAACCGTCAATAACCCCTCCCTCTCCCACTTGGGGATCTCAGGATTGATTGCTAGGGAATAAGAGTCGATGAATTCCTTGCGAATGAAAGAATGGGACAACCAAATGTATTCATCGTCTCGCTTGAACAACAAACCAACCGCAGCGAAGTCTTTTAAAGAGGCGTAATCCAGTCCGCCGACCGCATAGTAATCAGCAAGGTCAGATGGCAACTGGCGGTTAGTTGCCAAGATCTCTTCGCGACTTGCAACAGATGTCTCAAGCTGAACATCTGAGATATTCATCCGCTTAGTGAGCCACTTGATCTTGTCTCGCTCCCCGCGTTGCACTTCTCCCCACTGGTCACGAACAGTTCTCATAAGGCCGTCCCCGTAATCACTTAAAGGAGGATGGAACATAGGATTTGCTTTCTGCCAATTCGATTCATCGCTAACCTCTGACTTGTCATCGAGCGTACATATCCAGGGGAAGACCCGACTCTGGAACGACTTGTGCTTCAGGATTTCCCTAGCCTTATCCAGCTCTTTGTCATAGACACCATCCCTAACGTAACCATTTGTAGAAATATAGAAAGTCCGAGGTGGTTGAACTTTACCCAGGCCGTCTGTCAGCACGTTGATAATTTCGTAATTGTCGTATTGATGAATTTCGTCAAAAATAACAACCCCGTGCGCGAAAGAGTCTTTCGTGTCGGCGTTGCTAGTTAAGTATTCAATTGTGCTGTAAGTTTGAGTATTCAGTATCTGAGCTAGTCCGTTCCTAAACTCCCCGACCTCTTTGTCAGTTAACAACGGATTCCGCTTCAGCATATTATGGATATCCATGAACGATTTTTTGGCTTGCTTTTCCGAGTTGGCAACTACTGCAGCGTGATATTCAGGTATTCCGTGTAAGCTAGAAACGAAGTAAGCTAGCAAAACAGATATCAGACCATTCTTCCCTGCCCCTCTTGCCATCGTCCAGAAAAAGATATTGAAAACTGGCGCTCCGTCTGCAAAGTATAAGAAGACGAAGGAGACCAGGAACTTCTGAAAAGACTCAAGGGGGAAGAACCACTTCTCAGCAAATGCGACAAAATCATTAATCTGCTTCTCGTCAAAGTATATATCTTCGAGAGTTAAAACAATGTTTTCTAAATAAGCAATTAAATCAATCCGGTCCTGATTGAGTTTAATCTTCCCAGTTCGCCATTCTTCAACGTACTCATCCACGAACGGATGGGTTATCATACAAGGCTAACTTTCTTAACCGGGGACTCCTCTTGAACCTCCGGCTCTTTGTAATTAAAGGACCGTTCTAAATTGATGAGCTGAGAATTCAGTTTTCCAATCTCATTCAAGGCAGGGTGAGACTTGGTGAATTCTTGAGAAGCGTTCTTAGTAACTACCGTTGCCCCCTCCTCATCAATTTTCTTCTGCAAACTTCGCATCAACTCAATTAGAGAAATATACCTCTCAACTTTCTCCACTTCAATCGCGTCCGTTTCATCAATTTTAGACATCAATTCTTTTTTCACGCGCGATAGCGCAATCTGCTTAGCCATGACCTCACCTCCTAATACGCGACTATTTTTCATAAATATTTTTGGAAAAGACTGCCAGCCCGCTGATTATAAATATTAAAAAAGCCAAATATATTTAATGGGGTATATTTTATTTTTAATATATTTAATCAGGAAGGACGTTGCGAAAATGATTACAGACTAATTGCACCATTGAAGCGATAGCACACTCACCATCACCTTAGTACCATTCATCATCCCACTTAGAAGGTAAATGAAGACCAAAGTGAATGGCATTGTGGCACTCGATACATACTGTCACTAGGTTACTTGCATCCAGTCTCTTGTCCCAATGATTTTCTAACGGAAGAATGTGATGAACAATTAATTTATCTAGCGTCACTCTCCCGAAGTCTTTGCAAACTTGACACTCATTGTTATCTCTAATCAACACCTCATCCCTAAGCTTGCGCCAAGCCGAAGACCAGTAGAAGTGATCACGCTCTACTTGTTTGACTTGGTAAGACCCAGGTTGTCTAGCTTTTAAATAAAGTTTGTCAAGTAAATCCCCAGCCATAATTTCCCCCACTCTTAAATTTATAGCCTTAAAAAATAGAAAGCTTAAATCAATTTAATGAAATAGTTAATCAAATAAATAACTCAAATTAAAAAGGGCCGGCAAAATGCCTGACCCTAAAACGATATAATGAGACTACCTGTCTCCACTTCAAAGCTTTTCCATCGCCTCAAAGCAACGTCATAGCTTCAAGATAGTTTGTTATGATATTTGGTTGAGTAAACACATGCATGCTATGACTAAACTTCAGCTAGGAGTCGAACCTAGCCAAAGTATACAAAAGGAGGAATCCCTTATGACCGAAGGCATATCAGATAGGACTCTTGTAGATTTCTCTACCCTATCATATTAACAAGAAATCCACCCTCAAAAATCCGAAAATCGTCCGAATTATTTATCTAAATTTAAATCGTCGGCTACATGTTCAAAGAACTGATCCCTTAACTGAAAAGCTTTACTCCTACCGCATGAGATAATATGATTGTCCACTAGCCCGTCCATCGTATATTGTCGGTACTTCTTAATGTACAGCTCATGAATAATAATGTAAGTGTCCTCATCGCATAAATACAAGTTATCCATAATGACACGTTTGTTCCTCTCTAGACTAGCTAGCCGTCTATCTTGGTCAATAGTTATCAATAAGTTGGACATGCCATCAGCAGGCTTGCCTTTAGATTTAATATCAGCATTAACATCAGCCGCTTTAAAAGGGTAACGTAATTCTTCTTCGCGTTGTTTAATATACTGATCAATTTTCGGATAATCTTTCAAGATGTCTTTAATATAATTAAATGTACTTCGCTTCATGCAACCCTCCTACCTACTTACTGCCTAACTGACCTATCAATCTCGTCAACAACTAAACCCCACAAAGAATAAAGCGTTTCTAAAGGGTTCTTCATCTCAACAATTAAGTAAAGTATCTCAATTCCTAACCAGTAGTCTTCGTCAGCGTACATCAACTCTCTTTTGACTCGACTAATTGCTTCCTTAACCTGACAAGGGTTCCTTAACTTTACTGAGGCTTTTATGGATTTAACTATATCTTGCATGCTTGACAATCATCCGCTACTAGATCTTCGTCCTTGATAAAGCCTCCGTCACCCGTCACTCCTGTTCGATCCTTTATCTCGTTATAAGCCGCTTGCAAACATTCTTCAGGTTCTAAGTTGTTATCTAAACAAAGATCGTAAAGAAAGTTAGTAAACCAACCAATCAAATCATCAAAGTCACCTTTGCCTTTAGTAATAAAACTTGACAGACGCCCAACCTTAACTGGATATCTAAGAAGCGCCATCGCATCTTCTGTACTCTGCATATCCTCCCAGAAAGGATAGAACTCCTTAGTATATTGTTGGCACAGAACAATTAACGTGACAAAGGAATCACCAATCCCATCTTGAATATCAGACAACTTACCTCCAAAGAAAATCGCTTCAAAAGCTTCTCCAAACTCCTCAAACGCTCTTAAAGTTTGAGCTTTAGAATCCGATTGGTGTAATCCCTTATCCATGGCCCATAACTTAACCAATTCAATATAATCAATATTCATTTACTTTTCCCCTTTGTTTTCGAATTCTTTTAACCTTCTCAAATACTCTTCAGCTTTAGACAGATCTTCTAGGCCATTCTTTTGAACATAGCGCAAGGTATATTTCCAGATGTTGCCAACCATGAAACCTCGAAACCACCCTTCAGGAAAGACTTTGGCCATGACTGCTATTAAATCTACAGACCCTTGTTGATAATGTTCTGGTTTAATTTTATTTAACATAAGACTTCACTGCCTCCAGCATCTCCTCAATGGAGGAGGCGACCGTCCCATTCAACTTGATGAGACCAACTGTGTAGAGATTAGCGTATGAGAATTGGGACTCAGCCAACTCCGACAATGCCTCTAACTTCTTTGGATTATCATAGCCAGCTTGACGACTATCCGTATAAAGACCAACGATCGGAATCCCAGCTTGGTAGGCAATCCCAATCTCTGAGGCAACCCCAGGGTCAATCGCTAACCCATCGAGGACAGCGATAAGCAATTTGCTTTCAAGCACCGCTTCAGTGTCTAGCTCAGCTATCATTTTAGAGTCTGCATAATTCGACTTATCATTAATTTCTCCCTGATTTTGAGGGACAAACAAATCAATTTGACTACCAAATCTTGCTAGCAACTCATTCTCCAACACCTGATTATAGAATCTTTCGCTCTCTGCAAATAATGGTGCAGCTAAATAGATCTTAAATGGCTCTGTTTTCAATATCACTTTCCCCTTCCTTCAATTCGCTACACAAGTCTTCCATCTCACTTTCACTACATCCGAAGTATTCCACTAGCATTAGCCAAGGCCTCTTACCTTTGGTTGGAAATTTTCCGTATAAATAATGATATAGCGAACTAATATTAATTCCGATAGCTTCCGCAAAATGGGCATTTGAATCAAACCAATAGCTATCTTTTAACAACTCTCTTGCCAGCCCAGTTGTCGGTACAATTGAATCCAGCCTTTCTTTCCTTTTCTCATCCATTCATAATTACTCCTTTATAATTATTTCTTTTCCACAGTAAGGGCAGAATTTGTAGTCTTTCTTATAGAAATCTAGATTGATTGTGCCTATCTCGCCTCGGCATGTATCGATGGGATAGTAGCCGAATTCTTGGTTCAATGGTTGGACTTGCCAGGCACAATTATCCTTGGCCAATTCTTCAACAGTTGCACCAGCCAGATCAGCTATGGATTTAAGTCTGTCCGCCCTGGGCTTGGTTAAGTCACGCTCCCATCGAGATACAATACTGTCACTAGTTCCAAAATGTTTTCCGAACTCCCCCATCGTTTCTCCACGTTCCAACCTTATTTCTCTTATCCTTTGTCCTAGAGTCATGATTCCACCCCAAACATATATTTCTTGATTCTGTCTTCGCCTACTTGTTTGATGGCTTCCTTGACTTCATTCTCACTATCAAAGTAGATAAAGTCAAACAGCGGAGCATCCAAGGCGAAGGTCACTCCCAGTTTATATTCGTAAGGTTTGTAGGTAATTGAATAGTTTTCTTCTCGTTGTTTTAATTTATCCCTTCCCCCGGCATCCAGTAACTCGGCTCGGATTTTTAAGCGCTCAACAGCGTGTTCGGCCTCTTGTTCTGTCTTGAACACATTACCGATTATGACTCGGCTTTTCTCAAATTCTTGATTATCCCATCTGCTCATGTACGCACATCCATTATGATTTATGAAAAAATAACACTCCTCATATCCTGGCGCCCACCTCGCCTGGTCGAGCCTTTCCAACTCCTCTTTCGCCTTAGCCAGTTCTTCCTCGACTTTAGCGATACGGTCTAAGGTTTCTTGTCTATTCATGGCCTAAATCCAAACCGATGCTCTCAGGAACGTAATCAGCAATATCCACAAAATTGTCTAAATCTATCTCAATGAACTCTCTGAACTCATCTTTTTCGCTGTAAACACCCAAACCGACTACTCTCTTGTCCTTGTTTAAACTAACAAGAATATAGCCTTCGTCTTTATTAATTAAAGTTCTCGTAATCATTATCTTTCCCCCCGATAAATATCCGCATAATAATGTTTCTCCCCATCTACCTCGAATTCATAAATCAAATGATATTCAGGTTTAACATCGTCTCCCATTTTTGCAGTGTAAACCCTTTTAGGCGCACTAACCTCGGTCGCATGAGTTGCCCCAGCAATAGCTATTGCTTCTTCTTCAGGCTTTCTCAGAACAGTATCAGCAAGCGACAAAAGCCCCATTATCAATAGCGCTACAATGCAATACTTGAAAGTTCTATCGTCCATTCTCCATCTCCTTTATAATTCGTTCCCATGTATATCCACCACTTGACTTTTTATGCCCCGTCAAACAGCTTTGTATTCTTTTTTTCAATACCCCGCTGATTTCACTAGCTTCTTCAACGCTCGTATAAACGCCGACTATTCTACCTGAAAGCTTGTCTCTCTGAATTATTATAGTTTTTTCTATCAATTCATTTTTCTTTTCGTTTATAGCAAACCTTACTAGTGCCCAATCAATAGCAGTTTTTAAAAGTTCTCCTTCTAAATTATGAAAACCTTGCTTCTTTAGTATTACATATAGCCTGTATGGAAGGATTGCCACTGTATCTTTTTGAACATTTTCGGGGTCAAATAAAACCCGAACCTTTCTGGGGCCACCTTCCCCATACCTGCCATACGACTTTATACCTTCTTTTCTTAATCTGTGAGAAAAATTAGAAATGTTTTTTGGAGGGTTATGACCCTTTTTTAAAAGGAACTTCTGTAATTCTCCCCATGTCAACCACCCACTTTGCTCTCTAGCATCGTTTAACAACTTGTCTGTCAACCAATCCAATTAAATCAACTCATCTTTTTTGGAGCTGTTCTGTTTTTCAGCTTTTAAGATAACGTTAGCATTCTGAATCATTTGTCTTGCTAAGCCCGATATTGCGTTTGCTCTATCAATGTCAATTGGCGTTACCGTGTCTTGCATTTTATGCAATTGCTTTGTTTGTTCTCCTAAAATTACTTGTAATTCAGTTAATTTCATCTTCCCATCTCCTCTATCTTTCTTTGAATCTCAATTATTTGATCAATGCTAAGCCCTTTATAGGCGAGCAATGCTACTATTGCGTCGAAACATTTGTTGCATGGGTTGCAGGAATTACTTCTTGCTGCTCAACTTGACTGGGTGCATAAGTTGTATATATTATGAAAATTACAAAAGCTAGTAGTCCTAAAATGACTAATAATACGGATGATAAATTGTTATTATCACTCATTGATTTCCTCCTTTAATTAAATCAGCCCATACTTTTTGCCCTCTGCCAGACTTTACCCCAGACTTTATTTTAAAACACTGGGACGTCAAAACGTTGGTGTAACAACGTTTGTTAGGAAAACCCCAGACTTCCCAGACTTTTTTGCGTAATTCTTTTATATTTTGGTAATAATAATCACTTATTAATTATTATTACTAATTTATATAATAATTATTTAAAAAAGTATGGGTAATAAGAAGACTACCCTATATAAACTCAATGGTATCAAGGGGTTTGACGTCCCATAGTATTATATTGAAACAATGGGGCAATATAATTATATGTTGCTCCAAACCCTTACTCTCCCAAGGGATTTGACGTCCCATACTTTCATTTTCAAAAGTCTGGGGTTTTCGTCAAAAAGTCTGGGGTTTCCTCGAATTCTAAATACCTTTAACGTACAACTGCATTCTCTTCCCCAATCGAGTCGTGTCTTTAATCTCATAACCCAAGCTTTTCAGCTTGCGAGTTAACGCAGCCATTTTCTGAGGCTTCACCGACAACTCCTCGCAATACTCCTTGTATTGCTGGTAAACTAACTTCTTATCTAAACTCTGATCAATTCCTTCATCTCGAATGAACCCAACAATCGAATCACTCTCAGCAATGTAATCACTAACCATCTGATCAACAATGGTATTATCAGACAACTTACCGCCGTTCTCTCTGATTCTGCCAACTCCCTCGAGAGCGAGATTCAGCAAGTAGGATTTGGCGCTATCGGTTGATAGTTTCTTATCAATGCTGAAGTCGGCTTTCTTCACCACGTTATCGCAAGGAATAACAACTAATCGTCTTTCAATCCCACCAGATTTATCCCTAAAAGTCGGCATATCATTGGCTGTAAAAATTAAAGTCGCTGTGTTCTGCAGTCGTCTAGGCTCTTGGTAAATAGGACGGACTTGAATGGTGTTCCCAGAAGCTAGCGTTTTAAAGTTCATTGATTTATCTAAATAAGACGCATCAATATCATCGCCGATGTTAACAATCTTATCCTCTAAACTTAGAACAGAGGTATCATCATTAAACGCCTCTAAGTTAACGTTACTCCCTAAATCACCAACCCAGTTATTCAGCATCTCCAAAAAGGTTGACTTACCATTAGCACCCTTCTCACCGATCAAGAAGAAGACTTTATGAGGAAAGCCTTGAATTAAGAGAATATGCCCCAATAATTCCTCGACCGTCACCCTTAGTTCTGGTCGGTCCATCACTAAGAAATTTAGGAAATCATCCACATCTGGATTATAAGCTGTTGGGTCATATTTAACATCCAGTAAAAAGGGCGTAAACGCTTCTGTAGCCCCTTGAAGCAATTCCCCATCTTCTATCCGGAAATCATTTTTAAGTTGAATAGCAGTTATCTCTGCTTCAATTTCAGGGGCTTTCTTGTCCAACTGATGGATCACTTCTTGGTCTTGAGTTCTTTTTAAATCGCGCTCATGACTCATTAGTCGAAGTAATCCGTTCTTATCAGACTTCCAAACCACATCGTCCTTGTAATAAATCTTTTCTTTGTAGCGCAAGATGTCGTATTTCCTAATCATTTCATCAGCGAATTCAAAAGGATCAAACTCTTCTTGCTGCGTTTTAGGGCTGGAGAACTTTTCTCGGAAAGTGTAGTTCGTATAAATATCCTCGACGCGCTTGCCGAGAAATTCATTGAGCTTAACTTGATTTTCAGCTTGCCATTCTGGTCTATTCATAGCTAGTAGGTCAACATATTCTCTGGCCCACTCTTCTTTAATTTCGCCGGTTAAGACGGCCTTTCCCAAAACGGTAATAGCAGACAAAGCATTCCCGTACTCTTTCAAATTCTGCTCTTCACGGTTAATATATCCACGCATCATTTGGCTGGCTTGTCTTTTAGTTAAGGGCTGAACGGTTTTCTGATAAGCCGGTTTCCTTCGCTTCTCTACCAGTTGCTGAGGGGACCAAGTGTTGCCAAATTGAATAGGGATAACTTCTGTCCCGCCGTAAAAGATCCGACTACAATCTTTAGGTGCCTTATCAACTTGAGGAAAGTGCTCCATTAAATACTCATAGGTTCGACTTACTTCATCTGGATCCCGGAGTATTTTATCTAAGAAAATAACGACTCTGAACTTCTGCCAGTCTTCGGAATAGCCGAAGGTTTTGTAGATAAAACTGGCGTTCTCTTTCATCCACTCATCTTCAATAACATCATCAATCGTAACGTAGTAGCTACCTTGGGCCTTTTCTCCGTTCAAGGTATTGTCAAAATCCAGCATCATGATTTGTTGAGATATTAATCTGTTCTTCTTACGCTCCCCATCCATTAGGCCAAGAACGACCGAGTGGCCGTTCTCTAGACTGGATGCAAGTTCTTCTGCTGTGACGACTTCGATATGATTTACTATTGTCTTACTAATAGAACTAGCTTGCTGAGGTGATGGTTTATGAGTATAGGGAATGGGATGGACGTGTAGCTGATACATGTTCACACCCCTTTCAGATTAAAATGGTATGTCGTCTTCGGTTAAATCTATATCATTTTGCGTCAAGGTATCCTCATCGTATTTAGTAAACTTATAGTTTCGGTAGGTTTTACCCTTTTTGCTAGTGGTTTCAGTAATATCTAATAAGAACTGCTTGCCAATTGCTTGCCGAGTAAAAGCAGCACCTAAAGTCATTTGATCTTCCCAATCATCTTCAGTGAGTTCTGTATCTGTCACGTAAATAAATTGGTTAATCAACTGTAAATTCTGCTTATATAGCCCAGGATATTGACTGTTAACCGGGTAATCAGGATCCACATTAATGTTAATTAGCTCTTGACGATCCACTTGTTCGCCTGTTACCACGCGGGCAGTGATAGCAATGGCGTCATAACCACTCTCGTAACAACGGTAACCCGCTTTATCAACTACTACATCATATTCACCGGCTGGGATCTCAGAACTTGAGCTAGCTGTATCTGTGGCTGGATTGAATCCCTGTGTATGCTCTTTGAATAGGTTTAATAAACTCATTTATATCTCTCCTTTATTATTTAACGATAGGTTTCTTGCGCCCTGATTCTTCGTTATGTGTTACTTGCTGAACGACCTTCTTTTCTTTTTCCTCAAATACTTTGTCTTGCTCTTTCTTAGGCATAGTTTTAGAACGCTCAAAAGCGCCTGTGATGGTGCTGAGGATCTTGGCAATGCGCTCATCTTCAATTCTTTCTTTCACATAATTCTTCCGCTTGTTCCTTACCTGGCGGACATGGTTCCGTCCGATCTTGCTCGTTTGGATCATGTAATCACAGTTCCCATTGACTACGTTAACGTGCTTCTCTTTGAGAGATGGCACTTCATATCTTACGTTGTCTTCTTCATATGAGGAGATTCGACTAACATAGATCACATTCATCGGCAGTGTCTTCAGGTCAATGACCAACTGGTTGAATACACTGTTAAAGGCAGCGTAACCTTTACCGTATCCAATATCGCCTAGGGTCTCGACGCCTGCTTCATTACAGATAGCCTGCTCGATCATGACGACAATGTCGTCAATAACGTCAAGAACAACTGTTTCGTAAGTATGCTGACTAGTCTCTAGCGCCAAGATAATTTCGTCGAGTTGTTCAATGATCGATCTTGTTATCTCTCCTGATTTGTTTCTGACATTACGTAATTCAATACTTGGATAAGGATTCGCCTTAGCGTTTCCATCTGTGTCTAGAAACAGCGGATTAGGGAACTCTCCAGCTAGGTAGGACTTACCACTCATAGTCGCTCCGTAGATGAAGAAGTTCTTAGGCGTGTCTACCGTTTCTTTCTTTTCATTCTTAGGCAAAATGCTCAATTATATCTCCTCCTCAAATAGTTCAACATAATCATTGTTGTCTCTGGCATCTTGCTTGGCTAATTCAGCAAAGCTGTTTATCTCTTCTTTGACGACCAGCTTCACATAGTCCTCTTTGATGTCGATCTGTTGACGAGTAACTTCTCCAAGTGTTCGCTGCTTATGCCCGTGAACCACTTGATGCGCCTCGTCCTCTGTTGTGCAGTAGTATTCTGTCGTTGCACTCACTACTTTAATCATGATTGACCTCCTTTAGTTTGACGTAACCTTTCCGTTCATTTTCGGTTAAATACTCTTGGTACAAGTCTGGATGCTCTTCCTTAAAGGATTTGCTATCAAAGCGATTAGACTTAGAAGGGAGAACTCGCGTCACGACTAATAATGGTGTTTCTATCTTCTTAATGTCCCCTTCAGTCATCTTCTTATAAAGCTCATCCTTTAAAGCCTCTTCTTGTTGCTGGTACTCTTTGAGCATCTGCTTAAATTCGACAATTTTAGGCGCCAATTGATTCAATTTAGCAATCGATCTATCCATATCAGTCCCTAGAGTCATGAACTCTTGCTCATTCATTTCTGGGCTTTCTTTTAAGTATTCGCAACGGATCCAGAACGTTTCGATCGCATCAAGAATCTTTTGAATCAATTCAGGATCTTTCTCCACGACTTCGATCTCCAGACGATCAGCATCAAACTCTACATCGAAGTTGCTAGGCCGTTCGTATAGAGCTAACCACCCTTCTTCTGCTCCTGTCTGGTACATGTAAAGTTGCATTTGGACATAATAAATCTGCTTCTTAGGATTCTTCCCATGAGTCTTAATTTCCAGCAACAGGTTATGCTCATGATCAATCCCGTCCACGTTAGAACGGATTGCCTGATCTTCATCAATAAATGTCTGAACGATAAAGTTCGTGTCATTGATCTTGTTGATATACTCTCTTATTTGTGGTTCTAGGACATTTCCGAATTTAGTGTATTCATTCCCTGTAAATTCATTAGGCTCGATCCCTAGTTTTTCTTTTGCTAACTGAAACTGAGATTTATAACTGTTGATCCCTAGAATTGTAGGGACATCAGAACCGCCAACGAACAAATGGCGATTCAGTTCTACGTTGAGGTCTCGCTCCTGTAAGCCAAAACCATTAAATCCTTTCATTCCATTCCTCCTAACTTCGTTTTTAAATAAAGCTCTCGGTCAAAGTCTTCTTTCCTGTCCAGCGCCTGCCAGACGTCCTGTTCAACAGTCGCTATGGTCTTAAACTGCAAGGCTGTAACCTTCTTTTTCTGACCGTTTCTATGCGTTCTACCTAGTGACTGAGCGTAATCTTGATAGCTAAAGGTTGGCGTGTAGTAAACGACTACGTTCGCGTACTGCAACTCGATCCCTGCAGCACCTGCTTGATATTGGACTAAAGTCACGCTGTTAGTAATATCTGCCCAGTCCTTCTTCTTAGGGATATGCTGAGCGCCACCATGAACCTCAAAGACTTGCTTATCTTTAATGATCTCTTTGATTGCTTCCAATTCGCTGGTGTAGTTGTAGAAGACAACAATATTATCTTCCGTTGTCTCAAATAGCATCTTCAAGTAAGCAAGTTTATCTTTCTTATTCGCATGCTCTCTCAAACCGTGCATCAACGCTGACGGGCTATCATAGGCCACATCATCAAGGACGCGATCCTTTTCTATTGTCAGGTATTCTTTAGACGGTCTAAACTTCACTTCTTCAAAGATGATAGGAGGGAGATCCAGAACATCGTCTTTCTTAACAGTCGTCGTAAAAGACTGATACCAATCCATCAGCATAGGTTTGTTCAAATAATCGACCACCACATTAACTGTATTCGAGCCAAAGAACTTCTTATCCCACACAGCAAACTCGCGGTTAAATTGCGTTTTGTTCTTAACGTAGCCAAATATGATGAAGTAATTAATCATATCGCCTATGTCATTACTGGCTGGCGTACCACTCAGCAACAGGAAATTGGTAGCGTTTTGAGTTAACTTGTAAGCTGCTTTCCCTCGTTGAGAAGTGGGGTTTTTTAGATAATGGCACTCATCGAACACAACAAAGTAATGTTTATATTCGCTCCATCTTTTGGCCAGCACGCCATAAGATAGTGTCTGGTAATTGATGGTTAGTCCATACGTTTCTTCGACCAACTTAACTTCTTCGTCCCATCCTCCTTCTTTAATTTTGGCAGGGGGTGCCACAATCAATAACGGTTCGCCTTGGTTATGCTTCAGGTAATGATGGATGGCCATCAAGGTCTTACCGGTCCCAACATCGCAGGCTAATAAATAGCTTGGCTTAGCCTCCTTTAGAATATTTTTCTGAAAATCATATAATATTGAATCTTGATAATTCTTCTCGCACTTCCTCAACACTTGTCGCAACGAAAGCTACACCTCCAGCATTGTTGACCATTTTTATCTTGTGTTTCTGCAACTCACTAACCGTTCCACCTTCTGGGCGCTTAACCTCGATCGCTACAAATCGACCATTCACACAGGCGATAATATCTGGCGTCCCAGCCGGGACACTCCCGCCTAATGTCTTGATCCAATAAGCTCCCAAGCTATCCAAATAGCGCTTGATAGCATTCTCTACTTTCTTTTCTGGCAACATGTTAAATGTTCTCCAAGATTCTAAAGATGATCTTAGCTGCAACATTCAGCTCATCAACACTTGTTGCCTCTTCATAAGTCTCAATAGCTTTGGGCAACATATCGTAGTAAACATCTTGCTTGAACTCCTTAACCGTCTGCCTCTCTTTTGGTTCCCACACCACTTCTATCTGTCGCTCCCCGTCCTTCCTCTTGGAATTGATCCATCCCCGAACGTTTAATGTACTGATAGTATTGGTGGTGTTGTCTACATCCCAACCGATTGCTTTTGCTATTTCTTTGTTGCTGGCAGTTGGGTTTTCTCTAAGGAAATCCATAATTTGCTGCGTTCTCGGTTTACTCATTCCAATTCCTTCCTTTTCTGTTATAATTAACTTAGATATATTTGATAGGGGGCGCTATTGCCGTAGCGCTCTTTTTGTATAGTAGTAAATTAATCTAAATATATCCTTGATGTGTTCAGCATCTTTTGAATGCCGATACCTTCTAAGGCATCCTCTCACCTCCCTTCTCAAGCTCAAACGATCCCCTCCTTTATCTCCTCTAATTGCACTTGGTAAAAATCAGCAAGCTGTTCAAGCAATTCCTCAGGAACACTTTTCTCTCCTGATTCATAGCGACAATAAGTCGATCGATGGATATCTAACTCGTAAGCTATATCTGCTTGAGTCAGTTTACTCTGTCTCCTCAAGTGATAAAGCGACTCTGCGATGATGTAATCTTCCAACCACTTTCCTCCTAGTCTTCAGGGTATTGATACTGGTCATACAGCATATAGGCAGTTAGCCCAATGACTGCTAACCCAAATAACAAATGCTTCATTTCTTATCACTCCTAAACTCATTGATGTCTACGCCTAGAGCGTCTGCTAGTTTGAAAGCCATGCCTAAACGTATGTCTTCTTTACGACCATGCTTCAAGTCGCTAAAGAACGATCTATGTACGCCAAGCTCTTCCGCTATCTTCATTGCTGTCTTTTCGTGACTCTCAACTAGATAAACTATCCTTTCAATATCCACTACATCTTGTGTCATTTTATTTAACCACCCCTACATGTTGTATAAATCATAAAGTAGTGCTATAGTTGTATTCTCAGATATGCCTTCGCCAAAAGGGTTCTGAAATATATTTATGGAGATGATTTATTGAACGAAACTGTTTTTAATAATCTTGGAAAGAGCTATGTCAGAATAGCTACTAACTATGACGCCTATTACAACTCTCTTGCCGAAACATTCGCCCCTACTGGGGAAGTGGTTCGAGCGGCTCAAATAGTCGGAGAATCTATTAGTCGTATTAATGAGGCAATGCAACCAGCGTATAAGGAAATGACTGACTCTTTAGCTACGACAATAAAGCTTTTGAATAAAATCAATTGGGTGCCGATACAGAGTGCCTTAAAAGAAGTGACTAAGGCAGCGGCTCACCTAGAGCGAACAATTTCTTCGACAGATGTTATCCTGTCTCAAGTTGCGCCATCTCCAATTGAAAATCTAAACGATTATCTTGAATCAATTGATATGCCTTCAGTGTCTGAAATTGCTGAGCAAAAAGTGTCCCAAAGAGGCAGTGGTTATTATTTGAACTATAACGATTCGCCAATTTTTGTTTGGGTACCCCCATCTGGGATTGATGTAAGAAACAAGAAATTCAAAATTCAAAGAGATACCGATCCAAAAGTAATAGAGAACGATAGCTTTTATAACTCTTTCAAACATACACTCACCTCCACTTTAAAAGATCCCAAATTTTGGGCAAAGAACACGGCAGAAACAATAGTAAAGAACTTTGTTTTGCCTGCGTTGGGTTCTTTGATTTGCGGCGCTATCACTAGAATTCAATTTAATGAAATTATTTCTGAGGTAATTAAGTTCTTAAAATCTATTTTTTAGATTTGTCCCTCTCGCCCCACCATCACTCCGACGACCAATCCAGTGGTGATGAGGGCGATGTTTTTTATTATTTCCATTTCGTCTCTCCTAAAGCGATTAATATCAGTGCAGCTAATCCAGTAATCACGAACCAATTCATCGCAACACCTCCTCCAAGAGGAATGCTGTAAACGGACTAATTGCTAATCCTAGAAGCAATCCGAAGAACAAACCGGCTAAAATATGATAAAACTTGCGCTCAGCAGTCAGCCTGCCTATCCGCATATTGAGCACCGAGTTAGGCAATTCTTGTTGTGTCAACTCGTCGATGTACTCTACATAATCCATTCGTTTCCCTCCTTTAAACTTCCTCCGCTGGCATCAAGTGCAAGCTGTAAGCCCTCATAAGCCTCGGCAAATCTTCTTCAAAGCTCAACGATCGAGTTCCTGCCTCCAACAACCCCTCATTCTCAAAGTAATGAAGAAAACAGTAAATGTTATACTGCGTCTTCCCTTCATCCCTATATGGTTTACAGGGGTAAAAATAATGCGGGTTATTATCGCAAAACTCTCTAAATGCTCTCAAAATTTTAGTCGGTTGTTTACGGCTAATAATATCTCCCAAGTCCCCTGGGTATAACCAATAAGATGGCGACTTGAATACTTTAACGATATTCATTTTATGGCACCTCCTTTAAACCAATACTTTTATATCTGATAACAATTCTGTAATCTCTTTCAAATCCTCAATATGCCCAATCACATTACTGGTGATGGCCGTGTCATATACAATTTCATAAGTGCCTTGACTCCAAAAGATAACCGCTAACTCTGTTCCGTAACTAAACGGATGATTGATAATTGAAGCGCCATAATCATTGTTAAAGTGATACAGTAAATGTGTAGGTGACTTCTTGACCAGATAAGGGCTGAATTCTCCTAGGTCAGCAATGCTGTTTAGGTCCGGTTGATGACAAGGCTTTAGTTCTATCATTTGATTCTTCCTTTTTTTGATTTGCCGCCTCCAAACTCGTGCTATAATTACTGCAGAAGGGAGGTGCACAACGTGGATATTAAAACCTTCATTTTAACTTTCGATGGTATGGATAATCACTTAGGTGACTTGGCCAGCGAAGTAAAATTAGATGAAGATTTTCCTAAGACAATTTCGCCTGCAAAAGTTCGACAATACTTTGAACAACGTCTGGATTCTTTAGATAAGCGTTGGCCAACGATTGATATTGCTCTTGGCCTATATCGAAACCAGTTTGGGGAATAACTATAATTTGCTGACCATAAGTTCTTTCAATTTCTATATCTGGGTATCCATAGAGACCTTTGACAATTAATTTGTTTCCCGTATACAAACCAGTGTTTATCACTATAGGTTCTGTTACAGGGACTTTTTGCTTCTCCTCCATCTTCTCTCCTCCTCTCATGCTGGACTGGGGAATTTATACACCTCTTTCGTGATATAATCGGAAAGGAGGTGTTAAACATGCCATTAACCGAACAAGGTTCAATCAAAACCGCATTCGAACTAACAAAGCTAGCCGTCGAGAATAACTTTATAGCTTCTGATAATGACCCAGAAAAAGCCGCCGAAAACGTTGCTACATTCTTCCGCACACTTGTTTCTGAATTACAAGAACAAAAACAATAATCACATCTCCGCTCTAGCTGACACCAACTCGGCTAGGGCTTTTATTTCGCCTGGAAAACACGTATTTTCCAAGTATTCATTGGTCAATTTTAAAATTAATTCATCTAACTTCTGCCTTACTTCCTTTGTTTTGTCTGTATCTAACATTTTTCACCTCCTATGCTGGACTGGGGAATTTATACACCTCTTTCGTGATATAATCGGAAAGGAGGTGAACAATATGTTTGACTTAGATCTAGTAACAAATGACGGCAAATTTCTTTTATCCGAACTTTATGCTGAGTACATAAAAAGAAGAAACGATAGCGCTTCTTGAAGAAACGTTTAGCGACAAGCTAGATAAAGTTCTTGAATGGGGCGCAAAAATACGATCTGCTATTCCATTTATCTAATAGATTCATCTTCAGTTCTTCGCCCGAACTGGAGATTTTGTTTTCTGCTACCGTAGAATGGACTTCCGATTATTTCTTTCTGCATTTCTTCTGTTACTTTTATTAATTCACTTTTTAGCTGCTTATTCTCATTTAAATCTTGTCTTATAAGCTGCAATGTTTCATTAATTTCATTTAATGCGTTTGTTACTCCTTCCACCTTCTCATCTCATTCCTATGCTGGGTTGGGGGAATGTGTCGCGAAGGACACTTCTTCTGCAAAAAAAATTCTTAGCATTTCGCTATCAGTTAAATTAAGAACTTTACTAATAGCAATAATCTCAGCTCTATCAAACTCGTCCTCTCCCCTAAGAACTCGATAATACTTATTTCTATCTAACTTAGTATACTTAGAAACTAGATTCAAAAACTCTTCTACTTTTAAGCCTTTGAGGACTACTTCAGCTTTTAATTTGTTGCCGTCCATTCTATACCTCCTTCCGTGTCCCCTAGGACACTTTTACTATAACTCATACACACATGCTTGTCAACACTTTTATGTCCTAAAAGACACTTTCGTGATTCTTCAATAATCATCTGTTGCTTATAGGACACTTTTGTTTTATAATTGAAACAGATTAAGGGGGGTGAAAAATTGATTGATTTGAAAAATAGACGTTTGGAATTAGGTTTAACCTTAGAGGAAGTCGGAGACTTGGTCGGGGTCGGAAAGTCAACAGTAAGAAAATGGGAAAATGGAATGATCGATAATATGAAGAGGGATAAAATAGCCCTATTGGCTCAAGCCTTAAAGATTAGTCCTCTTCAATTACTTTCAAATGATTATACGGACTCTTTAAATAACGATATCAACCTTATTTATAATCAACTCACCACTGATAACCAAAATGATGTTTATAATTATGCTGAAGCTAAACTCGACGAACAAAACAACCTTATCAATTTAGCTGACCGTGTGGAAGAAGAACCAGCCGAATACATCACATCCAGCCTCTACGGCACCCTATCCGCTGGAACGGGACAGATGATTTATGATAACCCAGTAGATGAAGTGGAGATTCCCACTGCTATTATTCCAAATGAGCCTTATGATATTATGTTAAAAATCGTTGGTGATTCCATGCAACCGGCTTTTAAGGATGGAGAGTATGTGTTCGTGAAGCTGACCAAGGATATAAGAAGCGGACAGTTCGCTGCAATTATTGTGAATGGAGAAGCATATCTGAAGAAAGTATATATTGAAGACGACCAGCTGAGATTGGTCTCGCTGAATGAAGATTATAAAGATATTATTGTGAATGATAACTGTGATATTGATGTTGTTGGGACAATTGTGTTGTAAATTTGAACTTATTTGATGAAAACTATTGACATATAGACAAATGAACGATAAGCTACTCTTAACTGAAATGACGGCGGGAAGCCGTTGGGTCTCTTATCGAAAGATAGGAGGCTCTTTTTTTGTGTAAAGAATATGTACCAGCGTTGTCTCTGGAAAAGCAATTAGAAAAGATAGAAAGCAAAAATATTATCATATCAGATGATAAAAGTGCTAAAGGATTTTTGCTTAACCATTCTTATTACAGCATAATTAATGGGTACAAGCGGCATTTCTTAATTCCTGGTGAAAAAGATAAAATGTATGATGGCACTAATTTTGACCATTTTGTTGAGCTTTACTTTTTGGACACAGATTTAACAGAAGTTATTTTCAAATATATATTATTTGTTGAAAAGAGTGTTCGCACTCGGCTGGCTTATACCATTGCCATGGAAATTAGCGACTCTGAACGAGAGTATTTGAAACGCAGTCTCTACATGAATACAAGAGGTACTAGAGGTTCAACTTTAGAACAAATTGAAAGGACTATTCGAAATTGCAAGCAGGACTCTGTCACGTACTATTTTAAGCACAATAAAGCAAACATACCGCCTTGGATTGTTGTCCAAGACCTATCTTTTGCTACAACTATCCACTGGTACGACATGCTTGAGGATAACCTGAAATCATTAATAACTAAAGATTACTTTGCTCGCTCAAATCTAAGAGAAGACTTTCAAGATACCTTCTTTTTTTACACGCTCCACTTTTTAAGAGAGTTTAGAAACAAAATTGCTCATGGAAAGATACATTTTGAAGAGAAAACAAAACACCATCTGCATTTAGAAAGCTCGAAGCACTTCTTCAACTACACTTTGTACGACGATGAAACCATTGCAAGCAATCAATCTGGGAAAGATCTATATGCGGCAATATCGATTATATGTGGATTTCTTTTAGATAAAAAAGTGGCTGAAAAGTTCATAACAGATCTCTTCAACACATTTGATAAATACATTGATATCCATACTGGTAACGTAACTCACACAATAAATGATAAAACAATCTATGAACTATTTAATTTGCCAGAAAATCTATTTTACCGTATCTCAGATTACTACGGCACAATTAGAAAATATTGGGATGTATAATAAAAAGACTCCACTCCCTAACCGACCAAAGCTGTGGAGTGAAGTCTTATCACAAAAATCAGCCTATAATAGGCGTCTTTTATATACCCTATTATAGCACACGTTAACTAAATATAACAGGAGATGATAAAATGTGGATTGAAGAACTACCTAACGGTAAGTATAAATTCGTCGAACGATATGAAGATCCCCTAACTGGCAAACAGCGCAAGGTATCCTTGACAAATACGAAAAAAACTAAAAAGGTTCAAAAGGAAATGTTTCAAAAATTGCAGAGCAAAATTGAAAAGAAGCTATTAAGCACTAATGTAAAAGAATCAAATATAACATTTGAACAGCTCATTGACAACTGGATGAAACTGAAGTCACAGCAAGTTAAAGGGAGCACTTTAATAAACATAGAAACCAGGAATAATGTTATCAATGCTGCCTTAGGTAAATATATTGTCAATAAAATGCCTGACAACCTCTTTAATGTTTTTTTTCTGTCGTTGCAAAACGAAAGAAATCTAGTCTACTCAACAGTCAACCAGTATCGCATCCACATAGAGCAAGTACTAGAATATGGAAGAATATATGAGGGTATAACCATTCACCCGAACTTAACAGTTCAGCGATTAAATGTATCAACCAAGGACGATTTTAAGTATTTGGAGAAAGAGGAACTGGCCAGCGTAGTAGATCAATTGGAGGCACTCGGAGACCTTGAAACCGCAAGATACGTTCAAATACAATCATTAACCGGCATGCGGTCAGGGGAACTCTCTGCTATTAACTACAAAGAAGATATCGATTGGGAATCCAAGACCATATCTATTACTAAAACTTACTTTTCCAGAGGCAGAACTTTTCAGACCCCCAAAACTGGAAAACCAAGAATTATTAGCGTTAATGATGAAACCCTCCGTTTGCTCAAAGAGCAGATAATTGCGACAAAGCTTAAAATGATGTCTAGTAACATTCCCCGAGATATGACTTACCTCTTCCTCACCCGAAATGGTAATCCTTGTTCTATTGAAGTATGGAGTCGACGTCTAAGCAAGGTTGACGTCCCAGGTAAAAAAATAACCACTCACATCTTCCGCCATACGTTTATTACACGTATGGTAGAAGCTGGAGTGGATACTAAATTAATCGCGGAGCACGTCGGTCATTCAAATACTCAAATGATCGAAAAAGTGTACAGCCATTTTACTAATTTAATGAATGAACGACTCACCCATGCAATTAATGAAGTAGAAATAATTTGAGTTCTGCCCCTTTTCTGCCCCTTAGCCCTTTTTGAAAGCCAAGGATTAGAGCTAAGACATTGTTATATCAACGTTCCTAGACTTACTCTGCACTCAAAGCAGCCATTGTGATGTAGTTGTTCACCGAGTAGGCTCAGATAATCACGCATGAGATTAACCTTGGTATAAAGGGGTTTCGTAAAAATAAGCTTAGCTG
>NZ_JADD01000020.1 GCF_000518205.1 Hutsoniella sourekii ATCC 700629 | reverse complement strand
TCCTTTCCATTGAAAGCTTTAAAAACGTTTACGTCTGATCGTGGCAAAGAGTTTGCTTGTTATCCAAAGGTGGAGGAAAAAGGAATCGATTTCTATTTTGCTGATGCCTATAGCGCGTGGCAACGAGGGTCAAATGAAAATTCAAACGGTTTATTAAGAGAATTCTTTCCCAAGAAAACTGATTTGGCCAGGATAAACTTAAGAGATTTATATGAGGCCTTATGGCTATTAAACAATCGCCCTCGTAAATGTTTAGGTTTTAAAACGCCGTTTGAGATACTAATGCACGAACTTGAAAAGATGAATTAATTTGTCGCAGTATTTATTGCAATTTATCATTTAAATAAAAAGGTCTCTATTTTGGTTAAACCAAAATAGAGACGAACAAAATCCGTGGTACCACTCTACATTAATAGTATTCCTTACTATCACTCATTAAAATAACGCCTTCAAGCGGCATCCTAAGATGCATCTCATTGGTGCGATTCAGTCTTTAGCTATTGATAATCTTTCACCTACATTATCTCGCTGGAAATACCTAAAGACTTACTAGCCAATTCTTTGATTTTATTGTATTAGTAAACTGATTAATGCCATATTAAGTGATTTCATTCAACAAGTCAAATTAAATTTGTCAAAAATGAGAATTTAATGAATAAACTAATTGATTACTTTATAGGTAAATTTAAGAAGGCCTCAATCTCTTCTGGTTCTAAAGATGAGTCACAGACTATTTTAGTCCCTTCTTGATCAGAATAGACTAAGGCTGGAACGGTCTGAACCTTGTAATGGTTACGAAAAGCCTCAATTTCTTCTGTATTGCCACTTACTTCAGATGATAAATAGTTGACTTCGATTTGATGATCTTTAGCAACTTGATGTAGCTTCGGCATGAACTTGCGACAAAAATGACAAGTTGGCCGTCCCACAAATACTACTTCACCCGTTTGACTAGCAATTAATTTTTCTGCCACTGCTGCCGTCACCGACTTAAAATCTCGGGCATCATTGGTGAAATCTTGCGCTGTATAAGTCATGTTATCCTCTCCTTTATAGTCCATATTATAACCAGCTAGTCAAGGACTTTCAAGGATTTGACCGCTAATCCAGGTCCATCTCTTTCCATGCCTTACGCCTTTGGTACTTAGTCCAAAGCTGATATCCAAGTAAACCCAGTCCGATAACCAATGGTATCACAGCTATCATCAAGTAGCGTCGCTGTTCGCCTGTATCAGGCAAGCCAATATTTTGCTTGTTAGACAGGCCAGTCTCATCACTTGAAAGCTCACTGGAAGAATCCAATGACTTAATCGAATGGCTAGGCTTTGGTAGATTCTTAGATTTGGAGGGAGACCGTCGATTGCCTAACCTATCTTTGATGGCAGCTAAGTGATTATTCAATTGATTCCGCTCTGGTAATTCAGAGTCTAGTTCTATCTCGGAGCTTAAGTGGGCTGAATTATCCTCTGCTGGTATTTCCGGTTGAGGAACTTGTTCTTGAGCTTGAACCCGGTCCGCTTGAATGGGTCCACGGTAATCATTAACATAACCTGAAGATTCTCCGCTCATTTGCCACTGGCCGCTAGCTTCATCATAGAGAACTAATTTGACTTGATAGCGATTATGGAGTTTGGCAATTTGACCAATCGTTTCTGAATCTGTTAGGGCTTGTTGATTCAAATAATCAGCTAGTTTTTCTTTAAGGAGTTGAAAGGACTCCGCATTGATTTGGTAGAATGTTTGAAACTGAGCTTCCTTGGTCTCAATCAGCTGATTGTACGCCCGCGTATAAGCTTGAAGATCCGAATTAGCCTGATATTGAGCCAGATGATAAATGGCTAGCGTTTCAACTTCAATTAAATTTAATTCTTTGACCATTTGGTATTTTTGGTAGGCTTGAGGATCAACTTGAACATTTTGCTTGTCAGCAGGAACTTGGAAGGTATTCGCCTGCTGTAAATACTTATCATAGATTCGCTCAATATCACTAAATTTAACTTTACTGTAGGCTGGGGGGACTAGCTGAGCTAAGTATTTATCAATCTGAATCAAATAAGCACTCAAGGGTAGAGTATCTTGATCAATCAAAATCTGGTCCACTGCTAAATAGTCGCTAGTGTAAGGATACAAAGCACACTGATTCAAAGCTGCTTGGTGCTGTGAATTGGCTTGTTGTTGTTCTTGTATTTGGCTCCATTGATAGTTAAGCTCATTGTACTCTGCCTCAACCTCATTGCGCTGGGCCAAGAGAGACTCCAATTCTTGCCTCAATTCCTCATGATAAGCCTGCCATTCTTGAACAGATTCATGCTGGCTGACGAGCTGATACTGTGCTTCTTGGCTATAGCTAGGAAAATCGGGATCCGTGTCGAAATAATGCATATAAACTTCTTCTATCACATGCTCTACTTGCTCGGCTACATTCGCTAGCGAATGTTCCCCTTGAGATTCAAGAGCGACGATCTCTTGATTCAACGCTTCGAATAAAGCTTGCTTTTCTTCAAGTGCCGAACGAATTTGCTCTTGGCTTTGCTGATTGCTCTGGTCTACAATTGTTGGTGTAGCTTCCTCCCCGCGCAAATAAATAGCACACGCTTGGGCGTTAGATTCCTCCACTTGGATCTCTCGGGCTAACACATAAGGTGTAACCGGGCTAATGGCTTGAACTGGCTGGGGGAAGAGAGAGCCTAACAAACAGAATAAACTTGTGTATTTAACATAGGACATAGTATCGACTCCTTTTAAAATTTATGTCTTCATAATATAAATACACATTTTTTTCTGTTTTACATTTTTATTTTTTAAATTTTAAGCCAATTAATGCCTACTATCAAAATCCATCGTCATCACTGTCTAGATAATAGACATTTAAAATATCAGCAAAATTAACCCATAGATAGGATTCCGAGTTCACCAAGGCCAATCGGTCGTGAGTCCATTGATCAATCTGACCAAAAAAATAAAAATAACTTTCTTGCTTACGAATACAAAAGTTGGCAGAGAGATGGTGAAAATAAATTTGATTTAAGAGAACAAGCTTCACTTCCTCCTCCATCACTTGATCCCAATCAATACTAGGATCTGTTTTTCCCATAGCTGTCGTATGCTCAGACAAGAAAAAACCCATCCACTTAGCCATTTGACGGTCTTGGTAATTTCTTGCCGCACGATAAGGTAAATAGGAACGATTAACTCTCATGATAGTCCATCTAACCCCCCTGCTCCACCTGCAGCATGACCTCCAATTAAACGACTACGTGCCAAGGTTCGTGAGTGATCCTTGAGTATTGTAGCCGGTTGTACGGCTAAAAAGCCGTGTTTGCTTCTAATTTCATCAATCGCATTTTCTAATTTTTCCATCTTGATCGAGGCCTCATAATCATCAAACAAAGAAATCGTCTGATAAGTATCGTCGGACATTTGACTATAGCGAACACCAATATTGCGTACTGGCCCTCCTTGGTACTTTCTTCTAAATAAATCTAGGACATGTTGCCTTAAGACTTTTGTTCGTTGGGTTGCTTCTATCGATTTTTGAGCAATGATCGGTTGCTTGGAACAAGTCTTAGAAAATCCAATATAAATAGCTACGCAAGAAGCCTTTTGGTGGGATCGTCTCAATCGGATTGCTACTTGTTCTGCCATTTCGCTTAAAACAAGTTCAATATCCGCTTGGTGATAATAATCACGCGGTAGAATTTGTGAATTACCTAATCCAGTAGATTTTGGACGGTAAGGATAGCGAACATCACTTTCATCAACTCCATTGGCATGAAACCATAGCTGCAAGCCTATGACCCCTAACTCATCTTTTAAGATTTGCGGGTTAGCATGGGCTAAATCATAGATGGAATATATTTTCAGGCGGTTTAAACGTTTGGCCATTCGTTTACCAATGCCCCAAAAGTCAGTCAACTTTTCGATTTGCCATACTTTACTTTCAACATCTTCATAAGACCAATTAGCCCGCATATTTTTATTCTTTTTGGCTTCAATATCTAAGGCTAACTTAGCTAAAAGTGGATTCGCATTGCTCATACCAATCGTCGAATAAATTCCTGTTTCATTTAATATTTCTTCTTGGATTCTCTGAGAAACCACATCGAGTTGTTTTTGACGGCCCTTGTATTCTCCAGCTAAATAATTTAAGGAGCGTGTTAAATCAATAAAGGCTTCATCAATTGAATAAGGAACAATCTCCTCCTTGGGAGCATAATGGGTCAGTATTTCCTGAATTTGCATATTCACTTGAATATAATAAGACATTCTGGGCGGAACAATTTCTGTTTTACGGGCCCAGTCTTCGATAAAGTGAACATAATCATCTGTTACAGCTAGGCCTAGACGATGCGCTCTTTGAAAATTGAACCGGCGATCTTCCACCCTAAAAGGTAAGTCATAAGCTCGCCCAATATTATTCTGACCAAATACTCTTTTAAAGGTAGGTGAAGCAGCTAGAATTAGGCCCTTAGAGTTATCCGATCGACTCATTACACAAAGAGAAGTCTTTAAGGGATGCCGTCCCATAGCGACGCATTCCACACTTGCGTAAAAAGACTTCATATCAATAAAGGCAATATCTGACCTTGGTTCTAGGCTATAATCAATAATTCCCATTTTGAACCTCCTTTCTTTTTAATTATACGAACATATGTTCTTTTTTGCAAGTTGATTTTCTTTTCTCATCTCTGCCGCAAAGGGATTGAAATCACTCTAGGCTTTTCTTATAATGAAAGTATTTATGACTAAGGAGGCCCTTTGATGCAAAAACTAACAATTTCAGACCTCATTTCTATCGCGATCTATTCAACCATTTACTTTATCCTGGTGGCTGTAGCTGCCCTAATATGTGTCTTTTTAATTCCTGGCTATTCTTATATCTTTATTCCAGCCATTACCGCTCTGATTAGTGGTACAGTTTTCATGTTGTGTGTCGCAAAGGTACAAAAGTTCGGAGCCATCACGATTATGGGTTCCATTATGGGGATATTCTTTTTTATTAGCGGTCGCTTTCCGTTTGCCTTGATACCGGCTGTCGGATTTTCTCTATTAGCGGATGCAGTGAACCTACCTAGCCACTATCGTAGCAAGCCCATGCTGGTCATTAGTTACCTTATCTTTTCCCTAGCCAATTGTGGTCCCATTATCCCGCTTTATCTAAATACCAAATCTTACACCCAGGAACTACTTAACCAGGGCCGGGACTTATCCTATGTGCAGTCCGTTTTCAATCATTTGCTGGTCGATTCACCAGGGATAATGGTCCTAGTAATTTTAATTTCTGCCTTAATTGGGGGAATTTTTGGGCAAAAAATGATTAGTAAGCACTTTGAACAATCGGGGATTATTTAGATGATTCTTGATCCTAGAAGCAAATTAGCAATTCTCATTATTGCCATCATTCTTATGGCTCAGTCATTATTCCTATGGGCTGAGACTCTTTGGATTTTATTTTTGTTGTTACTATTTGTTGTAGGTAAGCGACTAAAGCTTGCCTGTGTGTTTTTTACTTGCTATCTTATCCAAATTATCATCTACCTGTGGATCCTTCCCCATATTGGCAACTCTTTTATCTATTATATGTTGTCTTTTTTAAGCATTGGTTTAAGAGATATGATGCCGGGTCTGATAGCGGGTACTTATGCCCTAACGACTACTCCCGTTGAAGAATGGATTGCCTTATGCAAACAATACGGTCTACCCAAATTTGTCACCATACCCTTAGCAGTTACAGGGCGATTTTTTCCAACCATTAAGAATGATTATCAGCAGATTCGCCACGCTCTAGCCTTTAGGGGAATCACCATCGGGGCTTGGGGATCTATACGCCACCCCCTCCAATCCCTTGAATATGGTTTGATCCCTCTCTTAATGAATGCTAGCCAAGTGGCTGAAGATTTAACAATTGCTAATCTAACCAAAGGACTTGGAATTAAACATAAACAAACAAGCCTGATCCAATTAAGGCTTAGTTTATATGATTATATCTACCTTGTTCTGGCGCTAATCATGTTAATTGTAACCTTATAAAGGAGGAATTCAGTGAATCTTGTTAGCTGTCAAGACTTAACCTTTACCTATCAGCACCAAACCCAAGCCAGTATTAAAGATATCAATCTAACAGTTAAACAGGGAGAGACTATCCTTATCTGTGGGGCCAGTGGTAGTGGCAAAACAAGTCTAACTCGCATAATCAATGGCCTGGCGCCAAATTATTTGCAAGGGAAACTGACAGGTCAAGCCAAAACCAGCCATTTAGTGGCTGGTTCAGCTCCAATCGAAGCTTATGTCCCCTTAGTGGCTACCGTGTTTCAAAACCCTAAAACACAGCATTTTGCTACAAATACCACCCATGAGCTTGCCTTTACCTTAGAAAATCTTGGCAAACCAGCAGATAAAATTCAATGGACGATTGACCACTTATGTGAGATTTTTTCTTGTCAACAACTATTGGACCGCAACATCTTTGACTTGTCAGGCGGAGAAAAACAACAAGTCGCTCTCCTAGCTGCTACCACTACCCGTCCGCCTCTGTTAATATTAGATGAGGTAACGAGCAATTTAGACCATGCAGCGATTCAAAAACTAAGACGTCTCATCCAAAGAATTCAAGCCAAGGGCGCAAGTCTAATCATTCTAGAACACCGGTTAGAATGGGCTGTGGATTTAGTGGACCGCTTCATCTATATGGAAGATGGACAAATAACAAGAGAATGGTCCAAAGAAGAATTTACCCAACTTAAAGACCAAAGCCTGCATAATCTAGGCCTGAGGTCGACCAATCTCAGCCGGCAACGACAAGAACTCCAAGAAAAGGCAAAACAATCCGTAACTGGTGACTTACAATGTCAACAACTAGCACTAGGTTACTCTAAAAAAGACCCAATCATCCAATCCTTGGATCTTTCTTTTAACAAAGGAGAAATTACGGGATTAATAGGCCCTAATGGTGTTGGAAAAACAACACTCGCTCAAACTCTGACAGGACTCCTCAAACCACTCAAAGGTCAGATACGCTATTTAGGTCAAAAACAATCTCGCCATCAACTTTTGAATCAAGCATTTTTAGTGATGCAAGATCCTAACTTCCAACTCTTTAGCGAAACGGTCAAAAAAGAAGTTTTACTGCAAGCCAAGTACCCAGACCAGTATCACTCAGTGATGAAACAACTGCATTTAATTGAATTTGAAGATCGTCATCCCATGACTTTATCTGGAGGACAAAAACAACGCGTAGCCGTTGCTTCAGCCGTTTTGTCAGGTAAAGAAATAATTATCTTTGATGAACCGACAAGCGGACTAGATTATTGGAATATGCAGTCCATGGGACAAATTCTCCAGCAGCTAGCTCAAGCTGGAAAAATTGTTATTGTCATTACACACGATGAAGAATTGGCTTGTGAATATTGTGACCGCATCGTTGACTTTTCCTCATTCGAATAGAATAAAAAAGCTCCCGCCAGTGATCTAATTAATTAGAATCCACTAGCGGGAGCTTTCCGTTACGATGAAAAAAGAGACCCGAAGGTCTCATAATCATTAGTTAAAAGATACATGAACATGGTCATAATGATTAGCTGTTACAGAACCACGGTCTTCCATAGGCGTCCATTGACGGTTCCAGTCTCCGTAGATTTGCTGTTGCCAAATGACATAGCTAATATTATTAGCAGCCATATTTTCAATCGAGTAATTCGCAATAGCATTACCTTTTGCAACATCATCATAGACCATAAAATCTACTGCTTTACCTTGCCCATGATCACCAGGATCACCCGCACGGTATAGACTATAATCCTCCACGCCGTACATAGATCCTACCTTCTCCTTGTAAGCTGCTGCATCTGCAGTAAGGCCAGCATTCTCTGGATTAGCATAAGGGTCAATAGCTTCAGCCGGAGTAGCTACTACTTCTTCTGATACTGATTCAACGGTCGATTCTGCCGGAGCAGTCTCCACTTCAGCTTCAGAGCTAGTGATAACTTCTGGGTTCGTCACTTCCAATTCAACTGGATTATTTGTCTCTAAGTGACTTTCTTCACTTGGAGTAGACTCTCCAGCAGGATTCAATTCTCCAGACTGGCTAACTGGTAATTCTTCACTAACCGGAGTCACTTCCCCAGCTAAGTCAGCTTCTGTCTCTGCACCCAAAAAGCTTGCTTGATCAGTCGATACGGCCGAATCAGTAACTAGCTGGTTGGCAGGCGCAACATCTGTAGTGACAACTTGTTCATTACCGCCAATAGCTGGTTGACTAGGCTCGTTTGCGGTCCATTCTGGAACCTCTTCAACTAATGTTTTTGACTGGTTAGCTGAATCAGAAACATTTACTTGGGAAACTGTTGGCTCTGATTCTGTTTCAACCCACTCTTGAACGGGGGCAAGAACGGTCTCACTACTTACTTGATTGGCTTGATGATTGCCTAGCGTATCAAATGAGAAAGAGTCTCCTGCTACCGTTTCAACAGTAAAGGCATAGGTCAAGTCGTTGACATCTTGATGAGCTGTTATTTGGCTACCTGTTTGCATCAATTGTGCGCCCACTTGTCTATCCATAGCCTGAAAAATTTCAAGTTCGCTAGAGAAAGCTTCAGCAATCACTGATAAAGTATCCCCTGCTTGAATAGTATAAGTTAAGTTTCCATTGTTATCACGAATAATTTCACTGACAACATCGTTAACATTTCGAGCTTGCCATTGACTATCGTCTTGAATAGCTTCCGTCTCTTGAGCTTGTACCAAAGCATTTGGTGCTAAGAGTCCTAAGAAAGAAGCTCCCAACATTAATTTATTTTTGAATTTCATTTTATCACCTTGTTTAGTTTAATAATTAAATAATTTCAGGCCTTGTTTCGAACCTGAACTATTTCATAGTCTAACAAGGAATCAGATAGACATCAAGCAGATTTCAGCTACTTAACTGAATTGTATTCACTTTGTAATAATCTTATTTAAAGTCCCAATCATAAATAGGAATTTCAACTTGATCATACAGGCTTTCTTCTTTTCTTTGCTTGGTTTTGAGAATGCGCCCACTTCTTTCTTCAATATAAGCCTTAGCCTCCTCAGCTGTTCTAATGTTTCGCTTCTGCCAATTCAGCAAGATTTTATCAATATATTTAATATTTGGCGCTTGATTTAAGATAGCTTCTTTAAGAGCTAGACGGATCAGATCAGGCGGCTGCTGATCCTTATCAACCCAGGCACTCACCATCTCCAGCTCCATTGACGATAGGTTACGTCCAAATTCCATTTGAAAGTCATCTAATAATTGTCCCACATCATAATGAGTTGCCACTTGAAACTGAGTATTAGAACTTGATTCTGCTTCTACGACCGGTGAATCTTCAGCAGAAGCTAAATTTTCTAGAACATTAAAAAAAGGCTGAATGGAATAGTGGTCACTTTGCTTCCCTTCTTGATTGGTAATAGTATCCATATGAATATATCCCTTATCAAGCAGACTAGCTAAAGTATCATAAAGTTGGTCCACACTCCAAGCCAAGCCGGCTGCTACTTGGTCTAAATCTTGAATATCCTTTTGTTGATTACTAGCATAGATTAAGTAGATCAGTAAAATAGCTTCATCTCCTGTTAAATCAAGCTGGTTAAACTTGCTAATAAATACAGTCGGCACTAATGTAAAGCCAGATTGCATCATATGGAGTAAGTCCATTGAATCCCCTCCTATTAAAAAGAACACCACCTAAGTGATGCTCCATTAAATTATAAGTTTCCGATTGTTTGAAGCCACTCACCTGATTTAGCATTGATATAGTAATAATTCAAGTGCTGATCCTTGCCTTTAAAGGCTACCTCCCAAACGGGGACATCTTCAACCATCCCCAAGCGCGTATTCATAAAAGAGGCCACTTCATTATAATTAGCAGCTAAAGACTTGGCATCATCTTCAGAAATTAAGTCTTGATCAGTATAATAATCTACGTCACCGCCATCTTGAGCAACAATAGCATAGCGTCTTTGGCCTTCTTGATCAACAAAATCTAAACTAAAATATGAATCATCAAGAGTAAACCAATAAAAATCATTTACAATATCAATCGGATAGTCGTAATTGACTAGTTCGATTGTTTCTTTTTCAGCTTGTTCGATACTCTCTTGACTTTCAGAAAACAACCACAAACCAGTTGCTAGTACAATCAAAAGAATAATAGTTAAAATCGTAACTGTTCTACGGCTCAATGACTTCCCTCATTTCTTTTATAGCTCATTCATTCTAACATAAGTTAGCCGCAAAATAAATAAGCTAGCTACTTTCAATCTCACAAATGGCTTGTAAATCTTGTCTTAACTGAAGACTATAATTCTTAGTAAATACTCTAGCATCCATCAAAAATATTGGACTGACAAAATGATAAGCATTTAAAGTCACCAGTAATTCTTTAAGCGTTTGGACCATCCTCGGGTAGACAAATTGCTCAAAAATTCCCGAATCATCTAGATTAACTTGATCTTTGATTGCTTGAAACTGTACATGGTCAAATGATTGGAAGGGAAGCCGTTGAATGTAGACAGAAATATCGATAGCCCCCATATCTGCTGATAAAGATTGAATTTGGCGACGATTCCCTAGTAAAATCCAAGTATCTGTTTCAAGTAAACGTCTCTTAATTCTGCTAGCATTACCTGTCACTCCACATGCCAACAAGTGATAACGATTGATTATATCTAAATCCTCTCCCAGAACTTGATAAAGATAGTGGAGCTGTTCTTGATTGCTAGCAACAATTGCTAAGCGCGACTGGAGGTCGTTCAATTTAATGTGGTCAAGTAGCAGTTGGGCTGTCAACTGCAGATCCTCAGTTTGTTCATTGATAAATTCAAGAGGAATTTCAAGCCTTAGTTTGGTCCGCTGTTGATTAAGTTTGGGAAGCGTTAGGTAGACGAGCTTTTGCCCTTGTATACCTGTATAGTTGGTCATCAATTGATCATTGCTATAATTTCCCAAGCTAATCAAGGACACCTGTTTAAAAGAATCCATAAAAGCTAGGTAATCTTTGTTAATAACAAGGGGTGTCAAAATTAAATTTAAATCAAAAAACTGACCATGAGAGAAACTTGCGCGCGCTGATAGATACCAACCAACTCTTTGACAAGTCGCGATTGACTTCAGGTCAAGCAAAAACTTATTGAGATCAGCTAAGGATTCTTCACTAGCCTCTCTAATTTCAAGAATTAAACGCTCTAGGTCCTGACAGGCTAATTGAAGATTAGCCTGTAACTGATCCCAGATCGGTTGATTGAATGATAAGTATTTCTCGATTACTTGCAAAGAAGATTGTTTGTTTTGTTGAATCTGCGCCTTTAAGAAATGAGACAAATCTTGAAGGCATTTCTTGATGATCTCTTGTAGATTTCTTATCCGTTCTCCTTGAAGCACAGCTAAACTTCCTTCGTTAATACGACGTAGCTGAAGTAGCAAATGCGACAAGTTTAATTTCCTTGAATAATAATAGCGAAGTTCTTGAGCGAGCGAATGAGTATCATAAACTAACAAACGGCGCTGCTGGCTGAATTCAACTGGCATCACTTGTAGACTATAAGGGAGATAAGTATGGTCTACCAAGCAGAAGTTAGCAAGCAGACACTTCTTTTTATTTTTTAGATAAAAATAGTGGGGCTGATTTTCCTTAATAGATTTTGCGTACTTATCAATTAAAGAATGACAATGGAGATGAGAGTGAATTTCTTGATAGTTTCCTGTATTTGACTGACTCAACCAATAATAACAAGCGGCCAATTGAATAAGTTGCAATTGGTTAAAGGATTCTTTACCAACCAAAGCTAAAACTGATTCAAACGCTTCAAGATGGATAAAGCTTGAAGAAGGTAGTAAAAGCCCAAACTTTAAGGATGGATCCATTGCTTGAAATTTTTTCAGCCAAGTAGATAATTCTTCTTGATCAGGAATGGATAAGAGAACGGGATCTCTTTGACTTTGCAGATAAGCGTAGGCCTTCATTATTGTAGGCGAGATCGGTCGATCAGGGTCTTCAAAAAGAATAGAGGAGTGTGGCCGAGCTTGTTCTTCCATCCACTTGGCTAATTGAAGACTCAAGTGCGTTTCATCTTTTAATTGTCTGGTACTGATCGGTTGTCCTTGCCCATCAATTAAGGACTGAGGATCTCCTAATACAAAATCAGTGGCATGACTCATAAAATAAGTTTCATCATCATTTAAGTGTTTCATTACTAAAAGCAACTGGTCTCTAACACTAGCTTCCATTTCAACGACTTGCTGGGCTAAATTCGCCAATAAATAGGTCGTAAATTTAGCATCCGATAAGGCATCATGAGCATCCTCAAAAGCGACAGCTAGATGCCGACTTAAACTTGATAAACTAAAGCCATTACTTTGAGGCAACAAAATTTGACTTAGAACAACGGTATCGATTCTAAGCGGTTGATAATCATAGCCATACTCCTTGAAAAACTGCTGTAAAAATTTGTAATCAAAATTAATATTATGAGCAACTAGGATGCAATCCTGCAATTTTAGCCACCATTCATCAACTATTTGATCCCATGTTGGAGCTTCCAACAAATCATCATCATTAATACCTGTTAACTGGCTAATTTCAAAGGGCAGATCCATTAAGGGATTCACTAACTGACTGACTTGCTCAATGATTTGACCCTCACAATAAATTACCGCAGCGATCTGGATGATCTGATCCCCTTCTTTTCGGTTGGGTCCCGTGGTCTCTAAGTCAACCACAGCTATTTTAGCCTTACTTACAGTCAATTGCTTCACCTCCCCTAGTCTTGGTATTGATCAATAAATTCTTTAATAGCCTCTTCCTGATTCATTAACTCTCCTTGGACGATTGCTTTTTCCACTTGCTGGAGCAAACGACCGATAATAGGGCCTCCTTGGTCCATTTGTAAGTATGCCATTAAGCAACGGCCATCCATGACAATCTCCTGGCGATTCTTAATTGGAAGATTTTGCCAGATAGTTAAATAATCATGGGTATCCACTCCATGGACTTGCAAGTAGGACAGACAACGTTCAACTGTTAAATCTGAGTATTGATAAATCGACCAAGCATTCAGTTGACCTCTTGATTCTTCTTGTAAAAACTCAATGATTTCCAGTGTTTCACTGATCATCTGATTACTGTGGGTCCATGCACGCAACATTTTTTTACAGGCGCCTGTATCTAGGCCTAAGTGCCCTAATAATAAAGCCCAAACTAAAGGTAAAGGACGATCCATGTCGTTTTCAATCATAGGCTTTAAATCTTGGGCTAAATCAGCCAAGGCTTGCCCAGCTACTGGATTTGAAAACCCAGGTAAATAAACTATTAAACCTGTTTCTTGAAGGGATAAATAAGTTTTAAAGAAATAATCACCAATTAGAAACTTATCCATTTCGATACGGATTCTTTCTATGGCGATCTTAGTTATCAATTCAGACAGCGATTGAATAGCTGAAAAAGTGGCTCGCTCAATTTTAAAACCTAATTTACTAGCAAAACGAACGGCACGCATCATTCTAAGGGCATCTTCTTGAAATCGTGCACTCGGATCTCCTACCGCCCGAATCAAACCCAACTCAAGATCAGCAAAGCCTCCATGATAATCATATAGCTTTCCATCAAGATCACAAGCCATGGCATTAATCGTGAAGTCTCTTCTCAAGGTATCTTCTTTTAAATCTCGGACAAATTCAACGGAATCCGGACGACGATAGTCAGAATATTTTCCTTCCGTTCTAAAGGTTGTAATTTCATAAGGTTGCTGTTGATAGAGAACAATGATAGTTCCATGTTCGGCTCCTACATCAATCGTCGAAGGAAAGATTGCTTGAATCTCTTCAGGCCTAGCACTAGTGGCTATATCGATATCGTGAATCGGATCATCTAGAAGCAGGTCCCTAACACAGCCCCCCACAAAATAGGCTTCAAAACCCTTATCAACTAGTTCTGACATAACGGGCATCGCTTGTGTAAAATATTTATTTTTTAAATCTAGCCACATGATATTCCTCTTTCAAACGATTGATTTGTTGCAAGTATTCGGCACTTACTTCAGGATGTCCCCCATCAAGGGCTTGATTCAAGGCCTGAGTCAGTTGATTCATCCTACCTATCAAACTCACAAGTTTTAAACTTTGGTCCAAGTCATCGCTCAAGGTTGGGGAGATTAGATAGGGATTTTCTTCAAATACTTGGTAGTAATTCGCCCAATAATAATAATCAGGCAAAACTAATTCCAAGCAATAAAAGTCGTTGGGTTTATTCCGACTTAGCCGCAAATCATGAAAGACCTGATCCAGGCTTTGCCATTCAATCTGATTTTTGAAATAAACAACATTCTCAGGATCTTGACACATTAAATCAATTCTAATACCTCTTGGTGATTGTTGAACGTGTTCTGTGATAATTATTTGATCCAAAAGCTTAGGTTCTTTCATGAGAAATTGAAAAAAATAAGCCGTTGGAAGTTGCAAAGGTGGAAAGTGATCTAAGATCCAGGAAAAAAACTCAATCTTCGTCAGATTAACCACCATAGTCATGATCGTCCCCTTCATCCATCTTCAATGTGTTACCCATCCAGTCTCTTCTCAAAATCTCTGCTTCCTCTACTCGACCTAAATCACTAAGAACTTGATAATAAGAATCATATAAATTTGCTTCATTGACTTGTAAGTCCAGTGCTTGCTTGAAAGCAAGGGCAGCTTCCTCTAATTGACCCTTGTCTTGGTATGCCTTACCAAATAAATAACTTAAATAAATTTGATCATCCTCTAATTCCTTACTTGCTTGAGATAACAATTCTAAAGCTTTATCAGGCTGTTCTTCATCTAAATAATGATTGACAAGCAAGGATAATACTTCATAGTAAGAGTCAAAATCATCAATCAGATCCAATAATTGCCCCAATCGCTCTAGCAGACGATCGGGTAAGTAATTGATTGCCAAACCACAACGTGCCACTTCTATAATCTCTTGAGAATAAGGGGGCAAACTCAAACAGAGCCAGTCTATTTGATCTTGAGCTTCTTGATTGTTACTTTCTTCGATCGCTATCTGAAGCAAAATAAAGTGAGCATCAAACGAATCCTTATCTAAATCAAGCAGTTGACCAGCCAATTTCTTAGCTTTTGTTAACTCGTTGACCCATAAATAAGCATAGCTAGATAACTGAAGTTCATCCCTAGATTCAAGTGGAAGGTCTTTAACTTGGATCAACTGATCAATTAATTGCTGGTCAATGATTTCTTGCTTGAGCGCTAATTCTAATAGTTTTAATCTAGACCGACGCCGATCTGACTCCTCCAAGAAATAATCAAATATTAATTGATAGTACTTTTGCGCGCTCTCAATCATATCATGACTGTCATATAGATCAGCCAACTGATGATATGCTTCAACTTGGACAGGATAATCTTGGATCAGATTGGTTAAGATTTCTCTAGCTTCATTCACCTTATTTAGACTAATTAAAATATCGGCTAATAAAAGCTGGCAGTTGTAATCCCTATTTTCGGATGGAATCTTATAAATCCATTCTAATGCTTGATTTGACAACAGATATTGTTGATAAAACTTTGCAATTAAATAGGCCAAATGATCATGCCCATTGATATCGTATAAGTTAATGGCTAATTCAAGTCCATGATGGATGCGACCTTGGTCAACTAAATCTTGACTGATTAATTCCAAGACTTGAAAAACTTTCACTTCATTTGGGGCACGATCAATATAGTCGGATAAAATACCAAGAATACTTTCTTCATTATCAATAGCAACATGTTCAAGATGATAAGAGATTTCTTCATAAAGTTCCACTAAACCACATCCTATCTTTATACTTGACTATTATAGCAAAATTAATACTTTCTATAAAGGAATCCAAAATAAAAAGGACTGTCCTTAGACAGTCCCAGAAAAAGGAATTAATTAACCTTTAACGGCATCTTTAAGACCTTTACCAGCTTTGAATCCAGGTACTTTAGTAGCTGGGATTTCAATTTCTTCACCTGTTTGAGGGTTGCGACCCTTACGAGCAGCACGCTCACGTACTTCAAAAGTACCAAACCCGATGACTTGAACTTTTTCACCAGCTGCTAGTGTTTCTTCAACAGTTTGGAATAAGGCTTCAACTGTTGCTGTAACATCTTTTTTAGTTAAGTTTGTTTTCTCCGCAACTTTTTCAATTAATTCTGCTTTATTTGCCATTATATCGTCCTCCTTTATATTTGGGCTCCTCGAGCCAATTGAAATTAAACCTCTCGGGTCATTTCTTAATAAGAATATCATATACGATAGATAATTACAACGGAAAAGACTGTTATTATCGCTTTCTTAACAATTATTGTCGCTCTCTAACTAATAGTTTAATGGCTGTTCCCTCAAAAAAGAATGCTTCTCTGAGTTGGTTTTCAATGAACCGTAAATAAGAAAAATGCATCAAATCAGGATCATTAACAAAGATGATAAAAGTTGGAGGCGCAACTGCCACTTGAGTCATATAAAAGATATTTAAACGTCTACCCTTGTCGGTTGGCGTAGGATTCATCGCAATAGCATCCATTAAAACATTATTTAAAGTCGAGGATTGAATCCGATGGTGACGATTCTTGTAGATCGTCTTTAATAGCTCTGGTAATCGATTCAATCTTTGATGGGTATGAGCAGAAACAAAAAGAATTGGCGCATAAGGAATAAACTTGAAAGCTTCTCTAATATCTTGAGTGAATTCCTCAAATTTATTATTGCCCTTATCCACAGCGTCCCACTTATTGACTAGAATAATGATCCCCTTATTTGCATCAGCAGCATATCCAGCTATATGTTTATCTTGCTCACGAATACCCGTTTCAGCATCAAGCACCAAACAAACGATATCACTACGATCTATCGCAGACATAGCTCGCATGACACTATATTTTTCTGTATTCTCATAAACTTTACCACGTTTACGAATTCCAGCTGTATCAATCACTGTAAATTCTTGACCCTCTTGATCTACAAAATTTGTATCAATGGCGTCTCGCGTCGTCCCCTCCATGTTGGAGACAATCACCCGGTCTTCAGCCAAGATCGCATTCACTAAACTGGATTTACCCACATTCGGTCGACCAATAAATGAGAAGCGAATCAGATCATCATCCGGGTCATTATCAGTGAATTCTGGAAAATTAGCTACAATTTCATCCAATAAATCACCTAGTCCCTGCCCATGAGAACCAGAAATAGGAATGGGATCACCCAAACCTAGAGAATAAAACTCGTATATTTCTTGCCGTTGTTCAGGATTGTCGGCCTTATTGACTGCCAAAATAACTGGTTTATCGCTTCGATGAAGCAGACGGGCAATCGCTTCATCTTCACGCAATACGCCTTCCCTCACACTAGTAATCATCACAATAACATCTGCTTCATCCATTGCAATCTCAGCCTGGTAGCGAATTTGCTTCATCAGTGGCTCATCGTTCATTTCAATCCCGCCCGTATCAATCAAGCGATAGTCTCTACCTAACCATTTACCCGTCGCATAAATACGATCTCGGGTGACACCGGGCATATCTTCAACAATCGAGATCCGCTCACCGACCAATCGATTGAATACGGTCGACTTACCAACGTTTGGCCTACCAACAATCGCTACTGTAGGTATAGTAGTCATATTACACCTCCATAAAGTTATTATAACAAAGAAAGACTGACCGGAATCCAGTCAGTCCTAAATTACGAATTAAACAAAGTAAGAATTACTCTTCATCTGATTTAAATTGAGATAAAGCGTCTCCTAAAAGATCTCCCATTGTAAATGAAGATTCTACATCATCATTTTGGAATGATTGATGGTTGTTGTTAGAACGATTACCACGCTTGCTAGATCCTCTTCTTGAAGAGTCTTTCTTAGCAGGTCTAGCTGGTGCATCATCTTGGCGAGCAGGCGCATCTTGTAAAGCCTTGATAGAAAGTGATAATCTTTCTTCTTCAGGGTCTACACTAAGAACCTTAACTTGAACTTCTTGACCTTCTTCTAATTTTTCATGAGGAGTTCCAATATGTTCATGAGAAATTTGAGAAATGTGAACAAGTCCTTCAACACCAGGGAATACTTCTACAAAGGCACCAAAGCTAGTTAGGCGTTTAACTGTTCCATCTAGAACTGCTCCTTCAGGTGCTTTTTCTTCGATGTCATCCCATGGTCCAGGTAAAGTATCTTTGATAGATAGTGATACGCGACCTTCTTCTTGGTCCACAGATAGAACCTTAACATTAACTTTTTCACCAGGTGTTAAATAATCGCTTGGCTTGTTAACGTGCTCATGAGCAATACGGCTAATATGAACTAATCCGTCAACGCCACCTAAATCAACAAAGGCACCAAAGTTAACTAGACGTGCAACTGTACCTTCAATGATTGATCCTTCTTCAATTTCAGCTAAGCGCTCAGCACGTTTACTTTCACGTTCTTGACGAGCAATCTCTTTGTGAGAAAGGATTAGACGGTTTTCACTTGGTTCAATTTCTATGATCTTGAATTCAAGGGTTTGACCAACATAAGTTGAAAAATCTTCAACAAAATAGTCTTCTACCATTGAAGCAGGCACGAATCCACGAACACCTGCATCAACTACTAAACCACCTTTAACAACATTCTTAACAGGGGCAGTAATTGTTTCGTTGGCATCTACTTTTTCTTGAAGTTCATCCCAAACTTTCTTAGCGTCTACACGACGTTTAGAAAGTAAATAGTTACCATTTTCTTTGTCTTTGATTGGTTTAAGGACGATAACTTCAATCTCGTCACCAATATTAACAACATCAGTTAATTCTTCAAATGGTGTAGCAGATAATTCATTACGAGGAATAACACCTTCTAATCCGCCACTTTCTTGAATCGCAACGCGTACTTGACTATCATCAAAAGCCAATACATCTACAGTTACGCTATCTCCTAATTTAATCTCTTTAACAGAATCAAGAGCATCTTCCATTGTTTCCATTGAAACAGCCTCTTCTTGTACTGCTTCTTCTTCGTTTAATTCGTTGTTTTCTACAAACTCTGACATTTACCAGTTCCTCCTAAGCGTTACCTATATCTATGATTGATTGTAATCAATCAAGTATACCTATAATACCAAATATTGTTCATAAAGTCTAGACTTATGCCAAATAAATCCGCATCGCTTTAATTTTTATCTTGAATAATTAATTTTATTTTTGCTACTAGTTCTTGGATTGAAAGGTCACTAGTGTCAATTTCAATAGCATCCTTGGCTTTAGTAAGCGGACTTATTTCTCTTGTCGAATCTAAATGGTCTCTTTTAATTATTTCTTTCTCGATTTCTTCAAGTGTTTGATTGGAGTACCCTTTTTCCATGTTTTCATCATAACGTCTCTGGGCACGAACACGCGGACTAGCTGTTAAAAAGAACTTAAAGTCCGCTTCAGGCAGAACCACCGTCCCTATATCACGACCATCCATAATTACAGATTGGGACTGAGCAACGTCTTGTTGAGTTTTAACCAAAAATTCACGTACAAGCGGATTGGCAGAAACTTTTGATACTGCTTGATTAACTTGAGGGCTTCTTAACTCTTGATCTAATTTTTGACCATTCAAAAATATATTCTGTTGCCCTTGATCAATTCGAAAAGTCAGATTTAAACTTTCCAACAATTCTTCCACTTGGCGGTCGGAGGATAAGTCGGTGTTGGATTGGATAGTAGCTAGCGTTATCGCACGGTACATAGCACCGGTATCAATATAGATTAGATCTAAGTCTTGTGCTAACTGCTTGGCCAAAGTAGACTTACCTGATGAGGCCGGACCATCAATGGCAATTTGAATATTAGGAATCATGATTTCATCCTTTCATAAAATAAGCAGACAAAACTTCAAAGGAAGTCTTGTCTGCATTAACTTGTAAATTACGGAATAATAATTTGCTGACCTGGATGTATCGGCGTATCAATAGAAGCACCATTAGCAGCCGCTAAAGTATAAACATCAATCCCATAAGCTCGAGCAATACCATACCAAGATTCACCTTGAGCAACTGTATGCCCACCAGCAGGAGCCGCCTCTTCAGCCGGGGTTACGGGTGCTACTGGAGTAGCTGGCGCAACAGGAGCTGTTGGTTCCGGCGCAGTCGTTGTATTAGCTGCTTCATTAGTAGATGATGCTTGATTTTGAGCTAATGAACGTGACTCATCATTATCAATAGTGCTTGAAGAAACACTCGATGATTGGCTTGATTGACTCGCTTGAGAAGACTGGGAACTGGCTGATTCTTGTGATGAGGCCGATTCGGTATTGCGTGAGATTGTCACTTGTTCAGTGGTTCTTTGAGCAACTTGCTGGTTGTCTCTTTGAGATGAAATTAACCACCAAATTATAAAAGGAGCGATGACAGTCACTACAATAGCGCCCAAAAGCACCTTTGATAAGGTTGTTGCTTCTTTTTGTGGTTGGTTACGGGCCGTTCTAGAGAACTGGCGAGTCTTTAGGTTTTCATCTTGAGAGAACTTACGATTCCACGGCTTCTTGTCTTGCTTAACTTCCGCTTCCTCATGGGTCACCTCTTGATCCAACTCTTCAGTTGAAGGATTAATATTCTCGCGATAATCCTTTTCATTATCTTTTGTCATAAAATACCTCCTAATAAGATAGATCACCAAGCGATCTTACCTAATAAGTTTACCACAATAATACGCCAAATTTACAATTAGATAAAGCGCTTTTAGGCTTTTGAGGCTAAATGACACTAAATTGTAACCTAAACGTAACATTTACAGCAATTTTAACTATATTTATAATAATAGCGATCTCGCTTAGCAAGCAAAGGTTTAAATACTTTGATCGTTATCAATTGTCCGATACCGATAATCACACCCTTAATTAAATTAAAAGGAACTACCACGGCCATCACATAAGATAAAATATCATCAATCGGAAAATTCATAACCGTAATATAGATAGGCAATGTAACAAAATAATTAAGTAAAGCGAGAGCTAAGGTCAATAATAAGGTTGAAGATACCACAATAACAACGGATTGCATTGCTTTAGACCAAGATTTAGCATAAGCAAGAACCCAGTGGGTTGGTAATAGCATGGCTACGGTAGCCAGTAAAGACATAATCGCACCAATCGGGATCCCTGCCTGACCACCTTTCAAAATGAAATTCAATAAATCTCGAATAAATCCAACCAAGAAAAAACCGACAGGTCCCTTAATTAACATACCAACTAAGGCAACTAAATCACTGAAATCAATTTTTAAAAATGGAGCAGCTGGTAATATTGGGAATTCAATCGTCCGAACCAACAAGGATAGAGCCCCTAATATTGATAAAATAACTAAATCTTGAGTCGATAAACGTTTCATAATGTCACTACTTTCTACCTTTAATTAGAATAATAGGTTAATCAAGGGAAAGTAATGAGGTCTCAGTATACTCATTTAAGATATTTGCTAAGATTGAGTGATCCTACATTAGACCATTCAATCACTCACCCATTAGAAGTTATCTGATTATTTCTGAGTGGACAGTAGCTAGCAATGAGCCCAAACAAAAATAAACGCTTTAACTTCTTCAAGATAAAGCGCTTAAATACATTAGTACGTATTTATGTCTTCTTTATTCCAGACTATACTGTCGGTATCGAAATTACATCGATTCAACCCTCGGTATGAACCTTAGGCTCGTGGACTTTTACCACCGGTCGAGATTTTCACTCTGTCCCTGAAGAACTAATACTATTCTATTAATGGCAATATACCACAATAATATAAACTTGTAAAGGGCTTTCATCACTTTTACTCATCCGTGGCCATCTTGTTGAGTTTATCAACTTCAAAGGCAGTCAACTCCCGATACTCCCCCGGTTTAAGCTGTCCTAAGTTTAAGAATGCAACGCGTTCTCTTTTGAGGCGAACCACCGGGTAGCCAATCGCTTGAAACATTTTCTTGACTTGGTGGTTCCATCCTTCATGAATCGTTAAACTCACGACAGCTGTTTGGTTATTCGGATTAGATTTGACCAAGCGACTTCTTGCCCTGGAAGTTTTCTTACCATCAACCACTACACCTTTGGCAAGCCTTTTCAAATCTTCTGGACTCGGAATGCCTTCAATCTTAGCAATATATTCCTTATCAATTTGATGACTAGGATGGGTCATTCTATTAGCAAATTCTCCGTCATTAGTCATTAGTAAAAGCCCGGTCGTATCAAAGTCAAGACGTCCAACAGGATAGATCCGTTCGTCAATCATTTCAAAATAATCGTTGACCACCGGACGGCCTTTATCATCACTCACAGCTGAAAGAACATTTCTAGGTTTATAGAATAAAAAGTATCTGGGTTCTTCTCGGTAAATCGGAACACCATCTACTTCCACTTGATCACTGGGACTAACTTTAACGCCCAGTTGATCCACAAGCTGGCCATTCACTTTAACTCTACCGGCTTTAATGATCTCTTCGCACTTGCGTCGGCTAGCAACCCCTGCGTGGGCCATGACCTTCTGTAGTCGTTCCATTTATTCGGCTCCTTCTATCCTTTGATCGGTTTCTTCTAATTCAAGTTTGGGATGCCATTCCTTGAAATCAAATAATTCATTGTCTGCTTCTTGAGGATTTAGAGCCAAAGGCTCAATTTCTGGTAAATCTTCTAAGGTTTGTAGGCCAAAATAAGACATAAAATAATCAGTCGTGCCATATAAGAGGGGTCTACCCGGACTATCTACACGACCGACTTCTTTAATCAAACCTCTACCTTGAAGGCGTTGCAACATATTGGAGGATACGACGCCTCTAATATGATCAACCGCTAATCGAGTAATGGGTTGGCGGTAAGCAACGATCGCTAATGTTTCAATGGCTGCTCGACTCAACGTTTTAGTATGGGGAGCCTGTGCAAAAGCTTCCAAATCACTCGCATATTCTTTTTTTGTAACAAATTGATAAGCCGAATTATACTTGACGAGTTCTAAAGGATTTTCAGAATCTTCTCTAAAAGATAATTCGATGGTCTGTAGATGACCTCTTACTAGATCCTGATCCATATCTAAAGAATAGGCTAATGCCTCCAATGTAATCCCTTCTTCCCCACTTACAAATATAAGGGCTTTAATACGAGCTAAAGGACTCATTATCGTCATCTCCTCTTGCATTCTTTTTTAGATAGATAGGAGCCATAATTTCCTCTTGAAAAAAGGTCAAGTATTGTTTACGAACTAATTCCAGCACGGCTAGAAAACTATTGATAATCTCCCGGCGATTACCAGTAGAAACAAATGTATCAAAAGAAACTCGATCTTCTCTTGAAAGCGGTCTAAAATAATCATGCATTAGCTTGATTTTATCATCAACCGTTTCAGTATCTTGATGGATTTGCTTATGCCTAGGCTCTCGCTCCAATTGTTCCATTAGAACTTGTTGCATACTTTCAACGAGATGATCAACAGTCAGCTCGCCATCTTTAAGTGGAACCGTCTCTAAATAGCTGGTCAGATCACTAGCTGGGCGTCCATAGTTTAAGGCACGTGACGCTTCTAGTTTCTCTAACTGGCTTGAGACTTCCTGAAACTGTTGGTACACAAGTAATTGCTCCACTAAGCTCGCACGAGGGTCTTCACCTTGATAAGGATCCTCCCAGTCTTGATCTGGTTCAACAGGTAGTAGGAGCCGACTCTTGATTTCAATCAAAGTAGCGGCCATCACCAAGTAATCGGCCACTTTATCTAGTTGCAATTCTTGCATGGATCGAACATAGGTTAAATATTGCTGCGTAATCTCAGCCATCGGTATATCATTGATGTCTACTTCCATTTTTTTAATTAAATGCAATAGCAAGTCTAAAGGACCATGGAAATCTTCAAGCTCTAATTCTAATTCGTAATCAGCCATCAGATAACCTAATATTCATCAGCAACAGGTTCATCTTCCAACTGCTGATTCCAAGTGGCTAATTGGTCGACAGTATCCATCGAACCAATAATTGGAACTCCTTCATAGATGGCTCTCAACTCACGGTACATCTGAAAATCAATTTGATCATTGTTAAATGACGGGATGACTGCCACTCGATGCAAGGTAACAGAATTAAGTTCATGGCTTTCATCACGGTTTTCTTCAATGGCTAGTAATCCAATAAAATTTTCGCTGTCTTCTTGACGATACAAGAACAATTCATAATGATCATTCTGACGATATTCTTCAAGTAATTCTCTCAAGTCTTCTGTTGTTACTTGTTCATCGTGACAAGTATAGGATAGAAGACCCAAGACAATTAAGTCATTTTTATTTTTTGATGAAATGAGCACAAGCGCCCTCCTTTCGAGTTTAAATTCTAACCAATTAATCAGCAATAATCAAGTCTTAATAAGTAGGAAGTTAGCTCAATATTTAGATCAATTGACTGAGGAAACTAGTTCCATTTTCTGTTTGAGCAACACCAAAATTATCTGAGATAGTAGCAGCAATATCAGCAAAATAGCTGGCATCTAGCTCCTTCATTTGGGTTAGCAATGGACTGTAGACTAATAGAGGAACATACTCACGCGTGTGGTCAGTTCCAGAATAAGTCGGATCGTTCCCATGATCAGCCGTAATTATAAACAAATCATTGTCTTCCATTTTATCTAGAACTTCTGGAATTCTTTGGTCGAATTCTTCAAGCGCCTGACCGTATCCTTCGGGGTTACGACGGTGACCATAGACTGCATCAAAATCTACCAAATTAGTGAAGGATAATCCAGTGAAATCTTGATCCATAACCTTCAATAACTTGTCGACCCCATCCATATTGTTCTTGGTTCGATTGGCCTGAGTAATACCCGCTCCATTAAAGATGTCCTCAATTTTACCAACCGATATCACTTCATGCCCAGCTTCTTTTAAGAAATCTAAGGTTGTCTTGCCAAATGGGCTCAGGGCATAGTCATGGCGATTACTTGTTCTTGTAAAATTACCTGGCTGGCCAATATAAGGTCTAGCAATAATTCGGCCCAGCATATAAGGATCCTCTAAGGTAATTTCGCGTGCAAATTCACAGATACGATAAAGTTCATCAAGAGGAATAACGTCTTCATGAGCAGCAATTTGAAGCACTGAATCTGCAGAAGTATAGACAATCAAGTCTCCAGTTTCCATTTGATGAGCCCCATATTCATCAATGATCGCTGTTCCAGAAGCAGGTTTATTTGCCACTATCGAACGACCTGAAAAATCTTCAATTTGTTGAATAAGCTCATCTGGGAAACCATCAGGAAAAACTCTAAATGGTTGTTCAATCTTTAAGCCCATAATTTCCCAATGACCGGTCATCGTGTCCTTGCCGGCTGAAACTTCCTGTAATTTAGTCCAGTAGGCTTTAGGAGCTGATTGGGTCTGGATACCCTTTAAGGCTTCAATATTCCCTAATCCCATCGCTTCCATGTTTGGTAATTTCAAATCAACCGTTTCGGCTATGTGCCCCAGTGTATGAGCACCCTCATCATTAAATTCAGCAGCATCTGGTGCTTGACCGATACCCACAGAATCCATCACCAATAAATGTATTCGTTTAAAATTCATCATGTCCTCCTTTTATGCTCTAGGGAAATTCTTGCGATAAACTTCTTGCAATCTAGTTTTAGTTAAATGCGTGTATATCTGTGTTGTAGAAATATCTGAATGGCCCAATAATTCTTGTACCATCCGTAAATCTGCTCCATTCTCAAGTAAATGACTGGCAAAAGAGTGCCTTAATATATGAGGTGAAATTTTTTTGTCAATGCCAGCGATTTGGACATACTTATTAAGGTTCTTCCAGATACCCTGTCTTGTGAAAGTATTGCCTCGTTGAGTCAAATAAATTGAGTCATTAGAGTTGGCTGACTTGTTAGCATAGATGGGACGTACCTCATCTAAGTATCGTTTCAACCAATATTCTGCCTCACCACCAATTGGAACGAGTCGCTCTTTGTTACCTTTTCCAACAGTTTGAATAAATCCCATCTGCAAATGTAACTCATCCATGGTCAGACTAATTAATTCACTGACACGCAAACCACTCGCATACATCAACTCGAAAATGGACCGGTCTCTAAGTCCGTTGTTAGTAGTTGTATCTGGCGCTTCTAATAAACAGTCTATCTCATCCGTATTTAAGATCGTGGGTAGATGCTTTTTGTTTTTAGGTGCCTGAATGAGTGACATCGGACTTTCTTGAATAATATTTTCTCTCAACAAAAACTGAAAAAATTGTTTTAAACTGGTAATATGGCGAGAAGTTGTGGCAGCGCTAAGATTATTAGCTTTTAAATCTATTAAATAGGCTTGAATGTCTAGTTCCTTGACCTCTTGGATAGATTGGATTTCCTCTTGCTTCAAATAATTAATAAATCTATGCAAGTCATTTCGGTAGCTCGTTTGGGTATTCTCGCTCCTACCTAAATCAATAGCAAGATAACGAATAAAATCATCGATCAGAGAAGTAAAGCTTGAATTCCCTGTCACTTGTCTGCCCCTTTATCAAGTAAATAGATCCCTTCTCCTACTTCCTGACGAATTCGCCCTTCTTTCAACAAGTTCCCAACAGCTCGTTTGAATTGCTTTTTGGAAATACCTAATAAGTTTTTGATCTCATCTGGGTGTGATTTATCATGTAGGGGAAGAAAGCCACCTAGACTTCGTGATAAAACAGCCAAAATCATCTGGGCATCTTCAGAGATTAATTCGTGTGCTCGTGGACGAGTGGATAAATTTAATCGTCCATCCAAATGAACATCTATCACCCGCGCCTCTACCTCTTCCCCTAATCTTAAGGGATTTAATTGCTCATCGGTATGAATAAAGGCATCATAACCATCCTTGGTGAATACTTGCGCCCCAGCACCAATTAGACGATAGACCCGTGCCTTAGTATCTTGATTTTGTAATCTAGCTGGTGCTTTTTTTCTAATTCGACTAATTTCTTCTTGGTAGCCTAGCTTTGCCCAAAACCTCTCCCGTTCATCTATTTCATAGGTGACAAACAACTCATCACCCACCTTTGGCCATTCCCAACTTTCTAGTGGCAAATCATCACTGGATAGTAATATGTCTTTTTGATCCAAACCAATATCTACAAAAGCTCCGGCTTCAGTATGCAAAGAGACTACCGGAGCCCAATCGTAAATACCCGGTCGAATTTTAGGTAATTGAACCTGTAGTCTCTTTGTACCTTTTCGATCTTCGTAAGCTAATCCTTTCAAATTATCACCAATTTGGGGAGTCGCTTCTAGCTGATCTAGTGCTACTTGGTAAGTAATACCTTCTCGTTGAGTAAATACCGCATTTTCATTTATATCTGTTATTTTCGTTTCCATTAGTTGCCCTGCCATGATTATTTCCTCATTTCTTTATACCTCTCAACATTTTACCATACTAGATCATTCTTTCAAAAAAATACAAAAAAGCTCTAAGCACAGCTTAGAGCTTAAGCACTTGTTATTAGATTGAAACAGTTGCCCCACGGTAAATGCGTCCACGTCTAGCATCTACTGTAACCAGTTCATCTTGTTGAATAGCTTGAGTAGCCCCGTCTGCTGCTACAATAATTGGAATACCTAATTCTAGACCAATAATTGCTGCGTGAGAAGTCATTCCTCCTTGTTCAACAACTAATGCTCCGGCTTTTTCAAGAGCTGGCTGGTAGCTAGCGTCTGTAGTCATTGTTACTAACACTGCACCGTCATGCATTTTGTCAATTGCTTCTTGAGAAGAAGTAGCCACAACTGCTTTACCAATGAAGGTACCTGTACCAACACCTTCACCTTTAGCGAGCAGGGTGCCAATTTGTTGAATTTTCATAATATTGGTTGTTCCTGATTCACCAACTGGAACACCTGCTGTAATTATAATCAGGTCACCTTCGTGAGCAAATCCCTTTTCTTGAGCTAGAGCCGTTGCTGCATCTAACATCTCATCGGTAGAAGCTGGACGTTCAATGGTAAATCCTTGAACACCCCATGCTAAAGTTAGACGGCGGTTTGTTTCTTCATCAAAAGTAGCCGCAATAATATTTGCTTTAGGACGGTACTTAGAGATCATGTAAGCTGTGTGGCCAGAAGAAGTAGCTGCAACAATGGTTTCAATTCCTAAGTTGCGAGCAGTATGTCCAACAGCTTGTCCAACAGCTTCAGTTAAATCACCTTTGTCGTATGCTTTAAGAGCCATAGCATCTTGACCGATCAAGGCTTCTTCAGTTCTTAGACAAATACTTGCCATCGTCTGTACAGCTTCAACCGGATAATCTCCAGACGCTGTCTCACCCGATAACATCACCGCATCTGTTCCATCGAAAATAGCATTGGCAACGTCGTTAGCTTCTGCACGAGTTGGACGAGGGTTAACTTGCATAGAATCAAGCATTTGAGTAGCCGTAATAACCGGTTTGCCCGCTTGATTACAACGACGAATTAGGTCTTTTTGGATAATTGGCACTTCGTTGGTTGGGATTTCTACCCCTAAGTCACCCCGAGCAACCATAATTCCATCTGAAACCGCAATAATTTCTTCTAGATTGTCCACACCTTCTTGGTTTTCAATCTTAGAAATAATTTGAACATCCGTACGACCTTCTTGCTCTAGGACTTCACGAATTTCCATGACATCTTGAGCACGACGAACAAATGAAGCAGCAATAAAGTCCATGCCTTCACGTACACCAAAGCGGATATCAGCTTCATCTTTTTCTGTGATACCTGGAAGTTGAAGTGATACGTTTGGAACGTTGACACCCTTATTTGATTTCAGTACACCTGTATTTTGAACTTGTGTAACAATTTCATTTAAATCATGGTCAATATCAGTAATTAATAAATCAATTAAACCATCATCTAATAAGATGTGTCCACCGATAGCTACATCTTCAATTAATTTGTCATAAGTGACTGAGATTTTTTCAGGTGTTCCAGCCACTTCGCTCATAGCGATACGAACAGTATTACCTTTTTCTAATTGAATGACAGGTTCAGCCATCTTATGCGTTCTAATCTCAGGTCCTTTAGTATCAAGGAGAGCACCGACCGTTCTACCGGTTGCTTGACGAGCGGCCTTTAATTTATCAAGGCGTGCTTTTTGCTCTTCATGATTACCGTGCGAAAAGTTAAAGCGCGCCACGTTCATTCCCGCATTGATCAATTGCTCCATGATTTCTTGAGTATCTGTTGCTGGTCCTAAAGTACATACAATCTTAGTTTTTTTCATAATATAAAATTTCTCCTTTTGTGAACAATAAAACGTTTAGGCTTATAGTTCTCTGTCAGTTAAGGCCTGGTTTAAGTTAAATAAATCTTCACGAACACGATGCTCTCTCTTCTCGAGCGTTTCAACAATATCAAAGATTGCTAATTGTTCTTGAACAATTCCTAAATAAATTCCCTGCTGGCCTTCCATTAATAAATCGACGGATTTAGCACCCATTAAAGTTGCAAACACACGATCTCGAGCGGTTGGGCTACCTCCTCGTTGAATATGAGACAGAGCTACACCTCTAACGTCTTGCTCTGGGGCTTTTTCTTTATATTTTTCGACAAAGTCTTCTACACTGTCTACTCCCTCAGCCAGAATAATCAGTGAGTAATCCTTACCTGATCGGCGACCCACCCGAACACGATGAACAACTTCATCCATATCGTAAGGCTCTTCTGGAATAATGATTGCATCTGCCCCAGCTGCTACACCAGCCCAGATGGCAATATCTCCTGCATGTCGTCCCATTACTTCTACAACAAATGTGCGTTCATGGGAGGAAGCCGTATCTGAAATCTTATCAATAGCATCTAGGGCTACCGTCACAGCAGAATCAAAACCGATCGTATATTCCGTACCCGGAATATCATTATCGATGGTTCCAGGAATACCTATGGCAGGAAAACCTAATTTAGTTAAGGCTAAAGCGCCACCAAATGAACCGTCCCCGCCTATAACAACTAATCCTTCAATATTTTGTTTACTTAGTTGATCAATTGCTCTTTCTTGCTGGATACGTTCCTTGAATTCAGGAAAACGTGCCGAATGAAGGAGTGTTCCTCCAGTCTTAATTCGATGGTGTACGTCGCTAACGGTAAGTAATCGGAAATCGCCTTCAACCAGGCCACGATAACCGTCATTTACACCATAAACTTCTAACCCATGGTGAAGCCCTTGCTCTACAACAGCACGAATGGCTGCGTTCATACCTTGAGCATCTCCACCACTAGTTAAGACAGCAATACGTTTCATATATTACTCCCCTCTTTAGGTGATTTTATTAGTAACTAAAAGTTTGTACCCGTAGCCCTATTCTAGCATTAAAGATAGGCTAAGTCATATAAAATTCGCTGTAAATTAAATGAAAACGTTCTATTCGCTTTTTACAAATTATCAGTGGTAAATGACATTAGAACGCCCAAGCAAATCATACAATTCAGACTTGGTGCGGTCACTATAGCTTACCTTGTAAGGATGATCCAGTTGAATTGTATTTTTGGCTTGATCGACAATAATTACCGGACTTGGGCCAGGATGAGCTAAAATTATTCTTTTTACTTTTTCAATCAAAAGCTGATCCTGAGTAAAGTCCTGAATTCGTATAAAGCAGTTAGGAACTAATTCTGTTGAAGAGGACTTGGCTTTTATGACTGTCTCAGCTTCTTGGATTTTTAAAGCAATGACTTGTTTTTGCTGACGTCGATCGAGGTCAATTTTTCCTTCAAGGCCTATAACTTCTCCCAGTGATAGTAGCTGTTGGACCTGTCTATAGATTTTAGGAAAGACAACAATGGAGACTTCTTGACCTTGATAAGCCAAGGTCAAAAAGGCCATTAACTCCTCTTTTTTAGTTTGAATCACACGAACATCTTTTATTTTGGCGATAGTTTTAATGCGAGCTCCCACCCTTTGCTCTAAGACATCATTCAACCTTAGAATTGAGTGATCTTGATCAAAGATAGGCTCAAATGCCTCCATCACATCTGGAGCCAAGGAAAAACCTAAGGCCTCTTCTTCAAGTTGCAATAATTCGTCATTGGAGTATTCAGCGACAAGCTCAATTTTCGGTTCCATCTCTTCAAAGAGACTCATACTATTACCAGCAAATTGAATACTTTGAACGAGTGTATCTAGGTTAAAATCAAGTGTCCGTCGATTATAACCAAAGCTGTCAAAGGCTCCCGCATGAATCAGAGGTTGGATCATTTCTGTTTTTTGAAATTTATCGGGTAATCGTCGCAAAAACTCTATAAAATCTTTATAGGGTCCAATGAGATGACGGTCATCAACAATATGACCGATCAATTCTCGTCTCAATCCTCTGACAGATTCTAAACCAATTCTCAGTCCCTGACCATCAATACTAAAAGTCATCAAACTTCGATTAATATCAACTGGCAATAATTGCTTGACCCAACGTTTGGCTTGTTGGACATTCGCTTGAAATTTACTGGATCGACCGTCTGTATTGTTCAATAAACTTTTAAAGAAAAAAGCTGGATAGTATACCTTCAAGTGTGCAAGTTGGTAAGCTAAGGTAGAATAAACGACAGCATGAGCTCGGTTAAAGCCATAATTACTAAAGGCATAAATGTAGTCAAAAACTTCTTCCGCTTCTGACTGACTATAGCCCCTTGCTAATGCGCCTTGAATAAAATGATCGCGCTGGGCTTCCATAACGTCGGCTTGCTTCTTAGACATGGCTCGCCTAACCAAATCTGCTTCACCCAAGCTGAAGCCTCCCATTCTTACAAGAATCTGCATGACTTGTTCTTGATAAACAATGATACCATAGGTGTTCTTTAAGATAGGCTCTAAACTTGAATGAACATAAGTTATTTTTTCTCGCCCATGTTTTCTATCAATAAAATGATCAATTTGTTGCATAGGGCCTGGACGATAAAGAGCGTTGACTGCTACAATGTCCTCAAAACTTTCTGGTTTTAACTTTCTTAGCACTCGACGGATCCCATCTGATTCGAATTGAAAGACACCAATTGTGTCCCCTTTTTGGAATAATTCAAGAACAGATGAATCATTTTTGTTAATTGATTCAATCGCTATTTCTTGACCTGTTTGCTTTTTTATTGTGGTCAAGGTCTCATCCAAAATGGTTAAATTACGCAGACCTAAAAAGTCCATTTTTAAAAGACCTACTGCCTCGACATCATACATTGAAAATTGAGTCATCAAGGCTTGGTCTCCACCATCTTTACGTTCCATGACAGGAATGGTCTCAACCAAGGGTTGGTCATAAATCACAACAGCAGCCGCATGGGTGGAAATATGTCTGGGCAGTCCTTCAATGGTTTGCGCAATTTTAAATATTTCTTGATTTTCAGAATTAGCTGTTACAATTTGCCTTAAAGCAGTGGATTCACGGTAAGCTCGATCCAAAGTCATTACTTGGTTGGCATCAGATGGTATGCTTGAAGACCATGCTTTGAGGGTTTGATTATCAGCACCTAAAACTCGTAAACTATCTCTTACAGCCTGCTTGGCTCCGAATGTACCGAATGTTGCAATCTGGGCAACTTGTTGATAGCCGTACCGCCTAACCACATAATTAATGACCTGATCTCTACGGTTATCAGGAATATCGATATCAATATCCGGCATGGAGTAACGCTCAGGATTCAAGAAGCGTTCAAATAAGAGGTCATATTGAATAGGATCAACGCCAGTAATTTTTAGCAGATAACTCACCAATGAACCAGCGGCTGATCCTCTTCCTGGTCCAATCCGGATATTATTTTGATGGCAATAATCAATAATTTCCCAAACAATTAAAAAATAATCATTAAAACCCATCTGATCAATAACAGCTAATTCATGTTCCAGTTGCTGGACATACTTATCTTGAGAATCTAGCCCCAGATCTTCCATGGTTTGGTAAGTTAAATGAGCTAAATAAGTCTTAGAATCATAGCCACTTGGAACTGGAAATTTAGGCAACAGCTCCCTATCAAGTGGTAAGTCAATCACCAATGATTTAGACAATTTAAGGGTATTATCCCAAGCTTGTGAGAAGTTAATTTGACCATAAAGTGCTCTTAATTCATCGGGTGAATAGAGTGTGTAAGGACCTCTCATAGCCATAGCCGACCAATCAAGCGTTCGATTATCCCGTATTGCTTGTAAAACATTCAGGCTGGTTTGCTGGTCGCTAGACAAAGTATTTAAAGGTTGGGCCATCACCGGTGTTAAGTCAGATTGCTTTAAATAGTCACTGATATGACTTAATTCTAAGTTATTTGCAGGATAAGCAGTAATACCAAGGTAAGTTTCATCCTGGCCAAAAAGATTCACTAATGCTTCTTCAATTTGATGAGCCAGCTGGATATCTTGTCTAATCAAGGCTTGCTCCAATTCACTTTCTTTACCCAGAGAAACATATACCAAATCTCCATGAGATCGCTGAATAAGTTGCCATATTTGATGACTGCTTCTATTACTACTATTCAGCAAATATGAAATTTGCATCAAGGCCTGGTAACCAGAATAAGACCGAGCATAAAGAAGGAAAGAATAAGACTGGTCTTGTTTAACAAGACCCGCAAGTTCCAAGCGCATACCAATCAAAGCATGCATACCGTATTTTTGACAGAGTCGGTAAAATTCCAAGGCTCCATGCAAGACTTCCTTATCAGCAATTCCTAGGGATAAATAACCCAATTCCTTGGCTTTTTTGATATATTCTTCAAGGGTTACGGTGCTTGCTAATAAGGAGTAAACAGTTTGGGTATTAAGTAACATAAACTCCCTCCAAAAAAACCGTAAAATTTACTGGAAATTCTACGGCTAATAAAAATTAAATAATTAGCATGGCATCGCCAAAACTAAAAAAGCGATAGCGAGCTTCTACAGCATGTTCATAGGCTTGTAATATTTTACTTCGTTCATAAAAAGCACTCACTAGCATCACCAGGGTTGATTGAGGTAGATGAAAATTAGTAATTAAATGATCCACTGCCTTAAACTCAAATCCCGGCGTAATAAAAATATCCGTCCAGCCAGAGCTAGGAACAATTTGCCCTTTGTTGTCCCTGGCAATTGTTTCCAGCGTTCTGACACTAGTGGTCCCAACAGCTGTAATACTACCACCTGACTGTTTGATTCGATTGATGCTAGCCGCACTTTCTGGACTCAAATGATAAAACTCAGCATGCATTTGATGATCCTCAATCTGATCAACAGACACAGGTCTAAAGGTTCCTAATCCAACATGAAGGGTTAAAGGAATTATTTCTACGCCTTTCTCTTGAGCCTGGGCTAACAATTCCTTGGTAAAATGTAAGCCTGCTGTGGGAGCCGCAGCTGATCCATTTTCTTTAGCATAGACAGTCTGATATCGTTCAGGATCTTCTAGTTTTTCTTTGATATAGGGTGGAAGAGGCATTTGTCCCAGACGCTCCAAATGCTCCAAGAAAACACCTTCATATTGAAATTCAATGATACGTCCACCATGATCCAACTCCTCAACAACTTGAGCTTTCAACTGACCTTCATCGCCAAAAACGATCTCAGTTCCTACTCGCGCTCTTCTAGCAGGCTTAACTAAAGTCTCCCAACAGTTACCCGATGTATTATGAAGAAGTAAGACCTCTAAATGCCCACCTGTGTCAGGTTTCACCCCAAAAATACGGGCTGGAATCACGCGAGATTCATTGACAACCAGCCCATCTCCTGGTTCCAAATAGTCAAGAATATGATTAAAATGAGTGTCCCTCATCCTACCCATCTCTCGGTCTAAAACCAGCAATTTAGATGCACTCCGATCAATCAGAGGTGTTTGGGCAATCAATTCTTCAGGTAAATTAAAGTCAAAATCACTACTAGTTAAAGTCATTAATCTAGTCTCCAATCTCATAAGGGTATTGTAAGTGGTCATAAGCTAACCGGGTGGCAATGCGTCCTCTTGGTGTCCGCTTCATAAAGCCTGTTTGAATCAAATAGGGCTCATACATATCGCTAACAGTCTCTAAATCTTCGCTAATATTAACAGCCAAAGCGTTCAAGCCGACTGGCCCACCCTGATAGTCTTCAATTAAACTCTCCAAAATACGCCGATCCGTTTGATCTAAGCCGTATTGGTCGATCTTTAATAAATTGAGTGAATCTTGAGCTAGCTTCTGTGTGATGGTTCCCTCACCGATCACTTGAGCGTAATCACGAACTCTCCTCAAGATTCGATTGGCTATCCGTGGTGTCCCCCGGCTACGCAAAGAAATCTCCCCAGCGGCTGCTGGATCAATCACCGCGTCAAAGATAGCTGCACTCCGCTCTACAATTAATTTCAACTCTTCCGGCGTATAATACTCCATTCTTGAGACGATACCAAAGCGATCTCTAAGTGGCTGAGTTAAGCTCCCTGCTCGAGTGGTAGCTCCTATTAATGTAAAAGGAGGTAATTCAAAATGAATGGGTTGGCTGCTAGGACCTTGACCGATAATTATATCCACAAAGAAATCTTCCATCGCTGAATAAAGAACCTCCTCTACAACTCGAGGTAAACGATGAATTTCATCAATAAATAAAATATCGCCCGGCTTCAACTCATTTAATAAAGCCAAAAGATCACCCGGTCTCTCGATGGCAGGGCCACTGGTTGTTTGAATATTCACTGACAGCTCATTCGCGATAATCATAGCTAATGTTGTCTTTCCCAAACCTGGGGGACCAAATATTAAAACATGATCCAATGCTTCCTGTCTAGACTTAGTGGCTTCAATATAAATCGCTAACTCCTTTTTGAGAGGTTCTTGGCCAATATATTCTCTTAAATATTGGGGACGTAAACTAAGTAAATCACCATCTGCTTCTTCGCCAGCCAATTCATGATTAGACATCAGACGATCTTCCATTCGACTTCCCTCCTTTCAGATTTATTTAATTAACAATTTGAAGGCATAAGATAAGGCCTCCTGAGTCGTTTGAAATTGCTCGGCTTCCAATGGTTTTTTGATCCGATTGATTTCACGTTTAGAATAACCTAATCCTAACAAAGCCTCATAAACAGTATCAAACAAGTCATTATCATGATCCAACTTGCTAGCAGCTTGTTCTTCTGGTTCAATGAGGGCTAATTTTCCTTGTAGGTCTAATATTATTTGTGATGCCGTTTTCTTTCCGACACCTGGAAACTTAGTTAAATACTTACTATCGCCAGATTCAACTGCATCTACAAGTCCTTGATGATCATTGGCGGCTAAGATAGATAAGGCACTTTTAGGTCCAATACCTGACACACGATTCAGCATAAGAAAAAGCTGTCTTTCATCTTCCGTTAGAAAGCCATACAATAAATGAGCATCATCACGTATCACTTGTTCAATATAACATCTAACTTTTTGTTCTAAATAAGCTTGAAAGCTGTAAGGGTTAGCCGTGTAAATACGATATCCAATCCCATTTACATCAATCACAACATAGGTGGGATGAATGCCTACTAGGCTTCCTTCAAGATAATCATACATCGATAATTACTCCACATATTTTTTATAAGCGCCATAACCAGCTTCGTCCATCTCTCCCAAGGGAATGAATTTCAGAGAAGCTGAATTAATGCAGTATCGTAATCCACCTAATTCCTCGGGTCCATCAGTGAAGACGTGACCTAAGTGCGAATCTGCATCTTGACTTCGAACCTCAGTGCGAACATGACCTAAACTGGTATCAGCCAATTCTACTAGCTGAGTATTCGGAATCGGTTGACTAAATGAAGGCCAACCGCAACCGGCATTAAATTTATTAGCACTTGAAAATAAAGGTTCGCCTCCTACAATATCAACATAAATCCCCTTTTGGTAAAAGTCGTCATATTCACCTGTAAAAGGTCTTTCAGTGGCAGATTCCTGGGTTACTTTATATTGAAGGTCATTTAATTGATCAATATCCTGTTGGTATTTATTTGAAGTCATTGAGACCATCCTTTCGTACATTTGTTCGCCTTTTATTATAGCAGATATGCTTAACCTTGAAAACATTTGACTCTTAATAAGCACGAGCTCCAGCTTGATGGGCATCTTGAATTCGTTTGAATAATTTTTCTAATGTTTGCGTCGTAAATTCAACAAATACGGGTCTTCCATGTGGGCAATGATATGGATCTGCTAATTCAGCCATATCTTGAATTAAACTTTGCGCTTGATCAGGGCTTAATCGATGGTTAGCTTTGATAGCTCCCCTACAAGACTTCATGATAATACTCTTTTCCTTGATCTGGGGAATGGTTAGGTTAGGTTGATCAATGACCAATTGCAGGGTATCCCTTACGGTCTTTTCGATCGCTGATTCTTCTATCCAATTAGGATAAGACTCTAGTTGAAAACTTTGCGGTCCGAATGGTGTAAGGTGGATACCTAAGCGTTCAAGATCTTTTCGAGATTCCTGAACCGCTTGAAACTCGCTAGCGGACATTTGAAAAACAATAGGCAGAAGTAAAGTCTGCTGCACGAATTCTGTCTGATCGTCAGCCATAAAAGCTTCATAGCGGATCTTCTCTTGAGCGGCGTGTTGATCAATCAAGTAAAAGCCATTCTCAGATTCAGCGATCAAGTAGGTACCATGAATTTGCCCCACATAACGTAAATTAGCAAAATCTATTAAAGGCTTGTTTGAAGTTGGCTTTTTTTTAAAATTTTCATCCCCTGAATTCAACTCATTCGTTGGTCCATCATTTAAACTTGATTCAGTAAATAGTGGTTTTTGGCTCTGATAGCTAGCTTCCGTTTCCATAACGACCGGTTGAGATTGTAGATTTAAAGGCAGTGGATCAACCTTTACCTGACCACTCTCCATATTAGAGTTCTTACTAATAAGCTCAACATCTGCTTCTGGAATTGGGTTGATTTCACTCAAAAATTTTTGGATGGCTGCTTGCAACAAGTGGGCCAGTTCCTCTTCCTTGCTCAGGCGTACCGTTTGCTTGGTAGGGTGAACATTGACGTCCACCAATTGAGGATCCAAGTGGATATGAATCACAGCTATCGGATAGCGACCAATCATCAGCTGCCGGCCATACGCTTGAATTAATACACGATCCAAACTAATACTTCTAACCGCGCGACCATTAATAATCCAATGGATAAAATCCTTACTGGTCCTTGTCAAAGTGGGTTTCGATAAATAACCCTTTATTTCAAAATCCATATCCTGCGCTTCAATGGGAAGTAACTCTCGAGCAATGGCCGGCTGGTAAACGCTAGCAATCGCTTGCTGGAGATCTCCATTACCGACCGTTCGAAACACGACTTGCCCTTGAGATTCCAAAACAAAGCGAATATGGGGGTAAGATAAAGCAATATCCTGCATAAAATTTAAGATATGACGCATTTCAGTTCTCAAAGACTTTAAATGCTTGAGACGAGCGGGTGTATTATAAAACAAGTCCTCTACCCTAATTAAGGTACCAGGTTTGGCTTGTGCTACTCCCTGGTCTTTAATCTTTGAGCCGGCTACTTGTATGAAATGTCCCTTATTCTGCCCCTCAACCATTGATTGAAGATAGACTCGACTAACAGAAGCAATACTCGCTAATGCTTCCCCCCTAAAGCCTAGCGATTGAATATTAAAGAGGTCCTGAACGTTAAAAATTTTACTCGTGGCGTGGGGTAAAAAAGCCGCCGCTAAGTCATCCACTTCCATCCCTATCCCATTATCTGTTACTTGGATCGATTGAATACCTGCTTCTTGAACCTCAACCAATATCTGACTCGCACCCGCATCAATCGAATTCTCTACTAATTCTTTGATAACTGAAGCAGGACGTTCAACAACTTCACCAGCTGCGATTTGGTTGGCCAATTGATCTGACATGACTTGAATTTTAGCCATCGACGCCCCTCCTAATCTAGTATTTTATCTTGCCATTTATACATTAAATTCAAGGCTTCTATTGGTGTTAACCGATTAAGGTTTATCTTTTTAATTTCATCTAGCAACTCCGCCTCTGAACAATTCGTTTCAGACACAGTGAACAGGCTCAGTTGTTCTTGATCCCTATCTGACTGATCCTGCTCCAAATCTGGTATATGTCTGAGATACGTAGCGTTTGATTCCAATTCCTCCAATACTTGTGCTGAATAATTAATAAGAGAATCCGGTAAGCCAGCTAATTTCGCCACATGTAAGCCATATGACTTATCGGCTGGTCCAGAAATGATTTTATAAAGAAAGACCAAATGCCCCTCTACTTCTTCAGCACCGACATGAATATTCTTTAAGCTAGGAATTTGTGACTCCAAATCAGTTAATTCATGGTAATGTGTGGAAAAAATCGTAATTGCTTTCACTTGAGTCGCTAAATAATGAATAATTCCTTCTGCCAAAGCCATTCCGTCAAAGGTGGCCGTTCCTCGTCCAATCTCATCAAACAAGAGCAAAGATCTAGAAGTGGCTTGTTTTAAGGCGGTATTAGTCTCCATCATCTCTACCATAAAGGTTGATTGACCGCTTGAAATATCATCTGAACTTCCAATACGAGTAAATATTTGATCTACTAAAGGGAGGCGAGCTTTCTTAGCAGGAACAAAACAGCCAATTTGATTTAAAATAACACAGTAGGCCACTTGTCTCATGTAGGTACTTTTACCCGACATATTGGGTCCGGTCAACAATAGGATATAGTGTTCAGCTGAAAAGTCGACATCGTTAGCTACAAAATTAGCCTGGCCAATTAACGACTCAATCACTGGATGGCGACTTGCCTCTAGGCTAAAGTCATGCGGATGTTGACTAATTTCTGCTCTAACATAATTTTCTTCTTCACTGAGACTAGCAAAACTAGCTAAAACATCTAGCTCTGCTATCGATTCAGCTAATTGTTGCAAAGATGAGCTAAAGTTAGAAACTTTTTGGCGTAGTTCAACAAATAGCTGATACTCCAAGTCCACTGACTTTTCAGAAGCCTCAAGAATGACGGCTTCCATTTCTTTTAGTTCTTCTGTTATGAATCTTTCACTATTAGCTAGAGTTTGCTTTCTTTGATATCGTTGGTCATCTAGCTGTTGGGCTTGTAATCGACTAACCTCAATATAGTAGCCGAAGACTTTGTTGAAACCAATTTTTAACTTTTTTAAGCCCGTCTTCTCTCTTTCCCGGACTTGTAATTCAGCTAACCAATTCTCTCCATTATTTAAAGCGTCTTGATAGCGGTCCAAATCTTCATTATATCCCGATCGAATCAGCCCTCCTTCAGTGATCGATATTGGTAATTCATCCAAAAGTGCCTGATCAATCAAATGATACAATTTCTCGAAGGAAGGTAATGTTTGAAAATAGTCAATTGCTATGGCTTCATTAATAGAGGTAAGTATTTGATTAATCCGAGGTAAATAGGATAAGGATAGGCGAAGTTGGTCCAGCTCCCTGGCGTTAGCTGAGCCTAAACTAATCTTAGAGACTAATCGCTCTAAATCATAAATATTACGCAAATTATCAACTAGTTCTTGGCGTTCAAAATAACAATCCATCAATGCCGCTACTTTTTGGTGGCGGTCATTAAGAGGCTCTTCCAAAAGTAGGGGTTTGTCTAACCACTGGTTTAGAAGCCGTCCACCCATAGCAGTTCGAGTTTTATCGATAAACCATAAAAGACTTCCTTTTTTTCTTTGCGTTCTTAAAGATTGAGTTAGTTCAAGTTGGGCCTTCGTATAATGGTTCATTTGCAAATATTGATCCAATTCATAACGGATAACGGGCTTGACATAGTTAATAGCTTGTTTTTGAACCGATTCTAAATATGAAAACAAATAATTCAATAGCTCTGCTTCGTCTCGACTAGCAGCCGCTAATTGCCAAGTAAATGACTTGGAACCTGAAAAATTCTCTTCAGCTCGCTTACTAATATAGACTTGAGGGAGGATAGATTGCAGAATATCAAAGTCGTCAATCTTATCTGGATCTAGTAATAATTCACTGGGAGAGATTGTTTGAAGCTCTGAATAAATTTGCCGCGCATCACTGGAGGACGTCATTGAAATATCACCCGTTGAAACATCAATATAAGTTAGAAAAAGCTGTCCAGAGCTTCCTTTTCTGAGCGCTGCTAAATAGTTATGTTTTTTATTTTCAAGCGCATCAGCTTCCATAATTGTTCCAGGTGTAATAATTTTTACAATATCGCGTCGAACCATTCCTTTAGTTAATTTAGGATCTTCCATCTGTTCACAAATGGCCACCTTATAGCCCGCTTCAACTAGACGCCGGATATAATCACTAGCAGAATGATAGGGAACCCCGGCCATCGGTATGGGGTTATCCGCATTTTTATTCCGAGTAGTTAAGGTTATCTCTAAGATCTCAGCTGCTAAACGAGCATCTTCATCAAACATCTCATAAAAATCACCTAGTCGAAAGAACAAGATAGCACCCGGCGACTTGGCCTTTATTTCATAATATTGTTCCATCATTGGCGTTTGTTTTTTCTTTGTCAACGAATCCATCCTCTCCGATCTAAACATACTAACAATCATATCAATTATACCTTGAAAAATAAAGAAAGGCATAAAAAAGAACAGCCTCGGCTGTTCTCAAATAATTTAAAAGGTTATCCATGAAGTAGATCAAGCGATTTTTTTAAAATTTGATCTCCGTCTAAATTCGTAAAATCATTATAATCAATCATCTCTACGCGAGATAAGTCTTTATATTTTTTTAATAATGAGTTATAAAAAAGTTTTAAATGCGGTGTTACGAGAATTAAATCAGCATTACACGTCTTAAAATAATCATCAATTAGCGAATAGGGAACTACTTCTAAAGATATAGATAAATTTTCTTTTTCAATTTTCCCCTTCATTTTTTGAGCTAAAAATGTTGTTGAAACACCTGCGTTACAAACTAATATGATCTTCATAAGCTTATAAAAATGATCCTAAAATCAGAACATAGATCAAGGCGATACCCCAAACTATAGTTGTAGGTACTGACCAAGTGATGATTTGATCTTTTACGTCCTCATTACCAATTGATTCCTGGATAGTCCAGAAATAGGAATCATTGAAATATGAAAAGAATACTGATCCTGCTGAAGCAGCTAGAGTCCCTAAAACTGGATCAACCCCCAATGTAGCCATTATTGGAGCTGAAATAGATGCTGCTGTAACGGTTGCAACGCTTCCGGATCCTTGAATCAAACGTAAAATCGTTGCAATAATAAATGGTAATAAGATTACAGGAATATTGGTTGCTGCAATAGACTCTGCAATAAAAGTTCCTACCCCAGACTCATTAACGACATTACCTAAAGCACCTCCTGCACCTACCATTAGTAAAATTTTAACGCCACCTTCTAATCCATGATCAAAAGCTGACAACACTTGTCCTCTTTCCATTCTTGCAGTAAGAAGAAGCACTGCTACTAAAACACTTACACCTAGGGCAATTACTGGCTGACCGAGAAAGGCAATAGTGGTCATTAAAAAGCCACCAGAATTTGTGTCTAGCACATTTCCTACAATAATTAATATGATAGGCAAAATAATCGGGAAAAAAGAACTGAAGGTTGATGGTAAATCATGTTCTGTATCCACCTCAATATCCAATTCATCTGCACTTGGTATATCATTAAATTTCTTCCCTATATAATTTGCATACATTACCAAGACAAAAAATAAAATTAAACTTAGCAATGAGCCCCAAAGCATAACACTAGCTATATTAGCACCGAATATTCCAGCCGCTCCGATAGGACCAGAGGCTGGTGGAACAAAAGTATGGCTCAATAACAGTCCAGCTGCAAGTGAGAAGACCATTTTACTTAGTGGCAATTGTTTTTTCACAGCGATATTTTTTGCAATAGGAAATAACATAACTAAAGCCGGCACACAGAATATCGCTAGTGAGGTAATAAATCCGGTCACTATTAAAGCAATATGTTCCCGCCCCTCGCCAAAGAGATCAATTAAAAAGTTAGCAATTTGCTCGGTAGCTCCAGAAATCTCTAGAATTTTCCCTAACATTACTCCGAACATAATTAGGATACCAAGGTTACCTAGAGTGTTCCCAAACCCGGTTTTCATGGCCCCAACAACCGCAATGGGGTCCATCCCTCCAATAACTCCAGCAACAGCAGCTGTAATTAGTAAAGCTAAAAATACGTGTACTTTTGATTTTAGAAGCATCCAAACAAACAGCAAAATAGCAATAATTAGTCCAAAAATCATTTGAATTTGTGGTGACATATTTTTCCTCCTTCTTATAATTGACCCATGAATTTATTGTAAACTTGATTTTCATTTAAAGCATCATATAATTCTAATTTTCTAGCTTGTACGTGATTATATGTCAAATGGGCTTGTGCATTTGGCAAGTACTCCTTCTTATCACCATGCCCGATGACTCCCTCAAATGCCTCTTCATAATTACTATAAACGCCTAATGTCACAAAGGCTGACATTGTCGCTCCAAGCGATGAGGCTTCACTATCTTTATATCTAACAACATTTTTATATGATATATCAGATTGCATTTGATTGAATAGATCGGATTTAGTAAGGCCCCCAGCAACACTTATTTCTTTTATTTGTCCAGAAATATTTTCAATGAGAGCTATATTACTTGCGATCTCTAAGCTTATTCCCTCTAGAATAGCTCTTGTCATATCAGCTCTTGTCGTTCCCAATGAAAGATTAAAGAATAAACCTTTAGCATAAGCATTCCAGAAAGGAGCCGCGCTTCCTTCGAAGTGAGGAATAAGCATTACGCCATTCGAGCCTACAGGCGAACTAGCTGCCTCATCATTTAATGTTAGAAAACTAGTATCTTCTCCATAAAACTGGTTTCTAAACCATCTATAAATTGATCCAGTGTTAAAAATACTAGCTTCAATTATCCATTTTCCTGGCATCGCCGATGCACTACATAGAACCCTTGCCTCATCATCAAAAACTGGTTTGTCAGTGTGGGCAATAATGAATGAACCTGTACCCGTATTTGCCTCTGCCTTACCTTCAGATAAAACGTTGAGGGCAAGGGCTGCATTTTGTTGGTCTCCTCCAGCCATTATAATTGGAATTCCTTCAGCTAGTTTCGAGTAATCAGATACATGATCTTGAAGACCTCCCGCAATAGAGCCTACCGGCATCAAATCTGGAAGGAGTCTTCTTTCAATTCCAGAAATATTAAGCATTTCTTCATCCCACTCAAAGGTTTTAATATTCATTAACATTGTTCGAGCAGCTTGAGAAGTATCAGTCTTGAATTCTCCTGTTAAAAGATAAATAACATAGTCTTGAACGCCAATTAATTTATATGTTTTCTGATAGATTAGTGGTGCCTCTTCTTTAAACCACATCATTTTTGGCATAGAAAAATATGGATTAGATCTTAAACCAGTTTTATGATAGAGATCTTGTAATGAATATTCTGAAAGTATTCTGTCATTAATTGGAATACTTCTCTTATCCTGCCAGGTTACGGCATTATAAAGAGTATTACCATACTTATCTATTGGAATAACTGATGCTCTCTGTGATGTAACTGAAATAGCGTCAATATCAATATTATTATTATGTGCATAAATTCCAACCTCAGAAAGCACAAATTCTAGTGCTTTTTTCCAATCATTAGGATCTTGTTCAACATGACCTTCAGGTAGATAAATTGAACTATATTCGTATGTTGAAGAGCTTAAATTGTCGCCTTTTTCATCATAGATACCTGCTCGCATACTCATTGTACCTACATCAACAGCTATTATATGTTTCATAGAAAAACTCCCTTTCAGTAAGCGCTATCATTAATAATCAAGAGGCTGTAAGATAAGTCAATCTAAAACCCACCAAGAGTGTTGATATATCAACATTCTTGGTGGGCTTTATGGTATAATTAAGTTAGTAAAATTAAAAAACAGAGGATCGGACCCTCTGTTTAAAGATAATCCAGAAAGGACTACCTCCAATGTGTAACCATTATAACATAAACCAACTCACTTTAGAACTCTCAACTCAATATTCTCCAGAATCCAATCATATTGTCTGGACCATTCACGAATTTGTTGAAGACTTAGAAATTCATCACCCCTATCTCTTTGGTCGACCGAGAGAGTATGATTTTTCCATG
>NZ_JADD01000019.1 GCF_000518205.1 Hutsoniella sourekii ATCC 700629 | reverse complement strand
TACGTTGCCTAAGTATTCAATTATAAACTCCAACTTTTGGGGGTCACATCAAAAGACGGCTTTTTCCTTTCTTCCACAAACGCTGGAGTATTTAAATGCCGGAGGCCGAGTATCAAATGCATCTTATCTTGGAGCCAAATTATTAAAAATATACCCGTCCATTGAGATCAAAGACGGCTTATTAGTCGCCGGGAAAAAATATCGTGGATCTTTTAAAAAAGCGGCCCTTCACTTTGTTGAAGACTTTCTCAAACAAGACCAACTAGACTTAACAAGCCTTAAATTAGTCGAAACAGTGGGATTAGACCCAGATACCAAGGCAGCCATTGAAAACTTATTAAAGGAACAAGGGATCCAGCCAGGTGAATGGTTACAAGCAGGAGCGGTAATTACTTGCCATGGCGGACCCGGCGCTTTTGGAATCAGTGCTATAAAAAAATAATAATGAACCCTAAGTTTGGCTTCTTTTAACAGGCAAGCAAACTTAGGGTTTTTCTAGTTAAAATTCAATTAAGTCTTCCATTTCAACAACCAGGCCAAAATCCAATAGGACCAAATAAACAGTCTTAACCGGTCGGCCTAAAGCTTGGCTCAAAGCTTCTTTGTAGATGGATAGTGGGAAACGATACTTATCCTTGATCTGATCAACCTGATCCTCCTGGCTAAAGTTAGAAAAGGCACGTTGACGGTCAGTTTTATAATCTAGAAGAATCAGTTGATCTTCATAAATCAAATAACCATCAATAACCCCGTGGATCAATAGCTGGTCTTGGCTTAATTGCCGAACTTGGCTAGAATCTATATGCTGGCCCAGAATTCGATCGGCATCCAATAGATATGAGAAGGCTTTTTCGCGTTTAAAATTTTCGGCATTTCGGATTAAGATTTGGCCCAAAGGGCTATTTAGAAATACCGCAATCTTATCTAAGTCTAAGAATTGGACTTGATCTTGAGTCATCTTTGCCTGAGCGACCAATTGATTGGCTTGCTTGATTAACAGGTCCAGATAATCAGTTGACTCCCTAAAGCAAGCGAAATCCAATTGTTGCAAATAAAAGTGAGTAAAGCTTCCAATGTCCGCATAAGAATAGTTACTAGTTTCCGCTTGAATAAATTTAGGGGCTTGGAAACTATCTTGGGTGTAGCGAATACCTTGAATACCTTGGGAGATGGTTCCTTCATAATCGATCTTCTCAATGAGGGGCTCCTCATATAGTCGCTTAAGTTCAGATACCGATTGATAACTTGACGTTGAAGTTGCCAATGGATAATCATAGTTTAATTGCCAATGACTAATCATTCCTTGACTAGGATCGGGAACAGGTGTTTCTTGGTGTAATTGTTCAGAGATTTGCTCTAACCAGTGGTCTATATTGTTAGTTTGCTGGGTTTGTTGTTGGACTTGACTCGCAACCAATTGATCACTATAAAAACTGATTTGAAGCTGATCCAATTGGAAGCTTGTAGTTTGGCTTTTATTCTCTTTAAAGCTCAGTGCTTGATTAATCCAAGTCAACCAAGATGGGCTGGATCGACGCAATTGGCGATCCACGGTCGTAGCATGAGGATCACTGAGTAAGCCAACTTGATCGGCTTGTTTCTCCCATTGCTCCACGGAATCCACAGTTCCTACTATAAATAATTTTTGCTCACAACGGGTGAGGGCCACATAGAGTTTACGCATCTCTTCAGCTTTCAAGCGATCCGCCTGTTCTATCTTATAAGCTTGGTGAACATAGGATGAGTATTTCAAATAAGTATCCGCTTGGTAGTAATCTGTCGCCATCCCATATTGCTTGGATAGAGTATAACCTTGTTGAACATCCTGTAAATTAAACTTTTTACCTGTATTGACCAAATAAACTACAGGGAATTCTAAACCTTTCGAAGCGTGAACGGTCATTACCCGCACTTGGTCTTCATCCGGATCTAGAACTTGAGGTTCTGCCAGATCATTTTCCCGGTTCATCACTTGCTCAATATAATAAATAAATGAAAAGAGATCTTTAGAGTGAGTAGATTGGTAATCTTGGGCTCGTTGGTAAAGGGCATGTAAGTTGGCCTGCCGCTGTCTACCATTACTGAGGCCCGAGACATAGTCCAAATAATAGGTCTCATCATAAATCTTCCATATTAATTCTACTAAGGAATGATCCAGCTGATAGCGTCGCCATTGATCTAACTGACTGAGAAAATAAGCGATTTTTTCTTGAATAACTAAGGCCTCTTTTTCCTTTACTTCTAAGCGAGCATATTCGAGAATAGCGGCATAGAAAAGCCCGTTCGGCACTTCGATCCGGATCCTAGCCAAATCTTCATCTGTTAGACCCACAAAATAGGATCTCAATACAGCAACCAAGGGAATATCCTGCATCGGATTATCAATTAATTTGAGCAAGCTCAAAAAGAGTTGGATTTCCTGCCTTTGGAAATAATTATCTATATTTTGAGCCTTGAGTGGAATTTGATAACGGGCAAAGATTTGCTGGTAGGTCAAGAAGACCTTCTTAGTTGAAGATAATATCACGATATCCTTATAAGATATCGACCTCATCATGCCCTGCTCCTTATCATAGATCTGATAGTCATTAGCTAACAATTCTTGAATAGATTGGGCCACCATATGAGCTTCTTTTTCTTCACTGGTCTGCCAATCTTTGTCTTTTGGATCTACTAGATCATCGGTGGAACTTTTACAGTTAATTAACAAATCGATCTTGAAGGCTGGATCTGGGCTCACCGGTTGAAAGCTTTTATTGCCTGTTTTTAGGGCTTCAGGTAAATGATAATCCATCTCACCAAATTTCTGATCCATCAATCTTTCAAATAGGTAATTAGTGAATTGCAAGACTTCGTCTCGAGACCGATAATTCTGGTCTAAGACAATCAATTCACCCTGATCACTGACTTGATAATTTTGATATTTTGCTAAGAACAAGGAAGGTTCAGCCATCCGAAAGCCATAAATTGATTGCTTGACATCCCCAACCATGAATAAGTTTCCAGGTAAATCTGTACGCTTTTCATGAGAGAGCCACGACAAAATTTCGGATTGGATCTCATTAACATCTTGATACTCATCTACCATCACTTCCTTAAATAAGTCTTGATAATAAACGGCAGCAGGACCTGCTTGGCGCTGAGAAGTTATTGGATCAATGGGAGCTAAGATATCTAAGGTGAAATGTTCTAAATCAGCATATTCTAGTATATGCTGGCTACGTTTATGGGCTTGGAGTTTATTTTTGAATAAGAGGACCAGATTGGATATCTTATCCAAACTACCTCCCGCTTGTTCTTCTACCCAGATCATCTCTTGATAAGGGTAAGTAATCGTCGATTGGATATCAGACTTAACCAGTTGGCTAGCTTGATCTCGTAATTCCTTAAGATCTTGGACCCATTCATAGTCTTCAGATTTCTTTGAATTATTGGGCCAGCGAGGAAAGTTGATGTTTGTGATCGCATCAATTAGTCTCTCCAAGTCGCTTGAGTCTAGTGCTTGATAGATGACGGCTAATTGCTCCTGGTCATGGTCGAGTACCGGCGCATACTTCTCGATGGTCTCCGACTGACAAGCATTCAAGCTTTGCTGCGCTTGGTCCAGTAGTTGACTAGCAGAAAAAATAGCCTCGCGGTATTGACTGGCTAAAGATTGTTCATAGAGGTCACTCGACATAAAACTTTGAAAATCCTTCGTCCATCTTCCTAAATTCTTTAACCATGAATCAGGTTGGGGATGTGAATTGGATCGTTCAAATATAACAATCACCATTTGATATAAACGGTCATCACTGCGTGCCTTAGCATATTGGCCTAGAAGATCGCTGTATTCTTCAAGACTTAAGCTAGATTCATGGTCACCTCTGACAATTTCAGTAAGTAAGTTCTCCCATACTTTCTGGTAAAGCATGGCTTGTTCGGTAGCATCAGTTAGAAGAGAAAAATTGGGGTTCAAATCTATTAAATAAAAAAACTGTTGAATGACCGCTAGACAAAAACTATGAATGGTTTGTATGTGACTGTTGGCTAGACGATTCAATTGATCTACATAGAATTGCTGTTCTGGACCCGGCAGCTGATCAGATATGATCTGTCTCAGCTTTTCTTCCAAGCGTTCCTTCATCTCCTTAGCGGCTGCTTCCGTGAAGGTTACCACCAGTAATTGATCCAAGTTTAAATGACCTCTTTCAAGGTGATTAATCACTCGTTCGATCAATACAGTCGTCTTTCCCGATCCTGCTGAGGCAGCTACAAGAATGTTATTTCCTTCTTGATGGATAGCTTGCCACTGTTGATCGTTAAATTTTGAATGAATGGGTTTAAGTGGTAGCTCACTCATCGGTATCCTCCTCTTGATAAATTCTAGCTAATTCTTCTAGAACTTGTTTACTATCCATTTGCTTGTGACGATAGACTTGGTAGTCCTCCGTAGGATCAAAACCTGTAATCACCCGGTATGGATGCTTTAAGGATAAGGTAAACTGATTTTCATAGAAGGGCTGGAACTCTATATGACCGGCTTGGATTGACTCAGCCGCCTGTCTGATTAATGTTTGCGTATGTTTCAACAAATAAGTTAATTCTTCTGAATTAAAGTAGTTAACGTAAGCGTAATAATCACCATTCTTTTTAACTTGAACGGGATAGATACGACTGCTTGTCTGGTCTTGCAAGCTGGCGTCTACTGTGGACAGAGTCGAACCGTCAATACTCAGCAAGCCTTGAAAACGAGGATAGAAATCAGAAGGTTGAACCTCCTTAGCTAAATCTTTAGATTCAACTATCTGATAATCATTCATGATGGGCTGATAGAAAGCACCTAGAGGTATTTGGTTGCTAAGATATTGACTCGCAACAGCTAGATAGGTTAATAGCTGGAGATCCAAGCCATAGTAGGCGTCAACAAGGTTAAATTTCTTTTCTGTAGATTTATAATCGATAACCTGGAATAAGTCCTGACTAGTATGACAATCAATACGGTCAATCTTACCATTAATGGTTAAGTGGCCACCAGAGGTAAGCTGATACTTAAAACCAGGAATCGATTCTGAACCTGGACGACCAAAGACCGTTTCAGTTAAATACGGTTGGAAATGATTAAGCCGACTCTGATAACTAATCACCTGTGTTAAATAATTCAATTGCTGCTGAATTTGGCTTTCAACTAAGGAGAGCCGCGGGTGACCTCGAAATAGATCAAAACGCGAGTCTACATTGATTAATTGACACGTTTCAGTAAATAGTTGATCCAGATCTTTGGGACCTGCTTGAGATAAGACTAGTTTCTTGGACTGGGCCAGCCTCATATATAGGTCGAGAAAATGATGGAAATAGTCTCCACTCTTAGCTGGTGTAATCTCATATCGATCTCGTTCTTGCAATTTCAAACCATAGGTCAAGAAATGACTATAGGGATCTTGATAATATTGCTCAATCTTTGAAATGGAAGCATAAATATCTTTGCCATAGAGCTTGAGGGCAAGGTTAGGGCTAATGTTTTTAGGAAGTTTGGAAAAGTTAAATAAACCAGGAATTAGATTAACTAAGTAGTGACTTTGAGCATCCTTCTGGCTAGTTAGATAACGCAAAATAGCTTGCAAAGCCGTCGGCAAGGAGTCGGCTTCCCTAGCTAAGACTTGAATGGCCTTAAGGATCGATGCAAAAATACTACGCTCAGATCCAAATTCATAAGTGTGCGGGGAATCAATCATAGTCATGAAATTAGGTGATTCACTAAAGAAGCTAGTCCCGCTACTTACTTTCTCTACAATCGGACGAATCAAGGGCGAGAATTGACGACTGGCTTCACCGACTTGCCGAGCATAAGTCAAATACAAACGGTTACTGGCTGTTAAAAATAGCTGGTAAGCAAACAGATTCTCTTGTTGCTTATCTAAGGCCGGATCTGCAAGTAACGACTGGTGTGGGAGTAAGTGTTGAATAATTTGCTGGCGATCTTCTTCTCTTAACAAACTATCGTTGGTGGTAGCCTTGGGAAGTGCTTGGTCATCTAAACCAATCACAAAGGCGACTTTATATGGTCTAATCCTTGGACTTTCAATATTTGTAAAAGTTACTTGATCCAAAGTCGGTGGAATAATATGGAAAGTTGCTTGTTTGAGACCGGCTAACAATAAATCACAAAAGTGATTATAGGTTATGGTTGATTGACCATATAAATCATGGAATTCTTCCAGAATAGCCATTAAATTAGCCCACACTTGCTCATACTGTCTCGAGTCACCAATCGCTCCTTGTAGGATAGCTTGGTCTCGCTTATTTTCCAATCTTTTTCTGATTCTACTAGCGATTAAACATTGATACAGCCAGTGACTAGCTTGACTACCAGAAACTTCTTGGTCCCAAAAAGCAAAACTTTGAACCAGGTCTACATTAAACCACTGCCGGTATCGATCCAGTAGTTCACCTAATGTTCCTAGTTCTTGGCCCTCCTGGTCCATATAGGCGAGCTCTCGGGTTTCAAATTCCCAATCAAAAGAAGGATTATTGAACCGATAAGAAAAATAGCCATTTGCCAGCATAATATTCTCGACGATGGCTAATTGGTGTTGCCATGATTCAAAAGCTAAATTTCCTTCGTCATCACTCAACCAATCCGGAGTAAAGAGATCTGACTTTAACACGGTCATCAAATCTGTGTATTGGTAGTGGTAGCGTGGCAAATTAAGAAAGGCTTCCAACCAAATAACCAAATGATGCTCCTCCATCAGAGTCTGGTTGTCATAAAAGACAGGCACTTGATTGCGGTCAAAGTAATGCTGGTAGGTGGCTTGATAACGCCCTAGGTCTCTAGTTAAGACCACAATATCTTGATAGCGATATCCTCCTTCTTTTACCAGGTGGTCTATTTCGTTGGTAACCATTACCAATTCACTTACCGGAGTATCCATCTCAAAAACTTGTAAGTGATCAGCAGAGAGGGATTTAATTTGAGTAGAAATGGGCTTTAAATTTAAATAATCACGTGCTGTATTTGCTAATTGCATAAGTTCTGGCTTGATAGCGTAAAAAGGCTCACTGATTTGCCAATCTGCTAATAAATCCACTTGCATAAAACTAGCTAAGTCCTTTAATTGATGATAAGTGCGCAGACTGGTATTTAATAGCGGTTGATTAACTTGATTCCATACTAATGCTTCTTCCTGGCTACAAGGCAAGCTCACAGCCAGCCACCGACAATATTTAGCCAATTGTAAGATAAGATTGACTTGCTTGGCATTAAATACTTGATAGTGATCAATAACGATATATAAAGACTTAATACGGTCTGAATGACCGGCTTCAAGATAGTCAAATAAATGTTGGTAGGATAGATCACTAGCTAAAGCCAAAGGCTCAACTCGATCTATGAATGCTTGATACAAAAGCTGAATTTCACTTAAGCGTAAATGATCTAAGAGCATTGGATCAATTGGATTGGTTGAACTTGATAAGGAAGAATCAGCTAATAAGAGATCTGCTGGTTCAACATTACCATCGTAAAGTTCAATAAATAAATCTAACAATTTATCCACAAAACCCATTTGATTGACTTGTCCAGCTAAAAGGGTCAGTTGCTCTTGGTGATCAATTAAGATCTGCTGAATGAGCATAGCCAAGCCACTATCACTAATTCCTGTCTGATGGGTCATTTCCTTGGGCATTAAAAACCAAGACAGCCGCGTAAATGAAGCAACTTGTATGTCTATCATTGCTGCTTGATCCGCTTCTTGATATTTCTGGATCGTCTCTAACATAAGCGACTCCATATCAAATTTCATATGCTCAGGAACAATGTAGTAAATTTCAGCAGAGGGATCCTGCTGCTTGATCTTTAAGAGATGATGAATGATTGGGGTTTTCTTATCAACGGCTAGGTCCCCAGTAATAATTTGAAGCGACACAAACTCCCTCCTCTAAGCACTAGCTATTTATTTTGCATTCAATTCAGCAATCTTGACTATCACTTGACAAGCTTTAACCATTGATTCAACTGCAACAAACTCATAACGGCCATGCATGTTCTCTCCGCCAGCAAATATATTAGGCGTTGGAAGTCCCATAAAGCTGAGTTTAGAACCATCTGTTCCACCCCGAATACCCGCAATCACAGGTTCAATATCTAAGGATTCCATAGCTGCTTTGGCTAGTTCTATTGGGGTCATATCTTGCTCGATAATTTCCGCCATATTGTAGTATTGATCTAATAGCGAAATTTCAACTGGATCGTAAAGATATTTTTCGTTAATTTCTTGGCAGATAGCGACTAATTTTTCTTTCATTTCTTGGAAGGTTTGTCGGTCAAAGTCACGAATAATTAAGATTAATTCAGCTTCTTCAACTGTTCCCTTAATTTCATAAACATGATAGAAACCATCCCTTCCATCTGTTAATTCAGGTACTTGTTCAGAAGGTAAACTAGATAGGATTTGATTAGCTAGACTTATCGCATTAACCATCTGTCCCTTGGCCGTTCCAGGATGGACGCTAACCCCTTGAATTTCAATTTTTGCTTCACAAGCGTTAAAGCTTTCGTATTGCAATTCACCTACTGGCCCACCGTCCATTGTATATGCAAAATCACAAGCAAAGCCTTCCACGTCAAAATGATCAGCTCCACGTCCAATTTCTTCATCTGGACCAAAGGCGACCCGGATTTTTCCGTGCTGAATTTCAGGATGTTGGATTAGGTAATCCATAGCGGTCACGATTTCAGCAATACCAGCCTTGTCATCAGCACCTAATAGAGTAGTCCCGTCAGTTGTAATCAAGGTTTGACCTTGGTAGTCAGCCAACTGAGGAAAGTCAGAGACCTTCATCACATAAGCCCCTTCCCCATCGAGATCAATATCTTGGCCAGCATAGTTATTAATAATTTGAGGGTTCACATTTTCAGAATTAAAGTCAGCTGTATCAACGTGAGCGATAAATCCAATAGTGGCAACCGACTGATCATCCGGGGTATTGGCAGGCAGTGTCGCCGTTACAAAGCCATTATCAGTATTTAAGGCTACTTCTTCCATTCCAATTTTTTCAAGTTCTTCCACTAAGAGGCGTGAAAGATCTAGTTGTCGCTCGGTCGATGGAATAGACTGACTACTGGCATCGGAACGAGTATTAATCTTGGCGTATTCAATGAAACGATCTTGTAACTGGTTAAACATTTTCTTGGTCATAAATGATTCCTTTCTAAATAATTCAATCTATTCGACAGTAAATGGATTAGTAGAACTTTGACTGGCTAAAACTTGGACAGTGTTGGCATTTTCTTTAAGAAATTCTTCTAATTTATCGACCATTTGGTCAATAAAAATATGTTCAATATAATGTCCGGCATCAATGGTCATCAAATCTTCTTCATAGGCATCTTGGCCGTCATGGAAGGTAATGTCGCCCGTAATAAAGATATCGGCAGAACTAGCTACAACTTGGTCTAAAAGGCTCATACCAGAACCACCAATTATAGCAATGCTTTGATAACTTTCTTTGGCAGATTGTTCAATGACTGTCACTTGATCTAATTGGAGCTTGGATTTAATATGCTGAATAACCGCTGACCTTGAAAGAGGCTGAGGGAGTAATCCTATTCTGCCTAGTTTGGGTTCCCCCTCTACCGTTAAACCTCCTAATGACTCGATGGATTCTAGGTCTAAGGCTTGAGCTAGCCAATCATTCATGCCACCTGTCGCAATATCACAATTAGTATGCATGGCATAAATATTCAGGTCATGTTTGATTATGGCTTGATACATACGATTAAAGCCTTGGTCAAGGTCAAATCGTTGAATCGGTTTAAATAAGGGCGGGTGGTGAACAATTAGAGTGTCTACCCCCTGTCGAATAGCCTCTTGGACTACACTCGGTCTAACATCCAAGGCGACCATTATTTTTTCTACCTGGTGACCCCGACTGCCAAAGTGCAGACCGATTGGGTCCCAATCTTCTGCCAAGTAAGGCGGAAAGGAATCCTCTAGAAAATCGATCAGCTTCTGTAATTTAATCATCAATAAGTACCTCCTGTATCCGTTCTAATTCCAGTTCTTGAGTTCTAAGTGCTCGTGAATGTTGCTTGCTAGATTCTTGAATTGAATGAATAATTTTCTTAATTTTATTAGCTTCCTTGTGCCACTTAGCTTGGAAGACGCGACTAGTCTTCTGTTTTAATAAAAAGGGACCAAAGAATTTCTCCTCTTCAGAAAGAGGTTTCTGGTGGTCCAGCTTGCGGGAGGAGGCAACGATAATCTCATAGAAGTGCCGACTTTCTTGGATTATAGCTTCATCCACAATGGTATAGCCTTGCTGATCCAACCAGTCTCTCAACTGATATTCAGCCATATTAGGTTGTAGGACCAACAGATGATTGCTAGTAAGGTGATCCACACCCTCCTCCAAAATCTCCTGGATTAATCTTCCACCCATTCCACAAATAGTGACGACATTAATCAGATCATCAGGTTCAACTGCCTGCAAACCACTTGCCAGGCGAACGTCAATTTTGTCTGTGAGTCCATTATTGGCAACCTCTCGACAAGCTGATTGATAGGGGCCTTCAACTACATCCCCTGCTACAGCAAAGTCGATCTTACCCGCCTTCATTAAATTAACCGGTAAATAGGCGTGGTCAGTTCCTATATCTGCTAAGCGGCTAGGTTTTTCACTGAATTCCACGACAAAATCTGCAACTTGTTGCAGTCGTTTAGATAATTTATTACTGTCCATCTACGTTTATACTCCTCTTACAATCAAATAAAAAAGGTATTAGAGACAGCGTCCCTAATACCCTAGCTAAAATTATTCTAGAAAATCCTTTAACTGTTTGGAACGACTTGGGTGTCTTAATTTTCGCAAGGCTTTTGCTTCGATTTGACGGATTCTTTCGCGAGTAACACCAAACACTTTACCTACTTGTTCCAAAGTACGTATATTACCATCATCAAGGCCAAATCTTAACCGTAGTACATTTTCTTCCCGGTCTGTTAAAGTATCCAAGACGTCCTCTAATTGCTCTCTAAGCAATGAGGAAGAAGTAAAGGCTTCTGGGCTCAAAGCTCCCTCATCTTCGATAAAGTCACCTAAATGAGAATCATCTTCTTCTCCGATAGGTGTTTCAAGTGAGACCGGTTCTTGGGCAATTTTAAGAATTTCACGAACTTTTTCTGTTGGAAGGTCCATTTCTGCCCCTATCTCTTCTGGAGTCGGTTCCCGGCCCAAGTCTTGAAGAAGCGTCCGCTGAACTCTAACTAGCTTGTTGATCGTTTCAACCATGTGAACGGGAATTCGAATGGTTCTCGCTTGGTCTGCAATGGCCCGAGTAATAGCTTGACGAATCCACCATGTAGCATACGTAGAGAATTTGAAACCTTTAGTGTAGTCGAATTTTTCAACTGCCTTCATCAAGCCCATATTTCCTTCTTGGATCAAGTCTAAGAAGCTCATTCCGCGTCCAACATAACGCTTAGCAATTGAAACAACTAACCGCAAGTTAGCTTCAGCTAACTCTTGTTTAGCAATCTCATCCCCTGCTTCAATCCTTTTGGCGATTTCTACTTCTTCCTCAGCAGTTAAGAGGTCAACCCGTCCGATTTCTTTTAAGTACATTCTAACCGGATCGTTGACTTTAATTTTAGATTGAGCTGCTTTTGAAGCGGTTGTTTGTTGAGGAGCATCTTCAGCTCTAACCATTTGTTGCTTGGTTGGGCCACCGTCATCCCCGACAACAGCAATCCCTTTATCTTCTACTTGCTGAATTAACTTATCCATACCATCCGCATCCAGCTCATATGGACTGGCAATGGCCTTCGTTAATTCATTGTAATGAATTTGACCCACTGACTGCTTTTCGGCAATTAATTGATCAGTAGCTTGTGCAAGTGTTAGGCTTAATTCCTTTTTTTCTTCTTTATTAGACATCTGTTAGCCTCCCCTATGCTTGATTTTTCTTGTAAGATGCATAATTTCCTGCATAATTTTACGGCTTTGATTGGTATCATAATTAATTTGAGCAAGCTTTAATTTATCTCTGAGATCATCAATTTCTGCCTGGATAAATGCCGTTTGAATCACTTTTAAACAATCATCAATAATTTGATCTTGATAACCCATCAATTCATAGTCCCAAATCAGTGAAGTCAAAAAATTATTGATACTCGTATCTTCTATTTTATCAACAATTCCAGTTAAGGGCAATGGTGATCCTTCATCATAATAGTATTCTTGAAGGGCATAATAAGTCCGCTGAGCCACTTCATGAAAGAGTAAGAGTGGTTCATTTAAAGTTTCCACATAATTCCAAGCTTCCTCATAAAAAATCAGCAGCGACAAAATTTCTTTTTCACTTTGAAAGGCTGCTTTTGATTGGACTTGGATTTCTTTAGTGACTGGAAGCGAGCTGAAATCCATTTCTCCATAGGCAACTGATTGCTCTTCCCTATCTACAGGGCTAGTGGAACTTGATCTAGTCTCTTGAGGCTCATATCTCATCAATAATTCTTCCAGATGATTGATATTTAAATTAAATTCTTGGGCTAGATCTTGTAATCTGAGATCCTGTTCAATCTTAGAAGGTATTTGTTGAATATAAGGTATCAGCGCTTCGATATACTGGGCAATATCAGTTTCTCGCTCTAAGTTATAGTCCCGACTTAACTCCCGTTGAAAGAACTCGTAGGAAGTATCCGCTTGATCGAGTAGGGATTGAAAAGCTAGTTTGCCCCGTCTTTTTATAAATTCATCTGGATCCTGGCCGTTTGGAATGGTCACCGACTTAATTTGTAGGTGACTAATTGCGTTTGCCATCTCAAAAGCTCGCTTGGTCGCCTTAATACCAGCTTCATCCCCATCAAAAATTAAATAAAGATGGGAGCTCAACTTGCTGAGCTGGTCTAGGTGAGATTGAGTTAAACTCGTCCCCATAGTAGCAACCACTTGAGGAAATCCAGCCTGATGTAAGGCAATCACATCCATGTAACCTTCACAAATAATTACTTGATCAGCTTGCCTAATGGCTGGTCTGGCTTGATATAGATTATAGATTAAATAACTCTTATTAAATATTTCTGTTTGTGGACTATTGGTATACTTAGCCTGACTCTGACCGTCGATATCTCGACCCGAAAAGGCTACAATTTGCCCTTTTCGATCCTTAAGCGGAAAAATAATTCGACCTCTAAAACGATCAATCATTTGCCCTCTATCATTTAGATAAAAGATACCACTAGTCAATAATTGATCTTGACTGAAACCTTGCTGAGTCAAATACTCCGCTAAAACTTCCGAGTTTTGGGGTGCATAGCCCAATTCAAAAGCTTCTAGACTATCTCGTTCAAGATCTCTCCTTGCTAAATAGTCTAAACCCGGCTGACCGTTTTTAGAATTCATTAGATAATAGTGGTAGAATTCTGCGGTCTTCTTGTGAATATCATACAAATCTTGATGTTTTCTTTGTTGAGTTGACGAACTGGATAGGTAAGTCGGATCCAAGGGAACATTAGCAATTTCAGCTACTTTCGCTACGGCTTGAGGAAAGTCGATCCCTTCAATTTCTTGTATAAAACCAAAGACATTACCCCCTCGACCACAAGAAAAACACTTATAAATTTGCTTGGGTTGAGAAACGGAGAAGGAGGGGTTATTATCTTCATGAAAAGGGCAAGAAGCCATATAGTTACTTCCCCGGCGAGTTAATTGTACATATTGTCCAATCACATCAACTATCTCAGCTTGCTCTCGAACTTGATTAATGACTTCTTGAGGAATAAAGGCCATCTACTGCCACTCCTTTAATCTAGATAAAATCTTCAATTAAATCCCATAGATCTTCCTGGCCGTATCCAGTCTGGCTTGAAAATGGAAAAACCGTATCCACCGTTGGAAGATTCAATGCCTTCTTATAGATAGAAAACTGTTTGTTCCAGGCTGAAGGCTTTATCTTATCCATCTTAGTAATGACTATCGCAAATGGAATACCGGAATCTTCGGCAAATTGATACATCTGCTTGTCTAACTCAGTTGGCTCATGTCGACCGTCCATTAATAATAATAGTAATTCTAGATTTTCTCGCTGGTCAAGATATTGATTAATCATTTGGGACCATTTGGCGCGAGCCGTCTTGGCCACTCTGGCATAGCCGTAACCAGGCACATCAACGAATCGAAAGGTGTCATTAATCCGGTAAAAATTCAAGGTCTGAGTCTTACCAGGCTGACCGGATGTCCGAGCGAGTCCATTTCTTTGAATCATTTTGTTTATAAAGGATGACTTCCCGACATTGGATCGGCCGGCTAGGGCAATCTCCGGCAAGGAATCCATCGGGTACTGGTCTGGATAAACGGCACTTATCTCAAGTTCAGCACTGTGTACATGCATTAGATCACCCCTTACAAAGTCATGGCTTGACCGTCTTGGTCATAATATTCAGGAGCTGAATCTCCTTCGACACTTTCGGGTGTGATAACTACTTTAGCCACCTGTTGGTTGCCAGGAACAACAAACATCACATCCACCATTACTTGTTCAATGATGGAACGAAGGCCACGGGCACCTGTTTCTCTTTCAATCGCCTTGTGAGCAATCAAGGCCAGGGCCTCTTCTTGAAACTCCAAGTCAACACCTTCCAAGCTAAGCATTTTTTCATATTGCTTAACTAGGGCATTTTTGGGCTCTGTTAGAATACTAACTAGATCTTCTTCAGTTAAAGTTTCTAGAGCTGTAATAACCGGTACACGACCGATAAATTCCGGAATCAAGCCGAATTTCAAGAGGTCTTCAGGTGTGATTTGCTGCATCAAGGACTTCTCATCATCTTGTTTGTCATTATTTTGACCAAAACCAATCACAGTGGAACCTAAACGTTGCTTGACAATATTTTCAATACCGGCAAAGGCTCCCCCAATAATAAACAAGATTTGACTCGTATCGACTTTAATAAAGTCCTGACCCGGATGCTTCCGTCCCCCTTTTGGAGGGATATTAGCTTCAGTGCCTTCTAGTATCTTTAATAGGGCTTGTTGGACACCTTCACCACTTACATCGCGAGTAATTGATACATTTTCACTTTTACGTGCGATTTTATCAATCTCATCAATATAGATGATCCCTCTTTCGGCCCGCTCAACGTCGTAATCGGCAGCCTGTACAAGCTTAACAAGAATATTTTCAACATCCTCGCCCACATAGCCTGCTTCAGTTAAAGTTGTTGCATCAGCGATCGCAAAGGGTACATTGAGAATTCGAGCCAGGGATTGTGCTAGGTAGGTCTTACCTGACCCCGTTGGACCTATTAAGGCTATATTTGATTTTTGTAGTTCAACATCATCTTCATCTAGATTTTCGTTTTGCATAATTCTTTGATAATGATTATAGACCGCTACTGACAGAGTCTTCTTAGCCTCTTCTTGACCGATCACATAATCATCTAATACCGCAACAATTTCTTTGGGAGTCAAGATATTGATCGGCTCAAAATTTTGAGTAACCTTTAACTCTTCATCAATGATGGCCTTGCATAAATCGACACACTCATCACAAATGAATACATCTGGTCCTGCAATAATCTTATTAACCTCATCTTGAGATTTCCCGCAAAAGGAACAGTAATATTCTTGGTTTTTCACCATACTATGCCCGTCCTCCTAACATTATGATCTAATAGTGAAAAAAGAAATGCACAGCCCCTTTTAACTATAGTGACTCTGCATTCCCTCTATTGATTCTATATTGGTAGTTTACTACTCAGCTTGAGCGCTATCAATAATTAAGCTCATTGCTTTCTTCATCTTAACATCAGAATCTACCATATCATTAGTTACAAATCCTTGGACTTGACTAACTTCCATTCCGTATTGGTTGGCTAGATTTTGAATCTCTTCTTCTCTTTCACTATCAGAAACTTCAATATTTTCATCTTTAACAATTTGTTCCAAGACTAAATTTGTCTTAGTTCTTAATTCAGCTTCCTCAGCAAATTGGTCATGCAAGTCTGCTTCTGAGGTACCCGTAATTTGATAGTATAATTCTGGATTGATACCTTGACGGCTTAGATTATTTAAGAAGTAGTCCATTTGACGGTGAATTTCTTCATGAACCATTGATTCAGGAACGCCACCTTCAACTTCAGCATTTTCTACTGCTTGACGGAGGATTGCATCTTCGAAAGCATCCTTAGCCACTGATTCTTTTTGCTCCTCTAATTGAACACGAATCTTGTTGGTTAACTCGTCTAAGCTTTCCACTTCGTCATCTAAGTCCTTGGCTAATTCATCATCCAATTCAGGAAGTTCTTTTGCTTTAACTTCGTGGACTTTAACTGCAAAGACAGCATCTTTTCCAGCTAAGTCTTCAGCGTGGTACTCTTCAGGGAAAGTAACCTTAACGTCAACTTCAGCGCCTGGTTCAGCACCAATTAATTGATCCTCAAAGCCTGGAATAAATGATCCAGAACCTAGTTCTAATGAATGGTTATCAGCTTTACCGCCTTCAAATGGTACTCCATCTACTGATCCTTCATAGTCGATAACGACAGTATCGCCTTCTTGGGCCGCTTCGTCTTTAACAACTAGTTCAGCTAAACTATTACGACGAGATTCAAGAACCTCTTGAACTTCTTCATCTGACACTTCAACAGCTTCCTTAGTCGCTGTTAGGCCTTTATAGTCTCCTAATTTAACAGATGGCTTGGTAGTTACTTCTGCCTTGATAACCCAGTTTTGACCCTTTTCCATTGATTCCACATCAATCGCTGGTTGAGAGACAACTTCAATACCTGCTTCTTCAACAGCTTTTTGATAAGCATCTGGTAAAAGAGCATTTAAAGCATCTTCGTAGAGCGCTTCTTCACCATAAACATTATTAAAGATTTGGCGAGGTACTTTTCCTTTACGGAAGCCGGGTACTTGAATAGATTTTTTTACACGATTATAGGCTGTATCTAAGCCTTTTTTAATGTCTTCAGCTGGGATTTCAAAAGTAAGTGTCCCTTGGTTCGCTGATGTTTCTGAATAATTTACTGTCATTTACTTAACCTCCAACAATTGTATTAATAACATACCTAGTTATTATAACGGTTTTCACTCTGATTGTAAACACTTATAAACTGCCACTTGACTCCTCTCATATTATGAGAAAGTAGCAAGAACGCTAAAATAAGTGAAATCGTTGATTTCAATAATTATTCATTCACTTTTAACAAGTATCGGTTATAATAATAAAATAGGAGGGATTTCATGCTTAATTATCCAAGCGGTCAAAATCCAGCACGATTAAATAAGCAACTAGGCAAGCAGGCATGGACCAGTCGCTCCAAAAAGAGTCAGACGAATTATGGTAGCCGGGGCGCCAGCTTTGAAGCGCGTCTTAACGATAGCAATGAATATTATCTCAAACAAAAGCTTGCCGTTATCCATAAGAAACCGACCCCTATCCAAGTGGTTAAGGTTGACTATCCCAAGAGAAGTGCTGCTAAAATCACTGAAGCTTACTACCGTCACGCTTCAACCACTGACTATAATGGTGTTTATCAAGGGAAGTATATTGACTTTGAAGCCAAGGAAACTAAGAATAAGACTAGTTTCCCTCTGTCCAACATCAAGGAACATCAATTAACCCATATGTTAGCTTGTCAAGAACAAGGTGGGATTGCTTTCTTCTTGATTTCCTTTAGAAGTCATCGGCGGGTTTATTTATTACCACTTAATGCTATTATTGATTTTATCCATAATGAGGAACAAAAAAGCATCCCTTATTCCTATATTTGTGACCATGGCTTCGAATGTCCTTGCCCAGGCCTTCCAGCCATTGATTATTTAAAAGCTCTCGACCAATATATGTATCGAGATTGAAAGGAGCCCTACCTTATATGATTACTGGAAGTCGCGTCGAGCGTCAAAAATACCAAAAGAATAATCAACCACGCCAACTATTAAAGTGGTTATTAACGATCATTATCTCATTATTCTTTCTAGGGGTTATCGGAGGTGCAGCTGTCTTTGGTTACTTTGCAGCCAGGTCACCCGAATTGACCACACTTGATCTTCAATCTCAGGTGACTAGTAAGATTTATGACCAATCGGGGGAATTAATAAAGGAACTCGGTAACCAACGTAGCGAACCGATGGAAGAAGGAGAAATTCCTGATAATCTCAGAAATGCTGTCTTAGCAATTGAAGATGCCCGTTTTTATGATCATAACGGTGTGGATCCGATCCGGATTTTAGGAGCTTTAATTGCAAATTTACGGGCCGGACAGATTGCCCAAGGTGGCTCTACAATTACTCAGCAGTTAGTTAAGCTCTCTGTCTTTTCGACAGATTTCCAAGATCAAACCTTAGAGCGTAAGTCCCAAGAAGCGTGGTTAGCCTTACAATTAGAACAAGAATTAGACAAGGACCAAATCTTGACTTACTACTTGAATAAACTCTTTTATTCGAATAATGTTTATGGCGCAAAAGCTGCTGCCGAAACATTTTTCGGTAAGGATATTCAAGATGTTACGATTGCTGAAGCTGCTCTCCTTGCTGGGATTCCACAAGCACCTAGCCAGTATGATCCTTATGCTTATCCTGAAGAAGCGCAAGCTAGAAGAGATCTCGTCTTAGATGTTATGCTTGAACGCCAACTCATTACTGAAAGCGAGCACCATGAAGCTGTCCAGATACCAGTCGAAGAGATGCTTGTCCCATTAACGGAATCAACGATTACTGAGACGGATTTAGTGATTGATGCTTACTTGGATGTCGTCGCCAAAGAAGTGCAAGAGAAGTTAAATATCAATATTTACACCGATGGGGTAGAAGTCTTTACCAATATGGATTTCCAAGCTCAGAAGAAATTGTTTGATTTAGTTAATAACAGTCAGCAAATTGAATTTCCCAATAACCAAATGCAGGTAGCTTCATCGGTAATTGATGTTGATTCCGGCGATTTAGTGGCAGTGATTGGGGGTCGTAAGCAGGAAATTTTTATGGGACTCAACCGAGCAGCCACCTTAAATCGAAGTGTTGGCTCCACGATCAAACCCCTATCTGCTTATGGGCCGGCTATTGAATATCTAGATAAGTCGACTGGATCCTTAGTCATTGATGAAGCCTATGAATACAGCGATGGTAGCGAAATTTACAATTATGATTTTGAATATCTAGGTAACCAGACTTACCGTGAAGCCTTATCAGGATCCAGAAACATTCCTGCTCTTAAAGTTCTACAAGAGGTAGGTTTAGATAATGCTTATGCCTTTTTACAGAAAATGGATATAACCATTTTGAACGACAACCAGCGCGAATTGGTGGAATCCAATGCTATTGGTGGAGAAATGACCCCGATTCAATTATCAGCTGCCTATGCTACCCTTTCGAACTATGGTCATTACCGCCAACCAAGAGCGGTAAACAAAGTGATTACAGCCAGTGGGACTGAAGAAATCTTTGATCAAGTAGAACGTCAGGCAATGAAGGACTCAACAGCCTACATGCTAACCGATATATTAAAAGAAGTTCCTGGAAACTTTGCGAGTAAGGCCGAAATTGATGGCCTCTATCAAGCTGGAAAAACTGGAACAACCAATTATACTAAGGAACAATTGGCGGTTCATGGGCTTGGTGAAGGAGATTATGCCGCACCTGATGGTTGGTATGCTGGCTACACTCTAGCTTACGCCATGGCTACTTGGGTTGGTTATGATAACCCGATGGAAGCTGGAAATTATTTGAGTCTTGAAGAAACTCGTCTCCCACAAGAAATTTACAGAGAAATGATGGTCTATCTTATGAGAGATCTGCCGAACAGGGATTGGACCAAGCCTGATAGTGTCCGTCAAGTTGAAATCCAAAAGTACACTGATCCTATCAAGCTAACTAGTCCACAAACACCAGCTAAGCTAATCTCTCAAGAATTATTTATCAAGGGAACCGAACCCAAAGAAAGAGCCAATGGATCGGAGACAAGCGACAAATTTACCGCTCAATTTGATCCAGCCAGTCAATCCATCTTGGCTACTTGGGCACAAGATAATCGGGATGATAAATATGAGCTCTCTTTAAACGGAACCATTATTTATACAGGAACGGGTAATTATATTCAAATTCCAGTGAATTCATCCGGAAGCTATGCCCTCCAACTAAGAGTCATTCGTGACGGAAGAACACGAGAGATGAGAAATGTTACTCTAGCAGTCGATCTCTCCTACCGGATCCCTACTAATCCAACCGTACCCGAATCTGAAAGCATTGAAGAAACGAGCAGTGTGGATGAAAGTCAAACTAGTGTTGATAGCTCAGCTGGCGGAGAAAATCTAAGCCCAACCCCCCCTGCTACGCAGACCGGTGAGTCAACTCCGGCAACCGAGACAACACCTGAAGGCTTTGATCCCAATCGTCAAGCTCTAAACGGGGATACCCTCACCCCGCCTCCTGGCGAGTAAATATTTACTACATTTGATGATCACTTGTTCATCCCAAGCCTCCATTCAAGATGGAGGCTTTTTATTAGTTTTTGATTAGTTTTTATCTCAGTAAATTCATGTTTATTATTATTTTTTCATTAATTTGATATATTTCCCTTTATTCTATTTACAAACTCTTCAAAAATTAGTAGAGTTTAGGTATTACTCACTGAAAGGAAGATTAATTTGAATCAAAAAAAAGGTTTAGGACTAGTTCCTAAACTCTTAATAGGCATTATACTCGGTATTTTTGTTGGACAGCTCAATTTTTTACCCGCATTTATTTTGGAAATATTTGTCACTTTTTCTAGCTTATTTGCAAGTTTTCTAAACTTTATTATTCCATTGATGATCATTGCCTTTGTCGTTAAAGGAATTGCTGAATTGTCAGATGGGGCCGGAGCTCTTTTAGGGGTCACAGCGATTACCTCATATATTTCAACTTTAATCGCTGGTTGCTTTGCTTACGCAGTTGCAACCAACCTCTTCCCCCACTTTATCTCTTCTGAACTAGTCAGTCAGATAACTTCTGCAAAAGAAGGCATTAAACCCCTGTTCTCCCTACCTTTAGAGCCAATGATCGATGTGACTTCAGCCATTGTATTTGCTTTTGTTATGGGACTTGGTATTTCTTGGTTACTTGGTCAAGGTAGAGGACAAGCTCTGTTTGAGATTTTTGAAGACTTTGAGCAAATTATTATCGCTGTCTTGAACACAGCAATTATTCCTCTACTTCCCGTTTATATTTTTGGTAATTTCGCCAACCTTTCCTACACAGGTGAAGTATTCGCTATCTTATCTGTGTTTTGGAAGGTTTTCTTAGTAGTTATTTGCCTCCATTTAATATATATTGGTCTAATGTTTTTAGTTTTCGGTCTTTATGCTGGCAAGAACCCTTGGACATTAATCAAAAATCAAGTTCCCGGCTATATGACAGCGGTTGGAACCCAATCTTCTGCTGCCACGATCCCAGTTAATGTCTCAGTAGCTGAGAAGAATGGTGTCTCAGAACAAATCAGAAACTTTGTTGTTCCCCTATGTGCGACCATCCACTTAGCTGGTTCAATGATCACGATCACTTCATGTGCAACAGCGATCTTGTTAATGTATGATATGCCCCACCCTTTTAGCATGATTTTAAGCTTTATTTTAATGCTTGGAATTGCTATGGTTGCAGCCCCCGGAGCACCAGGTGGTGCGATCATGTCTGCCTTACCATTTCTACCAATGGTTGGAATTGTAGCTGAAAGCATGCAGCAACTTATGATTTCACTTTACATTACCCAAGATAGTTTTGGAACAGCAGCCAATATCTCTGGTGATAATGCTATTGCCCTTTTTGTTGATAAGGTCTACCATCAATACATCGCCAAAAACAAAGCTTAATTATTTTAGAACAACCCCATTTCACTTTTGTGAAATGAGGTTGTTTTTTACTTATTGATTTGAAAATTTCGGGATCACTTGCTTAGCAATGGCCGAACCGACGATAATAGTTTGATAGAGTGGTTCTGGGTCTTGGCCAGTTCTTAGTAAAGAGCGCAGGATAACCTCACCGTCTCCAGCTAGAAATAAATTATAGTAACCAGTGGTCGCTTCATTTAAGCGGTTTATTTCTTGTAAGATATCCAACTCCTTGGACCGATCTTTTACATAATGAATTTGGCGGTAGATAATTTGCGCGTCACAGTATTGTGTGTCAGATTCCTGAACAATAACTTCAACTACCACATGACGGTCCTCAGCAATTTTGTAGGTCATCCGGTATAAGTGATGGCCGTCTTCAATTGTTTGATAGTTATAGGGAACTCCTTTTTCTTTCAGCAATTTTTCAAAGTTTTTATTTATTGACATGCTTTCACCTCATTCAATATTTTACCACCTTGAGTATAACATGAATGATCCCCTAATTAAAAACGATTAATAAATGCTGACTGTTACTAGATAAATACAAATAAAAAAAACTCCCTCACTAAGAGGGAGTTGAAGATTCTTAGAATCTTTGTAATTCTTTGATACGTGCAGCACGTCCGTGACGATCACGGATGTAGTATAATTTAGCGCGACGTACTTTACCACGACGAATAACTTCAAGCTTAGCAACACGTGGTGAATGCACAGGGAATGTACGTTCAACACCTACACCGTTAGAAATTTTACGAACAGTATAAGTTTCACTAATTCCATGTCCACGACGTTTGATAACTAAACCTTCGAAGATTTGAACACGTTCACGTTCACCTTCAACGATCAAGGCGTGAACACGTACATTATCACCGGCACGAAATTCTGGAATATCATCACGTAATTGTGCTGATGAAATCTTTTCGATTAATGGATTAATACTCATATTTTTTCTCCTTCCGATAGACATTCATAATAACACAGTTACCAGCGGAATATCTCTGCTTGTGGATGACTCCACTCGTACTATTATACAAGAATTCAAGACTTTGTAAAGGATAAATTTCCTTATTTATCTTTTTCTTCTTGAATAATTTCTTCTAGCAATTGTTTTTGATCGGCTTTAAGCTTCTTATTTGCTAAGAGATCCGGTCGATTTAAATAGGTTCTTCTTAGACTTTCTTTTTGGCGCCATTGATCAATCAAGGCGTGATTGCCCGATAGTAAAGTCTCCGGCACCTCTAGGCCCCGATAACTGCGAGGGCGCGTAAATTGAGGATGCTCTAGAAGGCCTGCCTGGTGTGATTCTTCAATGATGGACTCCTCATTACCAACCACTTGAGGAAGTAAGCGAACCGTGGCATCAATCATCACCATCGTCGCTAGTTCCCCATTGGTCAAAACATAATCCCCCAATGAGACTTCATCAGTAATGAATTGGCGCACTCGGTGGTCAAACCCTTCGTAATGACCGCAAATAAAAACTAAATGGTCATCCTGGGACCATTTTTGAGCGGTAGCTTGATCAAATCGCTGACCAGCTGGGTCCAACAAAATAATTCGGGTCTGATCATCCATAGCTATCGTTTCCAAAGTTTCCACAATTGGCTCCACGCGAAGCAACATACCAGCACCCCCACCGTAGGGATAGTCATCGACATGGCCATGCTTATTGACGGCCTTGTCTCTAAAGTTATGTAGGTTTAACTTTAAGTGTCCTTCATTTTGAGCCAGCTTCATAATTGAGTGATTCATCGGCTCAAACATCTCTGGAAATAAGGTCAGGACATCAATTTTCATCATCTATCAAACCTTCCATTAGCTCAACTTGAACCTTACCAACTTCAAGGTCTACATCCTTAATAACATCATCAATAAATGGTAGTAAAATGTCTTTGCGTCCAGGCTTATGACTTTTAACTACCCAGACATCATTAGATCCTAACTCGAGGATGTCTTTAATAGTACCTAATAATTCTTCCTCATCCGTATAGACCTTTAATCCAATGATTTGATGGTAATAATAATCCCCTTCAGCCAGTTCTTCCTGTTGATCTGAATCAATGGTCAAATAGCCACCCTTATAGGATTCTACTTGATTGATATTATCAATTTCTTGAAAACTGATAATATAATGACCTTTATTGGCTCTGGCTTGTTCAACTGTCAGCTTCTGATCAGGAAGCCCGTCTTTAATCAAATAGACACTTGCTCCCGGTTCAAACCGTTGCTCTGGAAAGTCGGTATCTGCTAATAATCTTAGTTCTCCACGAATTCCGAAGGTATTGACAACTCTAGCTATCCGAATATGATTCATGATTAACTCCTTCACTAATTACAATAAAAAAAGCCAGAACCGAAGTCCTGGACTTATAGCTACTTTGCATCATTAACGATGATTCTAGACCGCTTTTGTCCTCGAGGACGAATACTATATACAATGGTTCTAATGGCTCGAATAACGCGCCCTTTGCGACCAATGACTCGTCCGATATCTTCAGGATTGAGGTCTAGATGATACTCCATAAACTCGTCTCCTTCAACAGACTGAATATTAAAGTCATCAGGAAACTCAATGAGTGGAAGAACCATTTCCGTAATTAAAGCTTTAATGTCTGGCATGAAATCACCCTTTTAAATAATCCTAAAATTATTTATTATACTTAGCTTCGTGATGTTTTTGCATAATTCCTTGGCTAGAGAATAGATTACGAACAGTATCAGATGGTTGAGCTCCTTGGCCTAACCATTTAAGAGCTAATTCTTCATCGATCACTAACTCTTTAGGTTCAGCGATTGGGTTATATGTTCCCACTTGCTCGATAATTGTACCATCACGTGGTGCACGTGCATCTGCTACTACAATACGGTAGAAAGGACGCTTCTTAGCGCCTGAACGTTTCATACGAATTTTAACTGCCATTAAGGCACCTCCAAATATTTATTATTTTTGATTACAGTTACGTATATTAACAGATAAAATTTAGTCTGTAAAGGTTTTTTCCTTTACAGTTAATGAAAAAAACAAGAAAACGTTTTCTTAAATTTCTTCTTGTCGCATCAATTGGATATAACCTTGTTGCTTTCCCCATCTAAGACTCCAGCAGACGCCTCCTACTAGTCCACCTAACAAGGCAAAGACTAGCCAGGCAAAATTGGATTCAATGAAAGGAAGACGGCTCAAATAAGTAGTCAATAACTGATCCTTAGGTAAAAACTGATACACAGCTTGAAAGCAAGTAAAAATAAAAGTGGAGACCACGGCCCCTTTACAGACGCCGTCATTAATGAGGTAAGGGCCCCATAAACCCATGATCGTTATCAGTATCCCTAAAGGATAAGCTAAAGCGAATAAGGGACTACTAAAATGAATGATTGCCTCAACCCCGATAGATCCTTGAATCACACAAAATATACAAGCCAATAGAACAATTCTTTGATATTTGACTTTGTGATCTAAAAGCTCAACCGTAAAATCACAAACTGATGTTAGTAGTCCCGTAGCAGTGGTCAGACAAGCCAAAGTGACAGCTAATGACAAGCCAAACTGACCATATTTACCTAGTAATTGATTAACTAACAAACTTAGTAATTGGGTGCGTTCAATATCAGGAGGATAAATGGTTGAAGCAGTGGCACCTATATATAGAAGGCCCCCATAGATAACCATTAACAAGATCGTTGCAATCATGGATGCTTGATAAGTTAAGCGAAGACCCGCTTTAGGCGTGTATCCTTTTTGCTGAATGGTTTGAATCATGATACTTGAAAATAAAAGACCAGTGATCAAATCGCCCATTTGATACCCTTCAACAAAGCCCCATTGGAAAGGATAATCCACAGGTTGGTACATCATCTGGTCGGAAATGGGCTGACTTACACCCTTGACCAAAATAATACCGACAATAATAATCAGCACCGGGGTTAAAATACCTCCGATTTTATCAACAACTCCCTGTTTATCGACCGTTAAGAAAAAGACGATCGTAAAAAAGATAATCAAAGTTAGCCAAGTAGGCACTTGAGGCCATAAGAAGCGCACCCCCACCTCATGGGTAGTCGCCCCGGTTCTTGGGATCAATATCAAAAGAGCAATAAGATACATAGTTAAACCATTAAACCATTTATAAAAATTTGGATGAATAGCTTGAGTAACCCGTTTGATGGATCCCCCGCCTTTTACAATTGCTACCATTGATAATATGCAAATAATGATGCCTGTAATAAACAGACCTAAACTCGTCCATAACCACTGGTCACCAACTTGGACTCCCATATAAGGAGGAAAAACTAAATTGCCAGCACCGAAGAAAGTTGCAAATAGCGTGAATCCGACTACGACTGTATCCTTCCACCTGGGCGATTTAAGCATAATTAGGCCTCTTTTCTTTTTCTTTTATTATAGCGCTTACATTACTATAGGGTCAATTTTGTGAAAGAGATCTTTATCTTTTCCAAGCAAATAGGCGTACAAATGCTAGGATTAGTAGTATAATATAGTCCAAATTATTTGTAGCCTGCAACTACAAAGGAGGAAATTAAATTGTCTAAAGAATATCGTGTCTTATTATTTTATAAGTACCAAACCATTGAAAATCCTGAACAGTTTGCTAAAGAACATCTAGCTTTCTGTAAAAACATTGGCCTTAAGGGGCGTGTTCTAGTTGGTGAAGAAGGAATTAATGGAACAGTATCTGGTACCATTAAACAAACCGACCAATATATGGATTATGTCCATCAATTACCAGGATTTGAAGATGTTTGGTTCAAAATTGATGAAGCGGATGATTATGCCCACAAGAAAATGTTTGTGCGTCCACGTGAAGAAATTGTTTCCTTGGATCTGGAGGAAGATTTAGATCCGCTAGAAATTACTGGTGATTATCTTAAACCAAGTCAATTCCGTGAAGCCCTATTAGACGAAGAAACGATTGTCTTGGATACGCGAAACGATTATGAATATGACCTCGGTCACTTCCAAGGAGCAATCCGCCCTGATATTCGTAATTTCCGCGAATTACCTCAATGGGTAATTGACAACAAGGAACAATTTATGGACAAGAAGGTCGTCGTCTATTGTACCGGGGGAATTCGTTGCGAGAAATTCTCAGGTTGGATGGTACGCGAAGGAATTGGTAAGCAAGTGGGACAGCTTGAAGGTGGTATCGACACCTATGGCAAGGATCCTGAAGTTCAAGGAGATCTATGGGAAGGACAGATGTATGTCTTTGATGAACGAATTTCTGTGCCCATTAATCATGTAAATCCAACTGTCATAGCTAAAGATCATTTCGACGGCCAGCCATGCGAGCGTTATGTTAACTGTGCGAACCCAGAATGCAACAAACAAATTTTTGCTTCAGAAGAAAATGAGGCAAAATATTTACGTGGTTGTAGCCCAGAATGTCGTAGACATCCGCGAAATCGCTATGTGGCAGAACATCATCTAACAAAAGGCGAATGGGAACAACGTCTAAATAAGATTGGCGAATCCTTAAAGGATAGCCAGCCTGCATAATTTTAACCCCCAAGAGCTTATAAAATGGCTCTTGGGGGTTAAAAATTTGATATTTATTTTAGTCCTTACTTGTCAAGTAAACTTGAAACCTTCACTGATTCCATCGAGTTGACAACTTGGTCACAAACAGTATCCAAATGCTGACTAGGGTATGCAGGATTAGCAAAGCCGATACAGTACATGTCAGCAGCCTTAGCTGCTTGGGCTCCATTTAAGCCATCTTCAAATACCAAGCAGTCCTTAGCTTCCACTCCCAGCTCTTGAGCGGCCTTCAAAAAAACATCAGGTGCTGGTTTTCCCTCAGCCACATCTTCGGCTGAGACAAGGACGTCAAAACAATCTGCCACACCTAAAAATGCAACCACTTCTTTGATTAATTTCATTGAAGAACCAGATGCAACAGCTAATTTACAACCTGCCTGGTCTAATTGCTTGATCAGTTCCACTGTGCCTTGGATAGGATCCCAGCCGTCACGGTCAATCTTTTCTTGGTAATAATCTAGCGATTGATCATGTAGAGTTTGAACTTCTTGGTCTAATCCAAATTCATCCACAATCGCTTGCCAGGTCTGCCAATGCGTCTTACCTGTGTGTTGATAATGGTAATTAGGATCATGGTCTACCTCAGCTTCAGTTAAGGTTCGGTGGTTGGCGTAAGTAAATACAGCCTCAGAGTCGATCATTACCCCATCCATATCAAAAATAACAGCTTTCACCATTTCGCTCCTTCATCCTTAAATATAAACATAAATTGAAACAAACATACAGATAGCAGCAAACAAGACAAACCAATGCCAAATCACATGAAAATAGGCATACCGGTCATCTTGACTATAGAAGTAAGCACCCAAACTATAAAGAATCCCCCCACTAACCAACCAACATAGCCCTGGGAGCGCAAAAGACTCAATCAAAGGTTTGATGGTAAAAATAACCATCCAGCCCATCAACAAGTAAAGACGAGTTGAATACTTCTTCATCCAAGACCATTGACTAAGTTTAGCAATACAGCCCAAGATGGCCATGGCCCATTGAGCAAGCAATAAAAGCCAACCCGCAGCCCCCCCTACTACTAGTAAGGCAAAGGGCGTATAAGTTCCCGCAATCAATAAATAAATACTTAAATGATCAATCATTTGAAAAATCGGTCCCACAGCAGTTAAAGATAAGCTATGGTAGAGCATCGAATGGAAAAATAATAAGCTCATGGAAATGCCGTAGACTAAATAAGCAAGCAGATCCACTAACTGACCACTAGCTAGTCCCTTCCTTATCAATAAATACAAGGCAAGCAAGGAAAGACAAAAACCGATCCCATGACTCACAGCATTAAAAACTTCCTGACTTACTTGATAGACTTTAGAAGATAATATTGTGGGATTTGAAAAAACTGTCCGTTCTGATTTTGCTGACACATTACCAGCCCCCAATCCTTAAAACTTACAGTCATTATAGCACATTAAAGGAGAACGCCTTAATTAAATCCCCTATAACCACCTATCTCAATTCATGAACCTGATTAAGACACGCACAAATTAAGCGCTTGATGCTTGAATTGGTTTGATTTTTTATAAATTCAGCCTCAACTATATCATAGATATTAATATTAATACCGTTATCTAAGCAAGAATTAAACAAGTGGTCATCCACCATGTCAGTGGGGACAGTGATATCAGATACACCAAATCGAAAGGCATATTCACCAATATTAGGGATCATTTCCTTAAAGGTTAAGCTGGTCACTAAATCAGGATAGTAAGCTAGACAAGTTGCTATGGATCGATGATTAGAACTAGCTAAAATACTTCGATCAAGAACTTGAAATTGCTTTAATAATTCAAGAACTTTTGACTCTAATCCTTTGTAATGAACGAAATCATTTTTTAGTTCAATATAAAAAACAAGGTTAGTAGCACTAAACTCCTCTAGGAACTCTTCTAAAGTCAATAGATTAATTTTTTCGTCTATTGTATAGGAGCCGGTAAAACTATACTGTCTTAATTCCATTAAAGTTAAGTCCTGAATCCAACCTTGACCATTGGATGTTCGGTGAATTTGTTCATCACGGTGAATCACGGGATAGCCATCAGCCGTCAAATGCAATTCAAATGCTAGACCATCAGCATGATAGTCAAGTGCGGCTTGAAAGGCCGGCAAAGTATTTTCAGGGTATAATTGACTAATACCCCGTTGTGCAATTAATTGAACCATCTGGGAACTCCCTTCCATCTTAGAATGTAATCTCTTACACCCATTGTATCGAATGAATGTAAATTTAATGTTGATGGAAGGTAAAGTTAATGTAAAGATTTTATTTTATGCTCATTTTAAATGAAAAAATTAGTTAACCGCTTGTCGAATGCAATTGAAAATGATAGGATAAATAATAATGATTACTATTTAAGGAGTTTGCCAATGAATACTGATATTGAAAAAATGAGTCGCTTATTTAAAGTTTTAAGTGAACCCAACCGATTAAAGATCTTATTTATCTTGAAAGAGTCTGAAAAAAGTGTCACCCAAATATGCCAAGAAGTTGAAATGGAGCAATCTGCTGTCTCACACCAATTGCGTATTTTAAGGGAAGCCCGTCTAGTAAAATCCAATCGACAAGGCAAATTGAACATCTATCAATTAGATGACGACCATGTCTTCTCTGTTCTCAAGCTTGTCCATACCCATATTTTAGAGGAAGAATAGCCATTCTTTACAATTCTATCTAGCTGAATTACAATATAAAAGACTAAACAATTAGATAGGATAATAATTATGAAGTATGCCCCCCATTTTAGCCCAGTAACTGCCACTTGGATTAAGTTGATTGCGATGATCACGATGTTGATTGATCATACGGCAGCCATTGTCCTCTTGCCAATTCTACAAGATTCCCAAGCATTCCCTTTTTCAGCTACGACTATTGAAAATCTAGACTGGATTTATTATTGGATGCGGATGATTGGGCGAATAGCCTTTCCTCTATATGCTTTTCAAATTGTGGAAGGAAGCTTAAAGACTTCTAACCAGAAAGCCTACTTGCAAAGGCTCCTTCTGTTTTCGCTGGTCGCTGAGATTCCATTTGATCTAGCCTTTCACCATTCAATCTTTAGCCTATCGGGTCAGAATGTAATGTTTACCTTACTGTTTGGCGCTTTAGCTATATTTGCTTACCAATATCATTTCAAATCTTCTTATGGGTGGTTGAATTATGTCCTCCCTCTCGTTCTTATCGGCTTAGCAGAATTTATGCAAACGGACTACGGGGGTAAGGGAGTTGCATTTATAATCATTTTATACAATCTATACCGCCTTCTGCCTCGATGGTTGCCGGTTATTGCTGGAACTTTATTCTATCTTATCTACAATCAATGGACTGCCTGGTTGGCCTTTCTTTTTATGGCTCTATACAATGGCCAACGAGGACTTCTTAGAGGCCGATGGGTCTATTTCTTCTACCCCCTGCACCTAGTCATCCTCGTAGCAATCAGGGCTTTAATCTAATTTTTTCGACAAGCTGGGACTAATCTTTTAGCCCAGCTTGTGTTATACTATAAAAAAATTAAAAATAGGTGAAAAAATGATTTACAAAAGTACACGAAATCCTAACAATACATTAACTGCTTCTCAAGCTATCCTGCAAGGTCTATCCCAGGATGGAGGACTCTTTGTTCCTAGTGACATTCCTCGACTAACTAATAATTGGCAAGAGCTCGCCAACTATTCTTACCAAGAGATGGCTTTCTATGTCCTTAAAGAATTCCTTACCGATTTCAGTGAAGATGAACTACGAGCTTGTATTCAAGCTGCTTATGATGAAAAGTTTGACACACCCATTATTGCTCCACTAGTAAAAGTCGGTACAAACTATCATTTAGAACTATTTCACGGGCCAACCATCGCTTTTAAGGATATGGCTTTAACCATACTTCCCTACCTGATGAAGACCGCTGCTAAAATCAATCACAACGAATCCAAGATCGTGATTTTAACCGCAACATCAGGTGATACTGGAAAGGCTGCCATGGCAGGTTTTGCGGATGTTGAAGGTACAGAGATTATCGTCTTCTATCCTAAAGAAGGGGTCTCATCAATCCAAGAACGTCAAATGTTGACTCAAGAAGGTCAAAACACACACGTGGTTGCTATCCACGGAAACTTTGATGATGCCCAGAGCAAGGTTAAAGAATTGTTTAATGACCCAGTCCTACGTGAGCAACTAGCTGATCATCAACTGCAATTTTCATCAGCAAACTCCATGAATATTGGGCGCTTGTTCCCACAAGTTGTCTATTATTACTATGCTTATGCGCAATTAATAAAAGCTGGTACAATTCAAGCAGGTGAAGAGGTCAACTTCTCTGTTCCGACTGGAAACTTTGGTAATATCCTAGCTGGCTACTATGCTCAACAAACAGGCTTACCTATCGGCCAACTCATCTGTGCATCTAACGATAATACGGTCTTATACGATTTCTTCCAAACTGGAACCTACGACCGTAACCGACCTTTTGAATTAACGATTTCACCTTCAATGGATATCCTAGTTTCAAGTAATTTAGAACGTCTTATTTATCACGCCGTAGGAGAAGACAGTAAGATTCTCAGTTCACTCATGAACCAGTTGCAAGAAGAGGGCCACTATCATTTAGAATCAAACTATCAAGTTCAACTTCATGATTTTCTAGCTGAGTTTGCCAGCCAAGGAGAGACCCTTCAAGAAATAAAAGAAGTTTATGAAGAATCTGATTACATCATGGATCCTCATACAGCCGTTGCATCTAAAGCATGGCGAAAACTTCAAGATCGAGAAGAAGTTGAAGCGAACCCGACTATTATTATTTCTACAGCCAGTCCCTTTAAATTCCCTGAGGCCATTCTAGATGCCTTAACGGTCGACAGAAGTAGTCTAAGTGATAAAGACATTCTGGAAAAAGTTAGCCAATTAACAGGTCTGGACTACCCGCCAGCTGTTGAACATCTATTAGAAGCACCTATTCTTCATAACAGACTGGTGGATGTTGCTTCAATGAAGGATGAAGTCTTAGATATCTTGAACTTAAATAAAGGAAAGTAAAAGAAAATGTCAAATTCAAGTAAACTTTTAATTAGAGAAGCTCGACTTGAAGATTTGCCGGCCATTCAGTCCATCTATGAACCTTATGTATTAGAAACAACGGTATCCTTTGAATATGAATCGCCCAGTCTTGATGACTTTGCCAACCGACTCCAAACGATTCAAGCAGAATATCCCTTCCTAGTGGCCCAGCTTGAAGACACAGTGGTCGGTTACGCTTACGGCCATCGTTACCAAGAGAGGAAAGCCTTTGACTATACTTGTGAGATTAGCATCTATCTAGCCTCTTCTAGTCAGGGGTACGGAATTGGACATAGTTTGTATCAGGAATTAGAAAAACAATTAAAGAAGGCTGGATTTATTTTATTAGTAGCTGCGATCACTGCAGATAATGATTCAAGCCTCAGCTTCCACCAGAGAAATGGGTTTACTCTGGCCGGACGATTAAATAAAGTTGGTTATAAATTTGGCCGATGGCTGGACCTTATTCTAATGACCAAGGAAATTAACTGACAAGACGCGGTGCGAGCAACTAGCCCTTGGGCTTAGTTGCTCCCTTTTTTTCTAAGCTTAATAAGTATTTCTTCATCTCAATACCTCCCCCATATCCGGAAAGCTGACCATTAGTAGCAATCACCCGGTGACAAGGGATCACAACATATATTGGATTACGATGATTAGCCTGGCCTACCGCCCGGCTAGCTCCGGGATTACCGATACTAAGAGCGACTTCTTTATAAGTCCGTGTCTGGCCATAAGGGATGGTCTGTAAGGACTGCAAGACCTGAACTTGAAAGTCACTCCCCTGCCATTTGATGGGTAGATCAAAAGATTGGCGACGGAGCTTAAAATAGTCAACTAATTGTTCTTGAGTCATTTGAGTGATAGAATTAGGTCGAATACTGGATTTTTCATGAGTGGGTTGAAGATAAAGCAGATGGTTCTCGCTAGCTCGAATTTCTAATAGGCCATATTCAAATTCTAAATAATCTCGATAAATCATAGTCTTACCTCACTGAATTCGTTTGACGAAAGGTGGAATAGTCCTGAAATTAAGTTGTAAACAATTATATTCCTTATTGCTGATTCTGATCACTTGTTCCCTAAACTCCTACCCAAGAGCTAACGCTTTGGATTTGGGAGTGTTTCAAGAAGGTATTGATACCCTTCAAACTTATTTGACCGATGAACAAACACTCATTCGAAAGGATTTCCCTGAAGCCATTGATGCAGGTCAAGTGGCCGGTGATGACTTAGAAAATCTTGTCAGTCAGGTCATCAATAATTTGGATCAGGGTCACTGGATTCATTACTATAAATTAGAAGGACCGATACCAGATGATAGTCAAATCCAAACTATACTACAGGAAAAGTTGATGTCCAGCTATTATGGGGCGGTTATTTCAAGTTATCAAACCTGGACTTATAGCATTGCTGATAAACATTGGCTTTTGTTTGATTTTTCCTTTCATCATAGTTTAGCTGATGAAAAAGAAATCCACGATTGGGCCTACCGTTTAGCCCAACAAATGACGGGTTGGGATGACTATCAAAAGGCCTTGCATATTCATGATACAATCATCAATATGGCTTCTTATTCCCTCAGTCCCACTGATACGGTTAATGGTTTCAGCATTCATTCGCCTATCGCCATCTTACAAGCGGGTGAAGGGGTCTGTCAAGCTTATGCCGGTCTCTTTCAGATTGCTAGTGAATACGCAGGACTAAAGAGTCGCTTAAGAACTGGCTATGCCCACGCCGAAGGTCAAATATCTAGCGCCGATAGTCATGCTTGGAATGAAGTGCTTATAGAAGACACCTGGTTGGGAGTTGACACAACTTGGGATGATCCAGTCATATTAGATCAACCCGAAGAAGAAGTTTTACTTCACGATTATTTTTTAACTGATTTATCCTCTAGTCATCAAGCCAATGATGCTATTCATTAAGACATATAAAAAACACATTCCCCTTAAGGTCTGGCTCTTTCGCTTGGATTAGAGAAACCAAGCGAAAGATTGCCTTTACCTTTTGTTGAGAATGTGTTCTTTTATTAGTTTTCTTTATTTTGTATTTGATCCATTAAGTCCCAAGCAGGAATACTGCCACCTTGAGTTACTTCTTCAATTTTATTGGCAACATCTTCAGATTGATAAAGCTCTACAATTTTCTTGTAAAGTGGATTATCCTTGTCTTCTGCTCGAGCAGTGATATTGTTAACGGCTAGCGGATCCATGGTTTCGACCGTATCACCATAGACAAAGATCGCATCAGAAGGTTTAAAATCTGTGGACCCTAAAAATGAATAGTCGATAATCGCAGCATCCACATCAGTAACAGCTGCTGGAATTTGAGCGGCATCGAGCTCAATGAATTCAAGTTCCTTAGGATTTTCAACGATGTCTGATGGTGTTGGCAAGTGATTGTCTTTATCTTCAAGTTTAATCAAACCGACATGCTCAAACATAGCTAAGCTTGAAGCTACCGCTGTAGGTGCTTGGTTGATGGCAACTTTGGCTCCTTGAGGTAGGTCATCAAGTGATTTATATTTGTCGGAATAAATTCTAAACGGAACATAATGAGTGTAACCAATTGTAGTTAAATCCCCATCATTTTCTTCATTCCAATTAGCCAAAAACTTATCATGCTGGAAGGCATTTAAATCAATAGATCCGTCACGCAAGGCTTGATTAGGCATATTGTAATCATCGAATAGAACAACTTCTAAATCGATTCCTTCTTCTTGCTTAGCTTTTTCTGCCACAAATTTCCAGATTTCCTCATATTCAGAACCTACTACCCCTATTTTAACTTTTTGACCTTCAAATTCCTTTGCTTCCACATGTAGTCCAACTTGACCAATCGTTAAAGCAAATACAGCAAACAGCGAAATGAGTGTTAAGATTTTTCTCATATTATCCCCTCCCTAGCTCTTATTATAACTTTTTTAATAGGCTTTTGAAAACCTCATTTAACACTAATAACCCATTAAATGAATATCAGCTGAATCTTCTTGATTAAACTGACTATTATAAAGATCAGCATAAAATCCAGAAGCTTGAATTAAGTCATCATGACTACCCTGTTCGATGATGGTACCATCCTTCATTACTAAGATCATATCGGCATCTCTGATGGTCGATAGCCGGTGAGCGATGACAAAACTAGTTCGCCCTTCCATCACTTTGTCCATGGCATCTTGAATTAGTTGTTCCAAGCGCGTGTCAACCGAAGAGGTGGCTTCATCCAAAATCAAGATATCTGGATCAGCCAATACCGCACGGGCAATCGTCATCAGTTGCCGCTGACCCTGGGATATATTTGATCCATTTTCTTCAATGATAAAATCATAGCCACCAGGTAAGGTCTTGATAAATTGATCTACATTAGCAATTTTACATGCTTGGTGAACTTCATAGTCATTTGCTTCTAACTTTCCGAGGCGAATATTTTCCATTACAGTTCCCTGGAACAGCCACGCATCCTGGAGAACCATACCCATATGACTTCTTAAATCATCACGGCTAGTAGCATAAATGGACTGCCCATCAATTCGAATATCCCCTCGATCAACATCATAAAAGCGCATCAATAAATTAATCAAAGTGGTCTTACCCGCACCTGTAGGGCCTACAATCGCTATCGTATGCCCCGCTGAGGCATCAAAGGAGATCTCCTCCATCAATATCCGATCTTGACTGTAACCAAATTGAATCCGATCAAAAACAACCTGTCCTTCTACTTCAGCGGGTAGGGATTGCTTGATTTGGGCTTGTTCTTCTTCCTTTTCGTCCAAAAAGTCAAAAATCCGTCTAGCTGAAGCAATGGCCGATTGAACCATTGGTATGAGCTGGGTGATCTGTCCCAGTGGCCCGGATATTTGAGAAATATAGGAGATAAAGGCTTGTAAGTTACCAATTGTTAACCGACCAGCAATCACCATCATACCACCGACAAAAATATTCACAATATAAGCCCCATTAAAGACTGTGGACATAATCGGATACATAATCATTGATAGGAAGCCGGACCGAGTTCCTAGCTCAAAAATTCTTTGATTTTTATCGATAAAGTCTTTAAGTGACTGGTCTTGTTGATTGTAGACAACTAATTCTGTATAACCCGATAATTGTTCCTGAGTAAAGCCAAACAAATCTCCCAAAGCATTAGCCATATTTTGAAAAACTGGTTGAGAATAACGAGAAATGATTCGAGAAAAAATTAAACTAATGACCAAGGCAGCGATAATAATCCAGGTTAAGGTCGCATTGATTAGAAACATCATGGCTAGAGACATTATAATCATCAAACCATTAATCGTAATATTGACCAAACCTTGCTGTAGAGCATTAGACACCGCATCCACATCATTGGTAACCCGGCTTAAGATATCTCCTAACTGATGCCGGTCAAAAAAGGAAACAGGAAGACGGTTTACTTTCTCAGATATATCTGAGCGCAGAGCGGCCATGGCATTTTGAACCACAGTTGCCATTAAGGCATATGAGCTATACTGGGTCACCCCATGAGCAATGGTCAAACTGTAATAGAGAACCAGTACCTTAAGGATGTACTCATAATTAAAGCCCTGCCCTCCTAATAAGTTTCGTCCTAATTCAGTAATAGCAAGCCCCATCACAAAAGGCATCGCCGCTGAAACCAGGGTATTAGCAACCATAGCCAAAAAGCCAACCATTAGTTGAAAAGGAGTTAACTTAATATAAGCATACAATCGACGCCAAATATAGGTAAAATCTTTCATCGGTTCAACTCCTCCTCACTCAATTGCGACGCGGCTATTTCATAATACAAGTTTGAAGTTTCAAGCAGTTCCTTGTGACTTCCAATTGCAGCCACTTCACCGTGGTCTAAGACGATAATTTGGTCCGCATTCATAATCGTCCCCACGCGCTGAGCCACGATCAGGGTTGTGGCTTGGCCTATTTCTTGGCTGAGGGCACTACGAACAGCGACATCTGTCTTATAGTCCAGAGCTGAAAATGAATCATCAAAAATATAAACTTCATGATCACCAATAACTGAGCGGGCAATAGATAGTCTTTGTTTTTGGCCCCCAGAAAGGTTGCTTCCTCCCTCAGATAAATACGTTCTCAGCCCTTTTTCTGTTTTTGCGATAAATTCGCTTGCTTGAGAAACATCCGTGGCCCGTTCCATATCATGAACTGCCGCCTGCTCAAAACCAAACCGAAGGTTAGCGGCAATTTCACCTGTAAATAAATTGGCTTTTTGAGGTGTATAACCAACTTTTTCTCTTAAAACTTTTAAATCAAGATCACGGATATCAATACCATCCAGCAAAATCTGGCCTGAGGTCACATCATAAAATCGAGGAATTAATTTGACAATTGTCGATTTACCAGAACCCGTAGACCCAATAAAGGCTGTTGTCTGTCCGGCTTTTGTTTTAAAAGAAATATTTTTTAGAACTGGTTCATCAGCATCTGGATACATAAAAGTCACATTGCGGAATTCTAAAGTCCCGGACCCATCTGTTTCTGTGATTGGATTCTCAGGGTTAGCGACCGAAATCGGTGTTTCTAGGATTTCTTGAAGCCGGTTGGCACTCACTTGAGCACGTGGATACATCATAAAGATATTAGAAAATAGCATAATAGAAAAAAGCGCTTGAGTGACATATTGAATAAAGGCTACTAGGTCTCCAATCATCAAGGACCCACCCTCAATGTAGGCCGCTCCAAACCATACCACAATGACCAAAGCTGTATCAATAATCAGCCAAGCTACTGGCGCTGGTATGGCCATTATCTTAAACAAATGGGTGGAAATATCGCGGTAATCTTGATTAACTCTCTCAAACTTATTTTGCATATAATCTTGACGGTTAAAGCCGCGAATCACTCGCATGCCAGTAATATTTTCCCGCTGAATTCGGTTAATATCATCGAGCGTAGTCTGCTGTTGAGTAGAGATAGGGACGGTTAACCGAGCCAAATACAAAATAATCAAAAAGATAATGGGAACCGTTGGTGCCACATAAGCTCCTAATTGTAAGGAGGTTTGTGTGATCATTACAACGGAAAATACTACCATTAAAGGAGCTGTTAATCCCATTCCAAAGATCAACTGAACAAATTGTAAAATTACAAAGGCATCAGTTGTGATCCGGTTTGTCATTGAAGGGACCCCTAATTCTTGAAATTCATGATGAGATAATTTAAGCATTTTTTCGTAAACATCATTACGAATATCTCGCGTAACCCCACTAGCCAATCTTGACAAACCAAATCGAGATCCAAGAAGAAATAAGAATGAAAGGACCACCATCCCAATCATTTGCACAATGTATCGATTCAACAAAGCTGTTTCGCCATTAGCGATGGCTTGGTTGATAATTTTAGAAACCGTCATTGGTAGACCTAAGTTAACGCCAACAAAGGCCAAGGAACCCAATAAGGTCAGTAACATTTCCAACTTATAGTTCTTGATATAAGATAATACTAAGCCCATAGGCAACCTCCTTTTTGAGTTAGTTAGCAAAAAAAGCCAGCAAGGAACTGCTGACATAAAACACTAGACTCTATTTATTATAGAAGTCCATTCTTTTAATGTCAATTTGTGAATGATTCATCTTGAATACATTTACTTGCATGAGCAAGCTTAATCGGTTACAATGGAGGAGCTTTTAGAAAATATATGGAAAGGATAAATGATAGCGCCAGTTCACCTTCGGGTGAGGACGAGGAATGAGCTTATCGAAAATTCGGCGGATGGCTCAGGGTTGTGCAATCCTTAGCAAGATGACAAAAACATGTGTGAACATGCTACAAAACATCAAGCAGCACCTAAAAGCCACTATATTTATTAGGAGGCAATTATTATGACAATGAATGTTTTAATTTTTGATAATCAAGAAGAAGCAAGTAAAAAAGCACTGGATATTTTTAAAGATGCTATAGATAAAGGGGCTAAAACTTTTGGATTAGCGACTGGTTCAACCCCAGAAAAGCTCTATGAATTAATGATTGAGTCTGATATTGACTTCAGCGATTCTACCTCGATCAATTTAGATGAATACTATGGACTTGCTGATGATCACCCTCAATCTTACCACTATTTCATGGAGAAACATCTCTTCAGTAAGAAACCATTCAAGGAAACTTTTATTCCAGATGGGCTCAATGAAGATGCTGAGGCAGAAACCAAGCGCTTTGATGAGATCATTGCCAATCACCCCATTGATCTTCAACTATTAGGTGTTGGCCCTAATGGTCATATCGGATTCAATGAACCGGGAACTGATTTTTTAATTAAGACTCATCTAGCTGACCTAACAGATGACACGATCAAGGCTAATTCCCGCTTTTTTGATTCAATTGATCAAGTGCCAACCAAGGCTTATAGTATGGGAATCGGATCCATTATGGATTCAAAAGAAATTCTTTTCATTGCTTTCGGAGAAAATAAAGCAGCAGCTGTCAAAGGAATGCTTGAAGGTCCCGTTACTGAAGAACTTCCTGCTAGTGTACTACAAAAACATCCAAATGTTACCTTGATCATTGATCAGGCAGCAGCCAGCCAACTAGAAAAAGATTATTAATATCTAAACACTAAAACCGCCAGCGAATCAAAAGTTCGCTGGCGGTTTTTTAGTCTTATAAAGGTTTAGCTTCTTTTAGATTAGTAACATAAGTCTCTCTACTCTTCGTGACTTGCTTCTTATGGTTATCCAATAAGTGCATAGCTAGCGAGAAAACAGCGGTCACAACTGCTGCATCATCGGCAAATCCCAACAAGCCAAATACATCGGGTAAAAAGTCAACCGGACTCACTAAATAAGCTACGCCACCGAGCATTAAGAGTTTAATATAGTTAGGTGTTTCTTTACTGAAAAATGAGCGCAAAAGTTCAATCAAGTTCGTCTTACGATGTAAATTCATCTAATCATCCTTTCCTCTTGCTAAATTAATTATAAAACTAAATCCTAAGCAATGGATGGGACTTAAGACTGATTTGTTGACCTTCCGGTTAATTGCGCTCTTTAATGATTTGCTGGGCTGCATTGCGTCCAGAGTAGAAGGCATAACCGACACATGAACCTGGTTTATCAGGGCCATAGGTATCTCCAACTAGACCAGAAGCATCATTGCCCACTGCATATAAGCCGGTGATGACTTGACCGTCATCAGTTAAAACTTGGTTTTGACGATTGACCTTAATGCCACCCATTGAAGCAAAGGCTCCTACCCCTAATTCAAAGGCATAGAAAGGCCCTTCCTCAACGGGATGTAGATAAGCTGGATCCTTACCAAACTGATCATCTTCACCTGATTTAGCTGCTTGGTTATAGTCTTGGATAGTTTTAACGAGCTTGTCTTTTGGTAGATTTATTTTTTCAGCTAGTTCTTCAATGCTATCGGCCTTAGCTATGAAGCTTTTTCCTGCTTCTATTGCTTGATCAATCTCTTCTTGAAGCTTGGTCATTTTGTGTCCTCGGTTAATATAGACCCCTAGCCCCATGAAATTACCTTCTTGAGCCATATAATCGATAATTCCCTTATCTAAAATACTGTAAACCTTATTTTGAGTATATAATGCATTCCCAGCCTCAGAGAAATTATAGATCACGCCTTCATCTACAAAGCGTTCACCCACTTCATTAACCCAAAGTAAAGGTTGTTGACCAGCTGCTACACACATTTCTGAAGTCATCATCTCATAATTAGGAGCATCAGGATCATTGAGGTAGCCACCAAATAATAGTGCTGTTCCTGTTCCATAGTTTTTGCCTCCTACTTGCCAAGCCATTTGCAGGCCATCTCCAGTTGACTTACCAGAGGTCACTGGTAAAAGGCGCTCACTATCATAGTGGGTATACTCTCGGATCATTTCAGGATTATCTAAGTAACCTCCCGTTGCCAAGACGACAGCTGATGTTTGGATTTTTTGACTTTCTTTTGATTGTTGATCCTCGATAACAATTGCTTCCACTTGACCATCAGATCCTAAGATCACTTCCTTACCAGCAGTCAAGGTTAATAATTCCACTCCTAGTTTTTCTGCTTGTGGCACAAAAGTCTCATGAATGACCTGGTCTCCAAATCCTTCATAAATATGCCAAGAGACTATCCCAGCTCCCATTGCTTGAACTCTTAAGAAATTCACGCCCAAATCACGCATCCAAGCAATCGTATCCGCGCTTCCTTCAATATAATCGCGCCAAATACCCGCATCTGCTCGATAGTTTGAATATTCAATTTCAGATTTTAATACTTCTGTTTTGGAAATCTCTACCCCAGCTTCTTGCTGTAGGTAAGAGTCAATACCAAACATACCTTCAGTATAGTTGGTGGATCCTCCTGTTGTCTTTCCTTTTTCTAATAAGAGTACGCTCAAGTTATTTTGCGCGGCTTCTACAGCAGCAGCCATTCCGCTGGCACCTGTTCCTACGACCACCACATCATAATAATCTTTGTTAGCTATTGTCATCACATAATCCTCCTTTATTGTTGGGTTGAAACCCTTACAATGTTATAATAATTGATGTGAACACTTGAACAAAGAGTCAATTTTCGCTGAGTGTTTCATTTTGAGACAGTTCTTGATTTTTGTCTCAAATAAGGAGGATGATCATGAATCGAACAAAGTTAATTATTTTCTTAGCTCTTGAGCAACTGCTAAAGCAAAAGTCCTTTGATAAAATTACAGTTGTCGACATTGTTCAAAATGCTGATATTTCAAGAGCTACTTTCTATCGGCATTTCCAAGATAAATTTGATTTAGCAAACTGGTACTACAGGCAGAAAGCTGAACAAGTATTCCAAGAGGATAATCAGGAACCTTTTGCCATCTTTTATGGATTATCAAAATTTATGGGGCAAGATGATTTAATTTTCATGCAAGTCATGATGAATAATGAAGGACAAAACTCTTTTTTTGACTTTGTATCGGACACTTTTTATGATTACTGGTCTCAACGTTATCGAGCTTTAATTGGCCGACCTTTAACCAAGGAAGAAAAATTTAGTCTAGCTATTTGGTCTAGAGGCGGTGCTTTAATCTGGCGCCATAAATTAAACGAAAAAGAAGCGATTGATCCTGAAGAAATGGCCCATTGTTTTCTGCATTCAATGCCCTATTTTCTACTGGGCTTACATGATCAAAAATAAAAAGGCTGTAAGGTAAGTCCCAATCACCTCTAATAACACAAATAAATCGTTAGGATTTGTATCTTTTGTTCGTTAATAAAAATGGATAGATTAATAATAGCAAAAAAAAGCAACAATCACTCAGCAGTAGTCTTAGGATAATTGGCCCATATCTCTCCCTTATGCGCTTTAGCGCTTAGGGAGAGAATAGCCAATTAAGCCGGGAGAGCCGTGGCTCTGAAGGCGATCCACTACAGCTGAGTGATTGTTTGCTTTTCGAAGCTTTTATTATAATTATTGTAACTTATCTTACAGCCTCTTTTTCCATATTTTTACCATATTCGGTAGCCGATGTAAGATTTTAGTAAACCGAGTTCGATATCCCAGCGACAATACTGGATATAAATCATGTCTTGACCATTGCCCTGGTAAGCGAGGTAAGGCAAGGAATCTTGACCATAGAAATGAAGGTCTTGATCTGCGTGGTTAAAAGATAAATTTTGTGTGATCTCATAACCCCGACTCAGACCTTGATCATCAGTGATGACCACTTCTACCCCAATATCCATCAAGCCCATATCATCCATCGGGTTAAAGATACCTGTTCCACTTAGATCATAGTAGTGTCCAAAAAAAGTATTCATATTATTTTCGCCTACATAGACCGCATGAGTATTCTCTTCAAGTAATTGATTTAAATACTCAAAGTCCTCTTCCTCTTTCATCTGACCCCGGAGGTCAACTATAGGGAAGGCATAGTCTCCAACCATCAAGGTGTTTTTAGGATAGCCCTTATCAAGCCCTTTATCAGGGAATTTCTCGGTGGGTTTACCTTCTTGATAGCTGGCTGGATAGATAGGGTCGTGAACAATGGCCCCTTCGACATCTTCGGGTCTAGGTGGAGTTTCATCTTCAGCATGCTCTTCCAAAAAACTACTTGTTAAGCTCTCCTCTGAAAATAAATTCGCTGGGTTTTCAACATAATTAGCAGACTCAATCTCTTCAGGATTGTGTCTTGTTTGTTGGGCTTGAACGGGTAAAGATAGCAGAGATAGACTTATAAACGACAATAAGCACCTTTTCTTCATAAAACTCCCCTTCTTTATTTTACCTTAATTCTTGAGACTTTGGATTGGCGCAGGAATACGTCCCCCCCGATTGATAAAGACATCGGGCGCTGTTTGATTGATAGGCATGATTTGGCTCTCTCCAAATAAGCCGCCCCAATTAAGGCTCTCAGAATCTGATCGACCAATTGCCGGGATCACTCGGACGGCGGTTGTCTTGGAGTTAATCATCCCAATGGCAGCTTCATCTGCAATAATAGCTGAGATAACTTCAGGGCTTGTCTCTCCTGGGATGACTATCATATCCAAGCCCACTGAGCAGACTGCAGTCATAGACATTAAAGTATCCAGATTCAAATTACCACTGGCTGTGGCTTGAATCATACCAGCATCTTCACTCACCGGAATGAAGGCTCCAGAAAGACCACCAACGCTTGAAGAAGCCATGATCCCCCCTTTTTTGACCGCATCGTTCAGGAGAGCCAATGTTGCAACCGAACCATAGCCTCCTACTTCAGCCAAGCCCATCTCTTCCAAGATATAGGCCACTGAATCGCCAACGGCTGGAGTAGGTGCTAATGAGATATCTACAATGCCAAATGGAATATCTAAAGCTTTAGCCGCCTGTGTTCCAACCAATTGACCGACCCGGGTAATCTTAAAGGCCGTCCGCTTAATCACTTCAGCTACCTCTTCAATTGGAGCCGACTTATCAAGGCGGGTCAAGGCTTTTCGTACCACACCTGGCCCCGAAACACCCACATTAATCACCAAATCAGGCTCCCCATCACCGTGGAAGGCTCCAGCCATAAATGGATTATCCTCTACTGCATTACAAAAGATAACAATCTTAGTTGCTCCAACACATTCGCGGTCAGCCGTTAGTTCTGCTGCTTGCTTAACTATTTGTCCCGTTAACTTAACAGCATCCATATTGATGCCAGCTCGAGTGGAACCGATGTTAACCGATCCGCACACTCGTTCAGTTTCAGCCATCACTTGTGGCATAGACTGAATCAATTCTAGATCTCCTTTAGAGAATCCTTTATGAACTAGAGCTGAGAAACCTCCTATAAAGTTAACGCCTACATCTTGAGCTACTTTGTCCAATGTTTGGGCATACTTTAATGGATCTCCCCCGCTGGAGGCAATGAGTTTGGCTATTGGTGTCACCGCTATTCGTTTGTTAACAATAGGGACCCCATATTGTTCTTCCAATTCTTGGCAGACAGGCACTAATTTCTTGGCTGATTGATAAATTTTATCATAAATTTTTTGACAAGATCGGTCAATATCACTGTCACAACAATCCATTAAGGAGATTCCCATTGTCACTGTACGAATATCAAAATCTTCTTCTTGAATCATTTTAATCGTCTCAAGTATATTGTCTTGGCGAATCATAAGGCCCTCCTATATTTGGTGCATTGATTGGAAAATATCTTCATGCATCACGTGAATTTGCATGCTTGGACAAGAAGCTTTGACTACTTGTTTGAAGTCATTGAATTCTAATGTGACACCGTTAATATCAACCATCATGGTCATTGTAAAATAATTTTCCATTAAGGTTTGACTTACATCAATGATATTGGCTCCTGCTTGAGCACATGCTGTTGCTACTTTAGCTAAAATACCTACTTGGTCCACTCCGATTACTGTAATAATCACATTCATCGCTTCCACCTCAATTTTAATATTTTAGTTAGTATACCAATTTTTGACAAAAAGTTAAGAGGCAAATCACTTATTTCTCCTTTGCTATCATTTTATTTAAGCTGAGAGAACCACGTCCAAGGTTCCTCTTGAACCGGCATACATTGGAAGTTGACGATTTCTTGGCGAGTTGGATGAGGAAAGGCTAGTTGATAGGACCACAAGGCTAGTTGTTGACCAACTTTAGAGTGGTCTAAACCATATTTTTGGTCGCCGTATATAGGATGGCCCATGTGTTGCAGTTGAACACGAATTTGGTGAGATCGACCCGTTTCTAAGGACACTTGAACTAAACTGTGATCCGCAATCTTGTCGATCACACGATAATTTAAAATAGCTTTTTTAGCTCCAGGATGACTGGGATCAACCACATGGACAATGTTTTTCTGGCGGTCCTTCCATAAGTAATCCACTAATTGTCCTTGATCAGAGTTAGGTTGGCCATTAACTACAGCAAGATAGGTCCGTTTCATCTGTTTTTGGCGTAAAACTTTGGACAATCTACTTGCAGCCTTCGATGTCTTAGCAAAAACCATTAGACCACCCACTGGCCGATCCAGGCGATGAACTAGCGCCAAGTAGACATTACCCGGCTTTTGGTCACGAATTTTAATCATGTCCTTAAGGGCAGTCAAAAGGTCCAAATCACGACTATTGTCCTCTTGAACAGGCATATTGCGCGGTTTATTTACCAGTAAAAGATGGTTGTCCTCATAAATAATTTCCATATTATACTAGCTCCTCTCGATTTAAGATATGAATATCTTGTCTTGGGAATGGGAATTCAACACCGTTTTCATTGAACTTATTGAAGATTGATACTCGAAGATCACTGGCAATTCTGAATTCTCTTTCGTCTTTTTGGCTGTCAATCCAAACCCATAAGCTAAAGTTTAATGAGAAGTCTCCATATGAATCAAAGAAAACACGCGGTTGAGGATGACTCAGTATATTAGGCCAATCGTGTCGCACCTCATCTACCGCTTCTAGGAGAAGCTTTTTGACTAGTTGTATGTCACTTGAATAATCAACCCCTACTTCGATACTAATACGCAAATCACGGTTGCCATAAGATCGGTTAATCAATTGATCCTCAATAAAATAAGAATTAGGAATAATCAGGCGCTCATTTTTTCGGGTTCGGACAATCGTTGCCCGCATCCGGATTTGTTCAACGGTAGCCACCATCTTATCAACAACGATCAGGTCGCCCACTTTGATAGGACGTTCAAATAATAGGATAATACCGGATATAAAGTTATTCATAATATTCCGGATACCAAAACCAATACCTACCCCTAGCACACTTGTAAACACTGTAATAGAAGTGGTATCAAAACCTAGCTGGCCAAGCGTAAACCAGACAGCTATAAACAAAATAGCATACTTGACCAGAGAATTGATGGTTGCTTGAGATGCAGGTTCGATATTAAATTGACGATAAACACCCGGCAAGATAAATTCTTCCAAGAAATTAACAAACTTGACGGTCAAAAATATTGAGAAGATTAAAGCCAAAATAAAGAATAAAGAAATACTTGTCCCCTCAAATGAAAAAAGAGGTCGATAAAACCAAGGTGTTGAAGAAAAATAAGTTAGAATAAAGACAATCAAACAAAATACCATCAACCAGTTAATCACTGATTCCCATAAAGCTTGCGCTCGCTCAGATTTTATCCATTTCCTAATTGCGCGCTTCAAGACTAGGGGAACAATAAATATCGCAATAAAAACTAATATGCCCCACAACCAATAGTAGGGGCCCTGCTCCTTAAAATATAACAGCCAATTTCTCAATACTTCTTGCATACCCTACTCCTTTAATTAATAACAATGTAGCTCCATTCAACAAATCATAAATCAAGCCGCATCAAAGCAAGATATGCTTGTTTTGATGCGGCTGGTTGGCCTCGATCGACTTAGCCAAAGAGGGCTAGTTGGCTTTAGAAATTTTACTTTTCCACCAAGTCACTATTTGATCCGTTCGTTCTCGGGGGAGTAACCATTCAATGGCTAAAGCGACAAAGGCACCAATAAAAGTATCCAGAATTCGGTTGAAAATATACGCATATTGGGCTTCTTCTGGAATATTAAAGAAAATAATGAGATAGGTGGCCGAAGCTCCGACTACTCCTTGAGGTATATTTAAGGAAATGCAAAGCATGATTGTCAAAGCTAGGCCGATTGGCGCCGAAATATAGTAGATCAAACGCCATTCGGGTAGCAGTCTCAGACTGAAAACAATTCCTGCACTCACTAAACCTCCAACGACATTGGCGAAAGCTCTAATGCGACCAAAATTAAAAGTCTCACCCATGTCCTTTCTTAACGCAAAAACTGCCGACAAAGACGCGATTTGTGGCGATCGTGCTGGTAGAAAGTCGTATATCAGGGTAATGACGAATACTGCTAAAGCAGTCTTGGCCGTTCTCATACCTAAATGGAATCCTTCTTTGAATTCCTGATAAGATATAGATGGCTTCATTAACGGCCGTACTCAGACACTTTCACAACTGGCTGACCTTTTTGAGTATAGACCCAATCTCTGACCTTTTGGGCGTTAGCCATTGTCACAATCAAGCGATCTCGATAGGGTTCGGCTAACTCATCAAATAAGTAGGTATCCTCGTCTAGGTTTAATTGTTTACGCTTGGTGTCTATTTCTCCCGCAGTTAATTTTTTATAGTGACGGCTTGGTAATTCGCCTTCTATTTGACGTTTTTCAATGCGGTAGAAATAATTATCATCATCATATAGTATCTCTAAGGCACCCGTATTGGTCCGATTATGTTCAACATCTTTATAGTGCTCTTTATGAATTTCCCACCAAGTCTCGATTCCCTGAATTGCTTCTTCTTCTGTGGGATAGCTACCGTGTTCTTTACGCACATTATCCCGGCGATTAATCCAATAATTGGTGTAAACTGTTTGTGTCATAATATACCTCCTAATCTACTGCTAATTATTTTTATTTTAACATAATTTAAGTATTAATGTGAGGATAATGTATGAATTCCAAGGCTGACTCTTTATGCTAACTATTAAAAGACCCTCACTTCAAACTTCATGACCAGTTTGGGTCATCCATTGAAAGTAAGGGTTACTAATATTTTGATTATTTTTTTACAACAGAAGATTTTAGCATGACTTTTCCAAAGCCATCGATCTTACAATCAATGTCATGCCCATCAATAGGGTCTTGAACAAGACGGATGTTCTTGACTTTAGTTCCTTGCTTAATGGTCTGAGTGGCACTTAACTTAAGGTCTTGAATAACCGTCACTGAATCTCCATCTTCTAAAATATTGCCGTTAGCATCACGTATCAAGCTCGCTTCAGCAGCAGCTTTAGCCTTGGCTTCTTCTTCTTCTTGACTCCACTCATGACCACACATGGGACAAATCAATAAGACACCATCTGTGTAGGTCATATCCTCATGGCAATTTGGACAAGCTGGTAATGTTGACATTTTAACTTCCTCCTAATAGTTATCCGTTTGATTGACTCAAGCGCCCTTCAAATCGGTTCATTAATTGTGAAACAGTAAAGGTCATAATAAAATATAACAAAGCAGCAAACAATAGAGGGGTAAAGGTGGTATAAGTAGCCCCACGAACCGTATCTGAAGCAAACATCAAATCCTTGATTCCTAGAACAGAAACGATCGATGTTTCCTTGATTAAGACCGCAAATTCATTACCAATAGCAGGTAAAATATTTTTGATTGCTTGTGGTAAAATAATTTTGCGGAAAGTTAGACTTTTTGGCATCCCCAATGCACGAGCAGCTTCATTTTGACCTGGATCAATCGACTGGATCCCACTACGCATGATCTCACTCATATAGGCAGCCGAATTAATCGTTACGGCCAAGACTGCAGAGATGAAATCATCCAAATGAATATTGAACATCGGCAACCCAAAATAAACAAGGTATACCTGAACCAATAAGGGAGTCCCTCGAATGATTTCTACATAGAACCGGGCAATACCATTTAAAATTTTGGACTCAGACAGTCTCATCAATGCTAAAATTGCGCCAAGAGGCAAGGCAAAAATCACTGTTGCTCCGGCAATTTGTATGGTGTACAACGCGCCTTTTAGAAATAAGGGCAGGTACTCTTGAATAATTTCCATCATTAAACACTCCTTTTGAATTGATAGATTGTAAAATTAATTGCGACAAATAATAAAAACCCATAACAGGTTCGTGTAAAATGTAAGTTACCACACCAACATGAACACGGAGGCCTGTTATGAGCTACAAACATCTTACCATAGAAGAACGATTAAAAATAGAAGTCCTGCATAAAGAAGGCTATAAAGTTAGCCGAATAGCTGATATTATTGGCTGCCATCGCTCAACGATTTATCGAGAGCTGAATCGTTGTCACTCAGAAGCCTATCAAGCTAGATCAGCGCAAAAACATGCGAATAAAAAGAAGGCTTCAAAAGGTCGTCGTCC